>JAYRYA010000001.1:0-227950 GCA_041917255.1 Zoogloea sp.
TTGTCGTAGGCCAGGATGCGTTCGTCCAGACCCCGCAAGCGGTCATGCAGCTCACCGATGGTTTCGCGGGCTAGCGCTGGTAATTGCCCGCCTCCGGCACCGATCCTGGCAAGCAACTGGCGGGCTTTCGCCATGCCGGCTCCAGTAATGATGCCGAATTCACCCAGCAGGCCACGCACTTGATTAACGAGGGCGGTGCGCTCCGAAACAGTCAGCGCACGGGCACGATGAACCGCTAGCACGGCTTGAGCTTCTTCGCTCTTGACCGGAACGAAACGCATGTTGGGCCGGCCGACTGCTTCGCAGATCGCTTCGGCATCGTTGGCGTCGTTCTTGCCACTCTTGCGGTAGGGACTGACGAATTGCGCGGCCATCAGGCGCGCATCGTGTCCCAGTTTGATGAGTTCGCGGGCCCAGTAATGGGACCCGGCGCAGGCCTCGATACCTACTCGGCAAGGCGGCAAGTTGGCAAAGAAGGCCAGGACTTCACTCCTGGACAAGGTCTTTTTGCACACAGGCTTGCCGCGGCTATCCACACCGTGGAGCTGGAAGACCGACTTGGCAATGTCGAGACCGATATGGGCCAGCTGTTGTTTCATGGCACTTCCTCCTGGTGATCTCAGCCCCGTGGCTGCCTGAGCGCCAGTGTCGCGCTATGGGGTGGGGGAGTCCATGTCATTAGTGGGGCCTGCTGTACGGGGTGATCCTGTGCAACGCCCGGGCGATGGGCGAGTTTGGCGCGGTCAGCGTGGTGTCCGGCCACATCCGCGGCCAGACCAACACCATGCCGCTCCATGTGGAGATTCTCTACAACGAATATCAGTTTGCGGCCGCGTTTGCGGTGGCATCCCTGCTGGCCCTCCTGGCTCTTGTGACGCTGGTCATCAAGGTGTGGGTCGAGCGTCAGGCCGGCAAGGCGGCTTCATCCGAGGACGAATGAAATGAGCATCGAAGTCAAGAACATCCGCAAAGAGTTTGGCAGCTTTACCGCGCTGAAGGACGTCTCCCTCGATTTCCCGACCGGCGAGCTGGTGGCCCTGCTGGGCCCGTCCGGCTGCGGCAAGACGACCCTGCTGCGCATCATCGCCGGGCTGGAAACCGCCGACGCCGGCCAGGTGCTGCTCGATGGCGCCGACGCCTCCGACACCCACGTGCGCGAGCGCCAGGTGGGCTTCGTGTTCCAGCATTACGCGCTGTTCCGTCACATGACCGTGTTCGACAACGTGGCCTTCGGGATGCGCATGAAGCCGCGCGCGGTGCGCCCGTCCAAGGCCGAGATCAAGGCCAAGGTGACCGAACTCCTCAAGCTGGTGCAGCTCGACTGGGTGGCGGATCGTTTCCCGGCCCAGCTCTCCGGCGGTCAGCGGCAGCGCATTGCGCTGGCCCGGGCGCTGGCGGTGGAGCCGCGGGTGCTGCTCCTCGACGAGCCCTTCGGCGCGCTGGATGCCAAGGTGCGTAAGGAGCTGCGCCGCTGGCTGCGCCGGCTCCACGACGAGCTGCACATCACCTCGATCTTCGTCACCCACGACCAGGAAGAAGCGCTCGAAGTGGCCGACCGCGTGGTGCTGATGGACCATGGCAAGGTGGAGCAGGTGGGCACACCGGAACAGGTGTATCGCCACCCGGCCTCGCCCTTCGTGTATGGCTTCCTGGGTTCGGTCAATCTCTTCCACGGCCGGGTGGAGGGCGATGCGGTGCATGTGGCCGACAACCGCCTCTCGGCGGAGAAGGTGGACCTGACCCACGGTAGCGAGGTGGTCGCCTTTGCCCGGCCCCACGAGCTCGCCATCGTCGTCGACCCCAAGGCCACCGACGGCGTATCGGCGCGGGTCAACCGCATCCTCGCCTTCGGCGTCACCGCGCGGGTCGAGCTCGACGGGCTGAACGGCTCCACCGGTCAGGTCTTCGAGGTCGAGATCACCCGCGACGAAGTGGCCCGGCTGGGCGTGGAAGAAGGGCAGGTGGTGCGGCTCGTGCCATCGCGCCTGAGTGTGTTTGGCCGCGATCCGGCAAGCCCGATCGCTGTGCCGGCACCCAACTGGGAAATCTGAGCGATGAACTTCCAGCAACTGCGCATCATCCATGAGACGGTGCGGCGCAATTTCAACCTGACCGAGGTGGCCAACGCGCTGTTCACCTCCCAGTCGGGCGTCTCCAAACACATCAAGGATCTCGAGGACGAGCTCGGGCTTGAACTCTTCGTGCGCAAGGGCAAGCGCTTGCTCGGGCTCACCGAGCCGGGGCAGGAGCTGGTGCATGTGGTGGATCGCATGCTGATGGACGCCCGCAACATCAAGACCATCGCGGCCCAGTTCAGCGCCCGCGACCACGGCCAGCTCACCGTGGCCACCACCCACACCCAGGCGCGCTACGTGCTGCCTCAGGTGGTCACCCAGTTCAAGCAGGCTTTCCCCAAGGTGCATCTGGTGTTGCACCAGGCCAGTCCCGGCGAGATTGCCGCGATGCTGCTCGATGGTCGGGCCGACATCGGCATCGCCACCGAATCCCTTGCCGCGGTGCCGGATTTCGTGTCCTTCAGCTACTACGGCTGGCACCACTCGGTGATCGTGCCGACGGGGCATCCCCTCGAAGGCGTCGAGCCGCTCACGCTGGAGGCGGTGGCCGAGTATCCGGTCATCACCTACCACGAAGGCTTTACCGGACGCGCCAAGATTGACGAGACCTTTACCGCCGCCGGCCTGTCGCCGGATATCGTGATGTCCGCGCTGGACGCGGACGTAATCAAGGCCTACGTTGAGCTGGGGCTGGGCATTGGCATCGTCGCCTCAATGGCCTACGACCCCACCCGCGATCAGAACCTGCGCATGCTGCCCAGCAGCCATCTGTTTGGCGAGAACGTGACCCGCATCGCGGTGCGCAAGGGACATTTCCTGCGCGGCTTTGCCTATCGCTTCATCGAACTCTGTTCGCCGGCCCTCACCGAGACGGTCGTCCGCTCGGCCCTGCGGCCGGAAGCGGAAGCCGAGGCCGCGGTGTATTGAGCACACCTGCCAGGCGGGCGCCATGCAAAACGGCCACCACGATTAAATCGGGTGGCCGTTTTGTTTGCTGCCCCGGCATCACCGGGGCTCGCGGCTTCAGCTTAGCGCTGGGCCGAACTGCGACGCGTGCGCAGGATGGCGGCGAGGCCTGCACCAATCAGCGCGAGGCTCGCCGGTTCGGGCACGGTGCCCGGCGTCGAAGAGCCAAAGGTGATGTTGTCGTAGGCGACCTGATCGATCGTGCCACCGAAATCGATGGATTTGGCGATGCCGGCAAAGCCGGCACCCACGGCTGTCCAGTTGCAGTAATTGCCGTTGGGATCCCCGGTGCAGCCCTGGTTGAACTGTGCCGTAAGGGGAATATCAGCCAGCAGGTTGCCAGTGGCGTCGATGCCGTCATAGACCTTCACCGACGCAGCCGTCGAGGACGAGTAGAAGAACGAGAAGCCCGTGTCGAAACCGGCGGCGTAGTTGAGGATCGCGCTGCCACTCAGAAAGAACATGATCGTCTTCGACGACGGTTCGTTGGCGAAGTTGCCGCCGCCGCCATCATCGGCATCGATGAGAGCCAGGGCGTTGCTGCCAAAGCCGATGCCGTAGTTCGTGCCGCTGTTGCCGGCGCTGTCAGTGCCACCGTTGTAAAAGTTCAGCAGCTGGGCATTGTTTCCGGCGCCTTCAAAATCGAGCACGATGGTTGCATGCGCGGTCTGGGCCAATGCTGCGGTGATAAAGGCTATTGCGAGTTTTTTCTTCATGAGGCGACTCCTTGTCTTAGGGTTGTTTCCTCGATGATTAGCAATGCCCATGCCGGTTTTGATTTTTTGTTAAAAATTACAAACTTAGCTCATCCAGATGAGCAAAACTGAATTGGATATGTAAATTTAATTGACCCCAATGTGGGGCGTCGTCACCCTTGTTGGCTGACAGACGCGGGTGCTTGCGAACTTGACTTCAGGCAGGCAGACCGATGAAGTCTCCCTGCCGGCGCAGCCTCAGCGGGGCGCCCGCGACGGCACCGCAAGGGCCTGGGTTGCGCCTTTGCGGGCGGTGGTTTTATGGCGCCAGCGCAGCCAGCCGGTCACGAAGAGCAGCAGCGGCAGCAGGCTACCCACCGCCGCGAACAACCGACCTGGCATGCCGAAGGCCTCACCGTTGTGGAGCGGGTGCATCCAGTCCAAGAAGCGGTCACCGGCCGAATCGTCGGCGATGTCGCGCACCGCGAGGATCGTGCCGGTGCCCGGGTCGATCCACACTTGATTGCGCGCGAAGCGCCGGCCTGGCTCGCCGGGCTGATGCAGCCGTACCGAAATCGGCTTTCCGGCCTTGCCCGGCGTTTCTATCCAGCGCACTTCGCCCAGCGGAAAGCGCGTGCGGGCGATCTCCGCCGCCGCGTCGAGGGAGAGCACCGGCGCGCCGGCCTCCACCAGCCCCCCCGGTGGCACATAGGCCGGGGTGAGCTCCGAGAAGCCCGATACCATTGGTCGGGCGATGTCCGGCAGGGCCAGCACCGCGCCGGTGACGGCCAGCACGATCAACACCACCAGCCCGTAGATGCCCGACAGCACGTGCAGGTCGTAGGTCAGCCGTACCCGGCCGGGGCGAAGCTGGGGGCGCAGCGCCACCACCATCCGCGCCCGGCTCGGCCACCACAGCACAAGCCCGGTGACGAGGGATACGAACAGCACGACTCCCGTCCAGCCGACGATCTGCTTGCCGGTGCTCCCCAGGAGCAGGGTGTAGTGCAGGTCGTACAGCCACGTCACGGCGTAGTCGCCCCAGAAGCGCCGGCTGGTCTCGGCCAGCGTGTCCGGATCGAGGGTCAGCATCAGCGGTGCAAAGCCGCGGCCGGCGGTTTCGATGGGCGTGTAGTAGCGGGCCATCACCGGACGGTCGGGCGCCAGCGGCATCTCGATGCGCCAGGGGCCGTCGCGCTCCGGGTGACGGGCCTGGATGGCGCGGAAGATCGCATCCGCCGACGGCGCCGGCACCGCGCGGCTCACCGCGATCTGCGGGTTGGCGAAGCTGTCCAGCTCCAGGTAGAACACCAGCAGGCTGCCGGTGAGCCCGAGCAGCACGAACACGCCGCCCGCCACCAGCCCCAGGTAGCGATGCACCCACAGCCAGCGGCGACGCAGGGCGGCCTTCACGGTGACTCAGAAGCGCACGGCCAGGGTGCCGTAGATGCTGCGCGGCGAGCCCGGCGCGTGCAGGCTCTGGGCGCCGTCCCACCACACGTATTCCGAGTAGCGGTCGAACAGGTTGCGAAGCTGCACCTCGGCGCTGATCGCCGGGCTGATGCGGTAGGCCGCCGACAGGTTGGCGTGGGCGTAGTTGCCGAACTTGCCGGTGCTGTTGCTGCGCTCCAGGTAGTAGCTGGATTGCCCATTGACCCAGCCGGAGACGCGCAGCGCGTCGCTCAGCTGGTAATCGGCGCCCAGGTTGTAGAGCAGGTGCGGCACGTGGTCGATCTCCTTGCCGGTGGTGCCCAGCGACGACGAATCGGCCTTCAGGATCTCGGATTTCTGGAAGGCCAGCGACATCCACACGCCCAGCTGCGCGGTGGGGCGGGCATTCACCTGCAGGTCGATGCCCTGGCGGCGGGTCTGGCCGATGTTCTCGGCGTCGTTGGCCGGGTCGTTGAGCTTGCGGCGGGCTTCGTTCGAGGCGGTCTGGCGCCACACGGCCACGCGGCCGTCGAGCCAGCTGGCGGGGCGGAACTTGAGGCCCAGCTCCACGCCCTCGTTGATCGACGGGGACAGGTCGCTCGTCTGATTGACCTTGTACGACGCGGTGCCCACACCCACCTGGAAGCTGCGGCCCCAGTTGCCGTAGATCGAATAGGCGCTGTTCAGGGCGTAGATGGCCGAGAACTTGGGCTGCTTGATGGTGCCGTAGTCATTGACGGCGTAAGTGCGGCCGTTCAGCAGGTTGGTGTAGCTGCCGTCGATGCGGTCGGCGCGGAAGGCCGGCACCAGGGTGAGGGCGGGGGTCGGCTTGATCTCGGCCTGCACATAGGCGCCCTGGGTGTCGAACTGGAAGTGCTGGTTGCGGGTCTGGCTCTGGCGGATCTGGTCGGTGGTGTTGAAGCGCTGGCTGCGGTTGTTCTGGTGTTCCACATCCAGCCCGCCCATCACCGACACCTTGCCAATGGCCGTCTCGCCACCGCGCCAGGTAAGGCTGGTGGCAGCACCGGTGTGAGTCTCGAGGACGACGCGCTCCTGCTGCGAGGCGCCCGCCGAGAACCTCACGTAGCGGTGGTCGTCCAGGTTGTTGAGATAGACCTGGCCGTTCCAGAACAGCGCGCTGCCCAGCTCCGATTCGCCCTGCAGGGCAAACTGCGTGGCCTCGCGGCGGTCTTCGTCGGTGGCATTGTGGGCGGGGGATTGATCCGGATCGGCGCTGCGCTGGGCGCGGGTCAGGTAGCCGGCCTCCTGGGCGCTGGCATTACTGTGGCGGGCGATGATGCCGAAGCGGCTGGTGCCGCCCTGGGGCGTGAAGAACCACTTGCCCGACATGCTGGCGCTCTTCGCGTCGGCGTGGTCGCGGTAGCCGTCGGTGCGCTGCAGGGCGACCGCGTAGTTCTGGGCAAGGCCATCGCGCTCGATGCCGGCCGCGGCCTGCAGGTCGGCGGTATTGAAGCTGCCGTAGGTGGCACGGCCAAGCAGGTAGTTGCCGCCGCTTCGGGTGGCGATGTTGGCATTGCCGGCGATGTTGTGCAGGCCATAGCGGGGGTCGTTGGTGCCGCGCACGACCTCGATGGCGTCGATGTCGATGCGCGGCGCCAGATCGATGTAGGGCATGTTGCCGTCGTTGCTGTTGGACGGCACGCCGTCGATCAACAGCTTGACGGCGTTGATCTCGCCTTCGCCGTTGAAGCCTCGCATCGAGAACTTGCCCGACGTGGTGCCCTGACCGAACTGGGTCAGCATCACCCCCGGCACCTGCCCGAAGAGTTCCCAGTTGTTGCCGGTGACCTGGCTCTCGATGCGCTCGGTGGGCAGCACATCCACCGAGGTCAGCAGGCGTCTCGCTTCCAGCGGACCTGCCGCCGCGCCGCTCACCACCACCTGACCAAGGGTCAGCACGGTGTCGGAATCCGGCCGCGTTGTCTGGGCGAAGGCCGGGCAGGCGAGGGCAAGGCCGAGGGCCAGCGCAACGGGGGAGGGTTGGAAGCGAGTCATCGGAATCATCCTTGGCGGTAGGCAACGGGGCCGGACTGTACCAAGGCGATGGCCGGACTTCCCTTGATCCGGGCCATAAAACGCCCCGCTGCGACAACATGTCGCGGTGCGCGCAGGCAGAGGGCTGCCGATTGGTGAAACCCTGTGTCGGCACGGCGCAGCGAAGGGGCGGCGCATCGGCGCGACATGGTCGCGCGGGGTATCGACCGCAGATCGAGGCGGCGTGGACGGCTTGCGCTGGCAGGTCCGTTTTCTGCCTGTCGGGCGCCATAATGGCGGCCGCGCCGCTGCCCCTTCTGTCTTGCCCGCCATGCCCCGACATCTGCTCTACCTGATTGTCTTCATCGAAGGCTTCTGTTCCCTTGGTGCCGAGGTCATCGCCCTGCGTCGGCTGGTGCCCCACGTGGGCAGCGCCATCGTGGTCACCGCGCCGACCATTGGCTTCTTTCTGCTGGCGCTGGCTTTGGGCTATGCCTCGGGGGCGAAGGTGAGCGAGCGCTTTACCCAGGTGGTGGCGCGCAACTTTCTGATCTCGGCGTTGCTGGCCGGGCTCGGGCTCGCGCGGCTCACCGTGGATGGGCTGTTCGCCCACCTGCAGCCGGCTGGCGTGGCCTATCTGCTCTTCATCGGCGGCGTGCTGTGCCCGCTGGCATGGCTGCTGGGGCAGACGGTGCCGGTGCTCACCAATCTGATGAAGCACATGCGGGCCGGTGAGGCGAGCGGCTACGCGCTGTACTGGTCCACGCTGGGGAGCTTTCTCGGTTCGGTGAGCCTGTCGCTGGGGGTGATGCAGTGGCTTGGCGTGTCGGCGGCGGTGCTGGTGTGCGCGCTGCTGCTGGCGCTGGGCAGCCTGCGACTGGCGGCGCCGGGCTGGCGGAGGTGGGCCGGCGTCGTGCTGGCGTCGGCCGGCGCGGTGGCGATCAATGCCTTTCCGCCCACCGATGTCCACGACACGCCCTACGCCGACTACGCCGTGACGCCAGTGGCGCTGCCGGGCAGCCAGGACGCCCGGGCGTTCTTTGTGAACAACTCCCTCGCCTCGCTGATCGACGCCAGCGAGCCGCCGCGCTACGCAAAGTACATCACCCAGCTGCGCCGCATCCTGCTGGAGGATCTGGGCTTCAAGGGCCGCGACGTGCTGGTGCTGGGGGCGGGCGGCTTCACCCTGTCGCACCGGGAGACGTTCAACCGCTACACCTTTGTGGACATCGACCCGCAGATCCGCAACATCGCCGAGACGCGCTTCCTCAAGGGGCCGATCCGCGGCGATTTCATCGTGGATGACGCCCGCCGCTACGTGAAGCGCACCGAGCGGCGCTTCGACGCGGTGGTGGTGGATGTGTTCAGCAGCCACACCTCGATCCCCGGCCATCTGGTAACGCAGGAGTTCTGGCACGACGCGCGCGGCGTGCTGGCGCCCGAAGGCGTGCTGCTCGCCAACCTGATCCTCGACGGGCGGCTGGAAACACCCTACGCCCGCAACCTGCTGGCCACCATCGAGCACGTGTTCGGGCGCTGCGGGGTCGAGGTGCTCCACCGGGACAAACCCCTCTCCAACGTGATCGTCAGCTGCCACGCCAGCAGCCAGCCGGCGCCAACCCAGCCCTATACCGACGAGCGCAACGGGGCCGACGTGGATCTGGCGCGCTCGCGCTGAGGCGTAATGCGGCAATTGATCGCGGTCAATGAGGCGCCATGCCCAGCCCGCATACCATGCGCCTCACCCCGATTCATCGAGAGAGAAACCATGTCCCCCGCCAAACTGCTCCCCCTGATCCTCGTTGGCCTGCTCGCCGCCTGCGGCAAGTCTGAA
Source organism: Zoogloea sp. (assembly GCA_041917255.1). Lineage (GTDB taxonomy): Bacteria > Pseudomonadota > Gammaproteobacteria > Burkholderiales > Rhodocyclaceae > Zoogloea. The sequence goes on from JAYRYA010000001.1 coordinate 8,997, forward strand.
GCCCCCAAGACCGAAGCCCCCGCCGCAGCCCCTGCCGCTGCGGCGCCGGCCCCCGCTCCGGTGGCCGCCGTTGCCGCCGACGGTGGCCAGGGCGAAGCCCTCTTCAAGAAGACCTGCGCCATGTGCCACCAGACCGGCGTGGCCGGCGCACCCAAGCTCGGCGACAAGGCCGACTGGGGCCCGCGCATCGCCCAGGGCAAGGACACCCTCTACAAGCACGCCATCGAAGGCTTCAACGGCAACAAGGGCGCCATGCCCGCCAAGGGCGGCAACCCGGCCCTGAAGGACGACGAGGTCAAGCTGATCGTCGACTTCATGATCGCCCGATCCGAATAAGCGCACGCCGATTACCTCAAGCGCGTTCCTCCCAGCGCGCCCCGGCCCGGTCAGCGATGACCGGGCTTTTTTTCGTCTGCGTTCGGTGACATCAGGCGCCGTGTAGGGATGCCTTCAGCCCGCGCATGCTGGCCAGACCGATCCATTGCGGCTGGCGCGACGTCCCACCTACAATTCCGTCCAGAGCCCGCCCCGCGGGACGATGCCCATCGCCGACCTGTGCCGCCAGCAAGGATGACAATCACCTGACAGCGGCTATGCTGAACAGCAAGGGCTCCACCGGCAGAGCCCAAACCCTGGAGAACCCATCATGGAAATCACCGCATCGGTTGGCGCATGGGAGAAGGGCGCCAAGAACCTCGCCCCGGATGTCACCGTCGTCCAGCAGCTGCTTACCCAGGCCGCCCAGCTGCTCGGCCGGCCCGAGATCAACCCCGGCGGGGTGGATGGCACCATCGGAAAGCCGCCGCGCACCTCCGGCACCGTCAAGGCCATCCGCGCCTTCCAGAGTCTCTCCGGCTTTGGCGTCGATGGCCGCATCGACCCCGGCGGGCGTACCTGGCAGCGCCTTGCTGCAGTGGTCGAAGGCAGCGTGAGCGTGCCGCCGCCCGGCGACACCTGCTTCCCCTTCGCCCAGCCCGCCACGGCCGACTGGGCCCATTCGCCGCGCGCCTTCGGATCAAACCGCAACGGCGGCAAGCGCGCCCACGCGGGCTGCGATCTGTATGCCCCGGTGGGCCGCACCATCTACGCGGTGCGCGACGGCACGGTGCTGCGCGACCCATACGCCTTCTACGCCGAAACCGACGCCCTGGAGATCGATCACGGCGACTTCGTGCTGCGCTACGGCGAGATCAAGCCCGGCTGCACCCTGCGCAAGGGCGACACCGTGAAGATCGGCCAGCCGATTGCCAAGGTGGGCCTGCTGATTGGCATCAACGTGCCCAGCGCCATGCTGCATCTCGAGATGTACAAGGGCGATGCCAGCGGCAATCTCAGCCAGAAATCCGCCGACACCTCCGCAAAGCGCCGCGATGGCGTACCCTTCATGCGCCGCGCCGATCTCATCGACCCGACACCCTTCCTCAACGACTGGAAAACGAGGCTCGCCACCCCATGAGTTTTGCCCCCCGCCGGCTTGCGCTGGCCTTCATCGCAAGTCTTGCCGTTAGCGGCGCCGCCATCGCCACCCCCAGCCTGTGCGACGCCGGGCCGCCCACGTACAACGGGCAGCCTGCCAAAGTATGGGAGGGAGATTTCGACGCCGACGGCAAGCCCGACCGCCTGTGGCTGCTGCCGCCTGGCACGGTGTCGGCCCCGGTGGCGGATCGGGCGTCCGATCCCTGGTCGGGCTTTCGGCGGCGCTTTGAGCCGGGCCTATTCACCATCGTGATCGCCCACGGCAAGCACTGCGACCTCATCCAGAAACAGCGCTTCTTTGCCACGCCCATCTGGGAAGAAGACGACAAGCCCATCAAACTGCTGCTGCGCAGCGACCCCGCCATCAAGGAATGGCCGCGCCTCTCCCGCCGCTGGAAAGGCGATGGCGTGCTGCTCGGCACCGAAGCCGGGCCGGACGTATTGCTCTATTGGAACGGACGGCGCTGGTGGGTGGCGCAGGGCACCGAAGCACCCTGATCCATCAGGCCGCGCGCGGGGCAATCAGCCCCGGCCGCGGCCGCCGAAGCGGCGATGGGGGCCGCGGCGGCGTTGCTCTTCCTCTTCGGTGAGCTTGGGCTTGGGCATCAGCAGGTTCTTGCCGCCCTGCTTGGCATTGGCGGCATGCTCGGCCATCGCGGCTTCCATCTGCTCCACGCTCATGGGGATCGACGCGGTCTTCTCGGCGGGCGTGTATTCCGACAGGCGCTCGCGCACCAGAAACACCCGCTCGGCGGTATCCGCCTTCTTGGGCAGCTTCTCGCCCAGCGCCAGGGCCGCCGGCGTGAGGGTGTAGCGGCCATCCACCGCCACCATCAGATCATGGGTGGCAAAACGCCGGAAGGATTCTGCCCACAGATTGCCCGACGTCACCGGGCAGCCCAGCACATCGGCCGCCGCCACAATCTCCACCAGCTCGGCCGGGCGCCGCTTGGAAGCAATCAGGGTGGCCAGCAGCAGCTGGGCGTCGATGTCGTTGATGGGGTACATGATCGGGCCTTTGTGGGCGGGTTGTTCTAGGCTCCGGGGCCGGGCGATGCCGGGCCCGCCCCCCTAGGAGGCCAGGAAACGCGGAAAGACCCCGGCGTTTCCCCGTGAGCGGTAAGGGCCGACATGATGCCTGAAGGCGGCGCCGGGGGCACGGATTGTATGGCGACGAAGCACCTGATCGAGCCACGAAATAGGGCAGGCGGCCCACCACACCCCCTCGCAACGCCACGACCGCAGCAAGCGCCCCCACACCCAGGCAGTCGCACCCGCCAACCCGGCGGTCGCCGCCCCACGCCCTTCAATCCCGCTGCCCCATCCTTCATCACGCCACCCAACATCGTCTGCCGGCCCCCGGATCAAGGTGATCGCGCCACCGCAGAAAGCAGTGCACGACGCAACAGACGATGTTGACGGGCGAAACCCTTATGTTGGGTCGTCAACTCAAACAGTGCACCGTCCTAACCCTTTAGTTGACGACCCAACATAAAGGTTACGGCGGTCAACTGAAAGGTTGGCGCCGTCAACAAGAACAGTGCACGGCCCAACATAAAGGTAGTGACGGTCAACATAAGGGTTGCGCAGGTCAACAAGAAGGTTTGCATCGCCAGCATGAAGACGGCCCCCGCAAACCCCGGCCCTCGCCATACCCGACAAGCAGGCCAACCCCAGCCACCATTGCTGCGCCGCCGCATCGTCCAATTGCCGTTACGGCAATCACACCATCCCCGCCACTTACCCAGAAAATCCGGCAGACAACGCCCATCCGTATAAAAAATCCAGACTTTTTATCGGATTTTTGGGCGTTCTATATCCAATGGCATATTCCTAAACATGCCGTCCAACTGTAACATTTCGTCGTGGCGCCACATTCCATGTTCAATCCAGTAACGGAAACCATCATGACGAAAGTGAAACTCAAGAACCTCGCCCCGGCCGTCCTCCGCGCCGACGAAGCCGCCTACTACGGCCTCAAGAGCATCGCCGACTACAAGTCCTCCAATCCCGAGTTCAGCCTCGAAGCCGCCACCGCAGCCCATGAAGAATGCCTGCGACTGAACGAAGCCGAAACCGTCGCCTACAACACCTTCAAAGCCATCCGTGACGCCCGCGCCATCGCCGAAAACAAGCGCCACAACGTGATGAACGGCTGCAAGAACCAGGTCCGCGCCACCTACGGCGAAGACTCCGACGAAGTTGCGTCGATGGGGCTAAAGAAGAAGTCCGAAAAGAAGACCGGCGGCGGTCGGGGGAAGAAGGGGAAAGAGGCGGAGTGAGGAGAACCGCTAGTTAAGGAGTGAAGAACCCCCGGTCGGTGCGGTTGGGCTGGCTGGGGGCTAGCGGCCCAAAGCGGCCAAATGGCTCCCGATCTGGATAACGGTCGTTTCGGCGTCGAGATGCTTTTTCTGCCTAAAATTCACTTGGATGGAATCACCCCACTATGCCGAAGGCTACAGCTTTCCCTGCCTTGTTATTTTTTTGAGCGTAGTTTCTGCATCGAAACAGTAACTAAAAAAGTATGTTATGCAGCGCTCCGCTGTCACACAGCGAGGCTGTTGCCCCAAAAATTAAGTTTGGCAGCATAAAGAGAGATTGTCGTGAGTACCCCAATCCATAAACAACAACTTCTTAAAGCAAAAATTCTTGCGACTTTGCTTAAGCTCGCGGACAAAAACAGCGACGTTGACCTTAAACAGCCAGGCGCCTCAGTGCTTTGGGGGCTGGATGGGCACATTAATGATTACCTGTTCGAGCTAAACGAAGCTAAAGCTATTTACTACGAAGAGATCGGCGAGGACGGTTTTGCCCCAATTGTCATCTGCTCAGTCACTCCACAAACACATGATCATCTTCTGGGTTGCCTGGCTGCAATCACTGGCGACGTCAATATACTTAATGAGCGAGTTCAGTCTCTTCTTAGTCACAATCCAAATAAACTTCGTGAAGATATTGCTCAATCGGAACGGCACATAGCTGAAGCAAGAGATCAACTTCAAAAGAACCCAATTCTCGCGCCATTAAAAGCACCGCTTGACGACATTAGTCGACATTTTGAGAGTATCCGTAAGGTCGCAGAAAATTACGAGGACGTATATCGAAACATCCTTAAACCGGTACAGGAGGAAGGAAGAAGCGGCGTTAGAGCCACTGTTAAATGGGCAATTATTGGCATCATCGCCTCTTGGTTCTTATCTAACTACAAAGACATTTGGGCACTCATTCAGACCGTTCGCGGCGTCTTGTAGGGTTCTACTGAAACCCCAGCTGAGGCAACGCACACCAGCCTAACTTTGCGTTGCAGACGAATGTCCATGCTTTGCATGGCCGCCGGTGAACTTGGGCGTTAGGTCTCACAAAAAAATGTTGTCCATCCAATTTCGGGTAGGCTCAAGGTCATCAGAAGCATAACCATAAATAGGGAAATTGCATCAATGGCAGATAATGCACACATTCGAGAATTCTTGACCTACTACTGCGGGCTCCCAAAAGAGCCGCAGTATGCAGTCCTATTGACTGGCCTATGGGGGAGCGGCAAAACTTGGTTTGTAAAAGACTTCATCGCCAAATGCTTGCAGCAAAAAGAACAAGTGCTGTATATGAGTTTGTATGGCGTGCAGTCCTTTGATGATATCGAGTCAGAGTTCTTTCGTTTGCTTCATCCTGTCCTCGGTTCCAAGCCAGTCAGACTCCTGCATCGGCTAGCGCGCGGAGTCCTAAAGACATCCATCAATTTCGACCTGGATGGAGACGGTAAGTCCGACGGTAGTATCTCCGGCGGAGTCCCCACGGAGAAGATGTTAGAGAGAATTTCCCTGGATCCCAGCCGAATCTTAGTATTGGACGATTTGGAACGATGTTCAATCCCCACCGCCGATCTCTTGGGTTATGTTAATCAGTTTATCGAACATGGTGGACTTAAAGCGATTCTGATCGCAAACGAAGAGGAGTTACTTAAACGTGCTTCAGAAACCGACTCAGGCTACGCCCGGATAAAGGAAAAGCTGATCGGACGAACGTTTGAGATCGTTCCAGAAGTTACTTCTGCACTTGAGTCGTTTGCCGCAGATCTGCCAACCGTGAGAGCGCAAGAAGTTGTTCGAGCGAACTTCGCTTTAATTTCTCAAGTCTACGAGTGTTCGAACTACAAGAATCTTCGCCTCGTCCGCCATGCACTTTGGGAGTTTGATCGGCTTACTCAATCTTTGGACGCGGCTGCTTTGCGCTCAGCCCCACTTCTTGCTGATTTGCTAGCGCTATTTTTGTCGTACTCATTCGAAGTGCACAGCGGAACTGTCAAGGCGTCGGAAATTAGCAAGTTGAACTATAGCTTGTCGCTCTACTTCAAACGGCATACGAATGAACCTGATCCAGATCAGTACATTCACGATGTGCGCAGCAAGTATTCCGGTCTAAATCTCTATACATCGCTGGTAACAGCCCCGGTCTGGACTGCAATATTTTCAACCGGCTCGATTCCTCGATCTGACTTGAACGAATCGCTATTGAATAGCAAGTACTTTCAAAACGAGAACCGACCGAATTGGGTGAAGCTCTGGTATGGAATGGATTTGTCCGACGATGATTTTGCCGAGGTTCTTGCCCAAGTTGAAACAGAATGGAACGACCGGCGATACAGAAATCTCGGGGAAGTTATTCATGTTGCGGGGCTTTTTTTCAGGTATGCAAAGAATGGCATTTATCAGAAGAACGTCGAGGATGTGATTCGATCAGCCAAAGAGTACGTCGATGACTTGATGGCTTGCGGAGATATACCGATCAACCATCCAAACTTACGTCTTTCACCATTCGAAAGAGAAGCGTACGCAGGTCTTGGTTTTGCAAGTATAGAAGAAGAGCAATTTAAAGCCTTTTTTTCGTACATTGACGAGAAACGCCAAATTGCCTTAAGCGCTAGCTTTCCGCAGCAGGCAATTGACCTGCTAGCCCTACTAGAAACGGACATAAATCTGTTCTATCGAAGAATTGTTCTCAATAATGATCCAGAGAATATCTATTACAAAACTCCTATTCTTCATTTAATGTCACCTGTTGATTTTGTTCAGCTGCTTCTGCGCGCAAAGCCTGAGGATCGGAGAATCGTCGCATATGCTCTAAAGGAGCGGTACAGCATTCAACAGTTCAATGCAGAATTACTTCCTGAGCTTGAGTGGCTTCGTGAAGTTGTCGACCTACTACGAACTGAAATGAGGAAGCGCGTCGGCAAGGTAAGTTCGCTTTCCATAGGTTGGCTTGTCGATCCCTACATCACGGACGCAATTAAGCAACTAGAACAGGCATAGTTTGAGCCGTTTGCATGAAGCCTCAGCCCCTCGTTCAATGCGACCTGAAAGAGAAAACCGATCCGGGCTGCCCAAACAGAAGACGTTGGCGAGAGTGCTGATGGTCGAGCTAAACAACGGGGAGACGGCGTTCATCCGCGTGGGGTGTTCGTTACAGGGGGCGGTGACGCGGGAGATGCTGGATGTGCTGCGGCCGGATTTGCCGTTGAAGGCGCAGTGAGCAGGGTGTTGCTTGGGTTGTGTCGGGTCACGCTTCGCTGACCCGACCTACGGGAGTTTTCTTCCCCATCCATCTTAGTGAGGAAGTGTAGTTGAACAAATGTGTTTTGATTGTTGCGGTAGCCGTGCTGTCGTTGCTCTCCGCTTGTGCAACGCGTATTCCGGTAAGTGGTAAAACCGTTGCAGGTGATCTCCTGAAGGCGGACACCACAAGGGACTTGGTAATGCGGGCGAAGTTGGAGGGGAATTGCGATCAGATTACTTCGATCGATACCCAAATTCTTTTCGTGAGCCCACGTGGAACTGGTAGAACCCCTGCCGAGCGGATGTACGGTGGTGTCAATGAGCGCTGGGTGGTTAATCTATGCGGCAAGTCCATTCGCTATTTAGTCACTTTTACGCCGGACGGCGACGGCGGCACTTTTTATTTGATATCTCGCGAGTAGTTGTCGTGGGACTTCGGACGGGGCGCGGAGTCGGACTGAAGTCCGACCTACAGAGGGCGCCGTCTTTTCTGGACGTCAGCAAAAAGCGGGCTGGTCATCCCAGATTTCAGGATGCCCAGCCCGCTTTGTTTTGGGAGTCGCCAGCCTAGTGGTTATGCCCCCCCGCCAGACTCTTCACGATATCCCGCGTCACCTCCCCATAACCCAGCACCTTTCCCCCCTCCACCTTAACGTGCGCATCCGCCGCTTCGCGGCTGGCGAAGGCGGGGAGGTTGGGTTCGTTCATGGGGCCGCGGGCTTTTGATCCGAGCACGTAGAAGGCTTTCTTCGCATCCACCCAGGCTTTGGTGGTGTAGTCGGCAACCCAGATGGCGCCAATGTCGGCGGGTTTGTGGGTTTTGTCGAAGAGCATCATGTTGCCCACGAAGCGGAACATGTCTGCGGGGGAGTCGAAGCTGCTGGCGGTCTGATCGTTGAAGACGATCTGGGCTGTCCATTGGGGGGTGCGGTAGGGGTACATGCCGCACACGGGGCAGCGGGTGGAGCGCTGGACGTATTGGGGGGATAGATCGGCGGCTTTGGCGGCGATGGGCTGGCCGATGACGACGGCGGCGAGGAGTGCGGGGATGATGGCGGCGCCGATTGCGGGCAGAACGCGGCGGATCATGGCTGGGCTCCGGGGGTGTTGTCGAGCAGCGGGTCTTGCAGGATGGCGTGGATCACCCGGCGCAGGTTGTCGATGGGGGCATCGCCGCAGTGGGTGAGGGGATCGGCGCGCAGTTTACCGTCGGCGGCGTGCAGGTGATTGGGAAAGGTGGCCAGATCGCTGTGCAGGGGGGCGGTGTCGATGCGCAGTTCGGCTTCGCCCCAGGCCCAGGCGATGGCGTAGGCGTCGGGGGCGGCGATGCGGGCTTCGAGCACGGCGCCGTTGTCGAGGCGGGCGATGAGGGCGTCGAGCTTGACGTCCACCGGGGCTTCCAGGTGTTCGCCAAACTGTTCTTCGATGGCTGCGGCGAGGTCGAGGTGCAGGCTCATGGCGGGGCGGTCAGCGGTTGGCGGCCTGGGTGCGTTCGGCCAGGCGGGCGCGCACGTCGGCGTGGAGATCGGTGAGGAGACGGGTGGTGAGGTATTGCTCGTAGCCGGGGTGCTCGGGCAGGTTGCCGCTGCGGATGGCAGCGAGGGCTTGTTCGGGGGTGCCGGCACCCAGCTGGGCGAGCAGGTTGTCGCGGGCGATGCGGACTTCGTACATCAGGCGGGAGAGCTGTTCGATCTCGATGGCGTCGTCGAAGTCGAGGCGGTCGTAGAAGCTGTCCATGGGCGTGTGGGGGCGGTGAGGGTTACATGCGCTGGTCGTGGAGGGCGCCGCCGTCGAGGCGGGCCATGTCTGCGGTGACTTCGGCAAAAGGATAGACCTTGCCGCCGTTGGCTTCGGCAAACTTTGTTGCGCCGTCGCGGGTGCCAAACGAGGGGATGGTGGGGCCCATGGCGCCGCGCTTCTTGGAGCCGACCACATAAAAGGCGCTGCGGGCGTCGATCCAGCTGCCCTTGGGGGCTTCCCAGGGGGTCTTGTCGAGATCCTGCACGTAGATGCCGGCGACCTTGCGGGCCTGTTCGGGCTTGAGATACAGCGAGAACATCTCCATGGTGTCGCAGAAGAACTCGGGGGCGGGGGCGCCTTCGTAGAGGATCTGCGCCTTGGGGCCGGGGTAGTCGGCGAGGTACATGCCGTCGAGGGCGCAGGCGCTCTCTTTGGTGATCTCTGCGGGGCCGACGCTGTTGCCAGCCTGCTTGCCGCAGGCGCTGAGCAGGCTGACGGCCACCAGCAGGGCGGCGGTGTGAAGGACGAGAGGCGGCACGGAGCGGGGCAGTTTCATCGTTCAAATCTCCAGATGGCAGCGGCCAGGGGGCCGACGATCCAGGCGAGCATCACGCCGCCAAGGGTGGCAGGGTGGCTCAGGGCTTCGGGGAAGACGGTGGCAAGGCCGTAGAGGGTGCGCACTTCGTCAAGGCTGAACACGTTGAGCACGCGGAAGACATCGGCCGGGTTGAGCAGCAGCAGGTAGGGGAAGATCGCGCCGCCGTAGTCGCCAGCGGTGACGACCAGCGCGCCCAGCAGCAGCAGATCGAACACCAGCACAAAGAAGAACCAGGTGCCGATGGCGAGGCCCGAGGCGCGGGTGCGATCACTGGCGAACACCGACAGCATCACCGCCAGGCTGAGGAAGGCAAAGCCCAGCAGGATGGCCGAGCCCATGAAGCCGGCGTAGTGGAAGAGGGCGTTGAGATCGAGCTGGGGCGAGAGGATCAGCCCCACCGCGCCAAAACCGGCGATGGTGGAAAACGCCAGCGCGCCGGCAAGCCCGGCGTATTTGCCAAGGATGAGCTCCTTGCGGGTGATGGGCAGGGTGAGGAGCAGGTCGAGCGATCCGCGCTCCCGCTCGCCCACGATGGCGTCGAAGCCGAGGATGAGGGCGATGAGCGGGATGAGGTAGATCACCAGGCTGACGAGGGAGGCGATGGTGAGGTCGATGGAGCGGAAGCCCACCGCGCCCTGCTGGGCCGCGCCGAAGTAGGCGATGACGAGGGCGAACACGGTGAACACGATGGCCACCGCCAGCACCCAGCGATTGCGGATGCGGTCCCAGAATTCCTTGCCGGCGACGATGCCGATCTGTCTGAAGTCGATGGAGAGCATGGTGTTTTGGGGAGTGGTGGGGGTATTGGGGAGTAGGGCGGGGGTGTTCGGCCTGAGTCCCGTTTCCTGTGGCTGTCGTTGGATGGAAAGTGCGCTTGGGGGAGGGGAAGGTGTTGGCGCGGCGGTCGTTGTCCTCACTGCCAATTTTCCATCACCCACTACCCATTGCCGGCCCGGTATCCGAAGAACACATCTTCGAGCGACGGTTCGCGTACATGCAGGTCGCGCATGGTGTCGCCGAGGGTCGCGAGGCGGGTGAGGGCGGGCATCTTGGCTTCGCGGGGCAGGCGGATGTGGAGCACGCTGCCGGTATCAAAGATGCTCTCGACGGCCATGCCTTCGAGCACGCGGGTGACCTGCTCCTTGAGCCCGGCGCCGCCGGCAATCTCGAGCGTGAGGGGCAGGTCCATCGCTTCGCGCAGATCCTGTACGGTGCCAGTGGCGCGGATGAGGCCGCCTTCCATGATGGCGAGGCGATCCACCCTCTCCTGGATCTCGGCGAGGATGTGGGAGGTGAGGACCATGGTCACGCCTTCGGCTTTCAGCTCGCGCAGGATGCGGTAGAAGTCGCGGATGGCGCCGGGGTCGAGGCCGGTGGTGGGCTCGTCGAGGAACAGCAGGCGCGGCGTGCCGAGCAGGGCCTGGGCAAAGCCGAGGCGCTGGCGCATCCCCTTGGAGTATTCGCGCACGCGGCGGCCGGCGGCGTGGGAGAGGCCGACCTTATCCAGCAGGGCGGCGCACTGCTTGCGCGGCACGGCTTTCAGGTCGGCAAAGAAGAACAGGGTTTCGAGCCCGGTGAGGTTGTCGTAGAGCACGACGTTCTCGGGCAGGTAGCCGATCTTGCGGCGCGTCTCGCGGAAACGCGGGCCGGTGATGGATTCGCCGTCGAGGCGGATCTGCCCGGTGGTGACGGGGATGAGCCCGAGCATCATCTTGAACAGGGTGCTCTTGCCGGCGCCGTTGTGGCCGATGAGGCCGAACAGCTCGCCCGGGGCGATGTCGAGGTCGACGCCCTTGACGGCCTGAACGGTGCCGAAATCCTTGGTCACCCCGTGGGCTTCAACGATAGTGCTTGCCAAGCCAGTTTCTCCAGTCGGAATGTTCGGGGCGCATGCGCGGTTTGGGGTCCACGATGCTGGGGGCGCGCAGCAGCGGAAACTGCTGGCTTATGAGGCGCAGCGTCTGGATGGCCGGGCTGGCGAGCAGCAGCTTGACCATCGGGTGCTTCCACGACAGGCGATCGACCATGTCGTTGGCCTCGTAGGGGACGTCGCCCGTGCCGTCGCCGTTGCGATCCCAGCCCACGTAGTTGCTCCAGTGGTTGCCGTCCTTGGCGCCCCAGGTTTCGTCTTTCGAGGCGACGTATTTCACCTGCTCGCGGTTGGAGATGAAGTCGTTCTGCTCGACCACGTTGCGGATCGAGCCAGCCCACAGGTGCACGCCCACCTGGTTATCCACCACCAGGTTGTTGCGCAGGGTGTTGTATTCGGCGTCGTAGATGAAGAAGCCGCGGGCGTTGCCGGCGACGATGTTGTTCTCGACCACGGCGTCCTGGATGGTGCGCAGCATGATGCCGTGGTCCGAATTGCCCCAGGCGCGGTTGTTGCGCACGATCTGGTCGCGGACTTCCATCAGCGCGAGGCCGCCACGGTTGTAGTAGGTGTCGTTGTGCTCCCACACGTTGTGGTAGGAGTTCATGTAGTGGGTGCCGTAGCGGCTGTGGTGCATCCTGTTGCCGCGGAACAGCGCCTTGTGGGAGACATCCACGTAGATGGCGTCGCGCACGAAGCTGATGTCGTTGCCGACGATCTTCGCGCCGGTGGTGTTGTAGAGCTGGATGCCGTTGCCGCGCTGGGACGAATCCAGATCGCGCTTGCCGGTGATGAGGTTGTGCTCGATCACCACATCTTCGACCTTCTCGATCCACAGCCCGAACAGGGTGTAGCTGAAGTCGCAGTGGGCAACGCGGGCCCGGTGGGCGCCGGGCTGGAGGTAGATGCCAGCGTTCTGTTCGCCCAGATCGGCGCCGGAGTCGGCAACGATCAGCCCTTGGATGGTGACATCGGCCGCCGTCACCCGGATGGTGTCGCCCTTGCCGCGGCCGTCGATGGTGGGGCGGTCGATGCCGACAAGCTTGAGCGGTTTGTCGATGCGCAGGTTTTCAGGGTAATGCCCGCGGGCCACGCGCACGGTGTCGCCGGGCGCAGCGTGGTTGATCGCGGCCTGGACCGACTCACCCGGCTTGACGTCCCAACTGGCGGCCCGGGCGTTGAGGGCCGACCCCATCGCGAGGAGGGCCAAGGCAAGGCGGAGCGGGCGGGTTGGAAGGGGCACGGCAACAGGCACAAGGAAGTCCGGATGGCTTGCAGTGTGCGGCGGAATGTCGCAGCCGGCCTTGATCTGGGTGAAGTCGGCGCGTTGCGCCGGGGGGCTTCAGGCGATGGCGATCCGCGCCGGGAGTTCGTCGAGCCTCGCGAGCAGGGGTACATCGCAATGGGCCTGCAGGGCTTCGGGGTGGGTGTAGCCCCAGGTAACGCCAATAAAACCCATGCCCACCGCCCTGGCAGCATCGGCGTCGCGGATTTCGTCGCCGATGCAGGTGACGGATTCGGGAGCGAGCCGGGTGGTCCACAGCAGTTCGCGCAGCTTGAAGCGTTTGCCGAACAGGCTGGCGCGGCAGTGGAGGTGCTGGAACAGCGCAAGGGTGTCGGCGCCCAGCACGGCGCGGGCGGCGTCGTGGGTGTTGGAGGTGAGGAGGGCCAGGGCGAAGCCGTCGTCGCGAAGGCGGCGCAGGGCTGCCTCGGCGCCAGGGAAGGGGCGCACGGCGTCGATGCGCGCAAACATCCGCCGGCGCATGTCCACCGCCAGGGTGGGCACCTTCCAGATCGGCACACCCAGGTGGTCCATCAGCTGCCGGCTCGACATGCGGCGGATGTGCTGCGTGTCTTCACCGGCGAGGCTGCGAAAGCCGTGCTCCGCTGCCGCTTCGTCGAGACAGATGCGGAAGGTGTCGAAGGAGTCGGCGAGGGTGCCGTCGAAGTCGAAGACGACGAGCTTGCAGGTCATGGCGTGACGATGTGGCTCAGGTCGCTTCGCGGGCGCGCTTGGCTTCGTTGAGCAGGAAGCGCTGGTAGTCGTCCAGGTCGCCGTCGAAGGGCTCGATGCCGCCGCGGGTGACCAGCCAGAACTCGTCGCACACTGCGCGCAGCAGGGCGCGGTCGTGGCTAACCAGCATCACCGTGCCCTCGAACTCGTTGAGCGCCACGCTCAAGGCTTCGCGGGTGGAGAGGTCCAGGTGGTTGGTCGGCTCATCGAGCAGCAGCAGGTTGGGGCGCTGCCAGACGATCATGCACAGCACCAGCCGCGCCTTCTCGCCGCCGCTCATGGTGCCTACCGGCTGCTTGACCATGTCGCCGCTGAAATTGAAGGTGCCCAGGAAGCTGCGCAGATCCTGCTCGCGCCCGGCCACCCAGCCGCTGCGGCCGGCGGCGATGGTGTCCTTGGCGAGGCGGATCATGTGCTCCATCGGCGTGTCGGCGGGGCGCAGCACGTCGAGTTCCTGCTGGGCGAAGTAGCCGATGTTGAGGCCCTTGCCTTCGGTGAGCTCGCCGCTGATGGGCGCCAGCGCCCGGGCGACGGTCTTCACCAGCGTGGATTTGCCCTGGCCGTTGGCGCCCAGGATGCCCAGGCGCTGGCCGGCGTGGACCGAGCGGTTGATGTGGCGCACGATGGTCGTCGGCGGGGTGCCGGCGGGGGCGTCATCGGGCGGCGGGTAGCCGACGCTCACGTCGGCCATCGCCAGCATGGGGTTGGGCAGGTTGGCGGGCTCCTGGAATTCGAAGCTGAACTCGGCGTCGGCCAGCACCGGGGCGATCTTCTCCATCCGTTCCAGCGCCTTGACCCGGCTCTGGGCCTGCTTGGCCTTGCTGGCCTTGGCCTTGAAGCGGTCGATGAACTTCTGGAGGTGGGCGATCTTGTCGGCCTGCCGGGCCACCGCGGCCTGCTGGAGGAGCATCTGCTCGGCGCGCATGTCCTCGAAGGTGCTGTAGTTGCCGCCGTAGCGCACCAGCCGGGCGTTGTCGATGTGCAGCGTGACCGAGGTGATGGCGTCGAGGAACTCCCGGTCGTGGCTGATGACGATGAGGGTGCCAGCGTAGCGTTTGAGCCAGGCTTCGAGCCACACCAGCGCGTCCAGATCCAGGTGGTTGGTGGGTTCGTCGAGGAGCAGCAGATCCGACGGGCACATCAGCGCCCGGGCCAGCTGCAGGCGCATCCGCCAGCCGCCCGAGAAGCTGTTCACCGGCTGGGACAGCTCCGACACCTTGAAACCGAGACCGAGAATCAAGGCTTGGGCGCGGGCTTCTGCGTCGTGGGCGCCGGCGTCGTGGAGTTCCATGTAGGCGTGGGCCATGCGCATGCCGTCGTCGCTGGCTTCGGCCGCAGCGACTTCTTGCTGGGCGGCGAGCAGGACGGTGTCGCCTTCGATCACGAAGTCGGTGGCGCTCTGCTCGGTCTCGGGCATGTCCTGGGCCACCTGCGCCATGCGCCACTGGCTGGGGATCGAGTAGTCGCCCGCGTCTTCGTGGAGGCTGCCGTTAAGCAGACCGAACAGGGACGACTTGCCAGCGCCGTTGCGCCCGACCAGGCCGACCTTCTCGCCGGGGTTGAGGGTGACGGAGGCGCTGTCGAGCAGCACCTTGGCGCCGCGGCGCAAGGTGACGTTTTTGAGAGTGATCATGGGGAAATGCCGCGTGGGGGTCGCGCATGATAGCGACCGCAGCATGATCGGCCCATGACTATTTTGCCGGCCCCGTGAGGCGGGCCGGGATCGGCGGGCTCAGAGCGGCGCGCGGTCGATGGCGGAGAGTTCGCCGTTCACGTCGAAGATCTTGCCATTCACCGCGGGGATGCCGAAGCCCTTGAGGCGCGCGGTGTGCATCGCCAGATAGGCTTCGGCACTTGGGCGGTCGGCGAACAGGTAGATACCGCCGGCCTCGCTGGTGGCGGCGTTTTCGGTCCAGATCTTCCAGATCAGGCCGGGTTCGTCGGCGATGGAGGCGGCGAGGCCTTGCAGGGCTTCGGTCATCGCCGGGCCCCAGGGGCCGGAGAACGGGAAATCGACTTGCAGCAGCACGGGCATGGTGACGTCTTTCTTTGTCGTGGATCAAAGGAAGGTGCGAAGGCTACGCCATTCCGGTTGCAGTTCCTATCGGCCGTCCGCCGACGGTGCAAGAATACAAAATCCGTTCAAACGGGAGGAAGGCCATGAGCAACAAGCACAAACACACGCTCGAAGCGATCTACCGCGAACCCGCGAGCAGCAACGTTCAATGGCGCGAGGTCGAGTCGCTGCTGAACCACCTGGGGGCCGATGTGGAGCCCAACCACGGTGCGCGCTTCCGCATCGTGCTGAACCGGCATGAGTTCTTCATCCACCATCCCCATCACGGCAACGAGTTCACCAAGCAGGAGGTCAAGCACCTGCGCGAATGTCTTGCCGCGGCGGGGGTGACGCTGTCGAGCTACGACGAGGCGCATTGAGCGCCATCGTGGGGCGCGTCAGTCGACGCGCCCGCGATTGGCCTTGATGGCGCTGCGGCGCGCCTTGCCTTCGAGACGCCGGGTGACCGAGCCGCGGGTCGGCCGGGTGGGGCGGCGGGGTTTGGCCACCACCGATACGCTGTCGATGAGTTCCTGCAGCCGCCGCAGGGCTTCGGCGCGGTTCTTCTCGAGGCTGCGGAATGCCTGCGCCTTGATGATGACGATGCCGCCGTTGCTGATGCGCTGATCGCCCAGCCGAAGCAGGCGCTCCTGCAGGTGTTCCGGGAGCGACGAGGCGGCGATGTCGAAGCGCAGATGTACGGCGTTTGACACCTTGTTCACGTTCTGCCCACCCGCGCCCTGGGCGCGGATGGCGGTGAACTCGACTTCGTTCTCGGAGATGGGATGAGCGGGGCGCATGGGGGCACTTTACCCCAAGGCCAACGCCCGCCGCCTCAAACCTGCACGATGCCCAAGGTGCGCAGCGCGATGAACAGCACGGCGCCGATCAGCAGGTTCTTGAAGCTCACGTAGCAGATCATGTCCATCGCCGTGGCGCGGCGGTAGAGGTGTCCCCACCACGGGCCTTCCTTCACGTAGGGCTTGGCGTCGAGCCGGACGATCACCTCGAAGACGCTCCAGCCGAACCACCAGCCGATGATCGCGCCGGCCTCCAGGCGGCCCATGGCGGCCATCACCCAGGCCACGGTGGCGGCGATTGCCAGCGCGAAGCCGGCGCCCTGGATCGTCTTTCGGGCAGGCTGGCCGCGGCCGGCCCAGGGCCACAGGTGATCCCACAGCTCGGCGGCGAACCAGGCGACGCCGTGGGCTTTGCCGTAGGCAGGCTGGCGCAGTTCGTTGCGGTCGGCGATGGTCATGCTGCGGCTCCTTCCTTCTTCTTGTCGACCGGGGCCGGGTGGATCGGGATGAAATAGCCCTTGCCGTCGATGGGGGTGAGGGGCAGGCCCGCCTTGGTGCGACGCTTGCGTTCCTGGGCCAGGGGCGGGCAGGCGTGGTCGTCGTAGTAGAACACCATGCAGTCTAGGCACAGCATGCACTCACGCTGGTCGATGTTGCCCTTGGCGTCGATGGCGAGCGATCCGCAGCCCTTGGCGCAGGCCTTGCAACTGGTGCATTCATCCTTTCGCTTGAGGCCGAACCAGCGGAAGGTGGTGGGCATGGCCAGCGCCGCACCCAGGGGGCAAAGATACTTGCAGAACGGCCGCTCCATGAAGATCGCCAGGCCCAGCAGGCTGGCCGCAAACAGGCTGTAGGGCCAGCTGCGGTTGGTGATGCCGACCAGGAAGGTGGTCTTGAAGGGCTCAACCTCGGCGAGCTTTTCGGCCAGCCCCATGCTGAAGAACGACACCGCCAGCAGGCCGAAGAACACGGCGTACTTCACCCACTTGAGCTTGTCGTGGAGCGCCTGGGGCAGGTGGAACTGGAAACGCTTGAGGCCCACCGCCTGACCCACCTTGTACAGCAGCTCGGAGAGCGAGCCGAAGGGGCACAGCCAGCCACAGAAGAAGCCGCGGCCCCACACGAAGGTGGTGACGATGATGAAGATCCAGAACACGAAGATCAGCGGGTCGGAGAGGAACAGCTCCCACTTCCACTGAAACAGCAGCGAGTGGAACCAGGTAAGCACCTGGGTGATGGACGGCTGGGCCATGGCGTAGAAGCCGACGAAGCCGATGGAGAGCACCCAGCCGGTGTACTTGAAGGCATTGACCGGCCATTTGTTCTTATGGGTGGAGTGACGCACCAGCTTGTCGCGGCTGGCGTAGGCAGCCGAGATGGCGAGCAGAACGACGATGAAGGCACCGATCTCGATAGCCCGCTCCTTCCAGACTTTGAGCCAGGTGGGGTCGGGCTTGACCACCACCGGGCGGCCGCCTTCCAGATATTGGTCGGCGAGCCAGTATTCCTTGTCGAAGTTGGCGAAGGTCTTGGCGGCCGTTTCCTTGTCGATCTTGTTTCCAAGGAAGACCAGCTTCCACGGGAAGGCGGCCGAGAAGCTCTTGCCGCGGATGATGAAGATCGCCGATTCGGTGAAGGAGGGCGCGCCGGCAGCCGAGATGCCCCACAGGTTGAGGTAGTCCAGATCGCGGAAGGTGAAGCTGTCGCCACCCTGGCGCACCTGCACCCGGTCGTAGATGCCGCCGCGCACGAAGCCGGAACCCTTGAAGGAATCCATGCTGTTGTCGGCGATGATGAAGATGGCGTGCTCCCCTTCCTTGAGGCGGGCCATCAGGCTGGCGTAGCCGTCCTTGCCGAGGATGGCCTGGCCGACGGTGGGCTGGTTGAGGTAGCCGAACCACAGGTCCATGTACGGCCGGCCGTCGCTCTTGAGGCCGACTTCCTCGGGTTTCACGGTGAGGCGCTGGACGCTGCCGTCCTCCACCAGCTGCGCCCAACTGGGCGCCGGGCCGGCGGGCGGGAACTTGGCCTGGGGCCGGATCACCGGCTTGAGGATGCCGACCTGCTTGGCCACCTCGCCGCCCGAGAGCATCATCACCTGGTTCTGGGCGATGACGGTGACGGTGGCGCCGGTGATGGCGTCGAGGCCGATGAGGTTCTCTTCGGGGCGCGACTTGCCGATCTCGATGTTGTCGCCGACGAACTTGCCCAGGTACTGGTTGTTGAACTTGATGAGCGCCGATTCGGGGATACCCAGGAGCAGGATGGGCTCGGAGTGCTTGAGGATCTTGACCCCGGCAAACTTGCCGGCGGTGTCCATGCCGATCAGGGTGACCACCGGTTTGCCGGAGTAAGCCGGTATATCGGTGATGTCGGTGGATAGCATCACGTAGCCGATCAGCTTCTTCTGGCCGCCTTCGTCCGCGTAGGCCTCGACGAAGGGCGGCTGGCCCTTGCGCTCCGAGAAGCTGGTGGCGCCGGGCATCACCTCATTGCAGGGTGCGTAGTCGCACATCCTGGGCGACGAGGTCAGCTCCGGGGGGAGTTTGACTTCGTAGGTGTCGGCGAGGGCGCTGCCGGCGAGGGTGAGGGCGGCAAGGCTGGCGCCAAACCGGGCCGCAAAACGTGGGGCGAAATTGCGCAGGGCGCGCAGGGAAATCATCGGGTGACTCCACAAATTAGTATGTGGCGGGATTCTGATGTTCTGGCCCGGGGTGCGCCTTAAGCTGAGTCAATTTGCCGCCGCCGGGCAGGCGGGCGTCATGGCCAGGGCTGGCGATCAAGGGTCTGCGCCACAAAAAAGGGGAGACGCGTGCGTCTCCCCAAATTACTTCTCGATAAGGAATCGTTACGGCGTCATCGCTTACTTCTCGACGATCATCCGGGTGCGCATCTCCAGGTGCAGGGCGTGGCAGAAGTGGGTGCAGTAGCACCAGTAGACGCCCGGCTTGTCGGCCTTGAAGGTGACCGATTTGGTCTCCTGGGGATTGACGATGAAGTTGATGTCGTACTTCGGAATCGCAAAACCATGGGTCAAGTCCTCGACCTTGTCCAGGTTGGTGAGGATGAGGGTGACCTCGTCGCCCTTCTTCACCTTGAACTCACGCATGCTGTAGGCGGGTGCCTGGGATACGAGCTTGACGGTGACCTTGTTGCCGTTGCGGAACACGCCGCCATCCTTGGCGTCCTTGATGGCATTGGGGAAGTCGTCGACGTTGTACACCTGACGTGTCTTGATCTTGTCGCGCTTGACGATGATGAAGTCGTGGGGCTCGGGGTAGACCGGGTGGTCGGCCAGCATCTTCATCTTCTCGCCGCGGATGTCGATGATCTGCTCGTTCTCGGGGTGCAGCGGGCCGACGGGCAGGAAGCGGTCTTTCGAGAACTTGCAACCGACGCACAGGAACTGGCCGTCCGCTTCCTTCGTCTCGGACATGGAGGCGTTGATGTGGCCGGGCTGGTAATGCACGTCGATGCGGTCGACCACGTACTTGGCGTTCTTGTCGCCGGCGTGGAACTTGATGGCGGTGTCCACGTTCCATTTGACGATCTGGCTGTCGAGGAACAGGGTGGTGAAGGCATTGCCGCGGCCGTCGAAGGCGGTGTGCAGGGGGCCGAGGCCGAGTTCGACTTCGGCGACGATGCTCTTGTTGATGTCGTCGAGCTTGCCGTCGAAGAAGTCGTGGATCTTGGTGAGTTCGATGACGGTGGCGGTGGGTGACAGCTTGCCAGAGCAGATGAAGTACTTGCCGTCCGGGCTGGCGTTCACGCCGTGGGGGTTCTTCGGAACCGGCACGTAGCAGGTGAGGGCGGTCTTCGGATCCTTGTTGGCTTCCTTGGTGCCGTCCACCACCGGCACCTTGCTGTCGCCGATGGTGACGAACTTGCCATCCTTGATGGCCTGCTCGATACGGGCCACCTGGAAGAACACGCAGGCGTCCTTCTCGGCGGACATCATGTCCTCGTACTTGGCGCCGCCCTCGACGTTGTACTGGTTGGCAGCGGCGAGCTTGCCGTCGTAGGAGGTGGCGACCAGATCCATGTTGCCATCGACGCGGCACTGCCAGCGCACTTCCATGGTCTCGGCGTCGACGCAGGTGAAGAGCGTCTTGTACTTGGACGGATCATCCATGTCGCGCCCGTCGTTGGGCTGCGGCAGGTGGAATTCGTTGCCGCAGAAGACGCGGGTGGTGTGGTTGATCTTCTCGTCCACCGGGTCGCGGCGGTCGGGGAAGATGCCGTGGAAGCCCTGGATGTTGGGCAGCTCGGTGATCTTGTCGCACTCGAAGGTGTCGCCCTTGATCCGCGCCAGGCGGCCATGGATCTTGTCGTTCACCCAGAAGTACTTGCCGTCGTAGGTACCGTCGGTGTACGAACCGTGCACGTGGTGGGTGTCACCGGTCTTGTACTTCAGGCTGCCGTCGGCCTTGGTGCCGATGACGGCCTTCGACTCGTTGGTGATGCCCCAGCCGCTCATGCAGTCGATGTTGAAGGTGGGAACACGCTTGATCTCACGGCCTGAAGGCAGACCAAGGACGCGTACTTCGCCCGAGTGACCGCCGGACCAGATGCCGTAGTAGGTGTCGAGCTGGCCGGGTGCGGGGTGAATGTTCAGGCCGTCGCCGGCGTGGGCGGCGGCCGGCGCCGGGGCTGCCGGTGCAGGGCTCGCGGCAGGCGGGGCGGCTTCCTGTTTGCAGGAGGAAAGACCCACCGACAGACCCGCACCAGCCAGGCCGGCAAGGGCTGCGCTGTTCAGAAACTTGCGGCGTCCCGGAACGAGGGTTTGATCGTCGTGCTTGGTGTCTTCGGTGCTCATTTCTTGGTCTCCGTTTGTCCCTAACCGAAATCGAAGGACCGCCCAATCGAGCGGCTGTGCGCAGACCGCCCTGCGGCGTGATGTCACTGCGACAATCTGTCGCAGCGCACTCTAGGGATGTGGAGACCAAAAAAAATTGACGGCGGGCAAGAATCGCCGATGAGGCACCAAAATCGTGCTTTCTCCTGCCGAAAGTCGCGAGGCCGACGCTAAATATCAGAAAACGCTTATGGTTTTGAGGTTCGGGCGCTCAGCTACGGGGGCCACCGCCAGCCTGGAGCAGCACCAGCAAGGCGCCGTCGCCGCCGTCATGGGGGCGAGCCTGGCAGAAGGCGAGGATGTCCTCCCGCTGGGCGAGCCAGCCCCGGGAGAGGTGTTTGAGCACCGGCAGGCGACCGGGTGAACCGTGGCCCTTGCCGTGGATCACCCGCAGGCAGCGGCGGCCTTGCTGGAGGGCGAGGGCGATGAACTGGGCGAGGCTGCTCCGGGCTTCGTCTCGGGTGAGGCCGTGGAGATCCAGCTCGCCCTGCACCACCCAGCGCCCGCGACGCAGATCGGTGAGCACCCGGCGCGGCAGACCGACGCGCAGGTAGGCGGCTTCGTCGCCCATGTCGAGGCGGTCTTCGAAGGTGAGAGGGGTCTCGAGGGCCTCACGCAGCACTTCGCGCTCGTCCTCCTCGCGCTTGAGCGGAAGCGGGGCGGGCGTGGGGCGATCGAGGTCGGCGAGGTTGCGGTCTTTCAGCGGCGCGACTTCGCCGGCAGCGTGGCGGAAGAGTTCGGCCGGGTCGTGGAGGGCGTTGACGTCCACCGTCGGTGCGGTCGGTTCCCAGCGCTCGATGGCGCGCACGCTCGGGTTGGCGTGCTGGCGCTGGTGGCTGAGGTCCACCCGGTTGAAGTCGCGAATTGGAGCGATGTCGCCCAGCGCGGCACGGAACACCGCGGAAGCGTCGTTTTCGTCGATGCGCGGCGCGCGGCGCGGGGCTTCCGGCGTGGATTCGACGACTTTGGGGCGCGGCGTGGGGGCGGGCTTGGGGCGGGCGAGGTCGGCGTGGTTGTCGGCGCGCAGGGGCTGGATGCGGCCCACCTGGGCACGAAACAACGCGGCGTCGTCGGGCTCCTCCGTCGGTGACGTGACCTTGCCCGCGGCCGGCTTGGGTGACGGGCGGGCGATCACGGTTTTCAGGACGCTGTTTGGCACCCGGTCGCGGAGGGCCTTCAGGGCGTCGAGGCCGGCGTTGCGCTTGTCCTTGCCCATGCTCGTGGAAAGTGAATGTGCAAATGTAAACGGACCGGGGGTTGCCCGGTCCGCTCGGTGGGGCTGGCGCGGCTTAGCCGGCGAGGCCCAGGCTGTCGAGGTA
Source organism: Zoogloea sp. (assembly GCA_041917255.1). GTDB lineage: Bacteria > Pseudomonadota > Gammaproteobacteria > Burkholderiales > Rhodocyclaceae > Zoogloea. Next base: position 31,274 of record JAYRYA010000001.1, read on the forward strand.
ACGCTCGGCGTCGAGGGCGGCCATGCAGCCGGTGCCAGCGCTGGTCACGGCCTGGCGGTAGATGTGATCCTGCACGTCGCCCGCGGCAAACACGCCCGGCACGCTGGTGGCGGTGGCGTTGCCGTTGCGACCACCCTGGGTGACGATGTAGCCGCCTTCCATCTCCAGCTGGCCTTCGAAGATGTCGGTGTTGGGCTTGTGGCCGATGGCGATGAACACGCCCTTCAGGGCGATGTCCTTGGTTGCACCCGTCTTGGTACCCTTGATGCGCATGCCGGTCACGCCGCTAGCGTCGCCCAGCACTTCATCGAGGGTGGAGTCGAGCTCGAGCACGATCTTGCCGGCGGCAACCTTCTCGTGGATCTTGTCCACCAGAATGCGCTCGGCCTTGAACTTGTCGCGGCGGTGCACCAGGGTGACCTTGCTGGCGATGTTGGCGAGGTAGAGCGCCTCTTCGACCGCCGTGTTGCCGCCGCCGATCACGGCGACTTCCTGGTTGCGGTAGAAGAAACCGTCGCACGTGGCGCAGGCCGAAACGCCCTTGCCGGAGAAGGCTTCTTCGGACGGCAGACCGAGATACTGGGCGCTGGCGCCGGTGGCGACGATGAGCGCGTCACAGGTGTATTCGCCCGCATCGCCCACCAGACGGATGGGCTTTTCCGACAGGTGGGTGGTGTGGATGTGATCGAAGATCATCTCTGTGTTGAAGCGGGCGGCGTGCTTCTCGAAGCGCGCCATCAGCTCGGGGCCCTGCACGCCGTCGGCGTCGGCCGGCCAGTTGTCCACTTCGGTGGTGGTCATCAACTGGCCGCCCTGGGCGATGCCGGTGATGAGCACGGGGTTCAGGTTGGCGCGGGCGGCATAGACCGCAGCGCTGTAGCCGGCGGGGCCGGAACCGAGAATGAGCAGCTTGATGTGACGGGTGGCCATCTGGGTGGGTCTCTCTGATGTCTGATGGGCGGTGGAACAGCAAAGAGCGATTATAAGGGGCAGAGTTCCCCATCGCCGTTTCTAAATCAGCGCGTCCGTCGGGTGCCGACAGCCGGCCATGCCCCCGCGTCATTCGGAGGCCCTCAAGTTTGCTTTATACTTTCCGTTGATAGCAGCATGACAACTTGGTCACATTGCCAAGAATCGATTTAGCCCTTTGCTCAGGAGAGGCCTTATGACCGTTACCAGCTCCGTGTCCACGATTGCCCTGCGAACCTTCCCCATCTTTCAGGGGCTGGGCGATGACCGGCTGGCTGCCGTCGCGCGCTGCGCGATGATGCGACGGGTTCCGCGGGGGTCCGCGGTCGTGCATGAAGGTGATCGCACCGATTTCGTCTATTTTGTTCTCACCGGCAACCTCAAGGTCATGGTCAGCGACGAGGATGGTCGCGAAGTGATCCTCACGATTCTCGGCCAGGGTGAGATGTTTGGCGAGATGGGCGTGCTTGACGACAGCCCGCGTTCGGCGTCGGTCGTGGCAGTGTCGCCGTCCGATCTGGTTACCATCGCCAAGACTGATTTCAAGCGTCTCATGCAGGAGAACTTCGAACTGGCGTGGCACGTCATGTGCAATCTCACCCGCCGCCTGCGCGACGCCGACCGCAAGATCGAAAGCCTGGCGTTGATGGATGTCTACGGCCGTGTGGCCCGCCTGCTCCTCGAGATGTCCGAGGAAGTGGACGGCCTCAAGGTGGTCCGCAAGAAGATCTCCAAGCAGGATATCGCCAAGATGATCGGTGCGTCCCGGGAGATGGTCAGCCGGGTGATGAAAGATCTTGGCCTGCGCGGCTTGATCGAGGAAACCGACAGTGGCGTGATCCTGCGCGAGAAGATTTACGATTTGTGACTGGTTCGCAAATCCTTCCCTGGCAGTCCGGATGCAGACGGGGAAGGGACAACCAGAGACCCTGGTTTATAATCGAAAGCGCGGCTTCCCACCGCGCTTTTGTTTTTTTGCCGCGCCCCGCAAGGCCCTGTATCGCCAAGTCATGCTCAATCGTCCTTCCACCCGTCCGCTCCCTCTTCCGGAAAAAATCGCCAGCCTGCTGCAGGAGGCGCGCTGGTTGTTGCTCGGCGTTCTGGCCTGCTATGTGGCAATGGTGCTTTTCGGTTACTCCAAGGCCGACCCCGGCTGGTCCCACGCCGTGCAGATCGAGCGGGTGAGCAACCCGGGCGGGCGCTTCGGCGCCTGGTTGTCGGATCTGCTGCTCTACCTTTTCGGGCTGTCTGCCTGGTGGTGGGTGGCGTTTCTCGGGCTAGGGCTGGCCATCGGTTTTCGGCGGCTGCAGCGCAGCTTCGGTGCCGACCGGCGATCGTTCTTTGTGGTTGTCTTTGGTTTCATCGTCGTGCTGCTCGCCAGCAGCGGGCTGGAGTCCATGCGCTTTTACTCGATGAAGGCGACGCTGCCTCTGGAGCCTGGCGGGCTGATCGGGCTCGAACTGGGCGCGCTGACCTTCCAGTATCTGGGTTTCACGGGCGGCACCCTGCTGCTGCTGGCGCTGATCGCGGGTGGCCTGAGCTTGTTCTCGGGGGTGAGTTGGGTTGAGGCATCGGAGGCCATCGGTGCCGGGCTCGAGAAGGCCTGGCTGTTTGCCACCAACGGGTTCCAGACCCTCGAAGACCGGCGCATCGGCCGCGAAGTTGCCCAGAAGCGTGAAGCCGTCGTCGAGACCAAACGCAAGAAGGAAGAAGCCGCACCGCCGCCGCCGCTGCGCATCGAGCCGGCCATCGTCGAGGTCGAAAAGTCTGTCCGCGTCGAAAAGGAGCGCCAGACGCCACTCTTTACCGAGCTGCCCGGCGGCGCGTTGCCGCCGCTGGCGCTGCTTGACGAGCCCTCCCACGACGTGGAGCCGCCGTCGCCCGAAACGCTCGAATTCACCTCGCGCCTCATTGAGCGCAAACTGGCCGATTTCGGTGTCGAGGTGAAGGTGCTGGCAGCCTATCCTGGCCCGGTCATCACCCGCTTCGAGATCGAGCCGGCGGTGGGCGTGAAGGGCAGCCAGGTGATGAATCTGGTCAAGGATCTGGCACGCGCCCTGTCGGTGGTGAGCATCCGCGTCGTCGAGACCGTGCCGGGCAAAACCTGCATGGCGCTGGAACTGCCCAATCCCAAGCGTCAGACGGTGCGCCTGTCCGAGATCCTCGGCTCCAAGGCCTACCACGACATGCACTCGCCGCTCACCGTGGCGTTGGGCAAGGATATCGGCGGTTTGCCGGTGGTGGCCGACATCGCCAAGACGCCGCACCTGCTGGTGGCCGGTACTACCGGCTCCGGCAAGTCGGTGGGCATCAACGCGATGATCCTGTCGCTGCTCTACAAATCCGAACCGGCCGACGTGCGCCTGATCCTGGTCGACCCGAAGATGCTTGAATTGTCGATCTACGAGGGCATCCCGCACTTGCTGGCGCCCGTCGTCACCGACATGAAGCACGCCTCCAACGCGCTCAACTGGTGCGTCGCCGAGATGGAGAAGCGCTACAAGCTGATGTCGGCGCTGGGCGTGCGCAATCTGGCCGGCTACAACAAGGCCGTGGCCGAGGCGGTCAAGGCCGGCACGCCCCTCAAGAATCCGTTCTCGATCACCCCGGACAATCCCGAGCCCCTCGACAAGCTGCCCTACATCGTCGTGATCATCGACGAGCTGGCCGACCTGATGATGGTGGTCGGCAAGAAGATCGAAGAGCTCATCGCGCGCCTCGCACAAAAGGCCCGGGCCGCCGGCATCCATCTGATCCTCGCCACCCAGCGCCCCAGCGTGGATGTGATCACCGGTCTCATCAAGGCCAACATCCCCACCCGGATGGCCTTCCAGGTTTCCAGCAAGATCGACTCCCGTACCATCCTCGACCAGCAAGGCGCCGAGGCGCTTCTTGGGATGGGCGACATGCTCTACCTCGCGCCGGGCACCGGCCTGCCAGTGCGCGTGCATGGCGCTTTTGTGGCGGATGATGAGGTGCACAAGGTGGTCGAATACCTCAAGGCCACCGGCGAGGCGGACTACGTGGACGGCATCCTGTCGTCGCCGGAGGACGAAGGCGGCGACCTGCTCGGTGGCGGCGAAGGCGGGGAGGGCAGCGAGGCCGATCCGCTCTACGACCAGGCCGTGGAGATCGTCGTCAAGACCCGCCGGCCGTCGATCTCGTTGGTCCAGCGTCACCTGCGCATCGGTTATAACCGCGCTGCACGCCTCATTGAACAGATGGAACGCTCTGGCCTCGTCACGCCGATGGGCGCCAACGGTAACCGGGAGGTGATCGCCCCCGCCCGCGAAGGAGAATGATGATTCGCAACATGATTCGAGGTCTGGCCGTGGCCAGCCTGCTCGTCGCCGGTCAGGCGCACGCCGATGCGCTGGCGCAGCTCAAGCAGTTCATGGATGGCACGCGCACCGCGCGGGGTGGCTTCTCCCAGCAGGTGTTGTCCAAGTCCGGCCGCAAGCCCCAGCAGGCCAGCGGCACCTTTGCGTTCTCCCGCCCGGGCAAGTTCCGCTGGGTGTATGAAAAGCCCTACGCCCAGCTGCTGGTAAGCGACGGCAGCAAGCTGTGGGCCTTCGATCAGGAACTCAACCAGGTCACCACCAAGAAGCTCGGCCAGGCCTTGGGCAATACGCCGGCGGCCATTCTTGCGGGTGACAACGCCCTCGACAAGAATTTCGTGCTGAAGGACGCTGGCGACGCCGACGGCCTGGAGTGGGTCGAAGCGACGCCGAAGGCCGATGACAGCAGCTTTGAGCGAATCCGCATGGGCTTTGCCGGTGGTCAGCTCAAGGCAATGGTGCTGCACGACAACTTTGGCCAGACCACATCCCTGCAGTTTGGTCAGATGGAACGCAACCCGTCGCTCGATGCCGGCCTGTTCCGCTTCGTGCCGCCCAAGGGCGCCGACGTGGTCGGCGAATAAGCGCGCCTGTCGCAGGCCCTGATGGCTGATCTGTTCGATTCCCTCGACCCGCCGCGCCTGCCTCTCGCCGAGGCAATGCGTCCGCAGACCATTGCGGCGGTGATCGGCCAGCGGCATCTGCTCGGACCGGGCAAGCCGCTGGCGCTGGCCTTCCAGTCGGGCAAGCCCCATTCGATGATCCTGTGGGGGCCGCCGGGCGTAGGCAAGACGACCCTCGCGCGGCTGATGGCCAAGGCCTTCGACGCGGAATTCACCGCGCTGTCGGCGGTGTTTTCGGGCGTGAAGGACATCCGCGAGGCGATCGCCCAGGCCGAAGCCGCTCGCGCCCGCGGCCGCCACACCATCCTCTTCGTGGATGAAGTGCATCGCTTCAACAAAGCCCAGCAAGATGCTTTTCTGCCTTTCGTGGAGCAGGGGCTGGTCACGCTCGTGGGGGCAACCACCGAGAACCCGTCCTTCGAGGTGAACTCCGCGCTGCTGTCACGGGCGGCGGTGTACGTGCTGCAGCCGCTCACAGCCGAAGAACTGGTCGAGCTCTTTGAGCGCGCCCGCACCCACGCCTGCCCCGACCTGGCTTTCGACGACGACGCCCGCGACCGCCTCACCGGCTTTGCCGACGGCGACGCCCGGCGACTCCTCAACCTCCTTGAGCAGGTGCAGACCGCTGCCGAGACGGCAGGCATCAACCCGGTCACGCCGGCTTTCATCGACGAAGCCCTGTCGCGCAATCTACGGCGCTTCGACAAGGGCGGCGAGGCTTTTTACGACCAGATATCGGCGCTGCACAAATCGATCCGCGGTTCCGACCCCGACGCCGCGCTGTATTGGCTGTGTCGCATGCTCGACGGCGGCGCCGAGCCGCTTTACATGGGCCGCCGGCTCGTGCGGATGGCCATTGAGGACATCGGCTTGGCCGACCCGCGGGCGCTGGAAATCTGCCTCAACGCGTGCTCGACCTACGAGCGCCTGGGGTCGCCCGAAGGCGAACTTGCGCTCGCCGAAGCCGCGGTTTTCCTGGCCTGCGCGGCCAAATCGAACGCGGTTTACAAGGCGTATAATGCGGCCCGAAAGTTTGTCGCGAATGACATCTCGCGTCCGGTGCCCATCCATCTGCGCAACGCGCCGACCAAGCTCATGAAAGAACTGGGTTACGGTAAGGCCTACCGCTACGCCCATGACGAACCCGGTGGCTACGCGGCCGGCGAGAACTACCTGCCCGAAGGCATGGCGCGGCCCGACTGGTATCAACCGGTGGAGCGTGGGCTTGAGGCCAGGATCGGAGAAAAACTGGCGCGCCTGCGCGAACTCGACCGGGAGGCCGAGGCGCGCGCGGAGCACGAGAGAATCAGTGGGTCGTCTGGACCGGATGGCTCGCGATGAATCGTGCGCAGGCTGCCCGGAAACGTTTCGCCTTGTCGCGGTCTCCACGCTCTTCGGCTTCCTCGACAAGCTCTTCCATGAAACGGGTGAGTAGCAGCGTGCCTTCCCGGGTCTGGACGAGGCCGCAGGCGATGTGGGCAGCGGCAACATCGGGAATGTCGTGGTGCTCGGCGATGATGGCAACGTCCTCGTCGGTGAGGTCGCAGTAATCCAGGCAGTCGCGTATCGATAACATGGGTGTCTCCTCAATGGTTTGTGTGCGCGACGTCATCTACGTACGTCTTTCTTCAAGTGTGGTTTTTGGGCTGCGGAAATCAAGAAAAGTTTAAAAATTCTGCGCTATTAACTTTCTGATTTTCATAACTTCTGCTAGTGGTGCAAGCGGTTTCGCCGTGTTGCGGTGCAACCAGTCCGGGCAGGCAGAAAGCCGCTGCCGGATGTGCCATCGATTGACCGGTTTCAGATTCGAATAGGAATTGTCATGCTTGATGTTCAACTGCTCCGCGCCAAACTGGATTTCGTTGCGGAGCGTCTCGCCACCCGTGGCATGAGCCTCGACGTCGCCGCCTTCCAGGCCCTCGAGGACGAGCGCAAGACGCGCCAGACCCGCACCCAGGATCTCCAGGCCCGCCGCAATACCCTGTCCAAGCAGGTTGGCCAGCTGAAGAGCAAAGGCGAGGATGCCAGCGCTGTGCTGGCTGAAGTGGCTGGCATCGGCGACGAGCTGAAGGCCAACGAGGCCGCACTGGCTGAGCTGCTGGAGCGCTTCAACGCCTTCGTCGCCGGCCTGCCCAACCTGCCCCACGAGAGCGTGCCGGCAGGAAAGTCCGAAGACGACAACGTGGAAGTCAGCCGCTGGGGCACGATCCCGAGCTTCGACTTCGAAGTGCGCGATCACGTGGACATCGGCACCCGCCTGGGCGGGCTCGATTTCGAGACCGCGGTCAAGATTTCCGGCGCCCGGTTCTCGCTGATGAAGGGCGGCCTGGCCCGCCTGCATCGCGCGCTCGCCCAGTTCATGCTCGACACCCACACCGCCGAGCACGGCTACACCGAGCTTTACACCCCGTACATGGTCAACGCCGCCAGCATGTTCGGCACCGGCCAGCTGCCCAAGTTCGAGGAAGACCTTTTCTCGGTGCCCAAGGCCGACGGTGGCAAGTTCTACCTGATCCCGACCGCCGAAGTGCCGGTGACCAACATCGTCCGCGATGAGATCGTTGCGCTCGACCAGCTGCCCCTCAAGTTCGTTGCCCACACCCCGTGCTTCCGCTCCGAAGCCGGCAGCTACGGCAAGGACACCCGTGGGATGATCCGTCAGCACCAGTTCGACAAGGTCGAGCTCGTCCGCATCGAGCAGCCCGAGAAGGCCTGGGACGCCCTTGAGGAACTCACCGGCCACGCCGAGGCGATCCTTCAGAAACTCGAACTGCCGTACCGCAAGATCGTGCTGTGCTCCGGCGACATGGGCTTTTCCGCCGCCAAGACCTACGACCTGGAAGTGTGGCTGCCGGCCCAGAACACCTACCGTGAGATCTCATCCTGCTCTTGCTTCGAGAGCTTCCAGGCCCGCCGCATGCAGGCGCGTTTCAAGAACGCCCAGGGCAAGAACGAAACCCTCGCCACCCTCAACGGCTCTGGCCTGGCGGTGGGACGCACGCTGGTTGCGGTGCTCGAGAACTATCAGCAGGCCGATGGTTCGGTGCGCGTGCCGACGGTGCTGCAGCCCTACATGGGGGGCATCACGGTTCTCCAGCCTGTCAGCTGAGACAAATTGCCGCCGGCTTGATGCCGGCGGTTTTCCTTGGATTGCCAATCCTGTATATTAGAATAATCTAATAAAAGGAGTGGCAAACATGAGCAGCAAGTCCTTCGTCCAGATCACCGGCGACCTCAGCAAGGGCATGGAAGCCCTGCGTGCCGAAATCCCCGAGACCATGAAGGGTTTCAGCGTGATGGCCAAGGAGGCGATGAAGGAGGGGGCGCTCACTGCCCTCGAGAAGGAATTGATCGCCCTGGCCATCGGTGTCTCGGCCCGTTGCGACGGCTGTATCGGTTTTCACGTCAAGGCACTGATCCGCCTGGGCGTGACCCGCGAGCAGCTGATGGAAACCCTGGGCATCTGCACCTACATGGGCGGCGGCCCGAGCCTGATGTATGCGGCCGAAGCCGTGCGTGCCTACGATGAATTTACCGCCCGCACCGCAAAGCCTGCATAAATCTCTGGCTTTTTCCAACGGAGTGTCTATAATTCGGCGCTTCGAGCGGAAAGGTGGCAGAGTGGTCGAATGCGCCGGACTCGAAATCCGGTATACGGTTTAGCCGTATCGAGGGTTCGAATCCCTCCCTTTCCGCCATTGTTTCAGGAAAAACGCCCCTTTCGGGGCGTTTTTCTTTTCTGTATGCCATTTTGTATGCCACCCCGTCGGTGATAGATCGGAGTGGCGTCGGCGTCAGCCCTCTTCGAGCTCCTCCCACCCCCGCACCTCGCGGCGGGCGCGCACCAGTCCGCCGACCTCCTGTTTCAGTGCCGCCAGTTCATCGTCGGTCAGTCCCTCGAACACTCTCACCAGCGCGTCAGGATCGGCGCACAAGGCTTTCAAGGTCCGCACGAGGTGTGCGCGCTGGCGGGTGTCTTCTTCGTTCCGGCGCCGCGCTGCCAAGTTTTCGGCTGCGGTTGCCGCGAGCCTCACGCGTGCGCGGGGCACAGAGGGCAGAGCATCGAACGGGGTAGGGGTATGATTGGTGCAGGTCATGTCGGCTTCCTCAATAAGTCGGTGTGATCCAGGCGGGCCGGTAGTTGGCGCTATCGGCTTCGCCGCTTCTGCTTTGTCTCAAGCAGGTGCCTATTATACCATCGTGTTGCGTTGTGGTGCATAAAAGTCATTTAAATTCAACAACATGTAGCTAACGTGTTAGCTCGTTGGATAGGCTCTGCTTCGGTGCTGGTCGCCGGTCGGGGTGAGGGTCAGGCCAGCACGAGGGCGCCGTGTCGTGGGCCGCATTCGGTTCGTGCGGGTGGGGGTACTCCCCCGGGTGGCTCCAAGGGTGGGGGGTAGGGGTGCCACTACTAGGTGGTGCGCGTGCATTTTGGGCCGATTTTGGGGTTTGTTAACTTGCTTCCCATGAGAAACGAATGAAGGACAAGTGCCAGCGTTGTGGATGTGTGCCGCATTCACCCCGGCGGCGGTGCTCGCAATGCGGGAAACTGGTTTGCGTCAGTAATTGCTGGGTGTCCTCGGTGAAGAAGTGCAAGCTGTGCGCAGGGCCCGCGAGCTATCGTAGGATCGCCGCACGTTACAAGTAAAAGGCCGGGTTCCCCCGGCCTCGTTCATCAAATCTTCGTCTTGCCCAGGTCAGCCCGCAGGCGGGCCACGATCTCGGCGGCTGTCTTGCACTGCCCACGGACAAGGAAGTTGGCTTGAGCCAGTTCGTCCCTCGTGCTCGGCGCTGCGCGGATACCATCCCGGATCGCGTTAGCCATGTGCACCCACTGGTTGCACTCGTCCTCAACGCGGGCCAACAGTTCGCCGTCCTTGTTCTTCGCCGCGGCCATCTTCGCAGCTGGCACGATGCGCCAGCCCAGTTGGTATGCGATGCCACCCAGGATCGCCGTTAGGCCGGTCTTGGTGGCCTTGAACGAGTACGGTGTGTCCTCACCGTCAAGTTCGGCCAGGGTTGCGGCAGACGCCCCGGCGTGGTCACGCATCAGGGCTTTCATGTGGTCCTCGAACGAGTCGAGGTAATAGGCGTAACTCGGGCCCTCGGGGTCGGTCAGTTCTTGGGCGCGGGTCGTGGTCCAGTCGGCCAGCCCATGGGCGAACCATTCGGAGGGCTTGGCGTTGATGCCCGGGGCGGTGGTGCGTTCGTTCGTGTTGTTGGTCATGGTCATTCCTTTCGTGGTCAGTTCGTTTCGTCCAGCACCCAGAAGCGGCGGCCGAAGTCCGGGTTGTCCTTGCCCCAGGTGCGGGGGGCTTGCTTGTATCCCAGCTGGCGCAGCGCGGCGCCCAGCATGCGCAGGTGGGTGTGATCGCGGTACTTGCCTTGGAGGTGCGGCAGCAGCACGAGGGCGCTGATCTTCCGGCGCTGACTCTCGGGCCAGCTCGCCAGGACTGCGCGGATTTGATCCACCAAGGCGGGCGGTGCGGGGCGCTTGGCAGGCTTAGCGTTAACTTGCTGCTGGCGGTTCGCGGGGTTGGCTTTCATCGCCAGCAGGCGCGCCATGAAGGTGCTCATAGGAATCTGTCCTCGGTTCATAGGTGTCGTCGTCAGGCTTATTTCATGCCGTTCGAGGGGGGTGTCAAATCGTCCGACGATGTAAGCCCGCCGAACGGGGCTACACGTCGATAGACGTGGTCTAGACTCGGATGGCTCAAACCCAGTATTGGCGGGGCCTCCAACCCCGCCGGAAAAACGCAAAAATTCGGCGGGGTTAGCAAAGTGGGCTCAATCCCAGTGCTGGCGCGGGTTTCAAGCCCGCCGCCGAAAATTGAGCCATCCGGGTCGGCGGGGTCATTTCGGAGGGGTTGCCGGCGGGCTTAATGTCATATTTTGGTCGGCGATCACGAAAATCCCCCTCGTCGGACCCTTGATCCCTCGGGCCGCGCGCTCCTCGTCGGTCGGCTGGCGGAAGTCGATAACCCCCTCGACGGTCATGCTCTCGACTTCGGCGACGACGGCGCCCTTACTCGCCTTGAGTGGGCCCTCCTTCCCGGCCCACTTCTCCGCAAGCTGCGTTTTCGTCGTCGCCGGATTCGAGCGGATCAGGTCGAGGATGCGCTGTCGGAGCTTCGTATCACTGCCTGCCGGTGCCTTCGGCATGGGCTCCAAATCGACATGCTGCAGGGTGCTGACGCCCCAGCCCTCGACGGGGCAGCGTTCGAACCAGATCACGCCACCCGTCGGCCCATAGTTGTTCTTTGTCACTGTCAGGGAAACAAAGCTTTGCCGGCGCTCAGGCGCAATACCGTACTTCTTACCCTCCTCATCGCGCATCGTTGCGAGGCCCCAGGCACCCCGGGCCAGGTCCACCCATGCAGCGTTACCGGCGATGTCTGCGACGGTGGTACGCTCGGCGCCGACGGCGGACTTAGGGGAATGGGCTAGCACAATCACGGCGGCGCCGGTCTTCTGCGCGATGCGGTTGACCTCCCGCATGGTCTGCGCCACATCCTCACGTACGTTGAAATCTCCGCCGTGGATCATCGCTGCATGGTCGAGGATGATCAGGCGCACCGGGTCGCCGGTTTCCTGCGCTAACTCCACGGCCATCTCGATAAGTTGGTCTCCGACGTCGGAAACATCCAAAGCGCCCGCTTGCTTGTAGGTGAGTCTTGTGTCTTCACCGATTGTGCCTAGGGCGCGGATACGCTTTTGAAGCGTGGCGCGCTGCTCTGCCGTGAGGCTCAGAGCTTCCGCACCGACGCGTCGGGCGATCTCCTGCGCATCCTCCTCGCCAAACAACCCCAGTACGCACCCACTGCGGACAGTCAGCCCCGCGAAGTCAAGGCCAACGGCGACACATACGGCAAGCTGCATTGCTACCTGCGTCTTTGAGACGCCGCCCAAACCTCCCAGTAGTACAGACTTCGAGGGCACAAGCAGCCCAGCGATGACGTAATCACGCGGCGGCGGCGGCTCCAGGCTAAGGGCGATCACACCACGGTCAAGGGTCAGGCGGTGCGCCGTCGACGAGAGGGCCAGATTCTCGCCGTGCTGCGTGGGTTTCCGGCCGCCTCGATTGGCCTTGTATCTCACCGTGGCGTACGTGACGCCGCCCTCTCCCTTCGGCGCGAATCCGTCCCATTCCCGCCTGAAAGCGCCGTCGCCTGCCCATTTCTTCGCGGTCGCGGCTTCGATCATGCTGCGCTCCCTTTCCACAGCGCGCCCATGCTCCAACTGCGCGCTAGTTCATAGGCGGCCTCGCCAAACTCGTGCTTTAAGCCCGCCAGCACGGCGCGCCATTCGTCGCGGGGTAAGTCGGGGTCGATGTACCGGAGATCCTCCTCGGCCTCTTCCAGGGTGTGCTGGCGGGCCTGCGGTGCGGCCTCGATGATGCTGCCCACCCCCTGAGCCTTCACCCAGGCGGGCGCCGTGCCGGCGATGCCTTCCGCCCCTCCCTGCTCCTCGTGCGGCTTACCGTTGCCTAAGCGGAGCAGGGCGGCGCGTACGGCAGCATCAAAGGCTTTCAGGGTCACAGGCTTGCCCTTGTGCTTGATCGTTACCGGCTTCGGGTTGGCGGGGTCTTTGCGGTTTGTCGTGCCCGGCAGGCGCAGCACCGACGCCGCGTCACTCGTGCGGCTGGGGTCAGCTAGGAAATTCAGGTTCTGACAAAGTAGCTTGAGTCTCCCAGTAGTGGCCTCCCATGGCCCCCGGGTTGTGGCTTGCTCCAATGCCCAATAAACGTGCAGGCCGTTGCCGCTATCCACGATCCACGTGGGCCAGGGCAGGCCGGCGGCCTTGCAGAAGTCCTTCAGGGCCTGCACAGCTCCCCGCTTCGTGCGGTAGCCTACCTCCTTGGCTGCCTTGTCTGCGCCACAGTCGATATCCAGCCAAACGACCTTCACCTGAAACACGTTCTCCTTCACGCGATACCGGCGCTTGCCGTCCGGGCCGGTGATGTAGGGTTCCGCGTAGGTCGCGCAGGCGAAATAAACCGTCTTGCCTTGGGCGTCCAACTCGGGCGCCTTGGCGATCAGTTCCGCATCGTTGGCGCAGGCGTGGTGCCGGCCATCGGGCAGGGTGAAGGCGAAGCGGATACCGTCGCCCAGGATAGAGCGCAGGAACTCGGGGCAGCGTTCGTCGTCCCTCATGCTTGCCCCTTACTGGTTGAACTTCTCGGCCAGCCAGGCATCGACGGCGCCCTCGTTCCAGGCTGCCGAACGCTCGGACAACTTGGCGGGCTTGGGGAACTCGCCGCGCTGAATCAGGCGGTAAAGCTGGCTCCGGCTCAAGCCGGTTTTCTCCAGCACGGCGGAGATTCGAATCGCCTTGACGGGGTGGGGGGTAGTGAAGGTCATTGTTTTTCCTAGCGAAATTAAATGAGCCTTCATCGTACAAAGCACGACTCCAGTGCACAACCCGCGACAAAACCCCGAAATCGTCGCGGCTCAAATCATGTATTCACATAAGCCCACATGTTCCCATATGGCTATTTTGTAAAGAATTGTTACGCACGGATGGCGACTACGTTGCTGCTCTCTCCCTCGCGAACGGTTGCGCAGAAGTCGCCCCAGTCGGCCATGAGTCGGCGCCGTTTTTCGAGAAGGTCGCCCCGTTGATAGGCGGCTTCGGCTTTGTCCTTGAGCTGGTGCGCGAGGGCGTGCTCGATCACTTCGCGGGGGTAAGCCGTGGTTTCGCCGGCCCAGTCCCTGAAGGTCGAGCGGAAGCCGTGGGCGGTGAGGTCGCCGCGTTCCATCCGACGAAGAACCGCCGTAATGGTCATGTCCGACAGGGGGCGCCCGGGCTTGGTGCTCGGGAAGATCAGCCTTTCACCGTCGAGCCTGGGAAGGGCCTGCAGCAATGCGACGGCGGTGTCCGAAAGGGGTACTCGGTGTTCCTTGCCGGCCTTCATCCGTTCCGGCGGTATTGTCCAGACGCGGGCCTGCAGGTCGATCTCCGCCCAGGTGGCGCCGCGCACCTCGCCGGAGCGGGAAGCGCACAGGATCGCGAACTCCAGCGCACGGGCGCCCGTGCCTTCCCTCCCTCGTAGTTCCTGCATGAAGGCGCCGATCTCCCTGTAGTCGAGGGCCGCATGGTGTTCGACCTTCTGCACCTTTGCCGGCTGTGCCAGCAGCTTGTCGAGGTGGCCTTTCCAGCGGGCCGGGTTCTCCCCCCCGCGGAGTCCGTTTGCCTTCGCCCAGTCGAGCACGGACTCGATACGCCCCCGGAGGCGGCTGGCGGTTTCGTTCTTCTCGGCCCAGATGGGGGAGAGCACCCTGATAACCAGGGCCGTATCGACGTCGGCGACGGACAGGCCCCCGATGGTGGGGTAGGCGTAGCTTGCGAGGGTGTTCTCCCATTGCTGGGCATGCTTGTGGTTCTTCCAGCCGGGGCGCAGCGCCTCGATACAGGCCTCGGCGCACTGCTTGAAGGTCATCCGTCGTGCCTGGGCGGCCTGGGCGGCTTTGCGGGCCTGCTGGCGCTCTTGCTGGGGGTCCGTCGGGGTGAGGGGGTCTTTCACCTTGGCGCGCAGCTCCCGGGCCATTTCGCGGGCCTGGGCGAGGGGGACATCGAGCAATGATCCAAGGCCCATGTTCTTGCGCTTGCCGTCGGCGGCTACGTAGCGAAAAACCCAGGTCCGGCTGGTGCCGCGTACGAAGAGGTACAGATTCCCGCCGTCGGCGTGCCATCCGTCGGGTAATTTCTTGAGGGTTACCGGCACCAGCTTGCCGGGTTGGTGGTCGCGTTTCGCCATCTCCGCCATCCTTTTGGGTAGATCAGTCTGTATGCCATTTAGTGTGCAATTGGATGTTATTCCATATAGTCCCATGTGTACATGGAGCGGCGTCAAATTGCTGTTAACAAATGGATATGTGAAACTTTATGGGACGGTGTGGGACTGTGAGAGTTCGGCGGAGAGCGGACTCCCTTTCCGCCATTGTTTCAGAGCAAAAAGCCCTTGGTGATCCAAGGGCTTTTTGCTTTTGTATCGTCTGATCCTGCCGGTCGTTGTCTTCAGGCGGGCCGGACGGTGTGGCAGCTGGGGGCGGTCATCGGCCGGCAAGGCAGATTTCGTTCGGCACATCCGGGGGCGGCACGGGGCGAGGCGACATCGCGGCAGCTTTTTGAGGGCTTTACGCAATTTTTATGGTATCGCTGCCAGAATTTTTCTGTGTCCCCCGTTCGGAGTGGCCAGAAGATGCCCTCGATGCCTGTCGTTCCGTCCTCGATTGAACCCGCCGCTGCCCATGCGGGCTGGCGTTATGGCTTGTCGCTGCTCGCATGCGGGCTGACCGCAGGGCTTGCGCTGCCGTTTTACGGGGTGCTGGATCTGTCCAACATCGTCATGCTGTTTCTGCTCACCGTGGTGCTTGTGGCGGTGAAGGCGGGGCGCGGGCCGGCGGTGGTCGCCTCGCTGGTGAGCGTCGTCCTGTTCGACTTCCTTTTTGTTCCACCGCGTTTTTCGCTGGCGGTGAGTCATGCTCAATATCTGCTGACTTTTGCGGTGATGCTGGTGGTGTCGCTGTTGGTGGGGCACCTTACGGCCGGACTGCGTGCCCAGGCGACGGCGGCCGCCGGCCGAGAGCACATTGCCCGAGCCCTTTACGGGCTTGCGAAACAGCTGGCCGGCGCCCTGTCGGTGGAGCAGGTGACCGAGGCGGTGGCGCGTTTCCTGCGGGACAACTGGCGTGCCGACGGCGTGCTGCTGCTTGCGGGCGACGGCGATCGGCTGATCGCTGCCCCTGGCTCGGCGGCTCACCTGGAGCCGCCGGAGGAGGTGTTGGCCCGTACCGCCTGTGAGGCCGGGCACGGAATGGTGTTTGCCGAGGGGGAGATCCCCGAGCGTCACTTTCTCCCGCTGGTGGGCGCCACGCGCAACCGGGGCGCACTGGTGGTGCGGATTAACCCGACGGATGAGCCGATCCGCCCGCTACTCGAGGCAGTGGCGGCGCTGACGTGCACGGCGGTGGAGCGGCTGCACTTTGTGGAGGTGGCCCACTCGGCCCAGGTGGAGGCGGTGTCGGAGCGCCTGCGCAGTTCGATCCTGTCGGCCCTGTCCCACGACGTGCGCACGCCGCTTACGGCCTTGTACGGGATGGCCGATTCTCTGGTTGTGATGCGTCCGCCGCTGCCGGACGCGGCGCAGGAGACCGCAGCGGCGATCCGTGATCAGGTGCTGCGGGTCAACAGCATGGTCGGCAACCTGCTCGACATGGCTCGGCTGCAGGCAGGGCAGGTGAGCCTGCGGCGGGAATGGCAGCTGGTGGAGGAGGTGATCGGCGCCAGCCTGAAGCTGCTGGAGTCGGCTCTCTCCGGGCGTCCCGTGCTCATCACCGGGCTGGACGCCTTGCCGCTGCTGGAGATCGACGCGGTGCTGATGGAGCGCGTGTTCTGCAATCTGTTTGAAAACGCAGCGAAGTATTCGTCGCCGGGCGCCCCGATCCGGCTGGATGCGACGGCGGGGGGCGATGGCGTCGAACTGCGAGTGAGCAGCGGCGGCGAGGGCTTTCCGCCAGACAAGCTGGACGCGGTGTTCAACCTCTTCGAGCGGGGCCGCAGCGAGACAGCGGTGGCGGGGATGGGGGTCGGGCTGGCCATCTGCCGGGCCATCGTCGAGGCCCATGGGGGAACGATCCGCGCGATCAACCCGCCGGAGGGCGGCGCCTGCGTGGCCTTCACGCTGCCGCGGGGCACGCCGCCGGCCATCGACACCGAGCCCTTCGCCGATCCGGGAGAAACGTCATGAGCGCAACGATCCTGGTGATCGAGGATGAACTGCAGATCCGTCGCTTCGTGCGCTCGGCGCTGGAAGGCGAAGGCTTGCATGTGGTCCAGGCCGACAACCGGCGCATCGGCCTGCAGGAAGCCGGACGCGCGAAGCCCGATCTGGTGATTCTCGACCTGGGCTTGCCCGACGGGGATGGCGCTGGCTTCGTGGCGGATTTCCGGGCGTGGTCCACCGCGCCAGTGCTGGTGCTGTCGGCCCGATCCACCGAGCACGACAAGATCGGCGTGCTCGACGCCGGCGCCGATGACTACCTCACCAAGCCGTTTTCCATCGGTGAACTGCTGGCCCGGGTGCGTGCGTTACTGCGGCGCGGGCGGCGTGCGCCGGAGAGCGAGGCCGCCGAGGTGGCCTTTGGCGATGTGACGGTGGATTTCTCGCGCCGGCAGGTGCTGCGCCGGGGCGAGCCGGTCAAGCTCACGCCCATCGAATATCGCCTCCTTGGCCACCTGATCGCCAATGCCGGCAAGGTCGTCACCCATCGGCAGCTGCTGCGAGAGGTGTGGGGCACCGCGTCGGGCGACAACAGCCATTACCTGCGCATCTACGTCGGCCATCTGCGCCACAAGCTCGAAGACGATCCCGCCCAGCCGCGCCATTTCCTCACTGAAACCGGCGTGGGCTATCGCTTCCAGCTCTGAACCCTCGATTTCCACCCCGGAGTGATCCTGTGACTTCATCCCCGTCTTCCCATCCGAACTCCAGCCTTTTCGGGCTGGCGCTGGCCGCCCTCGGGGTGGTGTATGGCGATATCGGCACCAGCCCCCTTTATGCGTTCAAGGAGGCATTTTCTGGCGCCCATGGCATCGATCCGAGCGAGACCCATGTGCTGGCCACGCTGTCGGCGTTCTTCTGGGCGGTGCTGATCGTGGTGTCCCTAAAGTACGTCTGGGTGGTGCTGCGTTTCGACAACGAAGGTGAGGGCGGCGTGCTGGCCCTCACCGCACTGGCCCATCGGGTGGCCCGCGGGCCCCGGCGCGCAGCGCTGGCAGTGGGGGCGGGAATCTTCGCGGCGGCGCTGTTCTATGGCGACGCAATCATCACGCCGGCCATCTCGGTGCTGTCGGCGGTGGAGGGGCTCAGCGTGGCCACGCCACAACTCGAGCACTATGTGGTGCCGATCACCGTGGGCATTCTGGTGGCGCTGTTCACGATCCAGAAGCACGGCACGGGGCAGGTGGGGCGCTACTTCGGACCGGTGACGGTGCTGTGGTTCGGTACCCTGGCGGTGCTGGGGGTGGCCAGTATCCTGCGCACCCCCGAGGTGCTGCGCGCCATCGACCCCCGTTACGCCATCGACTTTGCGCTCGAGAGCCCGAAGCTGGCCTTCATCCTGTTATCGGCGGTGTTTCTCGCCCTCACCGGGGGCGAGGCGCTGTATGCCGACATGGGCCACTTCGGCGCCCGGCCGGTGCGGCTGGCGTGGTATGGGCTGGTGTGGCCGTCGCTGGTGCTCAACTATTTTGGCCAGGGCGCGCTGGTGCTGCGGGAGCCCGTAGCCATCGAGAATCCCTTTTACCTGCTGGCGCCCGAATGGTTTCTGCTGCCGCTGGTGGGCCTGGCGACCCTCGCCACGGTGATCGCCTCCCAGGCCACCATCACCGGGGCGTACTCCATGACCCTCCAGGCCACCCGCCTGGGCTACCTGCCGCGGCTGCGCATCCTGCACACCTCGGATACCGAGCGTGGTCAGATCTATGTGCCCAGCGTGAACTGGCTGATGCTGGTGGCGGTGATCGTGCTGGTGCTGCAGTTCCGTTCGTCCGGCGCGCTGGCGGCAGCCTACGGCATCGCGGTGTCGGGCACGATGATCATCACCACGCTGCTCACGGCCTTCATCGTGTTCGCGATGCGCGGCCGGATGCGTACCGCAATGCTGGTGGCGCTGGCACTGTTCGGGCTGCTGGAAGGCCTGTTCTTCAGCTCCAATCTCACCAAGCTGGGCGAGGGCGGATGGATGCCCATGGCGCTCGGGGCGACGATCTTCCTGATGCTGACCACCTGGAAGGAGGGTAGCCGGCTGCTCGCCCGCCAGCGGGAACAGATCGACGTGCCCATGGCGGGCTTCGTGGGCGGGCCGTTGCCGGACGTGCCCCGGGTGCCGGGCACCGCGGTGTATCTCACCTCCGAGCCGAGCCTGGTGCCCAGCGCGCTGTTCCATAACCTCAAGCACTACAAGGTGATGCATGAGCGCACGGTGTTCCTGCACGTGGTGAACGAGGATGTGCCGCGCGTAGACGATTCGGTGCGACTGTCGGTCATTCCGCTGGCAGCCGGGCTCTACAACGTCGATGCGCGCTTCGGATTTCGGGAGGAACCGGACGTGCCGGCGGCCCTGACGCTGGCCGCTGCCCAGGGGCTGGAATTCGACCCCATGAGCACCACGTTCTTCATTGCCCGGTCGAGCATCGTGGATGGGCCCGGCAAGCTGCCGCGCTGGCGGTGCAGCTTGTTTGCCTGGATGGTCCGGCAGTCGGAAGGCGCCGGAACTTACTTCAGGCTACCGGCCAATCAGGTTGTCGAGCTGGGTACCCAGGTGATGCTCTAGGCACCGGGCGCCGACAGGGGGCGCCCGCTCCCGGTCACGCGATGGTGAAACGCTCGGTGAGATCGCGGAGATCCTCGGACAGGCGGGCCATCTCGACGGAGCTTGCGCGGATGCTGGCCGTCATCGCCGCGTTCTCATCCGACTGGGAGGCGATCATCTCCACCCGATTCGCTATTTCCCGGGCCGCGGTGGCCTGTTCGTTCAAACCGAGGGTGATGCCGTCCACCGCGTCGAGTGCGGCGTTGGCGCCGTGGGTGATCTGACCGACGGAATCACCGGCCGTGCGCGCGGCGCGGACGCCCTCCTTGACGCGCTCGACGCTGCCCTGCATTTCGGTCGCGACACTGGCCGTACCCTGTTGCACCTTATGGATCATGGTGGTGATTTCGCTGGTCGAGCTGGCGGTGCGCTCGGCGAGTTTGCGCACCTCGTCGGCAACCACGGCGAAGCCACGTCCCGCTTCTCCCGCCCGGGCGGCTTCAATGGCCGCATTGAGGGCGAGCAGATTGGTTTGATCGGCGACTTCGCGGATCACCTGTACCACTTTGCCGATGTCCGTCGAGTAGTGCTCGAGCTGTTGGACGGTGTCGGTCGTGGCCTGGACCGAGTCGGCGACGTTGGCAATCTCGCCGGACACGGCCTGGATGATCTGCTCGCCCGAGGTGGCGCGGTCGCGGGCTTCGGCAGAGAGCGCATGGGTTTCCCGGGCGCGGTCGCTGATGTGGTCGATGGAAACCGACAGTTCTTCAATCGCGGCGGTGAGGGCCGAGGCGAAGTCGGACTGAAGCTCGGCCGAGTGGGCACTGGTATGGGCGGACTGCTCCATGGTCCGCAGGTTGGCCGCAATCAGCTTTGACTCCTGACGGAGGGCGGCTGCAATCTCGTGCAGGTTGTTGCGCATCACGGCGAGGCGAACCACTAGGTTGCCGATCTCGTCATCGCCCGCGTGGGGCATGGCGCACAGCAGGTTGCCGGCAGCAATCTCTTCCGCGGCCTTGCCCGCCTGTTCGAGGGGGCGACGGATCGATCTGGCGGCGAACAGCGATAGCGCGACGCCCGCCAGCGTGGCCACGATCACCGTGATCAACAACTGGACGTTGGCCTGGCTGACAAAAGCGCGGGATTCATCGACCAGAGAATTGTTCCAGTCGTTGCTCAGCGCCACGACCTTGTCGATGTGCGCTCGATGCGTCGTGTAAAGCGTGCGCAGGCGGGCAAAAATGGCCGCCGCCTCGGTGGCATCGCCCTTGCGCAAGGCTTGGTAGTAATCGCCCGTTGCCAGCGCGTAGAACTCCGCGACGGGGCCCTGGGATGCCTCGATGAACTCGCTGCGCAGCGCGGGCGGCAGGGTGCTGGCCGTCCAGAAGTCGATTCGCTTGCTGTATTCGGATTTCAGTTCGAGCAGCCGCGTGCGGTTCGCATCGAGCGTCGGGCCCTGGCTGTCACGCATCTCGTTGGTGACCAGATAGCTTTCGACGATGTAGTTGGGAGGCGGGAGAATATCTGCCAGCAGATCCTTGCTCTGGACGATCCGGTTGAACCGCTCGCCATCCACGCCGCTGTCGTGGATGGCTCGGGCGGAGCTCCACGCAGTGGCGCCAAGAATGAGTACCGTCACGATCCCGCTGCTGAGCGTGCGCACGGTAACCGATCGCCGCCACGGTCGGGTCAACCAGGCTGTCAGACGGCCCGCGAGCGCCAGGCGGGGTCGGGTGGCGATGCCTTCATGCATCCGCATGTCCGGTGTGTCGCGAAGCTTGGCATACAGGGCTTCCGCCGCCGCGATCTCGGCACGGGTGGCGGCCACCCGTACCGACATGTAGCCCGTTCCGCCACTAAGTGGTGTAACGGTCGCCTTTACCCAGTAATGGTCGCCGTTCTTGCAGCGGTTCTTGACGATGCCCGTCCATGGCCGGCCGTTGGCGACGGTCTGCCACAAGTCCCGGTACGCCTCGCTGGGCATGTCCGGGTGGCGGATGATGTTGTGGGACTGACCTATCAGGGCGTCCCGCTCAAACCCGCTGGCGGCCACGAACTCGTCGTTGCAGGAAACGATCCGTCCCTGCAAGTCGGTCCGGCTGATGATGGCCGTGCCGGGTGGGAGGGGGTATTCATTCTGGGTGACGGGCAGGTTCTGGCGCATTTTATTATTCTCGGGCTGATGGCAAGTTGCCCTGCAAATGTCGGCTATTGCCGTCAGCGCTTTAGCGCAGAACACGGGTATTTTTTGTGTTGCCCCGTTTTGGGGCGATATACGTCTCCAGTGCTTGTCATTGGTGCGGAATCAGGGCCCTTGGCCGGACCTTTCGCCGCTCTGGCGCCCCCCGCCGGGGCGCGCTGCACCCGGGTGGGGCAGCGCTTTGCGGGTCAGCGAAGCGTGGAGGTTTTGGCCGCGGCGCTGCTGCGCTCGCGCAGCGCAACCTGAGTGCGCGCTGCGAAGAGTTCGGCCTCGTCACTGACAATGCGGGCCGCTTCGGCAAGCAGCACGTCCTTCGAATCCTTGCGTGCCTTCTCGGCGGCGAGGTCGGCGGCCAGACTGCGCTCGCCGGATTGAAGCCCGTCATCCTGAAGGGCGGCGAGTTTGTCCTTGCTCTTGTCCCGCGCCTTGAGCCGGGCTTCCTGACGCTCTTTTTCCTGACGCCGTTCGACTTCGTTGAGCGACAGCGACTTGGTGTCGCGCAGCCGTTTGAACTCCGCGACATCCTGGAGCAATTGGGCGAAATCCTTATCCTTGGCGATGCGGGCCTCGTGACGGCGCTGGAGGTCGGCCAGGCGTGGGGCGACTTCATCCACCGGACGGAACTCTGCCGCCTTCACCTGGATCCACGGCAGGGCGTTGTCGTAGCTGGATTCGCCGAAGCTTTCTGGATCCGACACCGACGGGAAGCGGATGTCCGGCACCACGCCGCGCAGCTGGGTGGTGCCGCCATTGATCCGGAAGAACTGGGCGACGGTCATTTTCAAGTCGCCGAACTTGGGCGGGTCGTTGCGGGCGATCTGGTCGAGGCTGATCATGGTCTGGACAGTGCCCTTGCCGAAGCTCGGCTCGCCGATGATCGGCGCGCGGCCGTAGTCCTGCAGGGCGGCGGCGAAGATCTCGGAAGCCGACGCGGAGCCGCGGTTGATGAGCACGGCCAGCGGGCCATCCCAGGCAGTGCCGGCGTGTTCGTCCTTCTCGACACCGATCTGGCCGTCGGGGCGACGCTGCTGAACCACCGGGCCCTTGTCGATGAAGAGACCGGTGAGCTCGACCGCCTCGCGGAGTGAGCCGCCGCCATTGTTGCGCAGATCGATCAGGAGGCCGTCGACCTTCTCCTTCTTCAACTCGTCGATCAGGCGGGCCACATCGCGGCTGGCGCTGCGATAGTCCTTGTCGCCCTTGCGGCGGCCTTCGAAGTCTTCGTAGAAGGCGGGCAGGTTGATGACGCCGATCTTGCGGGCGGTGGCGCCTTCGCCGGTCTTGATGACGGATTTCTTGGCGGCCTGTTCTTCGAGCTTGATCTTGTCGCGGGTGAGGGCGACCTGCTTGTGCTTGCCGTCGGGGCCGGCATCGGCGGGCAGCACGTCGAGCACCACGCGGGTGTTCTTCTCGCCACGGATGAGCTTGACGACTTCATCGACCCGCGAGCCGACCACGTCGGCCACGGCATCGTCGCCCTGGCCCACGCCGACGATGCGGTCGCCCACGGCCAGCTTGCCGGAACGTGCCGCCGGGCCACCGGGCACCAGTTCGCGGATGGTGATGTAGTCGTCGCGCTCCTGCAGCACGGCGCCGATGCCCACCAGCGACAGGCGCATGGAGATGTCGAAATCCGCCGAGGCGCTGCGGCCCAGGTAGTTGGTGTGGGGCTCGATCGACATGGCGTAGGCGTTCATGAAGATCTGGAACACGTCGTCGCTCTTGTTGCGGGTGGCGCGGGTGACGTAGTTGTCGTAGCGCTTGGCGAGGGTCTCCCGGATCGACTTGTCGTCCTTGCCGGCAAGCTTGAGGCGCAGCCAGTCGTTCTTGACGCGCTTCTTCCACAAGTCGCGCACCTCGGCTTCGTCGGCGGGCCACGGGGCCTTGTCGCGGGCGTAGGGGTAGCTTTCCTTGGCGCTGAAGTCGAAACCCTGGCCGAGGAGTTCGCGGGCGTAGCCGAGGCGCTCGGTCACGCGCTGCTCGTAGCGCTGGAACATGGCGAACGGCGCCGAGAGGTTGCCACGCAGGATCGCGTCATCGAGCCGGGTGCGGGCGTCGGCAAAGCTGTCGATGTCGGCCTGGGTGAAAAACAGGCGTTCGGGGTCGAGGGCCTTGAGGTAGCGGTCGAAGATCCTCTCCGACATGGCGTCGTCGAGGGGGATGGTCTTGTAGTGATAGCGGCTCAAGATCTGCGCGCTCAGGTAGGCGGTCTGGGCCTGGTCGGCGGTGGGGGCCAGGCGCGGGGCCGCAGCCAGTTCCTGGGCCGCCGTCTGCCCGGCGCAGATTACCGAGAGCACGGTCCAGATGATTCGCTTGTTCAATTGATTCTCCACCGCAAAGTTTGAGCCGGAAGGGACGGTACATTTTTCCGGCACGGAGGTCGACAGTCATCCGACCGAAATGTTCTGGGATTCTGCAGGGGGCTCGGAAATTATGTCTAAAGACATAGGTCGAGCTTCCGTTAAGCCATATTCCGAACGGTTTGATAACAACGATGGCGCCCGATTCAAATCGGGTGGGAGAGAGCATGAGCGACAAGCCGACCCGGGTATTGATCGTCGAGGATGAGGCGATCATTGCCATGGACCTGGCCCAGCGCCTGGAGAATTACGGCTTCACGGTGACCGGCATTGCGGCAAGCAGTGACCAGGCCATCGAACTGTTCGATTCGACGGGCCCTGATCTGGTGATGATGGACATCGTCATCCGGGGTGCAATGGATGGCGTGGAGACCGCCGAGTGCCTGCGCGAACGGCGCAATGTGCCGGTGATCTACCTGACTGCCTTCAGCGACGACGAGACCCTGAGCCGGGCCCGCGCCACGGCGCCCCAGGGCTACCTGCTGAAACCCTTCCGGCCCGACGACATCCGGGCGTCCATCGAGGTGGCGCTCGTCAAGCACGCCATGGACAGCCGCCTGCGCCAGAGCGAGGAATGGTTCTCGCGCACCCTGTGCTCCATTGGCGAAGGCGTGGTGGCAACCGACACGGCGGGGCGAGTGCGCATGATCAACCCGATCGCCGAGGGACTGATTGGCCTGAGCGATGCCGAGGCGGTCGGTCAGACGGTGGGTGCCATCCTTGATCTGCGCCACGAGCGGGACGGCCTGCGGGTACCGGATCCGGTGGCCGAGGCCTTGCTGCTGGCGGGGCCGCCGGCCCAGCATCCGGCGCTGCTCACCACGCGCAGTGGCGGCGTGACGCCGGTGGAATATTCCGTGGCGCCGATCATCGCCGGTGACGGCGAGCTGATGGGCTGTGTGCTGGTGCTGCGCGACATCGCCCGCCGCCGCGAGATGGAGCGGGCGCTTGCCGAAAGCGAGCGGCGCTTCCATTCGGCGTTCGAATACGCGGCCATCGGCATGGCGCTGGTGGCGGCGGATGGTCGCTTCCTCCAGGCCAACGATGTGGCGGTGGCGATGCTGGGCGTGCACGGCGAGCTCATCGCGGGCCTGTCCTTCCTCCATCTGTGCCACGAGGGCGACCGCCCGATGCTCGACGAGTACCTCGCCCGGCTGATGGCCAACAGCCTGCCGAGCTTCCAGATCGAACTTCGGCTGGTGACGCCGGATGGCCGGGTGGTGTGGGCGCTGCTGTCGGTCTCGGCGGTGCGCGACGACCGTGGGGCGACCCGTTACTACATCGTGCAGATGCAGGACGTCACCGCCCGCCGCTCGGCCGAGGAGCAGCTGGTCTTCGTCGCGTACTACGATGCCCTTACCGGGCTCTCCAACCGCATTCAGATCAATCGTCAGCTGGAGCAGTCCATCGCCTTCTGCCGGCGCCGCGGCGAGCAGCTGGCGGTGCTGTTCATCGATCTGGACAACTTCAAGCTGGTGAATGATTCCTTTGGTCACTCTGCCGGCGACGCCTTGTTGCGCGATGCGGCCCAGCGCCTGAAGGGCGTGGTGCGCGAGACGGATATCGTCGGCCGGCTGGGAGGGGACGAGTTCGTGGTGATCCTGCCTGGCGTGGAAGACGACAACGCAGTGGCGGGGGTGTGTTCCAAGCTCATCGCCGCAATGACGCTGCCGTGCGCCTTCGAGGATCACCTCATCCACACCTCCTGCAGCATCGGCATCAGCCGTTTTCCTGGCGATGCGGTGACGGCCGACCGGCTGATCGTCGCCGCCGACGACGCCATGTACCGGGCCAAGGAGCTGGGCAAGAACGGCTTCGTGTTCTATTCGAGCGACTGGGGCCGACAGATCAACCAGCGCATGGTGCTGGAAGCCGACCTGCGCCGGGCGCTGGCCGAGAACCAGTTCGAACTGCACTACCAGCCGATCCACGACGTGGATGGCGGCGTACATTCGCTGGAGGCGCTGCTGCGCTGGCGGCACCCGGAGCGGGGCCTGGTGGCGCCGGAAGCGTTCATGCAGAGCGCCGAGCGGTCCGGGCTGATCGTGCCGATCGGTGCCTGGGTGCTGCGCACGGTGTGCAGCCAGCTACGTGTCTGGCGCGATGGTGGCACCGACGACGTGGCGGTGGCGGTCAATCTTTCGGCGCGCCAGTTCCGCGATCCCGATCTGGTCGGGCTGGTGATGGGCACGCTGACCGAATTCGGCCTTGATCCGTCGTGCCTGGCGCTGGAGCTCACCGAGTCGAGCATCATGCAGCAGCCGGAGCGGGCCCGCGCGATCCTCGAGGAGTTGCGCCGCAACGGCCTGCGCATCGCAGTGGACGACTTCGGCACCGGCTATTCGAGCCTCAGCTACCTCAAGCGTTTCCCGATCCACGCCCTCAAGATCGACCGCTCCTTCATGACCGATCTGCCCGACAACCGGGAGAGCAGCGCCATCGTGTCGGCCATCGTCACCATGTCGCGGGCGCTGGGGCTGACGGTGGTGGGCGAGGGCGTCGAGAACAGCGCCCAGGCGCGCTTCCTCAACGAACTGGGCTGCGACCTGCTGCAGGGTTTCCATTTTGAGCGGCCTGCGCCGGCGGGGGTGATCGAGAGCCTGCTGGGGTTGGGCCGTCGCGCCGGGATGGGTACGGCGGTCTCGGCCGAGTAAGGCAGAGGGGAAATCGTGTTGCTGCTGTTACTGATGCGTCCGGTGCTGCTGGCCATGCTGCTCTTGGGCCCGTGGATGGCTTGCGCCGGTGATACTCAGGCGGCGAGCGAGCGCAAGACCGTGGTCGTCATCAACGCTTACCACTGGGGCTTTGCGTGGACCGATGCCCAGGTGAGCGGCATCCTTCAGGTGCTGCGCAGTGGCGACGCGCCGCCGGAAATCTTCGTTCATGACCTGGACACGTTGCGCCAGCCCCGCAGCGACGATGACACGGGGTCGGTCGAGCACCTGCGCCGGCGGATCGGCGAACGGCATGTCGACGTGGTGATCGTCACGGACGATCCGGCGCTCGACTTCACGCTGCGTCACCGGGATACCTTGTTTCCCGGGGCAGCGGTGGTGTTCTCGGATGTCCGCAACTTCGACATCGCGCAGGTGCGCCCCGATCTGCCGATCACCGGCGTGCGGGAGGCTGTCGACGTCGTCGGCACCCTGGCAGCGGCCCGCAAGCTGCTGCCGGATGCCCGGCGGGTGGTGGTGTTCGGCAATCTGGGTGGGTCGGCCACCGGCTTTGCCCACGCTCACGAGGCATTGCTCAAGATGGGTAGCGCGCTGCCGGTCGAGCAGTACTTCGATCTGGGCCTGAGCGAGATCCTCACCATCGTGGCGCGCCTGTCGCCCGACGACATCATCCTGCCCCTGGCCTCTGCGGTGGACGATCAGGGGCGCCGGCTGGATTACGCCGAGGTGATCGCCCGCATGGCCCAGGTTTCGCCGGCGCCGGTGTTCGACATCACCAGCCACCGGGTGCGCGAGGGGATCACCATCGGCGGGAGCGTCGAGGACGGCGTCGCCCAGGGGCGGGTCGCTGGGGGGATGGCCCAGCGCGTGCTCGCGGGTGTTCCAGCCCGATCACTGCCGGTGGTCAACGCGGAGCCGGTGCTGCTCTTCAATCACGCGGTGATGGAGCGCTTCGGCCTGCCCGAGAGCCGTCTGCCGGAGGGCGCGGTGGTGATCGGCAAGCCAGCCGGCGTGGTGGAGCGCAGCGGTGCGGTCTTCTGGGCGATGCTGGTGGCCCTGGTGGCGTTGCTGCTGGTGGTCCTGGTGCTGATCGCGAACATCAAGCGCCTGAACCGGGCCGAGGCGGTGCTGGAGCAGAGCGAGGAGCATCTGCGTCTGGCCATTGAGGGCGCCACCGACGGCATCTGGGACTGGAACCTCAAGTCCGGTGCGATCTACGTGAGCCCCCGTTGTTACACGATGCTGGGCTTCGAGGTCGGCGAGCTCGATCTGAGCCTCGAGGCGCTGACGTGCCAGATCCACCTGGACGACCGGGAGGCGACCCAGGCGCGCTTCCGGGCGTTTCTTGCGTCGCCCGATACGGCTTTCCGGGCCGAGTTCCGGATGCGCGCCAGGAATGGCGAGTGGCGGTGGGTTCTGTCCCGCGGGGCGGTGGTCGAACGCAAGGCGGACGGGCGGCCGCTGCGGGTGGCGGGGTCGCACACGGACATCACCGACGCCAAGATCGCCGAGCAGCGCATCAGCGCGGCGCTCAACGAGAAGGAGGCGCTGCTCAAGGAAATCTACCACCGGGTGAAGAACAATCTCCAGGTGGTGGCGAGCCTGCTCACCATGCAGGGACGCAGCGTGGACGACCCGACCGTGACCGAGCTGTTCGAGGAGAGCGCGGCGCGGGTGATGGCCATGTCCCAGGTGCATGAGCAGCTGTACCGCTCTCACGATCTGGCGAGCATCGACTTCAAGCGGTATCTGGGCCAGCTGGTGGAGCGGCTGGCGTCCCAGCACGGGCGTCAGGGCGTGCGCATCGAATCGGTGCTGGACGACCTGGTGCTGGGGATCGAGACGGCGATCCCGTGCGCGCTGATCGTGAATGAGCTGGTTTCCAACGCCGTCAAGCACGGTTTTCCCGATGGCTGCGCGGGGCGGATCCAGGTGGGCCTGCAGGGTGATGGCGAGGGCGGTGCGCGACTGTGGGTGGAGGACGATGGGGTGGGGCTGCCCCCGGGCTTTTCACCGGCAGCCAGCCGCAGCCTGGGTTGGCGGCTGGTGGTGGGGCTGGTGAATCAGATCGGCGGCAAGCTGGTGATCGGCGCCGGCGTCAGCAGCCGCATCCGTACCGGCACTCAGATCGTGATCCGCTTCCATCCCGATGCTCCCGAAAGCCGGCGCTACGCCGACGCGCTGCCGGTGCGGGACGAGGTGCCGGCCTGAGCGGTGGGTTCAGCGCGGCCCGGGGGTACCCGGGCGCAGGTTCTGGTCGATGGCCCACACGGCGGCCTCGAGGCGCGAGCGGAACTTGAGCTTCTTCAGCAGGTTCTTGATGTGCACCTTCACCGTGCCCTCGGCGATGTTGAGGTCGCGGGCGATGAGCTTGTTCGACAGCCCGCTGGCCAGGCAGCCGAGGATGTCGCGCTCGCGGTCGGTGAGCGGGGTGAGGCTGCGTTCGGCGGCCTGGGCTTCGTCCCGCAGGGAGCGGGCGAGCAGCCCGTTCAGGCTCTCGCTGATGACGATGCGCCCAGAGAGCGCCTCGACGATGCGCGCCAGCAGTTCTTCCGGCTCCATGTCCTTCAACAGGTAGCCGTCGGCGCCGGCGCGGATCGCCGCGACCAGATCGTCGGCGGCATCCGAGACGGTGAGGATCAGGATGCGCGCGGCGAGGTCGGCCTCGCGCAGTGCGCGCAGGGTTTCGATGCCGCTCATCCCGCGCATGTTGAGATCGAGCAGGATCATGTCGGGCTCCAGCGCGCGGGCCAGTTCGAGCCCTTCCTCACCGCTGCTGGCCTCGCCGATGAGGTGGAGCTGATCGGACAGGGCGATGAGCTGGGAGACGCCTTTGCGGAACAGCGGGTGGTCGTCGATGATGATGACGGAGGTCGTGGCAGGGGCGTTCATGGCGCGCTTTCTGGGGCTGAGGTCGGAGAGTCGGAAAGGTGGGCGTCGGCCGGGAAATCCAGCTCGACCCGGGTGCCGCCGCCTTCGCGGGGCCGCACGCTGATCTGGCCGCCAAGGCTTTGGGCACGGTCGTGCATGATGACGATGCCGTAGCGATGAAGCGGGCGGTCGGCTTCGTCGAAGCCCACGCCGTCGTCGTCCACCGTCACCCGCAGGCGCGCGGTGTCGTGGCGGGCGAGGGCAATCGCCACCCGGCCGGCGCGGGCGTGGCGTTCGATGTTGGTGAGGGCCTCGCGGATGATCTGCAGCACGTGGATCTCGCGGTTGGGCACCAGCTCCAGGCTGCCCAGGCGGTTGTCGAGGGCGATCTCGAGCCCGGTGCGGCGGCGGAATTCCTGCACCGTGTCGTCGATGGCGGCGTTGAGGCCGCGCCCGTCGATGCGCAGCCGGAAGGTGGTGAGCAGCTCGCGCAGCTGGCGGTAGGCCTCGTTGAGCCCGTCGCGCAGCTCGCCGACGATCTCGGTGACGGGCTCGGGCGAGGGGCTCTTGCGCAGCAGCGTCTGGAGTCGGGTGACCTGGATCTTGAGATAGGACAGCGACTGGGCCAGGGAGTCGTGCAGCTCGCGGGCGATCACCGAGCGCTCGTCGAGCAGTGCCAGCCGGTGGCGTTCCTCGTTGCGCTGAGTCGAGGCGAGCGCGGCGCCCACGTGGCAACCGACGGTTTCGAGGAGTTCGAGCTGCCAGGGGGCGAGGCGCTGGCCGACGGGCAGGGTGAGCAGCAGCGCGCCGTGGCTGCGGCTGCCATCGAAGAGCGGGGCGGCGATGGTCTGGCCGCCGCCGGCGGGTGTCGGGTGCGCCACGACGGCACGGCCGCCGCCCTCGCAACCATGGCATATGGTGCGGCACTGGGCTTCGATGGCGATGTCGGCGCTGCCGGTGCGGCAGACGGTTTCGGGGGCGTCGGCCCGGCTCAGGCAGATCGCGCCGCTCGTCACCCCGACCACCTGCTCCACGTCGTCGAGCACCTGCTGCAGGGTGGCCTGGGTGACGGCGCGCTCGGACAGGGCGCGGGTGGTGCGGTAGAGGAGGTTGAGCGACTGGTTGCTGCGGGCGAGCGCCTCGGTCTTCTCGCGGACGCGGTTTTCGAGCTGGGCGTAACTGCGGGACAGATCCTCGACCATGAAGTTGAAGGCCTCGCCAAGCTGGCCGAGTTCGTCCGGTTCGCGGATGGGGACCCGCACCGAGAAATCTCCCCGACGCACCCGGTCGGCGGAGGTGAGCAGGTCGTGTAGTGGTTGCAACACTTTTTGTTTCAACTGCAACACAGCTGCCGCGCCAACGACCACCAGCAGGACCAGCGAAATCCCTTGCACCAGCCGCAGCAGCTGCAGCTTGTCTTCCAGCCCTTGCTCGATCAGCACCACCAGCTGATTGATGGCCGCGACGATCTCGGCGGTCTCGGTGGCCAGTCGTCCGCCACCGGGCTGACCGGCGGCCACGTCGGTGGCGGCCTTCTGCACCGCGGGGTGGAAGCGTCCGCGCCACAGGCTGCCCACCGCGTCGTAGGCCCGGCGCAGGCTTTCATCGGCGCCGTGGGGGATGGTGCGGGTGAGGTCGCGACTGGTGAAGCGCGTCTCGAACTCGGCGATGGCCTGTTCGATGCTGCGGGGGTCACCCTGGGTGACGGCGGCGCCGATGGCGTAGGACTGCATCCGCAGGGAGCCGGCCAGGTTGAGTGCCCGGGCCTCGCCGGACGAAAGTTCGGCCACGGTGATGGAGGCGAAGATCGACACCGCGGCAAGGCTGGCGATGGCAGCGATCCATGCGCCGAGACGCAGCACCACCGACGGATGGCGGCGCCCGGCGGTGGCTGGAGAGGCGGGGGAGGAGCCTGGGTTGGAGGGCTGGGCGGTCACGGCACGGGCCTGGGTTTGTTCGGCAGGCCGCCATTTTCGCCCCGAGTCGCCTCCGGGGTCACGTCCGGTGGGTAGTCCGGCCGGGAAAATGGGGTTAGGAGGATGGGCCGGCAGTGGCCGCGGCCGCGTTGCGGTGAGCCCCGCCGTGCTTGAGTCGGGGCTCGATAAAACAAGGGTTTGGCGTGGTTTCGGGTGTGATTGATGAATACCTCGTTGGAGGTATTTGCCTCGTTTTTGAGCACTTGGAGGTTCTGATCCAGGTCAACTTTCGACCCGCTCGGGGCTCCTAGACTGCGCGCCATGTTCCGGGGTCAAAGGCAGTTCCTGCCGGCATTCCCCCCATTGCTGCAGCGAGGTTGATGTGATGCGCACGAGTCTTGATGATCTGTCTCTGGTGTTGGGCGAGGTCGCCCTGTTTCGTGATCTGCCCGATTCCGTGATCGCCGAAGTGGCGCGCGCAGCCCATGTGGCGAGCCTGCCGAAGGGCGCGGCGATCTACGCCTCGGGCGAGCGGCCGAAGGCGCTTTATCACGTGATGTCCGGCCACCTCAAGGTATCCGTGTCGTCGTCGGAGGGCG
This sequence comes from Zoogloea sp., assembly GCA_041917255.1. Classification (GTDB taxonomy): domain Bacteria; phylum Pseudomonadota; class Gammaproteobacteria; order Burkholderiales; family Rhodocyclaceae; genus Zoogloea. The sequence goes on from JAYRYA010000001.1 coordinate 63,140, forward strand.
GGGAGAAGGTCATCGACATCGTGTCGCCGGGTCAGCTTTTCGGCGTGGCCGAGCTGTTTGGCGATTCGGCCTATGTGTCGTCGGTGGAAACCGTGTCGCCGGTGGTGCTGGTGGCGGTGGGGCGCGACGGGGTCTTCCGGGCGATGGACGGCGAGCCGTGCCTGATGCGGCGGATGCTCGCGGTGGTGGCTCAGCGCCAGTCGGCCATCGAGCGTGACATCGCGGCGGATTGCCTGCAGACCGGCAGCGCCAAAGTGGTGGAATACCTGCGCCGGCTGGGCGCCGCGGCGGTTGCCAAGGCGGCGCAGATCGAGCTGGAACTGGCGATTCCCAAGAACGTGCTGGCGGCGCGCATGGGCTTCACGCCGGAAACCCTGTCGCGCATTTTTCGCGAGCTGTCGGACGCGGGCTTCATCCATGTGCTGGGCAAGCACGTCACCCTGACCGAGAAGTTCACCCGCCAGTACGCCTGCGGCGCCGAGCGTGCGGTGGCCGAGCGCCGCCCGGCGAGCCGGGGCAGCGTGTGGTTCGATCGCGGAACCGCATCGAGTTCCTCCCGCGCGGCCTGGAACTGATCGTGCCGCGCCCGGGGCGCGGTATGCTGACGCTCTTCCCAACAGCGAGGAGCGTTCGATGGCAACGGTTCAGGATTCCGATTTCGACAGTCTCGTCCCCGGCCTGCCCCTGAGCCGGCGGACTTTCGTCGGCGGTTCGCTTGCGGCGGGGTTTGCGCTGGCCGTACAGCCGGCCTTCGGGCAGAGCGTGGTCGTCACCCCGGCCGATGGCCTGGTGGTCGGCGAGATCGCCGTGCAGGCGCCGGATGGCGTCCAGCTCAAGGCCTATCGTGCCCAGCCGGCGGGCAAGGGGCCTTTCGCCACCGTGCTGGTGGTGCAGGAAATCTTCGGGGTTCACGAATATGTCCGCGATGTGTGCCGGCGCCTGGCTCGCCAGGGCTATCAGGCCATCGCGCCCAATCTCTACCAGCGTCAGGGCGACCCGGCAGGCATCGAGAGCGTGGCGGACATCCTGGCGAAGGTGGTGAGCAAGGTGCCGGACGCCCAGGTGCTGGCCGATCTGGATGCCACCGCGGCATGGGCTGCAGCCAATGGCGGCGACCCGGCCCGGCTGGGTATCACCGGCTTCTGCTGGGGCGGGCGCATCACCTGGCTTTACGCGGCCCACAATCCGAAGCTGAAGGCTGGCGTGGCCTGGTATGGCCGCCTGACCGGCGTGGCCAGCGCAATGACGCCCCTGCATCCCATCGACGTGGTGAGCAAGATCACCGCCCCGGTGCTGGGCCTTTACGGCGCCAAGGATCAGGGCATTCCGGTGTCGGACGTGGAGGACATGAAGGCCGACCTGGCCAAGGCCGGCAAGCGCGCGGAGTTTGTGGTCTACCCGGACGCCGGCCACGCGTTTCATGCCGACTATCGCCCGAGCTACCGGGCGGCGGATGCGGCAGATGGCTGGAGCCGGCTGCTGGCCTGGTTCAAGGCCAGCGGGCTGTGATGCGGTAGGCCCGGCTGGTACCGGCGAGGGCCTTCAGCGCAGCGAGATTACCGGCCAGCCCTGGGCCGTGGCGTGGGCGCGCAGGGTGTCGTCCGGGTCGACCGCAACCGGGTTGCCGACCTTGTTCATCAGCGGCAGATCGTTGTGGGAGTCGCTGTAGAAGCTGCTCCTGGCGAAGCTCATCCAGCACAGGCCGAGGCTCTCCAGCCAGGCCTCGACGCGCTCGATCTTGCCGGCCTTGAAAGCCGGGGTGCCGCGGGGCTTGCCGGTAAAGGCGCCGTCTTCCTGGGCCGGAATGGTGGCAACCAGATGCGGGATGCCGAAGGCGCGGGCGATCGGGCCGGTGACGAAGCTGTTGGTGGCGGTGACAATGGCCACCACCGCGCCTGAATCCAGGTGCTGTTTCACCAGCGCCTGCGCCTTGGGCGTCATCATCGGGCGGACGCGGGTGTCCATGAACTCCTGGTGCCAGGCGTCGAGCTGGGCGCGGCTGTGGCGGGCCAGGGGCTTGAGCTGGAAGTCGAGGAACTCGAAGATGTCCAGCGTGCCGGCCTTGTACTGGTCGTAGAACTGCTGGTTGCGGGCTTCGTAGACTTCCTTGTCGAGCACGCCTTTGGAAATCAGGAATTGGGCCCACTCGAAATCCGAGTCGCCGGCGAGCAGGGTGTTGTCCAGGTCGAAGAGTACGAGTTCCATGGTGTGCGCTTAGAGGGTCGGGTCGCGCTGCAGGACTTCCCGCAGCAGGGGCAGGGTGATGGCGCGCTTGCGTTCGAGCGAGGCGGCGTCGAGGGCGTCGAGGGTGCGCAGCAGGCTGGTGAGATCCCGCCGACCGTGGCGCAGCAGGTATTGCACCAGTTCCGGCTCGAGGCGCAGCCCGCGGGTGGCGGCCTGGGCCTGGAGGATCGCGTTGCGGTCGTCGTCGGTGAGGCCCTTGACCTCGAAGATCAGGCTCTGGCCGATGCGGGTGCGCAGATCCTCGCGCAGCGCCAGCTGCAGCGGGGCGGCGGCGCCGCTGGTGATGAGCGTCATCTTGAGGCCGCGGGCGGCGTTGAAGGCGCGGAACAGGGCGATCTGGGCGTCGGGGCCCAGGGCTTCCACGTCATCCACGGCCAGCAGCAGGCCGGGGGCTTCGGGCAGGCTGGCGGCCACGTCGGCGGCCTGCAGGTAGCACGCCGGGCGGCCGGCCTGGGCGGCGGCGGTGACGACGCTCTTCAGCAGATGGCTGCGGCCACTGCCGGCGTCGCCCCACAGGAAGAGGTGCTGGGGCACATCGGCCACGGGCACGGCTTCGTAGAGGGCGGCGAGCAGGTCGGCGTTGGCGGCAGCGACGAAGTTTTCCAGCAGCGGCGGAGAGTCGGCGCGCAGGTCGAGGGTGAGTTGCTTCACGCGGTGGCTGCGACGGCGCACCCGGCAGGGGCGGGCCGACGACATTTCGGCTAAAATTCGGGTTTGTTTGCGCGGCAGGGGCCAAAACCCCGGCGCAAGGCCCGTTAATGTAGCCGGTTCCGGCGGGGTGCTCAATCCGACGAGCGCATCGCTAGGCATCCGGACGCTTCAAAAGAGATCACAGAACCCATGAGTTCCCTTACTTATCGTGACGCCGGCGTGGACATCGATGCCGGCGATGCCCTGGTCGACCGCATCAAGCCCTTTGCCAAGCGCACCATGCGCCCGGAGGTGCTGGGCGGCATCGGCGGTTTCGGCGCCCTGTTCGAGATCTCCAAGAAGTTCAAGGAGCCGGTGCTCGTTTCCGGCACCGACGGCGTGGGCACCAAGCTCAAGCTGGCGTTTCAACTGAACAAGCACGACACCGTCGGCCAGGATCTGGTGGCGATGAGCGTCAACGACATCCTGGTGCAGGGCGCCGAGCCGCTGTTCTTCCTCGATTACTTCGCCTGCGGCAAGCTGGATGTGGACACCGCCGCCACCGTCGTCCAGGGCATCGCCCAGGGCTGCGAGCTGTCCGGTTGTGCGCTGATCGGCGGCGAAACCGCCGAGATGCCCAGCATGTACCCCGATGGCGAATACGACCTCGCCGGCTTCGCGGTGGGTGCGGTGGACAAGTGCAACATCATCGACGGCTCCACCATCCGCCCGGGTGACGTGGTGCTGGGCCTGGCTTCCAGCGGCGCCCACTCCAACGGCTACTCGCTGATCCGCAAGGTCATCGAGATCGCCAAGCCCAACCTCGAAGGCGACTTCCACGGCCGCAAGCTGAAGGACGTCATCATGGAGCCGACCCGCATCTACGTGAAGTCGCTGCTCGCGCTGATGGAAAAGCGCGCCGGCCTGGTGAAGGGCATGGCCCACATCACCGGCGGCGGTCTGCTCGAGAACGTGCCCCGCGTGCTGGCCGACAACCTCACCGCCGTGCTCAAGAAGGACGCGTGGGAGATGCCCTACCTGTTCCAGTGGCTGCAGCACGCCGGCAACGTGGACGCCCAGGAGATGTACCGGGTGTTCAACTGCGGCGTCGGCATGGTGGTGATCGTTGCCGCCGAAGACGCCGAAATGGCCGCCGCCCAGCTGCGCGCCACCGGCGAGACGGTATACAACCTCGGCACCATCGAAGCCCGCGCCGAAGGCCAGGCCCAGACCGTGGTGGTGTAGGCGCCAGCGGGCTTGCCCGCAACAAGGCAGTACCAAAACGGGCCCGAGCGGCCCGTTTTTCATTTCCGCATCTCCTCACTCATCTCTCCTCACGGCTTTATTGTTGCTTTTAAAACGTTAAGAGTTAGAATTGCAACAATTCAATCAGGAGGCTCATCATGAACGCCCCCCAAGCCGCCGTGCCCGACGCCATCGACCGCAAGGCCATCGCGGGCATGCTGATGCAGCTCTTCGATCACTGGAAACTCAGCACCGAAGAGCAGCTCGACGCCCTCGGCTTTGCCACGTCCAACCGCGCCGTGCTGGCGCGCTACCGCAAGGGCGAGGCCCTGTCGGGCAGTCGCGACACCCTGGAGCGGGCCGGCCACCTGCTGGGCATCCACAAGAATCTGCGTCTGCTCTTTCCGCAGAACCGCGAGCTGGCCTACGCCTGGATGAAGACCCGCAACCGGGCCTTCGAGCACCGCTCGCCCATCGACGTGATCCGCGAGTTCGGTTTTGCCGGCCTGCTGATGGTGCTGGCCTACCTCGACCGGGCGCGCGGCCAGTGATCGACCCGATCTTCGCCCAGGCGCGCCTCGCCGAAACCCACGGCGATCTGGTGCGCAACATCGTGTCGATCCGCGTCTCGCAGGATCTGTTCGACGACCTCTCCGACAACCCGGCCGACTGGCAGGCGGCGATCAATCTCGAGCTTGCCACCAAGCCGCGGATGTTCGTGTCGCCGGTGCCGGTGATCGACCGGCCCTTCGAGGACGCCCGCTGGAACGACGCGATCCACTATCCCTTCCGCAACTGGATGAAGAGCCGCTATTCCGACGGCAGCTTCGGTGTGTGGTACGGGGCCGATACGGTGGAGACCAGCGTCCACGAAACCGTGCATCACTGGCGAAGCGGCCTGCTGGCCGATGCCGATTTCACCCAGCCCGGCGTGCGCATCGAGCGCAAGTGCTACCGGGTGCGCTGCGACGCGGCGCTGGTGGACCTGCGGCCCACGGCGTTGGCCTTTCCGGCGCTGGTCGATCCGGTCGATTACGGGCTCACCCACCAGGTGGGCGCACGCCTGCACCGGGAAGGCCACCCGGGCCTTGTCACGCCGTCGGCCCGCTGCAATGGCGAGGTGTACGCGGTGCTGAACCCGGCCGTGCTGTCGGACCCGCGCCAGATGTGCTTCCTCACCTACACGACCACCGCCACCGGCGTTGCCGTGGAGCGGGAGCCGGGCAGCGTGTGGATGCAGCTGTGAGCCCCGGCGGGGTTTCACGGAATCTTCATTTCAATAGTTGTTGAAGTGTTGTAGAGTTACGGCATGGAAACCAGAGCCGCAACCACAATCTTTGAATCCCTCTCGTCAGGCTGGCGCCTGGAGGCCTTCCGGCTGCTCGTCCGCCAGGGCCCGGAGGGCATGGTGGCGGGCGACATCGCCAGTGCCCTCGACATCTCGCCGTCGAGCCTGTCCTTCCACCTCAAGGCGCTGGCCCACGCCGGGCTGGTGTCGGTGGAGCAGGAGGGGCGCTTCCAGCGTTACCGGGCCAACATCCCGCTGATGCTCGATCTGATCGCCTATCTCACCGAAGAGTGCTGTTCCGGCCAACCCGAAAAATGTGCCGACCTGCGGGCCGCCTCGTGCTGCCCCGAGTCCGTGCTGCCGCCCATCACCGCCACCGACGGAAAACCCTGACCATGAACGTGCTGTTTTTGTGTACCGGCAATTCCTGCCGGTCGATCCTTGCCGAGGCCACCTTCAACCATCTCGCACCCGCCGGCTGGCGTGCGCAGAGCGCCGGCAGCAAGCCCGCCGGCTACGTGCATCCCCGGTCGCTCGAGCTCTTGGCGCGGGAAGGCATCGCCACCGACGGTTACCACAGCAAGTCATGGGACGCGCTGCCGGTGACGCCGGACGTGGTGGTCACGGTGTGCGCCAGCGCCGCCGGCGAGACCTGCCCGGTTTACCTCGGCCCCGTGCTGCGCACCCACTGGGGCGTGGATGACCCGGCCCACGCCACCGGCACCGACGCCGAGATCGACGCGGCCTTTGTCACCGCCTACCGCATCCTGCGCGCCCGCATCGAAGCCTTCCTGGCGCTGCCGCTGGAAACCCTGCAGCACGACCGCGCCGCGCTGAAGGCCGAGCTTGATCGCATCGGCCAGCTTTTGCCGTAAGCCATATTTCAATATTGTTAAGAGCATCAAAATGAAAACTCTCCAGATTTTCGATCCGGCCCTGTGTTGCAGCACCGGCGTGTGCGGTGTGGACGTGGATCAGGCCCTCGTCCAGTTTTCCGCTGACGTGGATTGGGCGCGCCAGCAGGGTGCCAGCGTCGAGCGCTTCAATCTCGCCCAGGAACCCCTGGCCTTTGCCGGAAACCCGGTGGTCAAAGGCTTCCTGGAGCGCTCCGGCGCCGAGGCACTGCCGCTGGTGCTGCTGGATGGCGAAGTGGCGCTGGCCGGCCGCTACCCGGCCCGGGCCGAGATCGCCCGCTGGCTCGGCGTGGCCGACGCGGTGCCGGACGCGCCTAAGCCCTGCTGCAGCGGCAGCAAGTGCTGCTGAGCCCGGAGGCCGCCATGCAATTCCTCGAGGCGCTGCCGCGCTTTGTGTTCTTCACCGGCAAGGGCGGGGTGGGCAAGACCTCCATCGCCTGCGCCACCGCCATCGACCTCGCCGCCCGCGGTCGGCGCGTGCTGCTGGTGAGCACCGACCCGGCCTCCAACGTGGGGCAGGTGTTTGGCGTGGAGATCGGCAACCGGGTCACGCCGATCCCCTCGGTGTCCCATCTCTCGGCCCTCGAGATCGACCCGCAGGCGGCCGCCCAGGCCTACCGCGACCGCATCGTCGGGCCGGTGCGAGGACTCCTGCCCGACAGCGTGGTGAAGGGCATCGAGGAGCAGCTCTCCGGCGCCTGCACCACCGAGATCGCCGCCTTCGACGAATTCACCGGGCTGCTGGTGGATTCCAGCCTGACCCACGACTACCAGCACATCGTCTTCGACACCGCGCCCACCGGTCACACCATCCGCCTGCTGCAACTGCCCGGCGCGTGGAGCGGCTTTCTGGAGGCGGGGAAGGGCGACGCCTCCTGCCTCGGCCCGCTGGCCGGGCTGGAAAAGCAGCGCAGCCAGTACAAGGCGGCAGTGGATGCCCTGGCCGACGGCGCGCGCACCCGGCTGGTGCTGGTGGCCCGCGCCCAGCAGGCCACCCTGCGCGAAGTGGCGCGCACCCACGACGAGCTTGCCGCCATCGGCATCGACCGGCAGTTTCTGGTCATCAACGGCCTGCTGCCGGCGGGCGAGGCCGAGGGCGGCGCTGCGCAAGACCCGCTCGCCGCTGCGATCTTCATCCGCGAGCAGGCAGCCCTCGCCGCGATGCCTGCCGGGCTGGCCAGCCTGCCCACCGACCGGATCGCCCTCAAGCCCTTCAATCTGGTGGGGCTGGACGCGCTGCGCCAGCTCTTCGCGCCGGCAGACGTCGGCCCGACCGACGATGTGGCGCCCGTTTCGCTGCCCGCCGCGCCGGACATCGCCGGGCTGGTGGATGGCATCGCCGCCGACGGCCACGGGCTGGTGATGCTGATGGGCAAGGGTGGCGTCGGCAAGACGACCCTCGCCGCGGCGGTGGCGGTAGAACTCGCCCGGCGCGGCCTGCCGGTGCATCTCACCACCTCCGACCCGGCCGCCCATCTGGCCGAGACGCTGGAAGGCTCGCTCGATCAACTCACCGTCAGCCGCATCGACCCGGCTGCCGAAACGGCGCGCTACCGCCAGCATGTGCTGGACACCCAGGGCGCCAAGCTCGACGCCCAGGGCCGGGCGCTGCTGGAGGAAGACCTGCGATCGCCCTGCACCGAGGAGATCGCCGTCTTCCAGGCCTTCTCGCGGATCGTCCGCGAGGCGGGGCGCAAGTTTGTGGTGATGGACACCGCGCCCACCGGCCACACCCTGCTGCTCCTTGACGCCACCGGCGCCTATCACCGGGAGATCGTGCGCCAGATGGGCAGCGGCACCGCCCACTTCACCACGCCGATGATGCAGCTCCAGGACCCGCAGCGGACCAAGGTGCTGATCGTCACGCTGGCCGAGACCACGCCGGTGCTCGAGGCCGCCAACCTGCAGGCCGACCTGCGCCGCGCCGGCATCGAGCCGTGGGCGTGGGTCATCAACAACAGCGTGGCGGCGGCCGGGCCGAAGTCGACGCTGCTGCGTCGCCGCGCCCGCAACGAGCTGGCCGAGATCGAGAACGTGGCTGCGCGCCACGCCAGCCGCTACGCCCTGGTGCCGCTGCTGCGCCACGAGCCGGTGGGCGTGGAACGTCTTAGCCAGATGGTCCGCCGGACCCAAGCCAACCAAGGAGCGTGAAATGTCGGACAAGATCTACAACGTGCTTTTCCTGTGCACCGGCAATTCGGCCCGGAGCATTTTCGCCGAAGCCATCCTCAACAAGGTGGGCGAGGGGCGCTTCCGGGCCTTCAGCGCCGGCAGCCACCCGGCGGGACAGGTCAATCCGCTGGCCATCGAACTCCTTAAGCGCAACCACATGCCCACCGAGGGGCTGCGCAGCAAGAGCTGGGACGAGTTTGCCGGGCCTGATTCGCCGCATCTCGATTTCGTGTTCACCGTGTGCGACAACGCTGCGGGCGAGGTGTGCCCGGTGTGGCCCGGTCAGCCGATGACGGCCCATTGGGGGCTGGAAGACCCGGCGGCTGTCGAGGGCTCGGTCGAAGCCAGGCAGCACGCCTTCTCCCAGGCATTGCTGATCCTCCATCGGCGCATCTCGCTGTTTGCCAGCCTACCCATTGCCAAGCTGGACGGCATGGCGCTCAAGCACGAGCTCGATGAGATCGGCCGTGGTCATCGAGGTGAATCGTGAGTGAAGTAAGCCGCAAACTGTCTTTCCTCGACCGCTACCTTACGGTCTGGATCTTTGCCGCCATGGCGCTGGGCGTGGCCCTGGGCAATCTGGTGCCGGGCATCGAAGGGGTGATCAACCACTTTCAGGTGGGCACCACCAACATCCCCATCGCCATCGGGCTGATTCTGATGATGTACCCGCCCTTTGCCAAGGTGCGCTACGAGGAGCTGCCCGACGTCTTCTGCGACCGCAAGGTGCTGGGCCTGTCGCTTGTGCAGAACTGGGTGATCGGGCCGGTGCTGATGTTTGCGCTGGCGGTGATCTTCCTGCCCGACAAGCCGGAGTACATGGTCGGGCTGATCCTGATCGGGCTGGCCCGCTGCATCGCGATGGTGATCGTGTGGAACGAAATCGCCAAGGGCTCGACCGAATACGCCGCCGGGCTGGTGGCCTTCAATTCGATCTTCCAGGTGTTGTTCTACAGCGTGTATGCGTGGTTCTTCGTGACGGTGCTGCCGCCGATGTTCGGGCTGACCGGGGTGGTGGTGGACATCTCCATCGACCAGATCGCCGAGAGCGTGCTGATCTACCTGGGCATCCCCTGCGTGGCCGGGGTGCTGACCCGGGTGGTGATGCTGCGTTTCGTGTCGAAGGAGTGGTACCACACCCGCTTTGTGCCGAAGATCGGGCCGATCACCCTGGTGGCGCTGCTGTTCACCATCGTGGTGATGTTTGCCCTGAAGGGCCGGACGATCGTCACCCTCCCGATGGACGTGGTGCGCATTGCAATCCCGCTCTTTATCTACTTCGTGGTGATGTTCTTCGCGTCATTTGCCATGAGCCGCAAGGCCGGGGCGGGCTACGGCAAGTGTACGACGCTGTCCTTCACCGCGGCCAGCAACAACTTCGAGCTGGCGATTGCGGTGGCGGTGGCGGTGTATGGCATCGACTCCGGTGCGGCTTTCGCGGCGGTGATCGGACCGCTGGTGGAGGTGCCGGTGATGATCGGGCTGGTCAATGTGTCGCTGTGGTTGCAGCGGCGCTGGTTTGCAACCACCTGATTCCGGCAGGGCGGTTGACGTGAAAAAGCCCCGGGAGGCGATGCTTCCCGGGGCTTTTTACTGCGCTGATTCAGCCGGCGATCAGGCGAAGTTCGCGGAGGCGAAATCCCAGTTGGCCAGGCTGGCCAGGAAGGTTTCGACGAACTTCGGACGCAGGTTGCGGTAGTCGATGTAGTAGGCGTGTTCCCACACGTCGATGGTCAGCAGCGGCTTGCCTTCGCCGGTCTTCAGCGGGTTGCCCGCGGCACCGGTGTTGACGATGTCGACGCTGCCGTCGGCCTTCTTGACCAGCCAGGTCCAGCCGGAGCCGAAGTTGCCCACGGCGGAGGCCTGGAAGGCCTTCTTGAAGTCGTCGAAGGAACCCCACTTGGCGTTGATGGCGTCGGCCAGCGCGCCAGTCGGAGCGCCGCCGCCGTTCGGCTTCATGCAGCTCCAGAAGAAGGTGTGGTTCCAGACCTGGGCGGCGTTGTTGTAGATGCCGCCGGCCGGGGCCTTCAGGAAGGTTTCTTCGATCGACAGGTTCTCGTATTCGGTGCCGGCGATGAGGTTGTTCAGATTGACCACGTAGGCGTTATGGTGCTTGGCGTAGTGGTAGTCGAAGGTCTCTTCGGACAGGTGCGGAACCAGGGCGTTCTTGGCGTAGGGCAGTTCGGGCAGGGTATGAGCCATTGATGTTCTCCGGGTTTTGGTTGGGGTTTCAATTGCCCGACTATTCTAGTCGGGATTTGTTTCACTGCACAATCGGACGCGGTCCAGCCTCATCCGGCTGCCGCTGCACCACCTGATATTTTGCACCGGGATCAGCCGTTTTTGCGGTTTACCGTTGCATCCACGTTGCCGACGTTGAATTCGACCTGGATACACGAGCCGGGTTCGAGTTGCGCCGCATCCCGCACGATCTCGCCATCGGCGTTGCGGGTAATGCTGTAGCCCCGTGCCAGCACACCCCGCGGGTCGAGGTGGGCCAGGTGCTGGCCGAGCGCGTCGAGGCGATCCTGCTGGCGCTGGAGGAGGCTGCGTCCGGCACGCTCGAGGCGACTGACGAGGGTGTCGACAGTGCGCTGTCGGGTGGACAGGTCGGGCCGGCGGGCGGCGAGGCGCAGGCCCAGCGCGGTGCGGTGGGCCTGGCTGGCGGCCAGCTGGCGCAGGAAGCGGGCCTGCAGGCGCTGCTCGAGATTGCCCAAGCGCAGGCGCGCCTGCTCGATGTGCTGACGCGGGTGAGTGAGCCGCGCGGCGGCTCGGTCGAGGCGCTGGGCGGCCGTCTCGAAACGCCGTTGCATGGCGCGGGAAAGCCCCTGCGCCAGGCGCTCCAGGCGATCACGCAGATCCACGAAGCCGGTGCTGGTGATCTCGGCGGCGGCGGTTGGCGTGGCGGCGCGCAGGTCGGCGGCAAAGTCGGCGATGCTCACGTCGGTCTCGTGGCCGACGCCGACGACCACCGGCAGCGGGCAGGCGCGGATCGCCCGGGCTACGGCTTCGTCGTTGAAGGCGGCGAGATCCTCAAGGCTGCCACCGCCGCGCACCAGCAGCAGCACGTCGTTGCCGTCTGCAGCCGCGCGAGCGCCGGCCCGGCGGATCGCCGCGGCAATGCGGCTGGCCGCGCCATCGCCCTGGACGAGGGTCGGATACAGACACAGGGGCAGGTGCGGCGCACGCCGGGCGAAGGCCGCGATCACGTCCTGCCAGGCCGCGGCCTGGGGCGAGGTGACCACGGCCACGCCACGGGGGAAGCGGGGCAGGGTGCGCTTGCAGGCAGGATCGAACAGTCCCTCGGCTTCGAGCCGGGTCTTGAGGCGGAGGAAGGCCTCGTAGAGGTTGCCGACCCCGGCATGACGCACCGATTCCACGTTGAGCTGATAGTCGCCCCGGGCCTCGAACAGGGTGACCAGGGCGCGCACTTCGACCCGCATGCCATGTTCGAGTTTGAACGGCAGCATCTGCGCGCGGTTGCGCCACATGGTGCAGCGAACCTGGGCGTCGGCATCCTTGAGGGTGAAATACAGGTGGCCGGAGGCGGCGCGGGTGAGGGTCGAGATCTCGCCGCCAACCCACAAGAGAGGAATGCTGCCCTCCAGCGCCTCACGTGCCGCGCGGTTGAGCCATGAGACGGAAACGACTTCGCCGGGCTTGACTTCTGCAGAATGTCGGAGGGGGTTCATGGGCGCGGATTCTACCGGAATCCACATGTCGCTCTGATCCACGTCAAAAAAAACCGGTCACCGGGCTTGACTTGGTTAAAAAGTTGTAAGTATCTGATTTATAAAGAAAGTGGCTGCCGCTTAATTTTTGACCCGAGTAGGAAAAAGCCTTACCAGCTGCGGGTTTAGAGCGATCGTCGGGCATCAATCCACAAAGTTATCCACAGATTTTGTGGATTGTCAGCGACGCCTGGCTTGTTGCTCTCCTCGGATGGGCAGGTTACATTCTCGGGCTTCGTAAGATTCGCAGGAGTCCTCGCGTGTTCGCCATCATTCAGGCTGCCGGCTGGCCAATCTGGCCCTTGTTGTTTGCTTCCATCGTTGCCGTGGCGCTGATCATCGAGCGGCTGCTGACACTGCGCCGCAGCAAGATCCTTCCCGACGGTCTGCTCGAAAAGGTCGTGGCTGAGTTGCGCCAGTCGGGGGCCACGCCCGAGATGATCAACCGCGTCGCGCTGAGTTCACCGATGGGCCGCGTATTCGCCGCCGGCCTGCGCAACGTGCGCAGCTCCCGCGAGGTGATGAAGGAATCCATCGAAGAAGCCGGCCGCGCTGTGACCCACGACCTCGAGCGCTTCCTCACCACCCTCGGCACCATCGCCTCGATCAGCCCGCTGATGGGCCTGTTTGGTACCGTGGTCGGGATGATCGAGATCTTCGGTTCCCAGGCGCCCGGCGGCTCCAACCCCCAGCAGCTGGCCCACGGCATCTCCATCGCGTTGTACAACACCGGCTTCGGTCTGGTCATCGCGATGCCAAGCATGATCTTCTGGCGCCACTTCCGCGCCACCGTCGATGGCTTCGTGATCGAGATGGAACAGCAGGCAATCCGTCTCGTCGAAGTGGTCCACGGCGAACGTCGCTGAGGCAGATCCCATGAATTTCGGCCGTGGCCGCTCCCGCGAGGAGCCGGAGATCAACCTGATCCCGATGATCGACGTGCTGTTGGTGATCATCATCTTCCTGATGCTCACCACCACCTATTCGCGCTTTGCCGGGCTGGAGATCAACCTGCCCACGGCCGACGCCCAGGCCAGCAACGAGAAGGCCGTCGAGGTGAATGTCGCCGTCACGGCCACCGGCGAAGTCGTCATCAACAAGCGTGCCGTCAGTGGCTCCGGCATTCCGGCCATTGCCGCGGCGATGCAGGCCGTGGTGCCGGCTGGCGCCAAGGATCCGGTGGTCATCATCAACGCCGATGCCAAGGCGGCCCATCAGCGCGTGATCGACGTGATGCAGGCGGCCCAGCAGGCTGGCCTGGTGCACATCTCCTTCGCCACCCAGGCGGCCCAGCGCTAATCCTTTTCCGTCTCCTTCCTTCTCCATGCCACGCAGCGCCCCCGGCTTCTGGCAGCACCGCGGGGCGGCGGCATGGAGCCTGCTTCCCCTTTCACTTCTCTTTGCCCTGCTCGCCGGTGCGCGTCGCGGGCTGTTCGCGCTCGGGCTGAAGAAGGCCGAACGGCTGCCGGTGCCGGTCGTGGTGGTGGGCAACATCGCGGTAGGTGGAAGTGGCAAGACACCGATCGCCCTGTGGCTGGCGGCCGAACTTCGTGCTCGTGGTCGGCGGCCGGGTATTGTCAGTCGCGGGTATGGCGGCACGGTCAAAGGTGTGGCCGAAGTGCCCGTGGATGGCGATCCGGCGCGCTTCGGCGACGAACCGGTGCTGATGGCGACCGCCTCGGGTTGCCCGGTTTTTGTCGGGCGTGACCGTCCCGCCGCTGGCCGGGCCTTGCTCGCCGTGCATCCGGATGTGGACGTGCTCATCGCCGACGACGGCCTGCAGCATTACCGGCTGGCCCGGGATGTGGAAGTCGTTGTGGTGGATGAGGCGACCCTTGGCAACCGCCTGCGCCTGCCCGCCGGCCCGCTCCGCGAAGGTGTCGGGCGGCTGAGCGAGGCGACGGTCATCCTCGCCCACGGCGGGCTTTCGGCCGATCTGGCGGCGGCGGTGAATCCGGTGCCGGTGTTTGATTTCCATCTGACAGGCGGCGCCTTCGAGCGCGTCGGTAACCGGGCCGAGCACTGCCTTCCAGCCGATCTGAAGGGGCGACACATCCACGCGCTGGCCGGCATCGGGCGGCCCGAGCGCTTCTTTGTCCAGCTCGAGGCCATGGGCCTGGCCATCGAACGTCGGCCATTTGCCGATCACCACGCCTTCACGGCTGCCGATGTGGTGGTGCCGGATGGCGATGTGCTTCTGATGACCGAGAAGGATGCGGTAAAATGCGCGCCTTTCGCCCCGGCTGACAGCTGGGTGTGGCCGGTCCGGGCGCAGCTTGCGCCGGGTGCGGCTGAACTGATTGTGGAGAAGATCGATGGATCCCCGACTGCTTGAAATCCTGGTTTGCCCGATCACCAAGGGCCCGCTCGACTTCCACAAGGACAAGCAGGAGCTGTGGAGCGTCAGCGCCCGGCTGGCCTATCCGATCCGCGACGGCATCCCGGTGATGCTCGAAGAGGAAGCCCGCCCCCTGACCGAAGAAGAACTCGCCCAGGCCCGATGAGCGCGCCGTTCAAGATCGTCATCCCGGCCCGCCATGCGTCGAGCCGGCTGCCGGGCAAGCCCTTGCTGGACATCGCAGGCAAGCCGATGGTGTTACGCGTGCTCGATCGCGCCTTGCAGGCCGGGGCCGACGAAGTGTGGGTGGCCACCGATCACGCCGGCATCGCCGAGGTGGTCGCGGTGGCTGGCGGCAGGGTGATCCTCACCGCCGCCGATCATCCTTCCGGAACCGATCGCCTCGCCGAAGTGGCGACGCGCCTGGGCTGGGCCGATGACACGCTGATCGTCAATGTGCAAGGCGACGAGCCGCTGATTCCGCCGCAACTCATCGCGGACGCCGCTGCCGCGCTGGCCGCCGATCCCGCCGCCGCCATCGCCACCGCCTGCCATCCCCTCGAATCCGTCGACGAGTTCTTCAACCCGAACGTCGTCAAGGTGGTGATGGGGGCCGATGGCCGTGCGCTGTATTTCTCCAGAGCCCCGATTCCCTGGGCGCGCGACGCCTTCGCCGCCGACCGCAGCACGCTGCCCGCCGGCCTGCCGGCTTATCGCCACATCGGGCTGTACGCCTACCGAGCCGGTTTCCTCAAGCGCTATTCCTCGCTCGCGCCTTCGCCGCTGGAGCAGTGGGAAGCCCTTGAGCAGCTGCGGGCAATGGCCCACGGTTTTCCGATCCAGGTCATGGTGCTTGATCACGCACCGCCAGCGGGCGTCGATACCGCCGAGGATCTCGAGCGAGTCCGCCGCGTGTTTGACCTTACGTAAGTTTCAAGTTAAGTTCGTTGTTCCACATCGCTGCGACAATAACCAGAGGAGGGTAAGCATGCGTCTGATTCTGTTGGGACCGCCGGGAGCCGGCAAGGGCACTCAAGCCAATTACATCAAGGAAAAATTTGGTATTCCGCAGATTTCCACCGGAGACATGCTGCGTGCCGCCGTCAAGGCCGGCACCCCGCTGGGCATCGAGGCGAAGAAGGTCATGGATGCCGGCGGCCTCGTGTCCGACGACATCATCATCGGTCTGGTCAAGGATCGTCTGAAGGAGGCCGACTGCCAGTCCGGCTACATGTTCGACGGCTTCCCGCGCACCATTCCGCAGGCCGAGGCCATGAAGGCCGCTGGCGTGCCCATCGATTTCGTGCTCGAGATCGACGTGCCGGACGAGGAAATCATCGGTCGCATGTCCGGTCGCCGTGTTCACGTGGCTTCCGGCCGCACCTATCACGTCAAGTTCAATCCGCCCAAGGTTGAAGGCAAGGACGACGAAACCGGTGAGCCGCTGATCCAGCGCGACGACGACAAGGAAGAAACCGTCAAGAAGCGTCTGGATGTGTATCACTCCCAGACCAAGCCGCTGGTCGCCTACTATTCCGATTGGGCTGTCAAGGGCGAAGCCAATGCGCCGCAGTACCGCAAGATCGCTGGCCTGGGCAAGGTTGAGGAAATCCGCGACCGCGCCTTCGATGCGCTGAAGTAAGCGTTTCGCGCGTAATAACGGGGCCGGCCTGCAAGCCGGCCCTTTTCATTGGTGGGTGGCGACCGCCGCTTCGCCGAACGGTGGATGGGATGACAGCAAACCCGCTTCATGGAAACCTGCTCTATGCCCAATCGGGCGGCGTGACCGCGGTCATCAATGCGTCTGCGGCCGGTGTGATCCACGAGGCTCGATCCCACCCCGACCTCATCGGCCGCGTGCTGGCCGCGCGCAACGGCATTCTCGGCGTGCTGCGCGAGACGCTGGTGGATACTGCCGGGATCAGCGACGCCGATCTGGGCCGGCTGCGCGCCACGCCGGGGGGCGCGTTTGGGTCGTGCCGCTTCGACCTCGACCCGCTCGAACGCAACCCGGCGCAGTACGACCGGCTGTTTGCGGTGATGGCGGCCCACGACGTGCGCTACTTTTTGTACAACGGCGGCAATGGGTCGATGGAAACCTGCCGCCAGATCCAGACCGCCGCGGACGCCCGCGGCTATCCGCTTACCGTGGTGGGTGTGCCCAAGACGGTGGATAACGACATCGTCGGCACCGACTGTTGTCCGGGATTCGGTTCCGCGGCCAAGTATCTCGCCACATCGGTGCGCGAAGTGGGGCTGGATCTTGCCGCGATGACCACCAACGATGGCCGCGCCTTCGTACTCGAGGTCATGGGCCGCAACGCCGGCTGGCTCGCCGCGGCCTGTGCGCTGGCCGCCGAGGACGCCGATGCCGCGCCGCACCTCATCCTGCTGCCCGAGGTTGCCTTCGACGAGGCGGCTTTTCTGGTGCGGGTGAAGGCGGTGGTCGAGCGCGTTGGCGCCTGCGCGGTAGTGGTGGCCGAGGGCATCAGCGGGCCCGATGGCAAGGTGATGGCGATGCAGGATCGCAACCAGAAAGGCTACATCCAGCTCGGTGGCGCCGGTGAGGTGGTGGCCGAGCGCATCCACGCCTGTCTGGGCTACAAGGTGCATTACGCGCTGGCGGATTACCTGCAGCGCTCGGCCCGCCATCTGGCCTCGAAGACCGACACGGCGCAGGCGACAGCGGTAGGAAAAGCCGCGGTACGGCGGGCGTTGGCGGGGCAGCAGGGCGTAGTGGGCATCGAGCGGATCGCCGACGAGCCTTACCGCTGGCGTATCAACCTTTCGCCGTTCGAGGCGGTGGGCAATCTGGAGCGTCGACTGCCAGCCGAATTCATCGCGGTCGACGGTTTTGGTGTCACCGATGCCTTCCGGCGCTGGTGCCGTCCGTTGATTGAAGGTGAAGACTGGCCCAGGTTCGCAGGCGGACTGCCCGATTACCTGCGCCTGCAGTTGCCGCTGCTCGCGGCTCGCTTGCCCGGCTATGCGCCGTAGTGGCCTGCTGCTGGCGCTGGGTCTGTTCGTTACGGTGACCTGGGCCGACCCGCCCCCACCGCCAGAGATCGCCGCCGGGTTCGCGCTCTCCCCGCCGGCAAGTGGCCGCCGCTTCATGGCGGTCACCGCGAATCCCCATGCCACCGAGGCAGCCATCACCGTGCTGCGCGAGGGCGGTTCCGCGCTGGATGCGGCGATTGCCGCGCAGATGGTGCTGGGCGTCGTCGAGCCCCAGTCGTCGGGCATCGGCGGTGGCGGGCTGCTGCTGCATTTTGACGCCCGCACGAAACAGATTGACGCCTGGGATGGACGGGAGACGGCGCCGCTGGCGGCGTCGCCCTTTCCCTTCACGGATGAATCCGGTGCGCCGCTGGGGTTTCGTGACGCGGTACGCGATCCGCGGGCGGTGGGTGCGCCGGGGCTGGTGGCGATGCTCGCGGCGGCCCATGCCAAGTCTGGCCGTCTGCCGTGGCCGGCTTTATTCCCGCTGGCGATCCGGCTGGCAGAGGAGGGCTTTCCGGTGTCGCCACGGCTGCATCGGCTGTTGGCCCACGAGGGCCGGTTTGCCGATCCGGCCTTGCAGGCCCATTTTTTTGATGCCGAGGGGCGTCCTTGGCCGGTGGGCCATCGCCTGCGCAATCCCGCGCTGGCTGACAGCCTGCGTCGCATTGCAGCAGAAGGGCCGCAGGCGCTGCGCCGCGGCGTGCTGGCCGAGGCGATCAGCGACGCGGTACGCGGTGGCGTGCCTGCCGACGCGGCGGATGCGCGGGGTTTGCTGGGCCGGCGGGATCTGCTGGCCTACGCGCCGATCCGAAGGTCGGCCCTGTGCCGGCGCTTTCATGGTCATCGCGTGTGCGGCTTTCCGCCGCCGAGTTCCGGTGCGACCACGGTGCTGGCGATGCTGGGGATCTGGCAGGCGTTGCCTGCGGTGCCGGCGCCGGATTCCACTGCCTTCGCTCATCAGTTTGCCGAGGTCGGCCGGCTGGCTTACGCCGATCGGGCCGGTTGCGTGGCTGATCCGGCGTTCCGGCCGGTGCCGGTGGCGGCGCTGCTCGATGCGCGTTATCTCGCCCGGCGGGCCGCGCTGGTGGGTGAGATGTCCGGCCCGGCGCGGCGTCCGGCGGGCATCGACTGCGCGGAACCCGGTGAGGAGGGCGAGCGGCCGTCTACCACGCATCTGTCCATCGTCGATGCCGCTGGCAATGGGGTGGCGCTCACCTCGTCCATCGAAGACGCCTTCGGCAACCGGCGGATGGCGGGCGGATTCCTGCTCAACAATCAGCTGACCGACTTCTCGACCGACGGCGCCAACCGGCTGGAGCCGGGCAAGCGACCGCGCAGTTCGATGGCGCCAACCTTTGTGTTCGACCGTAGCGGGCAGCTGCAGGCTGTGCTCGGCTCGCCCGGCGGCAGCCAGATTCCCAACTACGTGGCGCAGGCGCTGTTGGGCTTGCTGGAAGGTGGGTTAAGCCCTGGGCGAATCGTGAGCGAGCCCCGGATGGGGAGCCGCAACGGGCCAACGGAAGTGGAGCGGGGCCGGGTGTCGCCGGAAATCATGGATGGTCTGCGGGCTCGCGGGCATGCGCTACGTGAGGCCGACATGACCAGCGGCATTGCGTTGGTCGTGCGCAGCGGAAAGGGGTGGATCGGCGCCGCAGACCCGCGCCGGGAAGGGCGGGCCGGCGGCCAGTGATGTGTCTTACGCGGGCACGGCCGGATTGAGGCTGTAGCTGACGGTGAGGCTGGCCTGGGCCAGAATGTGGCTGGCGATGGCGTCGCGCACCTGCTGGCCGGTGAAGATGCCTTCGACGGGCACGCGCGGGATGTCCAGCGCAAACACCGTGAACACGTAGCGGTGGCGGATGGAGTCGTTCCAGGGCGGGCAGGGGCCGTCGTAGCCGAAGTAATTGCCCTTCATCTGGTCGTCGCCGGCAAACCAGCCGGTGTAATCGTTGATGCCATGCCGGCCGCCGCCGGGTGCGTCCGGGCCGGGCTTGCCGCGGGCGGTGACGCCGCTGGACTGGGCGCCGGCTTCGATGGACGTGGTGCTGGCGGGCAGGTCGATGAGCACCCAATGAAAGAAGTCGACCCGCGGCAGGTCGGCCGGCACGCTGCGGCCTTCCTGGTTGACGTCGTCGCCGCGGCTGGGCACGTCGGGGTCGTGGCAGAGCACCGCGAAACTCTGGGTGCCGGCGGGGGCGCCGCTCCAGGCAAGCTGCGGGTTGCGGTTGGTGCTGAGGGCTACATGGCCCTCGGCGGCGGGCACGCAGAAGGCGAATTCGCCGGCGATGGGGGTGCTGTCGGTCAGGCTCTGGCTGGTCAGTTGCATGCTGATGTCTCCGGTTTGTTCTTGAAGCATTACCCGGATTTTATTTCAGCTCGCGCCGCGGCGGCGGAAGTCTTTGACCCGGAAGCCGAGGGCAAACAGGGTGGCGAAATACACCAGGATGCCGCCGATCACCAGCGTCAGCAGCCGGATCGTCCGCTCGGTGCCGTGATAGCCCAGCCATACGGAATCGGCGCCCACTGCAAACCACACCGCCAGGCCCAGCACCACCAGCGCCACGCCCAGCTTGGCCGCAAACTTGCCCCAGCCAGGCTGCGGCTGGTAGATGCCGCGCTTGCGCAGCCCGTGATAGAGCATGCCGGCGTTGATGCACGAGGCAAGGCCGATGGACAGGGCCAGCCCGGCGTGCTGCAGCGGGCCGATGAAGGCGAGGTTCATCAGCTGGGTGACCGCCAGTGTGATC
Organism: Zoogloea sp.; assembly: GCA_041917255.1. Taxonomy (GTDB): domain Bacteria; phylum Pseudomonadota; class Gammaproteobacteria; order Burkholderiales; family Rhodocyclaceae; genus Zoogloea. The sequence continues at coordinate 83,449 of JAYRYA010000001.1, forward strand.
AGGCCGAACCTGACCGGCGTGCGCACGTCCTGGCGGGCGTAGAAGGCCGGCGCCAGCACCTTGACGAGGATCAGCCCGGCCAGCCCGGCGCTGTACGCCACCAGCGCGGTGCGGGTCTGGAAAACGTCGGACGCACCAAAAGCACCGTGGTAGAACAGGGTGGTGATCAGCGGCACTGCCAGCAGCGCCAGGCCCAGCGCGGCCGGCAGGGTGAGCATGAGGGTGAGGCGCAGGCCCCAGTCGAGGAGCGCCGAGAACTCGGTGGCGTTCTTGTCGGCGTGCATCTTGGAGAGGCTGGGCAGCAGGATGGTACCCAGCGCCACGCCCAGCATGCCGGCCGGAAACTCCATCAGGCGGTCGGCGTAATACAGCCAGGACACGCTTCCGCTGGGCAGGAAGGACGCGAACACGGTGTTGATGAGCAGCGATATCTGGCTGACGGACACGCCGAGGATGGCCGGCGCCATCAGCTTGAGGATGCGCCGGACGCCCGGATCGGAAAAATCCAGCGAGAAGCGTGGCAGCATCCCGATCTTTGCCAGCGGCTGGAGCTGAAGCACCAGCTGTGCGAGGCCGCCGATGAATACCGCCCAGCCCAGGGCCAGCACCGGCGGATCGAAATAGGGCGCGGCAAACAAGGCCATGCCGATAAAGGCGATGTTGAGCAGCACCGGCGTGAAGGCCGGGATCGCGAAGCGGCTCCAGGTGTTGAGCACGCCGCCGGCCAGCGCCACCAGCGACATGAAGAAGATGTACGGGAAGGTGATGCGGGTGAGCTGGACAGTGAGATCGAACTTGGTGGCGTCGTTGGAGAAACCCGGCGCCGTGGCGTAGATGATGAGCGGGGCGCAGATGGCGCCGACGATCGAGACGATCAGCACTACCAGCCCGAGGGCGCTGGCCACGTGATTGACGAGGCGGTGGGTCTCGGCGTCGCCGCGCTTGTTCTTGTATTCGGCGAGGATGGGCACGAAGGCCTGGGAGAACGCGCCCTCGGCGAACATTCGCCGCAGCAGGTTGGGCAGGCGGAAGGCCACGAAGAAGGCGTCGGTCTCGACGCCAGCGCCAAAGGCCCGGGCAACCACGAAATCGCGCACGAAGCCGAGGATGCGGGACAGCAGTGTCATGCCGCTGACGGTGGCGAGGGCGCGCAGGAGATTCATCGAAGCCATGAAGGAGGGTGGGGCCGCGGAAGCGCGTAAAAGGACGGGATGTTAGCGGGTTGTTGCGCTGTGCAGCAATGCGATTCGCCTGTCTGGCGTTGCGTCTGCCCGCCCGTTGGGTTTCTTTCGGGGCGATGGGGTAAAATGCCGGAAATTTTTTTGAGCCAGCCCCCAATGAAAACGACCTTCCTGGATTTCGAGCAGCCGATTGCCGAGCTCGAGGCGAAGATTGAAGAACTACGCTTCGTGCAGGACGATTCGGCCGTGGATATCTCCGAAGAGATCGCCCGTCTGGAACAAAAGAACTTTGGCCTGACCAAGGACATCTACGCCAAGCTGAGCCCGTGGCAGTGCGCGCTGGTCGCCCGCCACCCCCAGCGGCCCTACACGTTGGACTACGTCGAGCATATCTTCACCGATTTCGAAGAGCTCCACGGCGACCGCAGCTTTGCCGACGACAAGGCCATCGTCGGTGGGCTGGCCCGCTTCAACGGCCAGCCGTGCATGGTCATCGGCCACCAGAAGGGCCGTGACACCAAGGAAAAGATCTTCCGCAACTTCGGCATGCCGCGCCCCGAGGGCTACCGCAAGGCCCTGCGCCTGATGCGTCTGGCCGAGAAATTCGGCCTGCCGATCTTCACCTTCGTCGACACCCCGGGCGCCTATCCCGGCATCGACGCCGAGGAGCGCGGCCAGTCCGAGGCCATTGGCCACAATCTTTACGAGATGACCAATCTCAAGGTGCCCATCATCTGCACGATCATCGGCGAAGGCGGCTCGGGTGGCGCGCTGGCGATTGCCGTGGGCGACCAGCTGATGATGCTGCAGTACTCCACCTACTCGGTGATCTCGCCGGAAGGCTGCGCCTCCATCCTGTGGAAGAGCGCCGACCGCGCCCCCGATGCCGCCGAGACGATGGGCATCACCGCCGGCCGCCTCAAGTCCCTGGGGCTGGTCGACAAGGTCGTGAACGAACCGGTGGGTGGCGCCCACCGGGATCACCGGGCGATGGCCCAGAGCCTCAAGCGGGCGCTGCAGGATGCCCTGCGCCAGGTGTCCGACCTGTCGCCGTCCGAACTTCTCGAGCGGCGTTTCGAACGACTGATGAGCTACGGCAAATTCAAGGAAATTGCCGTCGACTGATCTGCTCACCCGCGTCGCGGCGAGCTGGCAGCGCCTGCCGGCCCCCGCGGGGCGCATCCGGGTCGGCCTCTCGGGCGGGCTCGATTCCACGGTTCTCCTTCATCTGCTCGCGGGTCTTCGCGGGCAGTTTCATTTCGACCTGAGCGCGACCCACGTCAGCCACGGCCTGGTGCCGGGGTCGGCGGTGTGGGGCGACGTCTGCCGTGGGCTGTGCGAGCGGCTGGACGTGCCCTTTGCGGTGCATCAAGTGACGGTCGATCACACCCATCCCGGTGGCCTCGAAGCTGCTGCCCGCGATGCCCGCAGGGCAATGCTGCTGGAAGGCGGCGCCGACTGGCTGGCGCTCGCCCATCATCGGGACGACCAGGCCGAGACGGTACTCTTTCGCGCCCTGCGCGGGGCGGGTGTGCGCGGTGTGGCCGGGATGCGGGCGGTGGTACCGGGTCGGGGGCGTCCGGGGCTGTGGCGACCGCTGCTGGACGTACCCCGGTCGGCGCTGATGGCGTATGCCGCAACCCACGGGCTGGGCTGGATCGACGATCCGAGCAACACTGACACCCGTTTCTCGCGCAACTTTCTGCGCAACGACATCCTGCCGGCGATGAGTGCGCGTTTTCCCGGTGCAGCGGCGGGGCTGTCGCGTCTTGGCCGATTTGCCGCCGAGGCGTCGGACCTGCTGGATGCGCTGGCCGACGACGATCTCGCCGCGATTGCCGCACCAGGGGCGATCGGCTACCGACGTGCCGGCGCCCTCGGGCTCGCATCGCCCCGTCTGCGCAACGCGCTACGACGTGTGCTCGCTGCGGCGGGCGAGGCGATGCCTGACGAGGACGCCCTGCGCGAAATCGAACGGCAGTTCCGCGGCGATGCCGCGCCGGCCGGCCTTTGCCTGCCGGTGGGGGCGTCGGCGCTGTGCGTCTATCGCGATGAATGGTGGCTGGAAGCCCTGGCAAGCACGCCGGTGCCCGATGCCGTCCGCTGGGCCGGCGAGGCGACGCTGGCGTGGGCCGGTGGCGAGGTGCACTTCCGGCCTGCAATGGGGCAGGGGCTGTCTGCCGGTGCGCTGGCCGGACTGCCGTGCGTGCTACGGTCGCGTGGGGGCGGCGAGCGGATGCGCCTGCATCCGGCGGGGCCAACCCGGTCCTTGAAGAACCTGCTGCAGGAAGCGGGCGTACCGGGCTGGTTGCGCGAAGGCTTGCCGCTGCTGTGGGTCGGGGATCACCTGGTGTGGATCGCCGGGGTTGGCGTGGCGGCGCAGTTTGCGTGCCCGCCGGGTGAGAAGGGGTTGCTGCCTTTGTGGTCACGCTGGCCGCGCGAGCGAGCACTTGTTGGTTTCAGGTCTGAAGCGCCCTGAACACAAAATTTCTGACGCTCTCTTCGGATTCAAGTCCGGGCCCGGCGTTCAGTCTCTCGGCGACAGGAGTTGTGCCAGCTCGACGGCCGAGCGCACGCCCATCTTCTCGAACACCCGCGAGCGGTGCACTTCAACGGTGCGCATCGAGATGTTCAGCTCGTCGGCGATCACCTTGTTGAACTTGCCGGCCAGCACCAGCTGCATCACTTCGTGTTCCCGAGGGGTGAGCTGGGCGAGGCGGGTGGCGACGGTGGCCTGGGTTTCCTGATTGGCCTGATGGCGGGCGTTGGTGGCCAGCGCGCGGATCACCACGTCCACCAGCGCGTTGTCGTCCACCGGTTTTTCGAGGAAGTCGAAGGCGCCCTTTTTAAGGGCGCCCACCGCCATCGGTACGTCGCCGTGGCCAGTCAGGAAAATTACCGGCAGGGTGTTGCCGCGCTCCAGCAGGGCGTCGAAGCATTCGAGGCCGCTCATCTCGCGCATCCGGATGTCGAGCACGATGCAGCCCTGCCAGTCGGGCTGCCAGGCAGCGAGAAAGTCTTCGGCCGAGGCCCAGGCGCGGGCGGCCACGTTGCGGGTGCGAAACAGCCAGCTGAGGGCGTCGCGGATGGCTTCGTCGTCATCGACGATGTGGGCGAGGGGCACGGCAGGATTGCTCATTGGGTATGCACCGGGAGCGAGAAGTTGAAAATCGTACCACCGCCCGGATGGGCCTCGAAGGTGAGGCGGCCGCGGTGCAGCTCGGCGATGGAACGGCAGATGTTGAGGCCCATGCCCATGCCTTCTTCCTTGGTGGTGAAGAAAGGGGCGAAGAGCTTTTCGGCCACGTCGGGCGGGATGCCCTTGCCCCGGTCGGCCACGCTGAACACCAGCATGCCGTCGGTTTCGCGGGTGGTGAGCTGCAGGTGGCGTTCGGCGCGGGGCGTGTCGGCCATGGCGTCCATCCCGTTGCGGATCAGGTTGACAGCCACCTGCTCGATCATCACCGGGTCCACCAGCACGCCGGGCAGGTGTTCGTCGAGATCCACGTCGATGTCCACGCCGCGGCGGATGGCGTCGGGCTCCACCAAGCCAACCGCCTCGCGGATGATGGCGTTGAGGTCGGCCGCCTCGAACTTGGGTTCGCTGCGTCGCACGAAGGCGTGCACCCGGCGGATGATCTGGCCTGCGCGCTGGGCCTGCTTGCCGATCTTCTGGAGGATACCGGTGAGCTCGCCATCCGAGAGGGCGCCGTGCTCGATCATGTTGAGGCAGCCGGTGTTGTAGCTGGAGATGGCGGCCAGCGGCTGGTTGAGCTCGTGGGCGAGGGTGGAGGCCATCTCGCCCATCGTGACCAGCCGGGCGGTGGCCTGCAGGCGTTCCTGCTGCTGGCGGGCGAGTTCCTGGGTGCGCTTCTGCTCGGTGACATCCACCATCGAGCCCATCCAGCCGATCTGGCGGCCGTCGGCGTCGATCAGCGGGGCTTCGATCAGCAAGGCGTCGAAGCGCTCGCCGCTCCTGCGCATCAGGCGGATCTCGACGCCCTGGGGTGGGGCGTTGCCGCCGAGGATCATCTGGTGGACTTCGTAGGTGCGTTCGAGGCTCTCTGGCGCCCAGTAAGGCATGGGCGGCATGAGGTCGACGAGTTCATCGGCGCTCCAGCCGACCATCCGGCAGAAGGCCGGGTTGACGTAGGTGATGCGGCCCTGCAGGTCGCGGGCGCGCATGCCGGTGTTGAGGGAATCCTCCATCGCCTTGCGGAAGGCGTGCTCGCTGCGCAAGGCTTGTTCGGCGGCCTGGCGGCGCACCATGTGACGCCGCAGCTGCCACAGGCTCCAGACGATGGCAGCGGCGAGCACGCCCAGCGAGCCCATCAGCAGCAGGGAGATCCAGCGCACCTCCGACTTGTAGGCGGTGATCTGCAGATCCAGCCCGTGGCCGGGCGGTTCGAAGGGAATCTCGTAAGCAAGGCCCGAGAGCGGAGAGACCTTCGACTTGGCGGCGATCTCGGTGCCCAGGTTGTTGACCACCGCCACCCGGTAGCGCTCGGAGAACCACCAGGGCACCTGATGGGCGAGGATTTCATTGACGGAGTACACCCCGACGATCGTGCCCACGTGGCGCCCGCCCTCGAAGATCGGTACATGGACTTCGAAGTGGCTGTGGTTGTCGATCACCGCGTAGGCGTCGCTGTAGGTGGGGCGACCGAGGGAGCGGGATAGCCGGAACGCGGCATCTGACGGGAAGCTGCCGGTGGCTTCGCCCACCAGATGGCTGTCGGTGTAGGGCGGCTCGGCGTCCTTCACCTTGCCGTCGGGGCTGAGCCACAGGATGCGGATCAGGCCGCTCTCGGGGTCAAGGGCACGCTTGAGGCGGGCTTCGGTAGCTGAGCTACGGCTGCCGGTGCCGAGCAGTTCGGGCCCTAGCTGGGTGAGCTGGGCGTTGTTGCGTTCGAACTGGAAGGAGAGGTTCTGCTCCATCCACAGCACGTCGTTGATGAGGGTTGCACGCTGTTCCTCGGCGTCCTGGCGGTGGGTGAGCCACAGCAGCGCGGCCATGGTGGCGATGAACAGCACCACGGCGGCGTAGGGCAGGCTCCAGTAGAGCCGGGGCGGTGGGGTGGCGGGCAGGCTAGGCAAGGGGTTGTCGATCATGGAGTTGGTACAGCCTGGGTTATGACCGCTTGAGCCGTTTGGCGGCATCCGCATCTTCCACACTACGGTTATCCACAATTGAGCATGAGGCTTGGCATGCCGAAACTCGCGACATGGTTTGCCATAACGGCAGCTTGTTCAAGATTAAATAAATTTTATTGGAGACAAAGATGAAACGTCGCGCCGCTATTTTCAGTCTCGCCGCCCTGGGCCTTGCCACCTTCTCCGGCATGGCCGCCGCCCAGGCCCCGATCGTCATCAAGTTCAGCCACGTGGTGGCTGCCGATACCCCGAAGGGCAAGGCGTCGGAGTTCTTCAAGAAGCGCGCCGAGGAGCTCACCAAGGGCAAGGTGAAGGTTGAAGTCTTCGCCAACAGCGCACTTTACAAGGACAAGGAAGAACTCGAAGCCCTGCAGCTGGGCGCCGTGCAGATGCTGGCGCCGTCGCTCGCCAAGTTTGGCCCGCTGGGCGTGAAGGAGTTCGAGGCCTTCGACCTGCCCTATATCTTCGACGATTACACCGAGCTGCACCGGGTCACCCAGGGTCCGGTGGGCGTCAGCATCCTGAAGAAGCTGGAGCCCAAGGGCATCGTCGGTCTGGCCTTTTGGGACAACGGCTTCAAGTCGTTCTCGGCCAACACGCCGATCCGCACCCCGGCGGACCTGAAAGGCAAGAAGCTGCGCATCCAGTCGTCCAAGGTGCTGGAAGAAGAGATCCGCGCCGTGGGCGGCCTGCCCCAGGTGATGGCCTTCTCCGAGGTGTACCAGGCCCTGCAGACCGGCGTCGTCGACGGCACCGAAAACCCCCACTCCAACATGTACACGCAGAAGATGCACGAGGTGCAGAAGCACCTGACCGTGACCGACCACGGCTATCTGGGTTACGCGGTGATCGCCAACAAGAAGTTCTGGGACGGCCTGCCCGCCGATGTCCGCGGTCAGCTTGAACAGGCGATGAAGGAATCCACCGCCTACGCCAACAAGATCGCCCAGGAAGAGAACGACAAGTCCCTGGAGGCGATCAAGAAGAGCGGCAAGACCCAGGTCTATGTGCCTACCAAGGAAGAAAAACTGGCCTTCAAGAAGGCGCTGGTGCCCGTCCATCAGAAGATGGAAGGCCGGATCGGCAAGGATCTGATCCAGTCCATCTACAAGGAAACCGGCTTCGATCCCGCGAAGCTGTAATGTCCGGTAGCTCCGGGCCGGGCGTGTTCCTGCCCGGGGCTTTCCCCTTTCCCGCTGCGTTCTTCAGCGAGGTCAAATCATGAAGATTCTCGATCGCCTCGAGGAGTGGATCATCACGCTCCTCATGGGGGGAGCGACTGCGATCATCTTTCTCGCGGTCGTTCACCGATATCTGGCCGGTCTCAGCATTCCCGGCCTTCAGGACTGGCTCCTGTCCCTCAATGTGAGCTGGACCCAGGAGCTGTGCATCATCATGTTCGTGTGGATGGCCAAGTTCGGCGCCGCCTATGGCGTGCGGACCGGCATCCACGTAGGCGTCGATGTGCTCATCAACCGGCTGTCCGACCAGACCCGAGGCAAGTTCATCCTGTTCGGCTTGCTGGCCGGCGCGCTGTTTACCGCCACTGTGGCAACCCTGGGCGCCCACTTCGTCTGGGAGAACGGTGCCCACTACGCCTTCCTCCACTTCACCGGCGCCGAGCTTGGCGATGTGCCGGAAGGCCCCACCACGCCCGATCTGGAGTGGCCCACCTGGATCGTGTATAGCGCAATCCCCCTCGGCTCCAGCCTGATGTGCTTCCGCTTCCTGCAGGTGGCCTGGGGCTTCCTGCGTACCGGTGAGCTGCCGCACCACGATCATGGCCATGTGGATGGCCTTGAGGAAGAAACGCTGCCGGTGGACGTGGACGTCTACGGCATGGACGACAACCTGCACATGCACGATCTCAAGCATCGTCAGGTCGGAGACAAGAAGGGAGGCCAGCAATGAACGCCGCAATCATCTTCGGCATCCTGCTGGTGCTGATGCTGACCGGGATGCCGATCTCGATCTCTCTCGGCCTCACGGTGCTCACCTTCCTGTTCACGATGACCGAGGTGCCGCTTGAATCGGTAGCGCTCAAGCTGTTCACCGGCATCGAGAAGTTCGAGATCATGGCGATCCCGTTCTTCATCCTGGCGGGCAACTTCCTCACTCACGGGGGGGTGGCCAAACGGATGATCAACTTTGCCACGGCGATGGTCGGCCACTGGTATGGCGGCCTGGGTCTTGCCGGCGTGGTGGCCTGCGCGCTGTTCGCGGCGGTGTCCGGTTCGTCGCCGGCGACGGTGGTTGCGATCGGCTCGATCCTGCTGCCGGCGATGGTGAGGGCGGGTTTCCCGAATCGCTTTGGTGCGGGGATCATCACCACGGCCGGGGCGCTGGGCATCCTGATCCCGCCGTCCATCGTGATGGTGATGTACTCGGTGGCCACCAACACCTCGGTCGGCGCGCTGTTCATGGCCGGCGTGGTACCGGGCCTGGCCCTGGCGGCAACCCTCGGCGGCGTGACCTGGTATCGGGCCCGCAAGTTCGATTACCCGCGCCAGCCCAAGGCCAGCTTCGCCGAGCGGATGAAAGCCTTCCGGGATTCGGTGTGGGGGCTGCTGCTGATCGTGGTGGTGATGGGCGGGATCTACACCGGCATCTTCACGCCCACCGAAGCGGCGGCCATGAGCGCCATGTACGCCTTCATCGTGGCGGTGTTCGTCTACAAGGACATGCCGCTCTCCGATGTGCCGAAGGTGCTGCTCAACTCGGCCAATATGTCGGCGATGCTGCTCTACATCATCACCAACGCGGTGCTGTTCTCCTTCATCATGACCAACGAGAACATCCCGCAGTCGCTGGCCGACTGGATGCTCGGCAACGGGCTGGGAGTGATCGCCTTCCTGTTGGCGGTGAACGTGCTGCTGCTGCTGGCAGGCAACTTCATGGAGCCGTCGTCCATCGTGCTGATCTTCGCCCCGATTCTGTTCCCGGTGGCGATGAAGCTGGGCATCGACCCGGTGCACTTCGGCATCATCATGGTGGTGAACATGGAAGTCGGCATGTGTCATCCGCCGGTGGGTCTGAACCTTTATGTGGCGTCGGGCATCACCAAGATGGGCATCACCGAGCTTACCGTGGCTGTTTGGCCGTGGTTGTTGTCGATGCTGGTCTTCCTCGGTCTCGTCACCTACTGGCCGGGCCTTTCCCTGTGGTTCCCGCGGATGCTGGGCATGATGTGATGCGCTTGCCGGCCATCTGAGCTGCACCGGAAACGCACCCCGCGGGGTGCGTTTTCTTTTGGCGGGGGAGGGCACCGGGTTTGGTCGGGCCGGCCAGTTGTGATACAAGGGCGTGTTTTCCGTGGCCTGCCCGGGCCACGCGAGTTCCGCTCCGTGAGGCCCTCGTTGTCCCAGCCGTCTTCCCCGTCGTCGTCCGAAGTGCAATCCCGCGAGCACGACTGCTATCACTGCGGTCTGCCGATTCCCGATGATGTCGATCTCGCCGTAGAGATCGAAGGCACGCCCCACCACATGTGCTGTACCGGCTGTCAGGCGGTGGCCCAGTCCATCGTCAGCAGTGGGCTGCTCGAATACTACCGGCGCCGCGATGCGATGCCCGAGCAGGCCCGTGAGGCGATGCCCGACGAGCTGAAGGATCTGGGCCTCTTCGATCACCCTGATTTCCAGCAGGGCTTCGTCAAGCCCATCGGCGAGCACGAGCGTGAAGCGGCGTTGATCCTCGAGGGTATCACCTGCGCCGCGTGCATCTGGCTCAACGAGCAGCATGTGGCCCACCAGCCCGGTGTCACGGCGGTGGACATCAACTACGCCACCCGCCGCGCCAGGGTGCGCTGGGACGAGCGCAAGATCAAGCTCTCGGACATCCTCGCCGCCATCCAGGCCATCGGCTACCGGGCCTTCCCCTACGACGCCGCCCGCTCGGAGCAGATCTCCCAGCGCGAGCGCCGCTCGGCCCTGTGGCGGCTGTTCGTCGCCGGCTTCGGGATGATGCAGGTGATGATGTACGCCTTCCCGGTCTACATCGCCGACGGCGACATGACCGCCGACATCGAGGCGATGATGCGCTGGGCGAGCCTGATCCTCACTGCGCCGGTGGTGCTGTATTCCGCCGCGCCGTTCTTCAGCCACGCCTGGCGCGACGTCAGGCTGCGTCGCCTGGGCATGGACGTGCCTGTGGCGCTGGGCGTCGGCGCGGCTTTTGTGGCCAGCTGTTGGGCCACCTTCACCGGCAAGGGCGAGGTGTATTTCGATTCGGTGACGATGTTCGTCTTCTTCCTGCTGTGCGGCCGCTACGTGGAAATGCTGGCCCGCCAGAAAGCTGTGCGCGGCGTCGAGGAACTGGGCAAGGCCCTGCCGGCCTTTGCGGAGCGTCTCGCGCACTGGCCCGACCCGGAAGGCGAGCGCGTGCCGGTGTCGCAACTGCAGGCCGGCGACATGATCCGCGTGAAGCCGGGCGAGACCGTGCCGGCGGACGGCGTGGTGGCCGAAGGCGAGAGTGAGGCCAACGAGGCACTCCTCACCGGAGAGAGCCGTCCGGTGCCCAAGAAGCCCGGTGCGGCGGTGACCGGCGGCAGCGTGAACATCGGTAGCCCGCTGTGCGTGCGCGTCACCCGCACCGGCGAGCACACCCGCCTGGCCGCGATCCGGCAGTTGATGGAGCGGGCGTCGGCCGAGAAGCCGCGCGTCGTCCAGCAGGCCGACCGGGTGGCGGCCTATTTCATCGTCGCGCTGTTGGTGCTGGCGGTGGTGACCGCCGGCTGGTGGTGGTGGCATGACCCGGATCGCGCCCTGTGGGTGTTCGTGTCGGTACTGGTTGTTAGCTGCCCCTGCGCGCTGTCGCTGGCGACGCCGGTGGCGCTCACCGTAGCCACCGACGCCCTGGCCCGGATGGGCGTGCTGGTCACCCGCGGCCATGCCATCGAGGCCCTGGCCCGGGTCGATCATTTCGTGTTCGACAAGACCGGCACGCTGACTTACGGCGCGATGCGCGTCGAGCAGATCCGCCTGCTCGGTTCGCACGGAGAGAGCGAGGCCCTGCGCCTCGCGGCCGGGCTTGAGCAGGGCTCCGAGCACGCCATCGCCGACGCCCTGCGCCAGCATGGCGGTGAGCAGGCAGTGCCGGCCTTCGGTAGCGTTGCCGCCACGACAGGGCAGGGCGTCAGCGGCGTGCTTGATGGCATCAGTTACCGCATCGGTCGCCCGTCTTTCGTTGCCGAACTGGTGGGCTCGCCCGAGCCGGAGGCGCTGTTGGAGGACGAGCGTTCCGGTCGTACCGTCATCGCGTTGGGTTCGACCGCTGGCTGGACCGCCGCCTTTGCGCTCTCCGACGGGCTTCGGGAGGATTGCCCGGCGGCACTGGCCGCGCTGCGCGAGAAGGGGATCGAGCTTTCGATCCTGAGCGGTGATACGCCGGCCACGGTCGAGGCGCTGGCCCGGAATCTGGGCGTCGCCAACGCCCGAGGAGGAATGACCCCCGAGGGCAAGCACGCAGCGCTGCGTGCGCTGCAGGCCGACAATGCCATCGTGGCAATGGTCGGCGACGGCGTGAATGACGCACCGGTGCTGGCACAGGCCCAGGTTTCGGTGGCAATGGGCGGCGGCACCGACCTTGCCCGCAACCAGGCCGACATCGTGCTGCTGTCCGGTCGGATGTCTTCGCTGGCGGAAGGCCTGGCGCTCTCGCGCCGGGCGCTCAAGATCATCCGCCAGAACCTCTGGTGGTCGTTTGCTTACAATTTCACTGCTGTTCCGCTTGCCATGTCCGGGCTCGTCACGCCCTGGATGGCCGGGATCGGCATGTCGGCGAGTTCGCTGTTCGTCGTCCTGAACGCTCTGCGCCTCCAGCGCGGGCGCCTACGCTGAGATCGGACCATGGAAAGTCTATACCTGCTCATCCCGCTATCCATCGTTCTGGTGTTCCTGATAGGTGTCATCTTCTGGTGGTCGGTGCGCAACGGGCAGTTCGATGATCTGGAGGGGCCGGGCTACCGCGTGGTGACCGACGACGACGATCCGCCGGCTCCGACTCCGGACATAAGCAGCCCGATGGAGGGCAAGTCAGTCGGGAATCCCCACGCTAAGTGAAGGGTTTTTGACCCAGGTCAATTTCGCGCCGAAAGGTGTCGTGCATACTCAATCCCAGGTTGAAAGCGCAAGTACGAGCAACAACTAGCGTTTTCCAGGCATCACTGCCTGTGGCTTAAGTCTCTCTGTTGGGGTTGGGGGTGCGCGATGCGCACCCTTTTTTTTGTCTTCCTGCCCCAAAACTGCTCCGATCAGGTGAGTCGCGCACGGCGCTTGCCGTGCGCGGAGTCCTGCCGGTCGTCGTTCCTCCACCGAAAAACGCCGATCCGACGCACCAACCTGCTAAAATTCCAAGCTTTCGGTTTTTCGACCATCCTTTGTCTCACGGAGTCCTGACTCATGGCTATTGAACGCACCCTTTCCATCATCAAGCCCGATGCCGTCGCCAAGAACGTGATCGGCCAGATCTACGCCCGTTTCGAAGGCGCCGGCCTGAAGGTCATCGCCGCCAAGATGGCTCACCTGTCCGAGCGTGAAGCCGGTGAGTTCTACGCCGTGCACAAAGAGCGCCCCTTCTTCAAGGATCTGGTCTCCTTCATGACCTCCGGCCCGGTGATGATTCAGTGCCTGGAAGGCGAAAACGCCATCGCCAAGAACCGCGAACTGATGGGCGCCACCGACCCGAAGAAGGCTGACAAGGGCACCATCCGCGCCGACTTCGCCGAGTCCATCGACGCCAACGCCGTTCACGGCTCCGACGCGCCCGAAACCGCTGCTGTGGAAGTTGCTTTCTTCTTCCCCGGCATGAACGTTTACAGCCGTTGATGATCTGTACCGGCGGGATGAAATTTCTTCCTCCCGCCGGTCTGGATGGAAATACACGTGGTCAATCTTCTCGATTTCGATGCGGCAGCACTCACCGACTGGTTCCTCCAGCAAGGTGAGAAACCCTTTCGTGCCAAGCAGGTGCTCCGCTGGGTGCATCGCTTTGGCGTAACCGATTTCGAGCAGATGACCGACGTGGCCAAGTCGCTGCGGGCCAAGCTCGCAGCGACGGCCTGCATCACGCCGCCGGTTCCGGTGCGCGACAGCATCTCAACGGACGGCACCCGCAAGTGGCTGCTCGACGTGGGCAACGCCAACGCGGTCGAGACGGTGTTCATCCCCGAGACCAACCGCGGCACGCTGTGCATCTCGTCCCAGGCAGGCTGTGCGCTCGACTGCGCCTTCTGTTCCACCGGCAAGCAGGGTTTCAACCGCAACCTCAGCGCAGCCGAGATCATCGGCCAGCTATGGCTTGCCAACCGTCTGCTGGGTGCTACCGGAGACGGTGAGCGCGTCATCAGCAACGTGGTGATGATGGGCATGGGTGAGCCCCTGGCCAACTTCGACAACGTGGTGTCGGCGCTCAACCTGATGCTCGATGACAACGCCTATGGCCTTTCGCGGCGTCGTGTGACCGTTTCGACATCCGGCATCGTCCCGGCGATGGATCGCCTGCGCGATGCCTGCCCGACTGCACTCGCCGTCTCGCTGCATGCGTCAAATGACGCGCTGCGCGACAGGCTCGTGCCGATCAACCAGAAATACCCGTTGCGCGAACTGATGGCGGCGTGCCAGCGCTACCTTGAGCGTGCCCCGAGGGATTTCATCACCTTCGAGTACGTCATGCTCGATGGAGTGAATGATTCCGACGTCCACGCCCGCGAACTCATCGCGCTCACCCGTGACGTGCCCTGCAAGTTCAATCTGATTCCGTTCAATCCCTTCCCGAATTCCGGTTTCGAGCGTTCTCCCGCGCCGCGTATCAAGCGCTTTGCCGAGATCCTCATCGCCGCCGGCATCGTCACCACAACCCGCAAGACGCGTGGTGACGACGTGGATGCTGCCTGCGGCCAGCTTGCCGGGCAGGTGAAGGACAAGACCCGTCGCACGACTCGCATTGTGCCGATCACCGGAGCCTGAACGTGATGAGACTATCGTCTGCCCTCGCCGTTGCGCTTGCCGTCGTCCTTTCGGGCTGTGCCGGCGGTAACTTCGGCACGCCGGTCGCGTCGATCGAACGTCCGGTTTCTGATCGCCCCACCGTCACTGACGCCCAACGCAAGGCCAAAGTGCATGTCGATCTGGGGCAAGCCTACCTTCAGGCGGGTCGCTACGGCGTGGCACTGGACGAAGCCAAGGCTGCCGCCTACTACGACTCCCGCTACGCTCCTGCGTACCAGTTGATGGGGCTGGTGCACATGTATCTTGAAGAAAATGCGGTTGCCGCCGCGAACTTCGAGCGTGCGCTGCAACTCGCCCCGGGCGACCCGGAGATCATGAACAGCTATGGCTGGTTCTTGTGTGCAACAGGCAAGGAACAGTCCGGAATAGACATGCTTGCGGCCGCGGCACGCAACCCGTACTACCAGACGCCAACCCGCGCGTTCGCGAATGCCGGCATGTGCCAGTTGCGTCTCAAGAATGACGAGGCTGCCGAAGGCTATTTCCTTCGGGCCGTGCAGGCCGACAACGGCAATCCGGCGGCCATTTACCATCTGGCAGCAATCGCCTATCGGCGCGGTGCCAACGAGGCAGCCAAGCGTTATCTCGCTGCCCTTCATCAGGGTGGTGAATCGTCAGCCGAAAGCCTCTGGCTGGCGATCCGTGTTGAGCGCAAGCTCGGCGACCGGGCGACCGAAGCGTCCCTGGTTCAACAGTTGCGGCGCCGTTTTCCTGGCTCTGCGGAGTATCAGGCTTTCTTGCAAGGGCAGTATCAGTGACCGATTCCCAAGTCTTGCCTCAGGCCCCAGTCGGGACGTCTGCGAATTCGCCCGCTGGCGAGACGCTGCGACGCCAGCGTGAAACGCTGGGTCTCAGCGTCTCCGAGGTGGCGAACTCTCTCAAACTCAATCCGCGGCAAGTCGAAGCCCTGGAATCCGGTCGGTTCGACCTGCTTCCAGGCGCGGCTTTCACGCGGGGCTTTTTGCGCAACTATGCGCGTCTTCTCAAGATCGACCCGGCGCCACTCCTTGCGGGCCTGCAAGCCTCTGTCGCATCCGAGACAGTTGAGCTTTCCCCGGCTTCGAATGCGCAGGGCGACATGCCCCAGATCGGTCGAGGGCGTTTCCGTCGTTCAGTGATTCCCGGTGTACTGGCCGCGTTGGCCTTGTTCGGGATTGTCGTCGCTGGTTGGTACTACGACACCCAGCGCAAAAAGGTTGCCGATGATCTGATTGCCAGTGCGCCGGCTCCGGCTGGAGAAGCCGTAGGCGCGTCGCCTGCTGTCGGGGCGTCGTCGCAGGAGAGTGACGCGGGCAAGGCGCCCGATACCGCGCCAACGACGACCACAGCGGATTCTGGGTCCGTTCAAGCTACGCCAGCTGCGCCGCCACTGCCTGTTCCCTTGAAAGTCGACGAGCCTGCACCGGCATCAGCGCCGGTCGTCGCTGCCAATGGCAAGGATCGGCTGGTGTTCGATTTCTCGCAGGACGCGTGGATCGAGGTAAAGGACAAGAACGGCAAGTCCGTCGTCACCAAGCTCGGCAAGGCGGGCTCGCGTGAGGAATTCGAAGTTGTGCCGCCCTTTGCCATCGTTATCGGCAACGCCCGCTCGGTCAAGCTTGAGCGCAATGGCCAGCCCGTGGATTTCGGTCTCACCGGCAAGATGACGATCGCCCGCCTCAAGTTCGAGTGACAGGACGCATGATGGATCTACTTCTCTCTGGCCGCGCTGCTGCCCGTCGGACAACCCGTCAGGTTCGTATCGGCAATGTTCTGGTAGGCTCCGGCGCTCCGATCGTCGTGCAGTCGATGACCAACACCGACACCGCCGACGATTTCACCACCACCATGCAGGTGGCCCAGCTGGCCCGCGCCGGCTCGGAGATGGTGCGTGTCACCGTCAATACCGACGAAGCCGCCAAGGCCGTGCCGAAGATCCGCGAGAAGCTGCTCGCGATGAATCTCAACGTACCGTTGGTGGGCGATTTCCACTACAACGGCCACAAGCTGCTCGCCGACAACCCAGCCTGCGCCGAAGCCCTCGACAAGCTGCGCATCAATCCGGGCAACGTGGGGCAGGGGGTCAAGCGCGACACGCAGTTTGCGTCCATCGTCGAGATGGCCTGCAAGTACGACAAGCCTGTGCGCATCGGGGTCAACTGGGGCAGTCTGGATCAATCCGTGATGGCTCGCATCATGGACGAGAACGCAAAGCGCGCGATCCCCCGCGACGCCGGCGCGGTGATGCGTGAGGCGCTGGTGACTTCAGCGCTCGAATCCGCCGCCAAGGCGGAGGAATATGGCCTCGCCGGCAACAAGATCATCCTGTCGGCCAAGGTCAGCAGCGTGCAGGATCTGATCGCTGTCTACCGGGATCTGGCTGCGCGCTGTGATTACCCGCTGCATCTGGGCCTCACCGAAGCCGGCATGGGCTCGAAGGGCATCGTCGGCTCGACCGCGGCGCTGGCCGTGCTGCTGCAGGAGGGTATCGGCGACACGATCCGCGTTTCGCTGACGCCGGAGCCCAACGGCAGCCGTACTCAAGAAGTCATCGTTGCCCAGGAAATCCTCCAGACCATGGGGCTGCGGGCGTTCACGCCGATGGTCACCGCCTGTCCGGGTTGCGGCCGCACCACCAGCACGCTGTTTCAGGAAATGGCTTCCGACGTTCAGAACTACGTGCGCGACAACATGCCGTTGTGGCGTGACCAGTTCGATGGTGTCGAGAACATGACCCTCGCGGTGATGGGCTGCATCGTCAATGGTCCCGGCGAGAGCAAGCACGCCAACATCGGCATCTCGCTGCCGGGCACGGGTGAGTCCCCCGCGGCGCCGGTGTTCGAGGATGGCGTCAAGACCCTAACCCTGCGTGGCGACAACATCACCAACGAATTCAAGGCCATCATCGAACGTTACGTGGCCCGCACCTATCCCCGCAAGGGCGCGGCGGTCTGATCTGCCGCAACCCACAGAAGAACAAAAGGAATCATGAGCAAGACCCTCCAGGCCGTCCGCGGGATGAACGACATCCTGCCCGAAGAGGCCGAAACCTGGGAGCACTTCGAGGACATCGTCCGCGACTGGCTGCACAGCTACGGTTACCGTCCCATCCGCATGCCCATCGTCGAACCGACGCCGCTGTTCAAGCGCGCCATCGGCGAAGTGACCGACATCGTCGAGAAGGAGATGTATTCCTTCGAGGACGCGCTCAACGGCGAACATCTTACCCTGCGCCCGGAAGGCACCGCCTCCTGCGTGCGCGCGGCGATCCAGCACAACCTGCTGTTCGGTCAGCCGCGTCGGCTGTACTACCACGGCCCGATGTTCCGCCACGAACGGCCCCAGAAAGGGCGTTACCGCCAGTTCCACCAGGTGGGTGTCGAGGCGCTGGGCTTTGACGGCCCGGATATCGACGCCGAGCACATTCTGATGTGCGCCCGTCTGTGGGACGACCTCGGCCTCGATGACGTCAAGCTGGAGATCAACTCCCTCGGCAGCAGCGAAGAACGCGCCGCCCATCGCGCTGCGCTGATCGCTTACCTTGAACAACACAAGGACAGCCTCGACGAAGACGGCCAGCGCCGGCTCTACACCAACCCGCTGCGCATTCTCGACACCAAGAACCCCGACCTGCAGGCCATCGTTGAAGCGGCCCCCAAGCTGGCCGAGTTCCTGGGTGACGAGTCGCTCAAGCATTTCGACGGCGTGCAGACCATCCTCAAGGATGCCGGCCTGCCGTATCGCATCAACCACCGCCTGGTGCGCGGGCTCGATTACTACAACCGCACCGTATTCGAGTGGGTCACCACCCGCCTCGGTGCTCAGGGCACGATCTGCGCCGGCGGGCGCTACGACGGCCTTGTGGCCCAGCTAGGCGGCAAGCCGGCGCCAGCCGCCGGCTTTGCGATGGGCGTCGAGCGTCTGCTGGCCCTGTGGCAGGAGAGCGGTGGCGAAGCCCAGCGGCTCGTGCCGGACGTCTATCTTGTCCACGCCGGCGAAGCGGCCCAGCGGGCGGCCTTCCGGGTTGCCGAAGCGCTCCGCGGCACCGGCTTCGCGGTCACCCTGCACTGTGGCGGTGGCAGCTTCAAGTCCCAGATGAAACGCGCCGATGCTTCCGGTGCGCCGTTCGCCGTGGTGATTGGCGACGACGAAGCCGCCGCGGGCGAGGTAAGCCTCAAGCCCCTGCGCGACGGCAGCGAACAGATCCGCGTGCCCATGGACACGCTCCCCGAAACCCTGGCTGACCGCCTCCTAGATTCGGAAGAAGACGATGGCTGCATTTGACCTCGAAGAGCAGGAACAGATTTCCCAGATCAAGGGCTGGTGGGAACAGTACGGCAAGCTGGTGACGACCCTCGCGATCGCCGCTGCGCTGGCGTCCGTCGGCTGGCAAGGCTGGAACTGGTACAAGGGCAAGCAGGCTGCCGAGGCGTCCGTGCTTTACGATCAGCTTCAGACCGCGGCTGCCGAGCACAACGCGCCGAAGGCCCGCGAGCTTGCCGGCGCGCTGCTCGAGAAGTTCAGCGGCACAGCCTATGCCGATCTGGCGGCCCTGCTGTCGGCCAAGGTCAATGCCGAAGCGGGTGATCTCAAGAATGCCCGCGCGCCGCTGGCCTGGGCTGCCGAAAAGGCCAGCGATCCCGCCCTGCGCGATCTCGCTCGCCTGCGTCTGGCGAGCGTGATGTTCGACGACAAGGCCTACGACGAAGCGCTGGCTCAGCTCCAGGCTGCGCCGGATGAAAGCCTTGCTGCCCGCTTCGCCGATCTGAAGGGCGACATTCTGGTTGCCCAGGGCAAGAAGGAAGAGGCCCGCGCTGCTTACAAGACGGTCGTCTCCAGCCTCGAATCCGCCACCAAGGCCGAATCGGTGACGCTCCGGGAAATCGCCCAGGCCAAGCTCGATGCGGTGGGGGGTGCCCAATGAATGCCCCGCAACGGGCGTTGATTGTCGCCGCTGCGCTCGCGGTGGGCGCGTGCAGTTCGCTCAATCCGTTTAACAGTAGTGGCAAGCTGCCTGCGCTCGCCCCCATCACCAGCCCCGTCGCGATGAGCGACGCGTGGAAGGTTCGCATGGGCGATGCCGGGGTATTCGTGCTCCAGCCAGCGGTTGTCGGCGACGCCGTCTTCGCGGCTGGCGATGGTGACGTCGCGCGCATCGACAACGGCCGAGTGCGCTGGAAGACGTCCCTCAAGGTGACGATCTCCGGTGGCGTCGGCAGTGACGGCAGCCTTGTTGTCGTTGGTACGCCCAAGGGCGAAGTGATTGCCCTCAATGCCGAAAACGGGGAGATCAAATGGCGCGTTCCGGTGAATGCCGAAGTGCTGGCCGCCCCGGCAGTCTCGGGTGGACTGGTCGTCGTGCGTAGCGCGGACAGCCGCCTGTTTGGCCTTGATCCGGCGGACGGGCGGCAGCGCTGGGTGTACCAGCGCGCCACGCCGCCGCTGTCGCTGCGCAACGCAGCGGGCGTCGTGCTGGAAGGTAACGTGATCATGGCGGGTTTTCCCGGGGGCAAGCTTGCTGCTGTGAGCCCGGCGAACGGTAGCCTGATGTGGGAGGGTACGGTGGCCATTCCTCGAGGCGCCACCGAGCTTGAACGCATGTCCGACATCACCAGCCTCCCTGTGTTGGGGGCCCGCGCCACCTGTGCAGTGGCTTACCAGGGCCGTGTTGCCTGCTTCGACATGAGCAATGGTTCCACCCTGTGGACCCGCGATCTCTCCAGCTCGAAGGGGCTGGATCTGGACGACAGCCAAGTTTTTGTGACCGACGAGAAGGGTGCCGTGCTGGCCCTCGACATCGGCAGCGGTGCGAGTGCCTGGAAGCAGGACCAGCTTGCCGGTCGCGGTACCGGCCGGCCGCGCATCATCAACGATTACGTGGTCGTCGGCGATACCGAAGGCTATGTCCATCTGCTGCGCAAGGACGATGGCAGGGTGGTGGGGCGAGTGCGTCCTGCTTCAAGCCCCATCATCGCCGACCCGCAACGTGCAGGTGGCAGCGTCGTCATCCAGACGCGTGACGGCAATGTAGCCGCCGTCGGCGTTCAATAACGGAGTCGCCGCGTGAAACCGACCCTCGTCCTCGTTGGACGCCCCAATGTGGGCAAGTCTACGCTGTTCAACCGTCTCACCAAGACCAGGGATGCCCTTGTAGCGGATTTTCCGGGGCTCACCCGTGATCGCCGCTACGGCCTCGGGCGTGCTGCGGAGCGGGAATTCCTCGTGGTGGATACCGCCGGTTTCGACCCGGTGGCCAAGGACGGCATCGTCCACGAAATGGCCAAGCAGGCCGAGCAGGCCATCGCCGAAGCCGACGCGTTGCTGTTCATGGTGGATGCCCGTAGCGGTCTGACCCCCCACGACGAGCAGATCGCTGCCCGTCTGCGCCGTGCCGGCCGTCCGACCTTCCTGGTCGTGAATAAAGCGGAAGGCATGAACCGGGCGATGATCTCCGCCGAATTCCATCAGCTAGGCCTGGGTGATCCGCTGTGCATCTCGTCAGCCCATGGCGACAACGTCAATGCGTTGATGGAACTGATTCTGGAAAGCTTCCCGCAGGATCCGGAAGACGATGATCCGGTGGGGGCCGGGCCGCGGGTTGCCATCGTCGGTCGTCCCAATGTGGGCAAGTCGACCCTGGTCAATACGCTTATCGGCGAGGAGCGGGTGATCGCCTTCGACATGCCTGGCACCACTCGTGACGCCATTGAGGTCCCGTTCGAACGCAACGGTCAGCACTACACGCTGATCGACACTGCGGGTCTGCGCAAGCGCGGAAAGGTCTTCGAGGCTGTCGAGAAGTTTTCGGTCATCAAGACGCTGCAGGCTGTCGAACAGGCCAACGTGGTGGTGCTGGTGCTCGACGCCAGTCAGGAGATCTCCGATCAGGACGCCCACATCGGCGGTTTCGTGGTCGAGGCTGGCCGAGCGCTGGTCGTCGCGGTCAACAAATGGGATTCGGTGGATGACTACCGCCGCCAGCGCATCAAGGAAGACATCGACCGCAAGCTCCCCTTTCTGGGCTTTGCTCGCTTCCTCTACGTCTCGGCATTGAAGGGGCAGGGCATCGTGCCAATGTTGAAGGCTGTCGATGGCGCCTATGCAGCGGCGATGACCAAGCTGGCCACCCCGAAGCTCACGCGTCTGCTGCTCGATGCGGTGCTCAAGCAGCAGCCTCCGCGTCATGGCGGTTTCCGTCCCAAGATGCGCTACGCACATCAGGGCGGGATGAACCCGCCGGTAATCGTGGTGCACGGCAGTGCGCTCGACAACGTGTCCGCGTCATATACTCGCTACCTGGAACGCACCTTCCAAGAGGCGTTCAAACTGCAGGGGACGCCTCTGAGGATACAATTCAGGTCTTCGCGCAACCCCTACGTCAATAGGGATTGACGAACCGATTTCCACACCAACTGCGATCCTCGGTGCCGATGTGGCACTGCAGCAAATCGCACTATAATTATTCAAAATTACAACCATAGAGGTTCTACCATGAGCAACAAGGGGCAACTCCTTCAAGACCCATTTCTTAACGCTCTGCGGCGCGAGCACGTGCCGGTTTCGATCTACCTCGTGAATGGTATCAAGCTGCAGGGTCAGGTCGAATCCTTCGACCAGTATGTCGTCCTGCTGAAGAACACCGTCACCCAGATGGTCTATAAACACGCCATCTCCACCGTTGTGCCGGCCCGCCCCGTCAATATCCAGCAGGAACAGAACGAGGCCGCAAGCTGATCGGGCTGATGATCGGGCCCGTTCGCGGCCAACATGAATCCGGGGCCCGGCATGTTTGAACGGCCGGCCTCGGGTACGCGGGCAATCCTCGTTCAAGTCGATTTCGGTCAGGGCGGGATAGAAGAGCGTCTCTCTGAAGTGTCGCTACTGGCGCAAAGTGCCGGAGCCATGGTTGTGGGTGTCGTCCAGGGACGGCGCCAGGCGCCTGATCCCGCTCACTTCGTTGGTAAGGGCAAGGCCGAGGAAATCGGCTTGGTGGCCCAGATGAACGATGCCGACATCGTCATCTTCAACCACGACATCACCGCTGCACAGCAGCGCAATCTTGAGCGCAAGCTCGACTGCCGGGTTGTCGATCGCTCAGCGCTGATCCTCGACATCTTTGCGCTTCGCGCCAAGAGTCACGAGGGCAAGCTCCAGGTCGAGCTCGCCCAGCTTCAACATCTGTCCACCCGCCTGGTACGGGGCTGGACTCACCTTGAGCGCCAGAAGGGTGGTATCGGCCTGCGGGGCCCGGGTGAAAAGCAACTCGAAACCGACCGCCGGCTGCTGGGCGAGCGCGTCAAGCTCCTGAAGGATCGGCTCGCCAAGCTCGAACGCCAGCGCTCGGTGCGCAGACGCGCGCGGGAGCGACGGGATGTACTGTCTGTTTCCCTGGTCGGCTATACCAACGCGGGCAAGTCCACGCTGTTCAATGCCCTCACCAAGGCGGGCGCGTATGCGGCCGACCAGTTGTTTGCAACCCTGGATACCACCTCCCGGCGACTTTTTCTGGGCGAGGCCGGGAACATCGTGCTGTCCGATACGGTCGGATTCATCCGTGATCTGCCGCATTCGCTGGTGGCTGCCTTTCATGCAACGCTTGAGGAAACGGCGAGCGCCGATCTCCTGCTGCATGTGGTGGATTCTGCGAGTGAAGATCGGGAAGGGCAGATTGCTGCGGTCAATTCTGTGTTGGAAGAGATCGGGGCAGGCACCCTTCCGCAGATCCAGATCTGGAACAAGATCGACGCCACGCTGGCGAGTGCGGAGGTTCAGCAGGACGCTTGTGGTAAGATCACGCGCGTTTTGCTCAGCGCCCGCACCGGCGAAGGGCTCGAGTTGCTGCGTGAGGTTCTGACCAACGTGGCGCTGGAACACAAGGCAGCCTTGGCTGCTGCATCGGAAAGTCCGGAACCATTTTAAAGGGGCCGGGCTTCAACCATTCCCGGAGCGGATTATCACTGTGATCTCAGGCATCCTCATGTCTCTCAACGATCCCAAATGGGGCAATCGCGGCGGCGGCGACAATCGCGGCGGCGGCGACAATCAGGGGCCGCCCGATCTCGAAGAGATCTGGCGCGACTTCAACCGGCGGTTGTCCGGCATGTTCGGGCGTAACGGTGGCCCGGGCAACGGAGGGTCGGGTGGAGATGGCGGCAATCGTCTGCCCGAGATGAACTTCCGACAGTTTGGCGGCGGTATCGGCCTGATCGCCGCATTTGCGGGCGTGATCTGGCTGGCAAGCGGTTTCTACATCGTCGATGCGAGTCAGCGCGGAATCGTGCTGCAGTTCGGCCGCTTCGTCGAAGCAACCGATCCAGGCCTGCGCTGGCGCCTGCCTTATCCGATCCAGACCCACGAGCTGGTGAACCTTACCGGGGTGCGTACCGTCGAGATCGGCTACCGGGGTTCCGAGCGCAACAAGGTGCTCAAGGAAGCCTTGATGCTGACGGATGACGAGAACATCGTGAACATCCAGTTTGCGGTGCAGTACATCCTCAAGGATCCGCAGCAGTATCTGTTCAACAATCGCAATGCCGATGACTCGGTGATCCAGGCCGCCGAGACCGCGGTGCGCGAAATCGTCGGCAAGAGCAAGATGGACTTCGTGCTCTACGAAGGGCGTGAGCAGGTGGCTGCAAACGCACAAAAGCTCACCCAGGACATTCTCGACCGCTACGCGACCGGGATCCAGGTGAGCAAGGTGACGATGCAGAACGCTCAGCCGCCGGAGCAGGTACAGTCGGCTTTCGACGATGCCGTGAAAGCAGGCCAGGATCGCGAACGCCAGAAGAACGAGGGCCAGGCTTACGCCAACGATGTGATTCCCCGCGCCCGTGGTGCGGCATCGCGCCTTATGGAAGAGGCTGACGCTCACAAGGGTCGGGTAGTTGCCCAGGCCGAAGGTGACGCCTCGCGCTTCAAACAGATTTACACCGAATACGCCAAGGCGCCCGACGTCACCCGTCAGCGCATGTATCTCGACACCATGCAGCAGATCCTCAGCAGTTCCTCCAAGGTGCTTGTTGATACCAAGGGCAGCAGCAACCTGTTGAGCCTGCCGCTCGACAAGTTGATTCAGGCTACCGCTGCCCAGACTCAGGCTGCTACAGCCGGCGATCCGGCATCGGCCGTGTCGCGTCCGGCCCAGATGCCTGCCGTGGTCGAGGGGGCCGCGCCGCCAAGACCGGATGCCCTTTCGGGCGAAACGCGTACCCGGGAATCCGCCCGCAACCGTGAGCGGGGAGATCGCTGATGCGTGACCGACTTCCATTCTTTGCAGGCGTCGGCCTGTTTGTCTTCGCGATCCTCTCGATGAGCCTTTTTACGGTCGATCAGCGCCAGTACGCGCTGGTTTTCCAGTTGGGCGAGGTCAAGGGGCAGATCAGTGAGCCGGGCCTTCACTTCAAGATTCCGCTCATCCAGAACGTGCGGTATTTCGACAAGCGCATCCTCACGCTGGATACGTCGGAACCGGAGCGTTTCATTACGTCCGAGAAGAAGAACGTACTGGTCGATCTTTTCGTGAAGTGGCGGATCGTCGATCCCAAGCTCTACTACATCTCGGTGAGCGGCGATGAAACCCGCGCCAAGACCCGCCTGGAGCAGACCGTCAATGCGGGCCTGCGCGAGGAGTTCGGCAAGCGCACCGTGCACGAGGTGGTATCTGGCGAACGCGACAAGATCATGGACGAGATGCGCATCAAGGCGGATCTGGACGCCCGCAAGATCGGCGTGCAGATTGTTGATGTGCGCCTGAAACGCGTCGATCTGCCGGCCGAGGTGTCCGAATCCGTTTATCGCCGGATGGAAGCTGAGCGGAAGCGTGTCGCCAACGAGCTGCGCTCTCAGGGCGGCGCCGAGGCCGAAAAGATCAAGGCTGACGCAGACAAGCAGCGTGAGGTGATCCTCGCCGAAGCGTATCGTGATGCCCAAAAGATCAAGGGGGAGGGCGACGCCGCCGCTTCGGCGATCTATGCCCAGGCCTTTGGGCAGAGTCCAGAGTTCTACGCTTTCTATCGCAGCCTCGAGGCCTACCGGAGCACCTTCAAGAACAAGTCGGACGTGATGGTGATCGAACCGAATTCCGATTTCTTCAAGTATCTCAAGTCGGCGGGTGGTCGTGCACCGGCCTCATCCGATTCGGCAAAGAGCGGCAAGAACGGGAAATAATGGGGCGTTCCCTGATCCTGGCGTTTGCGTTGATGCTGGTGCTGGAAGGCATCATCCCCTTCGTAGCCCCAGCCACTTGGCGTGAAACCTTTGCTCGTCTGATTCGACTGGCGGATGGACAAATCCGCTTTGTCGGTCTTGGTTCGATGCTTCTCGGCCTCGTCATTTTGTTGGTTTTTTCCTGAGGCGCTTTACCCATGTTGCGTTGGGTTCTACCCGAATACATCCAGGACGCTCTGCCCGCCGAGGCGGCAAAACTGGAAGATCTGCGCCGTCGTCTCCTCGATGCGTTCCGCCTGAACGGCTATCAACTCGTCGCGCCGCCGCTGCTCGAATATCTCGAGTCGCTGCTGACCGGCGCCGGCCAGGATCTGAATCTCAAGACGCTCAAACTCGTCGACCAGCTTTCCGGCCGGACGATGGGCGTGCGCGCCGACATCACGCCGCAGGTTGCGCGGATCGATGCGCACCTGCTCAATCGCAAGGGTGTCGCACGTCTGTGTTATTGCGGCAGTGTTGCTCATGCGATGCCGTCGTGCCTGACCGCCACCCGTGAGCCTCTCCAGCTGGGGGCCGAGCTGTACGGTCATTCAGGCATTGAAGCCGACGCGGAGGTGATCCGTCTGCTTGCGGAAACCCTTCAGATCGCTGGTGTGGGTACGTCCCGCATCGATCTGGGGCACGTCGGGCTGTTCAAGGCGCTGGCGGGCAAGGCCGGTCTGCTGCCGCAGCAGGAAGAGGCGCTTTTCGACTGCCTGCAGGCGAAGGATCTTCCTGGCCTGCGGGATCTACTTGCGCCCGTTCCGGCCGACCTGCGCGCGGCGCTGTTTGCGCTGCCGACGCTCTACGGTGGTGCAGAGGTGCTTGCCAAGGCGCGCGAGATCATGCCGGTCGATCCGGATATCCAGACTGCGCTGACCGACCTTGAGGGACTCGCGACCCGTCTGCAAGGCTTGCCGATCAGCTTCGATCTGGCCGATCTGCGCGGGTATCACTATCACAGCGGCGTGGTATTCGCGGCCTACGGCGGCAATTCCCCCGTCGCGCTGGCGCTCGGCGGTCGTTACGACAGCGTGGGCCGTGCCTTCGGGCGAGGCCGTCCAGCCACTGGGTTCAGCCTCGATCTGCGTGAACTGGCTACCCAGGTTGCCGATCCGGAGCCGGCGGGTTCGATCCTCGCCCGGGATGCAGGCGAGCAGGGTTTTGCCGACGCGGTGGCGGGTCTGCGTGCCACTGGGGAGAGTGTGACGATTGAATTGCCCGGCCATGAAGGCACGTGGCGTGAGGCCGGCTGTGACCGGCGTCTTGTTCTGCGGGGCGGTGCCTGGCAGGTTGAACCGCTTCAGGGAGATGAATAAATGGCAAAGAACGTAGTGGTTGTTGGCACCCAGTGGGGCGACGAGGGAAAGGGCAAGATTGTTGACTGGCTCACCGATCAGGCCCAGGGCGTGGTCCGTTTCCAGGGTGGTCACAATGCGGGCCACACGCTGGTCGTCGGTACCACCGAATACAAGCTCAACCTGGTGCCGTCGGGCATCGTGCGCGAGGGTGTCGAGTGTTTTATCGGCAATGGCGTGGTGTTGGACGTCCATCATCTGCTGGCCGAGGTGCGCGGGCTGGAGGAGGGCGGCATCAAGGTACGTGAGCGCCTCAAGATCAGCCCGGGCTGTCCGCTGATTCTCGGCTACCACTCGGCGGTTGATCGTGCCCGTGAAGCCAAGAAGAGTGCTGGCGCCAAGATCGGCACTACCGGCAAGGGCATTGGCCCCACCTACGAAGACAAGGTTGCTCGTCGTGCGCTGCGCGTCTACGATCTGCTCGATCCGAAGCGCTTCGCCGAGAAGCTGGCCGAGAACCTCGAATATCACAACTTCGTGCTGACCCAGTATCTGGGCGCCGAGCCGGTCGATTTCCAGACCGAATTCGACCAGGCGATGGCGGACGCGCAGGAGATCCTGCCGATGGTCACCGACGTGTCGGCCGACCTGTACGCCATCAACAAGAGCGGTGGCAACCTGCTGTTCGAAGGCGCCCAGGGCACGCTGCTCGATATCGACCACGGCACCTACCCGTTCGTCACTTCCAGCAACTGTGTGGCCGGTCAGGCTGCGGCTGGGTCTGGTGTGGGCCCGGGCCGTCTGCATTACGTGCTGGGCATCACCAAGGCCTACTGCACCCGTGTCGGCGGTGGACCGTTCCCGACCGAGCTGGATTTCGAGACCGCCGGTACGCCGGGTTATCAGATGTCCACCGTCGGCCGTGAGTTTGGCACGGTGACCGGGCGTAAGCGTCGCTGTGGATGGCTCGATCTGGCTGCGCTGAAGCGCTCGATCATCATCAATGGTGTGTCCGGCTTGTGCATCACCAAGCTGGATGTGCTTGATGGCCTGACGGAGCTCAAGCTGTGCGTTGGCTACATGCTCGACGGCAAGCGCATCGACCTGCTGCCGATGGGCTCTGAAGAGGTTGCTCGTTGTGAGCCGATCCTCGAGGTCATGCCGGGCTGGAGTGGGACGACCTTCGGCGCCCAGACCTGGGATGCATTGCCGTCGGAAGCGCGTGCTTACCTGCACCGCATCGAGGAAATCTGCGAGGTGTCGATCGACGTGATCTCGACCGGTCCCGAGCGGGACGAAACCATTCTCAAGCGCCATCCCTTCGGCGCTTGATCGTTCTGCGGATAAATTCGCCCTGTCTTGTGGCCCAGTCGGGCTTCGGGGCAGGGCACAAGTTTCTGTATATCCCTCTGCAAGAAGCCCGCGGCTCCAGAAGGGCAGTTATTCGCCGCCGACGTGGTGTAGTAATACGATTGTGTGCTGGAAAACAATAAAGCCGATCAAAAAATTGATCGGCTTTATTGAGTATTCTGGTGCCCAGAAGAGGACTCGAACCTCCACGCCTCGCGGCACTAGTACCTGAAACTAGCGCGTCTACCAATTTCGCCATCTGGGCAGCGAAGCCGCTATTATAGACAAGTCTAATGCGAATGCAAATCTCCCGTGACCTTCACCTGCCGTTTGACCAGGCCCCGATGGGCGTGGCATGGGGTACGTGCGTCGAGTGCTTTTTGCTGCGCGCGGAGACGAAAGTACAAAAACAAAAAGCCGATCGAAAATCGATCGGCTTTCCTGGAACTTGGTGCCCAGAAGAGGACTCGAACCTCCACGCCTCGCGGCACTAGTACCTGAAACTAGCGCGTCTACCAATTTCGCCATCTGGGCAGCGAAGGCGCCATTATAGATTAGAAAGAACACGTGTCAACTTATAAGTCCAAGAACATCAACAAACTGAGTAAGCTGCGTCGCAGCGACCCCTATTTCGAGCGTGAAATCCAGAAATACGATTTCCCGCTACCGAGTCGTGAATTCATTGTCCAGATTCTCGCCGAGCACGGCGTGCCGTTACCGTTTTCCGACGTGGCTACGGCACTCGATATCCTTCCGGACGAACTCGAGTTCTTCGAACGCCGCATGCGCGCCATGGAGCGCGATGGGCAAGTCATGCGCAACCGGCGTGGCGCCTATCTGCTGCCTGCCAAGGCTGACCTGATTCGCGGCACCGTACAGGGCCATCCGGATGGCTATGGCTTCGTCGTGACCGACGACGAGCACCCGGACATCTTCCTCGGTCCCAACGAGATGCGGGAGGTGCTTCACGGCGACCGGGTGATGGTCCGCGTCGCCGGGCAGGACCGTCGTGGTCGCCCGGAGGGCAAGCTGGTGAAGGTGTTGGAGCGGGCCAATACCCGTATCGTCGGCCGTGTGCTCGTCGAAAACGGTGTGACCCTCGTCGTGCCGGAAAATCGTCGCATCTCGCAGGAGATCCTGCTGGCGTCGGGCAAGAGCAAGGTCAAGCCATTGGCGGGGCAGGTGGTGGTGGTCGAGCTCGTCGAGCAGCCCACACGCTACGCCCAGCCGGTCGGCCGTATCGTTGAAACGCTTGGTAACTACGCCGACCCGGGGATGGAGATCGAGATTGCGCTTCGCAAGCACGAGCTACCTTACGAATTCTCCAGCGCGGCCAAGGCGCAGGCGCGAAAACTCCCGGAAAAAGTCCGCAAGATGGACTGGAAAGATCGGGAGGACCTCTCCCAGCTACCGCTGGTGACCATCGACGGCGAGACCGCCCGTGACTTTGACGATGCGGTGTTCTGCGAGCGGCAGGGGCGGGGTTTCCGTCTTGTGGTGGCAATCGCCGATGTCTCGCACTATGTCACCGTCGGCTCTGCCCTCGATGGTGAGGCCTATGATCGGGGCAATTCGGTGTATTTCCCGCGGCGGGTGATTCCAATGCTGCCGGAGAAGCTTTCCAACGGCCTCTGCTCGCTCAACCCGCAGGTGGAGCGTTTGTGCATGGTGTGCGACATGGCGATCTCGCAGACAGGCGTGGTCAAGCAGTACCGCTTCTACCCTGCCGTGATGTTCTCCAAGGCGCGCCTCACCTACAATCAGGTGGCTGCAGCGCTGTACGACAACGATCCATCCGCCCTTGAGGTGATCGGCGAACTGCTGCCTCATCTGCAGAACCTCGACAAGCTCTTCCGCGTGCTCCTGAAAGCCCGTGCCAAGCGTGGCGCGATCGACTTCGAGACGCAGGAAACCAAGATGATCTTCGACGACAACGGCAAGATCGCCCAGATAGTGCCCGAGAGCCGGAATGACGCTCATCGTCTGATCGAGGAATGCATGTTGGCGGCCAATGTGTGTGCGTCGGATTTCCTTCAGGCCAATGAGCACCCGGCCCTTTACAGGGTTCATGAAGGCCCGACGCCCGAGAAACTGGCCAAGCTGCGGGATTTCCTCGCCGAGTTTGGCATCCAGTTGGGTGGCGGCGAAGAGCCCAAGGCTGGCGATTACGCACGTCTGCTCGAACAGATTCAGGGGCGTCCGGATCTGCAGCTACTCCAGACCGTGATGTTGCGCTCGCTGCGTCAGGCTGTTTACAGCCCCGACAACGTTGGTCACTTCGGCCTGGCTTACGACGCCTACACTCACTTCACTTCGCCGATCCGCCGTTATCCCGACCTGCTCGTCCACCGAGCGATCAAGGCTGTGCTGAAGGGTGAGCGCTATGTGCCGGCACAGGACGCCGGCGACTGGGAAGCTATTGGCATGCATTGCTCGATGACCGAGCGGCGTGCCGACGAGGCCGACCGGGATGTTGAAAACTGGCTCAAGTGTTATTACATGCAGGATCGCATCGGCGAAGAGTTCGACGGCAGCGTTTCGGCGGTGGTACCTTTCGGCCTTTTCGTGGCTCTGGACGACGTATTCGTCGAAGGCTTGGTGCACATTTCCGACCTTGGGAACGACTACTTCCACTACGACGATGCCCATCACAGCTTGGTGGGCGAGCGGACTGGCGAACGTTACCGCCTGTCGGACCGGGTCCGGGTGCAGCTGGTACGAGTGAACATGGAAGCCAGCAAGATCGACTTCCGGATCATCACGGCCCCATCCCGCGCTACCGAGCGGGTTGGCAAGACCGCCCGCGATCAGGCGCAGAAAACCCTCGAGCCGGTTGCTGCTGCAACCACCGGGCTGCGTCGTCGGATCGAGACTGAGGTCGAGACCGTCGTCGCTGCGCCGGTAGTCGAACCGCAGTCGCGTGCTCGCAAGTCGACCCCCAAGCCCGCGGTGAAACAGGATGCCACGAAACCTGCCGCCAAGCCCAAGCGTGCCAAACCAAAGGCCAGCAGCGGTCTAAAGTCCGTCTCCAAGACCGCCAAACCCCGTAAGTCCGCTTCGGGTGCAGCCAAAAAGAAAGCAAAACGTGTCTGATAACACCGCCAGTTCTCGCCTTATCTACGGCTTTCACGCCATCCTCGCCAAGCTGCGCCATGATCCGGAGGCCATCTTCGAGATCTTCACCGATGCCAAGCGGAACGATCCTCGGGCTCGTGATCTCGTCCGTCACGCCGAGCAGCTCGGCACGCGCCTGATCCCGACCGACGGAGAGCGTCTCGACAAGATGGTCGGCACCCGCCGCCATCAGGGCGTGGTCGCGCGTATAGACGGTCGTCGCAAGGAGTTGAAGCTCGCCGACGTCCTCGACGGCCTCACCGAGCCGGCGCTGTTACTGGTGCTCGATGGTATCCAGGATCCCCACAATCTCGGGGCCTGTCTGCGGGTGGCGGATGCCGCAGGTGCCCACGCGGTCATTGCGCCCAAGGACAAGGCTGTCGGCCTCAACGCCACCGCGGTCAAGGTAGCGAGCGGCGCGGCAGATACCGTCCCATACATCACCGTCACCAATCTGGCCCGCGCGCTGCGCGAGATGCAGGATGCCGGCGTGTGGGTGCTGGGCGCGGCTGGCGAGGCAGACAAGTCGATCTACACCGTCGACCAGAAGGGCCCCATCGCCTGGGTACTGGGTGCCGAGGGTGACGGCCTGCGCCGCCTGACCCGGGAGACCTGCGACGAGCTGGTGAGCATTCCGATGTACGGCACGGTTGAGAGCCTCAACGTGTCGGTAGCGAGCGGCCTGTGCCTCTTCGAGGCGCGCCGTCAGCGGCAGTGAAGATCGACTACGCCGAGGTCCGTGCCCTGCTGCGTCAGAGTGGCAGCGGGGCGCTGGGCACCCATTCTGTGGCGATGCCAGGCTTTCCTTTCGTGAGCGCCGTGCCCTTTGTTGCGGATGCATCGGGCCGGCCGGTGTTCCTTATCAGCGGGCTTGCCGAGCACACGCGCAACCTGCTGGCTGACCCGCGGGCTAGCCTGCTGGTGACGGAAGGGGAGGGCATGAACCTTGCGCGGGCTCGCCTGACCCTGCTTGGCCGGGTGCAGCCGGTTGATCTGGATGAGGCGTCGCGTCAGCGCTTCG
Source organism: Zoogloea sp. (assembly GCA_041917255.1). Taxonomy (GTDB): domain Bacteria; phylum Pseudomonadota; class Gammaproteobacteria; order Burkholderiales; family Rhodocyclaceae; genus Zoogloea. The sequence goes on from JAYRYA010000001.1 coordinate 115,757, forward strand.
TGCGCTACAACCCGGAATCCGCGCTGTATCTCGAGCTGGGGGATTTCCGGTTCTTCCGTCTGGAGCCGGACAGGGCGCGTTTCGTCGGTGGCTTTGGCCGGATGGGCTGGATCGCTGCCCAGGCACCGGCCGCGGTGCTGGATCCGGTTGCCGAGGCGGGGCTCGTGGCCCGGCTGGAGCGTCAGGTTCCGCCTGGTGTGGCGGTGGTGGGTATAGACGGGGAAGGGCTGGATGTGCGGATCAGCGGTGTCCTGCGCCGCCTAGCGCTGCCTGCGACCGATGGGCGTGTTGCCGACCTGGAAGCGGCTGCAGTGACAATCCTGCTGGGGCTGGAAGTGCCGCCCGCAGCAGGAGATTCAAACTTCGCCTGAGCTCAATCGACCCGGTTGAGTTTGTCCATGTACTGCTTGGTGAAGACGCGATCAGGCAGATCCTTGGCTGACATCTGTGAGTAACGCAGGGTCGACACCTCCCCCTTTTTCAGGGCGTCTTCCATGATCAGCTGGGTGGGACGCACACGTCCGCCCAGATCCTTGAACTTCTCGTAGCGGCACACCTTAAGCAGGCGGTCGGAGAGCGAGTAGAACTCGGCCTTGTAGGGCCAGTTATTGGATTGGCGGACCCAGTACAGCACCTTGGCGTAGGTGACCCCGCGGTCAACGGCGGTCAGCTCGAGCACGTGCATCTTCTCGCCGTCGACTGTGTCGGTGCGAAGGATCTTTGGTTCGTAATCACCCGAAAAATTGGCGCGGGCCAGATCGCCGTTGGCCACCTGTCCAGTGAGCCGCTGGGACAGGGACAGGCGGACGGGTTGCGACACGTTGGGCATGAAGACCCACAAGTCACGACCGCGCATCAGCATCGCTTGTCCCTTGTCGGTGGCGGGCTCGAGGGTCTGAACGATGGTGTTCTCATTGCCCTTGGAAAGAATGCGGTACTTGCGATCATCGGCCGGCTCGCCCGCGCTCACCGACGAAATATCGATGTAGACCTGGAAGCCATCCCGCGGAAACCGGATTTCGTCGGCCTTGGCGACGATGGACTTGGCCTGATCCACGGCGGCATCGTCGGCCCGCGCCGGCCCGCCGGTCAGCAGCGCAAGGGCTGCAAGCGCAGCGCCGAGGAGCCGAGACCGGCAGCTCGAAGGGCAAAATTTGAAGCTCATAGTGTTATCCTTTGAAAGCAAACAACATAGACCGGTGAGGCGATGCAAACAATCCGCGACGACAGTGCGGGGGAACCGTCGACGACGGACCCGAAGACGATCATCAGGATCGAAGATGTCAGCAAGATCTATCGTCTCGGTGATCAGGACGTCAATGCGCTGAGGAAGGTCACCCTAGATGTCAAGGAAGGTTACTTCATGGTCATCGCTGGGACATCGGGGAGCGGCAAATCCACGCTCCTCAACATTATGGGCTGTATCGATACGCCTAGCGAGGGCCGGGTGCTGATCGAGGGAAAGGACGTCTCCGGGCAAACCCCCGACGAACTCGCCAACATCCGTGCGAGGACCATCGGCTTCATCTTCCAGACCTTTAATTTGTTGCCGGTGCTTTCGGCCGAGGAAAATGTGGAGTACCCGCTCCTCCAGATGCCGGAGGTCAGTAAAGAAGAGCGTCGCGCGCGGGTGAATGATTACCTCAAGCTGGTTGGGTTGGCGAAGTACGCGCACCATCGCCCGAACCAGCTGTCGGGCGGCCAGCGCCAGCGGGTGGCGATTGCCCGGGCGTTGGTGACGCACTCCAAGGTCGTGCTGGCCGATGAGCCAACCGCCAACCTGGACAAGAACACCGGCAAGAGCATTCTTGATTTGATGCAGCGCATCAACGAGGATTGCAAGACGACTTTCGTGTTTTCGACTCACGACAAGCAAGTGATGAGCCGCGCCGTCCAGCAGGTTCGGATGGAAGACGGTCAGCCCACCAAACTCGGGCTCAAACTCAACGGCACCTGGCGCTTTGTTCCATATCGCGCCTGATGAACCGTGGGCGGACGCCTGGGGCACGTCCGGCCATTCATGAATTTCAAGGGGAAGGTAGGAAATGGACAGCTGTAAACCAAAGCTTCGCCGCAGTGCGGTCGTTTTGTCGATGATGCTCTACTGCGGGGCAGCCGCCGCCGACGACGATCTGGGGCTTGATGATGTGGCGGGAGAGAGCGGCGTCAAGACGACGGGCTTCCTTCAGTTCGATCTGGCCCGCACATATGGCGGCCAGGATCACTGGTCCATGGCCCGTTCCCGTGCCGAGGTGTCGGCCACCGGCGGTGACAGCGTCAAGTGGAAGGTCTCCGGCCGTGCCGACGCCGACGCCGTATTTGCCATCGATTCGGGCTTCTATCCGGATGCGGTGCGGCGAGATCAGCAATATCAGTTCGACCTGCGCGAAACCTACGCCGACTTCTCGTTGGGCGACGTGGATTTCCGCTTCGGTCGTCAGCATATCGTTTGGGGTGAGATGGTTGGGCTGTTCTTTGCCGACGTTGTCTCGGCCCGGGATCTGCGCACCTTCTTCCTGCCAGATTTCGAGCAGCTGCGGATTCCCCAGTGGGCGACCCGCGCCGAATACTACTTTGGCGAAACCCACGCCGAATTGATCTGGATTCCCGTGCCCAGCTACGACAAGATCGGCAAGCCGGGGGCCGAGTTTTATCCACTGCCCCGCGATGCGAAGGTGCTGGGCGAAGCCAAGCCGGACAACTCCCTTGGCAATACCAATTGGGGCGGACGCCTTTCGCGAATGGTTGGTGGATGGGATCTGTCCGCTTTCTACTACCGCAGCATGGATGTGGCCCAGACCTTCTATTTCACCGGCCTCTCGGGTGGGCAGGCCGAGTTCCAGCCGCGTCACGAGCGGATCAGCCAGGTTGGCGGCACCGTGACCAAGGATTTTGGCGAGTTCGTGTTGAAAGGCGAGGCCGTTCGCTCCGGTGGTCGCAAGTTCAACACCCAGAATCCACTGGCTGCGCCCAATGGCCTGGTCGACCAGGACACAATGGATTACGTGGTCGGGGTGGATATTCCCGCCTTCAACGATGGGCGAGTAAATCTGCAATATTTCGCCCGTCGCATGCTTGATTTCGATACCCGCACGGGCTTTGAGCGGACCGAAGGTGGAGCCAGCGTGCTGGTTAACACCCGGCTCGCCAAGAACTGGCAGGCCGAAGCGCTTTACGTGTCGATGCTGAACCGTAACGACTTCATGTTCCGTCCCAAGCTGATCTGGTCTGCAAGCAAGAGCGTGCGTGTCGTGTTTGGCGTTGACACCTTCGGTGGCCCTGCGAGCGGCATCTTCGGCCGCTATGCGGATCGCGACCGGGTCTATACCGAAGCTCGGTGGTCTTTCTGACAGAAAATGTTGCCCGGAGCCGGTATCATCCGCGCCGGGTAGATTCCCGCAGAAATATTCAGCCAAATTGATGGCGCAGTCATGTTCCCCTTTTTGGGGTGTCGTGACGTTTTTCTCCGGGCGGATTCGCGCGCTGCCGTAATATCCGCCCGTTATCATTCACAGGCTGAAATTTTGGCCGTATCCAGGGGAAGTACCTCATGAAACGCTATTTGAAGAACGGCTTGCTGGCTTGCGCCATCGCCGGTCTGGCAGGGTGCGCAACCACTTATCCGCCAGCGCCGGTGACTGCCGATGCGAGCGAATATTCCTACCAGATCGGACCCGGTGACACTGTGAATATCGTTGTCTGGCGTAACCCCGAACTGTCGATGACGGTTCCGGTGCGTCCGGATGGCAAGATCACCACGCCCCTGGTTGAGGATCTGCCGGCTGCTGGTCGCGACGCGAGCACCCTTGCCCGCGAGATTGAGCAGGCGCTTGGCAAGTACATCCGCGATCCGGTCGTGACCGTCATCGTGACGAACTTCGTTGGTCCGTACTCCCATCAGGTCCGGGTGTTGGGTGAGGCGGCCAAGCCGCAGACCCTGGCCTACCGTCAGAAGATGTCCCTGCTGGATGTCATGATCTCTGTCAATGGACTTACCGATTACGCCGATGGTAATCGTGCCACCCTGCTCCGCACCGCTGAAGGCAACAAGCAATACTCGGTTCGTCTGAAGGATCTCGTCAAGCGTGGCGACGTTTCGGCCAACATCGAGATGAAGCCGGGCGACGTTCTCATCATCCCCCAGAGCTGGTTCTGACCCACTCGTGATTTGCCCCCCGGAATGTCCCGGGGGGATGCATTCGGAATCTCCCAATGGAAGACATACTAAGACAGTTGTCGGTGACGCTCCGCGGCATGTGGCTCTACCGCTGGTGGGGCTTGGCGGCGGCATGGATTATCGGTCCAATCATCGCCGCGATTGTCTACCTGCTGCCTGACCGTTACGAATCGTCTGCGCGCGTCTATGTGGATACCCAGTCGATCCTTAAGCCGCTGATGTCCGGGCTGGCCGTCCAGCCGAACGTGGATCAGCAGATCGGAATCCTCAGCCGGACACTGATCAGCCGCCCCAACGTCGAGAAGCTGATCCGCATGGCCGACCTTGATCTGGCGGCCAAGACCAAGGAAGACCGCGAGACACTGGTCGCCAACGTCACCAAGGCGCTGAAGATCCGCGATGCTGGCCGAGACAACCTCTACACGCTGGCGTATTCCGATACCGATCCGGAGCGTGCCAAGCGCGTCGTGCAGTCGATGGTGTCGATCTTCGTGGAGTCGGGCCTCGGCGACAAGCGCAAGGATTCAGATACCGCCCGTCGCTTCATCGAAGAGCAGATCAAGGCCTACGAACAGAAGCTGATCGAAGCCGAGAACCGCCTGAAGGAATACAAGGTCCGCAACATGGGCACCATCGGTGCCGGTGGTCAGGACTACTTCCGCAAGATGAGTGAGGCTAGCGAGCAGCTCAATCAGGCCAAGCTCGCCCTGCGTGAGGCCGAGAATTCCCGCGACGCTCTCAAGCGCCAGCTGTCTGGCGAAGAATCCGTTGCCCTGCCCGAGAAGATGTCCAGCGCCTCGTTGGCGTCGATGCCGGTGCCCGAGCTTGACGACCGGATCGAGTCGATGAAGAAATCGCTCGACGGCCTGCTGCTCAGGTACACCGACAAGCATCCGGACGTCGTGGGTGCCCGCAAGGTGATCGAAGAGCTCGAGTCGCAGAAGGCTGCCGAACTCCAGGCACGTCGGAAGGCTGCAGCGGCGGCTGCATCCGGTGCCGGCGCCTCGGTCGGCTCGTCGAGCAACGTGAATCCGGTGTTTCAGCAGATGCGCCTCTCACTGGCCGAGGCCGAGGCAAACGTTGCGTCGCTGCGTGCCCGTGTGTCCGAGTATGAATCCCGGCTCCAGGTGCTGGGCGCAGCGTCGCGCACCCTGCCGCAGCTCGAGACCGAATTCACCCAGCTCAATCGCGACTACGACATCAACAAGAAGAACTACGACGCCCTCGTGGCCCGTCGTGAGTCCGCCACCATGGCGGTCGAGATGGGCGCAACGTCCGGCGTGGCCGACTTCCGTCTGATCGATCCGCCGACGGTGCCGAGCAAGCCGTCCGCACCCAATCGTCTGCTGCTGATGCCGGCAGCGGGGCTGGCAGCGCTGCTGATCGGTGGGATCGTGTCCTTCCTGATCAGTCAGATCAGGCCGGTGTTCTCGGATACCCAGGTGCTCCGCGAGGTGACCGGGCTGGCCGTACTCGGTGCAGTGAGCATGATCGGGGACTCCGACCGCGCGCGCAACCAGCGGCGGAGCAAGGTCTTCTTCCTAGGTGGCGTGGGCGCCCTTGTAGGTCTGTTTGGCGCAATGACTGTTTGGCTGATGCTGGCACGGGTGGGTTGAGAGGCGAACATGAGCATTATTGAAAAAGCAGTCGAGAGACTTGAGCAGCTGCAGAAGGCAACTTCCGCTCCGGTCGATAACGAAAGCCCGGCTCCGGTCGATGCTGGTCAGGCCGCGCGGGTTACCGTCGCATCCTCGGCCTTCGCCGATCATCCGACCCGCGTCGAACCGGTGATCGTCGAGCCCGAAACGGCGGTTCAGTCGGAGCCTGTCGCGCAGGAGAAAGTCCAGCCGGCCTCGACAGCAAGCGTGTCGAAGCACATTGAAATTGACCTGGAACGCCTGCAGTCTATCGGGATCGTCACTCCCAACGCGCCCCGTTCGCTGATCGGCGACGAGTTCCGGATCATCAAGCGTCCGCTGCTGCGCAACGTTCAGGGTAAGGGTGCGTCGGCGATCAACAACGCCAACCTGATCATGATCACCAGCTCGCTGCCCGGTGAGGGCAAGAGCTTCAGCTCCATCAACCTGGCCATCAGCATGGCCATGGAACTGGATCACACGGTGTTGCTGATTGACGCCGACGTGTCCCGTCCTTCGGTGCTGAACATCCTCGGGTTGCCCCCCAAAAAGGGCCTGATGGATGTGCTGACCAACCCGGGCACCCAGTTGAGCGACGTCATGCTCAAGACCAACATAGAGAAGCTGAACCTGTTGCCGGCTGGCACGCCGCATCCGCGCGCCACTGAACTGCTCGCCAGCGACGTGATGAACAACCTCCTCGAAGAGCTGGCCGAGCGCTACTCCGACCGGATCATCGTGTTCGATTCGCCTCCACTGCTGGTCACCACGGAATCCCGCGTGCTGGCCACCCACATGGGGCAGATCGTGATGGTGGTGGAGTCCAACAAGACCACCCAGGCGGCAGTCAGGCAGGCGCTGTCGACCATCGAGAGCTGCCCGGTTAAGTTGATGCTGCTGAACAAGGCGCTGCAGTCCGGTGCGGGCTCCTATGGCTACGGCTATGGTTACGGCTATGGTTACGGGTATGGCCATGCTCCGAAGGAGGACGTGTGACGACCTCCGCTACCCGTGCGATGCCGGCGACGCCCATGTGCCGGTTGGCGCTCTTGTGTGCCGCCCTCGGCGCCGCGGCGGCGCCCGTCATGGCTCAGGAGCAGGCGTCTGCTCCACGCCAGTTTTCGTTCGTTCCGTCGGTGAGGCTTACCGAAACAATCACCGACAATTCCCGCCTCGCGTCATCCTCTCAAGCACAGTCGGAATGGATCACGCAGGTCTATCCGTCTCTCCGATTGGACGCAAATAGTGCGAGGATGAAGGGCAACCTGAACATCGGCGTTAACTCGACGTTTTACGGTAATGGCACCCGGAACAACACCAATCAGTTTCTGGCAAACGGATCTGGCACCATCGTCGCGTGGGAGAACCGTGCGTTCGTTGATCTGTTGGCTTCGGTTTCGCGCCAGCCTATATATACCTTCCGGCCGGTAGGCGCGGATAGCGCGCTGGGTTCGAACAACTGGTCCGAAGTGCGCTACCTCACGGCCAGTCCGTACATCAAGGAGCGTTTCGCCGGTACGGGCACGGTCGAGGCGCGCTATACCCTCAGCGAATCAGAGTCCAGTTCGACGGTGGCCCGTCGCATGGTGACCAACCAATGGACCTTGAACGCATCGGATCCACGCGCGCTCGGAGCGCTGGGCTGGGGCTTGTCGTTCAGTGACAGTCACACCGAGCGTAGCAATTCCCGTAACGTTGAGGTCCGGTCTGTCCGCTTCTCCGCCACGTATGCCATTGATCCGCAGCTCACGGTGCGAGCGATCGGCGGTACCGAGTCCAACAACTATCAGTCGGCTTCAGATACCTCGAACCCGATCTACGGTGGCGGTGTGGACTGGAACCCCACGGTGCGGACCAAGGTGTCGGGCACGGTCGAACACCGGTTCTTCGGTACGGGGTACAACATCAATGCAGACCACCGCGACGCCCAGCTGGCGTTTCAGGGGGCTTACTCGAAGGGCGTGCGCAATCCCGGTCAGAGCATTCTCAGTAGCATGACGCTCTACGACTCCCTGTTCGCCAGTTTCATGGCCAGTCCGTCCATGATCGGGTTATTTCCAAATGCTGCAGAGCGGGCGGTGTTTCTGAAAGCGCTGATCGACACGTCCTTCCCGGGTGCGCATGGTCAGTATGTGCCGTCAAACGGCTTCTATATCGATCGTCGTCTGCAGATCGGCGGCACCTATTTCGGTGCGCGCAACTCGATTTCGCTGATGGGTTTCCGGTCTGATCGGGCGCCGCTGACGGAGAGTGAATTCGCGCTGACCGAAGATCTTCGCACCAGCAGCAACATCCGGACTGTCGGTCTTACCCTTTTGGGCCAACACCGGCTCACGCCGATCACTTCGGCGAACATGTCCATTTCGACACTGCGAAGCCACACGGGATACACGTCGACCAGCAGTAGTTCGCTCGATTCCCGTTCGCGCATCATCACGTTGGGGCTTGCGACCAATCTGGCTCCCAGGACTACCGCTTCGGTCAAATTGCGTAACAGCAACGGTTCCGGCGCGACGTCTTATACCGAGAATGCCCTCATAGGGTCGATTCTCATTCAATTCTGAGCACGTCATGTACGAAGCCTATTTCGGTCTGCGGGGCAAGCCGTTTCAGCTCAACCCCGACCCTTCTTTCTTCTATGGCAGCCGCGGCCATCGGCGGGCGATGGCCTACCTCGAATACGGCCTGCACCAGAATGAAGGCTTCATCGTCATCACAGGTGAGGTTGGAGCCGGCAAGACCCTGTTGGTACGCAGCCTTCTCGAGAGGCTCGACTCAAAGAAGATCGTTGCTGCCAATCTGGTGAGCACCCAGATCGACGCGGATGACATTCTGCGTCTGGTGGCCGCGTCGTTCGGCATCCCCAGCAAGCACCTTTCCAAGAGTGATTTGCTGCTGGCCATCGAGGCCTTCCTCGTCAGCACCACCGCTGCCGGCAAGCGTGCGCTATTGATCGTTGATGAAGCGCAGAACCTCACCCCAAAGGCGGTCGAGGAGTTGCGGATGCTTTCCAACTTCCAGCTCGAAGATCACGCGCTGCTGCAAAGCTTCCTGGTCGGCCAGCCGGAATTCCGGGCCATCATGCAGAGCCCCGAGATGGTCCAGTTACGCCAGCGGGTCATCGCCTCTTATCACCTTGGGCCGCTCGATCTTCAGGAAACCCAGGCTTATGTCGAGCACCGCCTTGCGTGCGTTGGCTGGAAGGGAAATCCGGCCTTCGATCCGGAGGCCGTGCGCGAGATCTACAACGTCAGCCAGGGCATTCCACGCCGTATCAACGCCCTGTGCGACCGCATCATGCTGGCCGCCTTCCTTGGCGAACAGCGTCGGGTCGGTGTCGAATTGGTGAACCAGATCGTCTCCGAGATGCGTGAGGAGCAGGTTACCCCGACCGCCTTGGCCACCACCGCCGCACCGGCCGATGGTGTGCAACCGGTTTCCGCGGGCCTTGATCTGCAGCGTCTGCTCGCCGATCCCGACGCGGCAAAGCTCCTCGCCAACGCAGGTCCGTCCTTCGACATGACTCGCTTCGACGAGCGTCTTGCGCTGCTGGAGCGCACCTTGTCCACCACGCTCAACACCCTCAGCCAATTGCTGAAGGCTGCGCCTGTCCCGCAAGAGGCGGACGCCGAAGGTGGAGCGTCGGCGAAATGACGGATTCCATGTCCCGCGAAGGCGGCTCCATCGTCAATGCGCTCACCATTGATGTGGAAGACTACTTTCAGGTCTCGGCGTTGGCGCCGCATTTCCCGAAGGAAAGCTGGGACAGCACCCCGTGCCGGGTCGAACGGAACGTGCATCGCATCCTCGAGTTGATGCACAAGCATGAGTCCAAGGGCACTTTCTTCACCCTGGGCTGGATCGCCGAGCGCTATCCTAAGCTGATCCGCCTGATTGCCATGGAAGGTCACGAAATCGCCAGTCACGGTTATGGCCACCAGCGTGCGAGTGACCAGACGCCAGAAGCCTTTATGGCCGACATCCAGTTGGCCAAGGCAGTGCTCGAAGATATCGCCGACTGCGAGGTGAAGGGCTACCGGGCGCCGAGTTTCTCGGTCGGGCTGTCCAATCCGTGGGCTCATGGCGTGATCGAAGCCGCTGGCTACGCTTACAGCTCCAGCGTTTACCCGGTCAAACATGACCACTACGGCGTACCCGATGCGCCGCGCTACCCTTATCCGGTCGGCAAGGCGCTGGTCGAGATACCCATCACCACCGTCAGGCGTCTTGGCCGAAACTGGCCGGTGGGCGGCGGTGGTTATTTCCGGCTCTTGCCTTATCCGGTGTCCGCCTGGGCGATCCGCAAGTTCAACGAAGAAGACCGCCGTCCGGCAATCTTCTATTTCCATCCGTGGGAGATTGATCCCGAGCAGCCGGTCGTCGAAGAGGCGAGCGCCAAGACTCGCTTTCGGCACTACGTGAATCTGGATCGAACCGAAGCCCGTCTCGCCCGCCTGCTCCAGGATTTCTCCTGGGGCCGCATGGACGAAGTCTTCCTCCCCGCACTTCACACCTCAGTCTAAGGTTCCGGGAATGGTATCTGTTGTCAAAGTACGCCCGTTCGTGGCGGGGGATTCTGCGCGCTGGAACGAATTCGTTTTTGCCTGTCCCGACGCCACGTTCTTCCACCGTATCGAATGGCGCGACATCATGGAGTCGGTGTTCCGCCACCGCACCCATTACCTGCTTGCCGAGCGCGACGGACAGATCGTCGCTGTGCTCCCGCTGGTCGAGGTCAAGAGCCGGCTGTTCGGCCATGCGATGACCTCGCTGCCCTTTGCCGTGTATGGCGGCGTAGCTGGCTCCGATGCCGAGGCGCTCGCCGCGCTCGAAAGCGCTGCCGACGAGCTCGCCCGCAAGTGCGGCGTCCAGCATCTCGAATACCGTAACCTGCGAGAGCGTCACGCCGACTGGCCGCGCCAGGAACTTTATGTGACTTTCCGCAAGGAGATTCTCCCTGACGAAGAGGCCAACATGCTGGCCATCCCGCGCAAGCAGCGGGCAATGGTGCGCAAGGGCATCAAGAACGGTCTGATTGCCGAGGTCGATCCCAACGCGGATCGCTTCTTCGCGCTGTATTCCGACAACGTGCTGCGCCACGGCACCCCGGCGCTGCCGAAACATTTCTTTGAAACGCTGCTGAAGGTTTTCGGGCAGGATTGCGAGGTCATGACTGTCGCGTCGGCCGAAGGCAAACCTCTTTCCACCGTTCTGACCTTCTACTTCCGCGACGAAGTCCTGCCTTACTACGCGGGCGATGATCTCGCCGCCCGTGATCTGGCCGCCAACGATTTCAAGTACTGGGAGCTGATGCGCCGGGCCTGCGCCAAGGGCTACCGAATCTTCGACTACGGCCGCAGCAAGATCGGAACGGGCCCCTACAGCTTCAAGAAGAACTGGGGCTTCGAGCCGATGCCCCTCTCGTACGAGTACCGCCTCTACAAACGCGACGCCGTCCCCCAGAACAACCCGATGAATCCCAAGTACCGTGCCTTCATCGCCATGTGGCGACGCCTGCCGCTGGGTGTGGCCAACGCCCTCGGGCCGCACATCGTCCGCAATCTGGGGTAATCGCCGGTGGCTGACGTCCGTACTCCGCTGCTCTATCTGGTCCATCGCATCCCCTACCCGCCCAACAAAGGCGACAAGGTCCGTTCGTTCAACATCCTGCGCCAGCTGGCCAAGCGCCACCGGATATTCCTCGGCACCTTCGTCGATCATCCGCACGACGTCCAGTACATCGACAAGCTCTCCGAGTGGTGCGTGGAGAGCCGGGTGATCCGGCTCGATCCGCGCACCGCCAAGATCGCCAGCCTTCGCGGCCTCGTCACCGGCGAAGCCCTCAGTGTGCCGTACTACCGCAACGCCGAGCTCGCCGACTGGGTGAAGCAGGTGGTGGCCCGGGAGGGCATCCACGAGGCGGTCGTCTTCTCGGGGCCGATGGCCCAGTACCTCGACGCGCCGGGCTTGTCCCATCGGGTGATCGACTTCTGTGATCTCGATTCTGCCAAATGGACCCAATACGCCGATGATCGCCGCTGGCCGATGTCCTGGCTTTATCGTCGGGAAGGCCGCTGCTTGCTGGCTTTCGAGCGAGATGCCGCGGCCAGGGCCGAGGCCAGCGTGTTCGTCACCGAAGCCGAGGCTAACCTTTTTCGCAAAGCTGCGCCCGAGCTTGCCGGGCGCATTAGTGCCATGCAGAACGGCGTGGATTCCGATTATTTCTCGCCCGCCAATGGCGGCGTCAGCCCGTATCCGGCGGGTGGCCCGGTGATCGTGTTCACGGGCGCGATGGACTACTGGCCCAACGTCGATGCCGTGGTGTGGTTTGCCACCGAACTGCTGCCCAAAGTGCGAGCGCAGGTGCCGGACGCCCGCTTCTGGATCGTCGGGATGAACCCGGCGCCGGCGGTGCAGGCGCTGGCGGGGGAGGGTGTGGTCGTCACCGGTACCGTGCCTGACGTGCGGCCTTATCTGGCCCATTCGGATGTGATCGTTGCGCCGCTGCGCATTGCCCGTGGCATCCAGAACAAGGTGCTCGAAGCGATGGCCATGGCGCGCGCGGTCGTGATTTCCTCGGCACCTGCCACCGGACTCGAGGCCCGCTCGGGGCATGAATGTGAGATTGCCCACAGTGGGGAGGAATTCGTTTCGCGTACTGTCTCTCTACTCGCTGATGTAACATTGCGCCGCACCATGGGGCTGGCAGCCCGGGAGGCGGTACTGCGTTCCTACAGCTGGTCGGCCCACTTGGCGGCGCTTGAGAAGTTGCTGGGTGCATCAACCAATTGTTCAATCTCTGTAAACAAATAGCGGTGATTAGTCGGATTTCATGAATGATTCCCGCCCCCTGGTGATTCACGTGGTTTACAGCTTCGACGTTGGCGGGCTGGAGAACGGGATCGTTAACCTCATCAACCGGATGCCGCCCGAGCGCTTCCGGCACATGATCGTTGCGCTTACCCGCTGCGTGCCGAGTTTCAGCCAGCGCATCAAGCGCAGCGACGTCACTTTCCAGTCCCTCGAGAAGGGAGCAGGGCACGGTATCCGCATGTACCCGCGGCTGTACAAATTGTTCCGCGAATATCGCCCGGCCATCGTCCATACCCGCAACCTCGCCGCCCTCGAGATGGTCGTGCCGGCCTGGGCGGCCGGGGTTCCCGTTCGAATTCATGGGGAGCACGGCTGGGACGCCTCTGACCTGGAAGGCGTGAGCCGCAAGTTCCAGTTGCTCCGCAGGGCCTATTCGCCCTTCGTGTCGGGTTATGTGGCGCTGTCGAAGCGGATCGAGTCCTACCTCACCGACAAGGTGGGCGTGAGCGCCGATCGCGTCCGGCGCATCTGCAACGGCGTCGATACCGAGCGCTTCGTGCCGGTCGCAAAACGTGGCGAGATTCCTGGTTCTCCGTTCAACGATTCCAGTCTGGTGGTTTTTGGCGCAGTGGGGCGCCTGCAGGCCGTCAAAGATCACGACAATCTGATTCGCGCCTTCGGGCAGCTGGTGCGTGGCAACCCCGATTCGTCACGACGTGCCCGGCTGATGATCGTCGGCGGCGGGCCGCTGCAGTCGGCGCTCGCCGACCTGGTCAAGGCCGAGCAGCTCGACAAGCATGTCTGGATGGCCGGCGAGCAATCCAACATTCCGCTCATGAACAGCGGCATGAACGTTTTCGTGCTGCCGTCGCTTGCCGAAGGTATCTCCAACACCTTGCTTGAGGCGATGGCTTCCGGACTGCCGGTGATCGCCACCCGCGTGGGCGGCAATCCCGAACTGGTGGTCGATGGCGAAACCGGCCTCCTGGTGCCGTCCGCCGATCCGGCTGCGCTGGCTGGCGCAATGGCTGCGCTCCTCGCCGACCCGACCCGCGCCGAGGCCTTCGGCGCTGCGGGGAGAGCGCGGGTGTGCGCGCAGTTCAGTCTTGATGCAATGGTTGGCAGTTATCTTTCGCTCTATGAATCGCGCCTGAGCGCGGCCCAGCCCGGTTTCAGGGCTGCCATCCAATCCAGAAACGCCCTTCACTGAAAGAAAACAGATTCCATGTGCGGCATTGCTGGCCTTTTTGATACCCGCGGCAATCGCGATTTTGATCGCGATCTGATGAAGCGGATGAACGACATCCAGTTCCATCGTGGGCCGGATGAGGGTGATCTTCACTTCGAACCCGGTGTGGCCTTCGGCCATCGCCGTCTGTCGATCATCGACCTCTCCACCGGCCAGCAGCCGCTGTTCAACGAAGACGGCACCGTGGCCGTGGTCTTCAACGGTGAGATCTACAACTTCCAGGAACTCGTGCCCGAGCTCGAAGCCCTGGGCCACCGTTTCCATACCCGCAGCGACACCGAAGTCATCGTGCATGCCTGGGAATCCTGGGGTGAGGACTGCGTGCTGCGCTTCCGCGGGATGTTTGCGTTTGCGCTGTGGGACCGCAACAAGCAGACCTTCTTCATCGCCCGTGACCGCCTGGGCGTGAAGCCGTTTTATTACGCCATTCTCGACGACGGTACGCTGGTCTTCGGTTCCGAACTCAAGGTGCTGATGCAGCACCCGGGCCTCGACCGCCGCATCGATCCCCACGCCGTCGAAGAATATTTCGCCCTCGGCTACGTGGCCGAGCCGCGCACCATCTTCAAGGGGGCGAAGAAGCTCCAGCCGGGCGAGAGCCTGTGCATCCGCCGCGGCCAGCCGATCCCCGCGCCCAAGCTCTACTGGGATGTGCGCTTCACGCTCGACAACCCGCTGTCCCTCGAAGACGCCACCGCCGAGCTCACCGAACGCCTGCGCGAATCCGTTCGCCTGCGCATGATCGCCGACGTGCCGCTGGGTGCCTTCCTGTCGGGTGGGGTCGATTCCAGCGCCGTGGTGGCAACCATGGCCGGCCTGTCGTCCGATCCGGTGAACACCTGCTCGATCGCCTTCGACGATCCGGCCTTCAACGAGTCCGAGTTTGCCAAGATGGTGGCCGACCGCTACCAGACCCGTCACTTCGTCGAGACCGTCAAGTCCGACGACTTCGACCTCATCGACACCCTGGCCGCGCTCTACGACGAGCCCTACGCCGACAGCTCGGCGATCCCGACTTACCGCGTCTGCCAGCTTGCCCGCAAGCACGTCACCGTGGCCCTGTCGGGCGATGGTGGCGACGAGAGCATGGGCGGCTATCGCCGCTATCGCATGCACCTGATGGAAGAAAAGATGCGCGGCTCGATGCCCGCCGGCATCCGTCGTCCGGTGTTCGGCCTGCTCGGCCGGATGTATCCCAAGGCCGACTGGGCGCCGCGGATGTTCCGCGCCAAGACCACCTTCCAGGCCCTTGCCCGGGATTCCGTCCAGGCCTACTTCCATTCCGTGTCGATCCTCCGCGACGACATGCGAAAGAGCCTGTTCTCCAGCAAGTTCCGCGCGGAGCTTGCCGGCTACAACGCGCTCGAGGTGTTCCGCCGCCACGGCGACGCGGCCCAGACCGACGACCCGCTGGCCCTCATCCAGTACCTCGACACCAAGACTTACCTCGTGGGCGATATCAACACCAAGGTCGACCGTGCCAGCATGGCCCACTCCCTCGAGGTGCGCGAACCGCTGATGGACCACAAACTGGTCGAGTGGCTGGCCACGTTGCCGTCCGGCCTCAAGATCAAGGGCCAGGAAGGCAAGTTCGTCTTTAAAAAGGCCATGGAACCGATGCTGCCCCGCGACGTGCTGTATCGCCCAAAGATGGGTTTTGCCGTACCCCTTGCCCGCTGGTTCCGCGGCCCCCTCAAGGAGCGTGTGCGGGAGGCCATCCTCGGCTCCACGCTTGCCGAAACCGGCATCTTCAACCGCGCGTATCTCGAGCATCTCGTGGACGCCCACCAGTCCGGCGCCCGCGATTACAGCGCGCCCCTGTGGACCACCATGATGTTCGAAGCCTTCCTGCGTAACAGCCAAGCCGCGGCCCCGAAACCTGCCGTGGCCTTGATGAGTCAGTAAATGCGCGTCCTCCACGTTCTCGATCACTCGATTCCGCTGCACAGCGGTTATACCTTCCGCACTGCGGCCATCCTGCGTGAACAGCGCGCCCTTGGCTGGGAGACCTTCCACCTCACCTCGCCCAAACAGGGCAAGACCGCCGCGGCGACGGAAGACGTGGACGGCCTGCGCTTTTACCGCTCCGAAGTGCCGCCTGCCGGTCCGGCCGGGATCAACGAATGGCGCCTTATCCGCGCCACCGAAACCCGTCTCGAGCAGCTCGCCCGCGGACTGCGCCCGGATGTCATCCACGCCCATTCTCCGGTGCTCAACGCCATCCCGGCGATCCGCGTCGGCCGTCGGCTGGGCATTCCGGTGGTGTATGAAATCCGCGCATTCTGGGAGGATGCCGCAGTCGACCACGGCACCACGTCCGAAGGCAGCCTGCGCTATCGCGCCACCCGCGCCCTCGAAACCTGGGCCATCAAGCGCGTCGATCACGTATTCACCATCTGCGAAGGCCTGCGCCGCGACATCGTGGCCCGGGGCGTTCCCGAGACCAAGTTGACGGTCATCCCCAACGCGGTGGATGTGGAAGGCTTTCAGCTCTCCGGCGCTCCGGACGAAGTGCTCAAGGCCAAACTGGGTCTGCAGGGCAAGACGGTACTGGGTTTCGTCGGCTCGTTCTACGCCTACGAGGGCCTCGACCTGCTCCTCGACGCCTTTGCCGCGATGCACGCCAGCCAGCCCGATCTGCGTGTTCTGCTGGTGGGTGGTGGCCCTCAGGACGCCAATCTCAAGGCCCAGGCCCAGCGTCTCGGCATCTCCGACAAGGTGGTATTTACCGGCCGCGTGCCCCATTCCGAAGTCAGCCGCTACTACGATCTGATCGACCTGCTGGCCTACCCGCGTCATTCCATGCGTCTGACCGAGCTGGTCACGCCGCTCAAGCCGCTCGAGGCGATGGCCCAAGGCCGCATTTTTGTGGCCTCGGACGTGGGCGGCCATAAGGAACTCATCCGCGACGGCGAAACCGGCCGTCTGTTTGCCGCCGGTCAGGTGCCCGCGCTGGTGGCTACCCTCAATGACATGCTGGCCCACCGCGATCGCTGGCCTGCCATGCGCACCGCTGGTCGCGGTTTCGTCGAAGACGTGCGCAACTGGAAGAACAGCGTCGCCAACTACAAGGCGGTTTACGGTCGGCTGGCGCCGAGATCGGCGGCATGAAGTTCGCTGATCTGAGGATTGCCCTCGTCGGTCCGCTACCGCCGCCCGCGGGTGGCATGGCCAACCAGACCCGGCAGCTCGGCGAGTTGCTGCGCGGGGAGGGCACCGAGGTCGAGGTGGTGCAGGTCAATGCACCGTACCGCCCGGCCTGGGCCGAAAAGCTCAAGGGTGTTCGCGCGTTGTTTCGGCTGGTCCCGTATCTGCTGCACCTGTGGCGGGCTGCAGGCAAGGCGGATCTGCTCCATGTGATGGCCAATTCCGGCTGGTCGTGGCACCTGTTTGCAGCGCCGGCGATCTGGATTGGCAGCGTGCGTGGCAAGCCGGTGGTGGTCAATTACCGCGGTGGCGAGGCCGAGCCTTTCCTTAGCCGATCGGCCGATTCCGTGCGCGCGAGCATGCGCCGCGCGGCGATACTGGTGCTTCCGTCCGGTTTCCTGAAAGAGGTCTTCGACCGCTTCGGGATGGAAGGGCGGATCGTCTCCAACATCATCGATCTGGTGCGTTTCCGCCCCGCGGACGTGACCCGCACGCCTGCGGCGCACATCGTGGTGGCCCGCAACCTCGAACCCATCTACGGCATCGACACCGCCTTGCGTGCCTTCGCCCGTGTGGTCCAGGCACGGCCTGATGCCCGCATGTCGGTAGCGGGTACCGGCCCCCAGGCAGCCGAGCTGCAGTCGCTGGCTGCCAGCCTCGGGATCGCCGACAAGGTCGTCTTTACCGGTCGCCTCGATCGCGACCAGATGGCCGCGTTGTACCGGGATTCCGATCTCACCTTCAACCCGAGCCGCGTCGACAACATGCCCAACTCGGTGCTGGAGGCGCTGGCGAGCGGCGTGCCCGTCGTGACCACCAACGTGGGTGGCGTGCCCTTCATCGTCGAGCACGAAGTCACCGCACTGCTGGTGCCCGCCGACGATCCGCAGGCGATGGCCGATGCCGCGCTGCGCTTCCTCAACGATGCGGCCTTTGCTGCGCGGATCCGCGCGGCAGGCCAGGACGACGTCCGACGCTATGCCTGGTCGGCCGTCAAGAACGAATTGCTTGCCGTGTACGCCGACGCTTGCCGTGTTTCGGGCGCGGCCCCCCGGACGTAGGAGCTCACATGTCTGACCTGTACACCCGCTTCGTCGCCAACGTCCTCTTTCCGGTCCAGGAGCGCCTCAAGCACCACGACACCGTGGCGATCCGCGAGGAAATGGAGGAGGCCCAGTGGTGGCCTCGGGAGCGCATCCTCGAAAAGCAGGCCATGCGCCTCAGGGCCTTCCTGACCGAGATTGGCTCCAAGGTGCCGTATTACCGCGACCTCTTCGCGAGCACCGGCTTCGACCCGAGCAAGGTCACCGGCCCGGCCGATCTGCAGAAGCTGCCTTTTCTCACCAAGGCGGTCATCAAGCAGAACAGCGATGGCCTGCGGGCCATCGACGCCCAGGGGCTGGCGCGTTTCAACACCGGTGGATCGAGCGGCGAGCCGCTGATCTTCTTCATCGGAACCGAGCGGGTCACGCATGACGTCGCCGCCAAGTGGCGCGCGACCCGCTGGTGGGATGTGGACATCGGCGACCCCGAGATCGTCATCTGGGGCTCGCCTATCGAGCTGGGCACCCAGGACCGCGTGCGGCTGATCCGCGACAAGCTGATGCGCACCGAGCTGCTGCCGGCATTCGAGATGTCCGACGCCAAGGTCGAGGGCTTCATCGCGCGGATCCGCGAGATGCGTCCGAAGATGCTTTTCGGCTATCCGTCGGCGATCAGCCACATCGCCGCCCATGCCGAGAAGAAGGGCATCCGCCTCGACGATCTGGGCATCAAGGTCGTGTTCGTCACGTCCGAGCGGCTCTACGACCACCAGCGCGCGGTCATCAGCCGGCTGTTCAAGGCACCGGTGGCGAACGGCTACGGCGGCCGCGACGCGGGTTTCATCGCCCACGCCTGCCCGTCGGGTTCGATGCACATCACTGCCGAGGACATCGTTGTCGAGATCATCGATAGCGATGGCAACGTGCTGCCACCGGGACAGTCCGGCGAGATCGTCGTGACACACCTCGCAACAAGAGATTACCCATTCGTGCGCTACCGCACGGGCGATGTCGGTGTCCTGAGCGATCATGCGTGTCCATGTGGTCGGGGTCTGCCCGTCCTGAGCGAGATTCAAGGACGCAGTACCGATTTCGTCATCGCCGCAGATGGAACCGTGATGCACGGGCTCTCTCTGATCTACGTGCTCCGGGATATTCCCGGCGTGGCCTCATTCAAGATCGTCCAGGAAACCAAAGCCCTGACGACGGTCTTCGTGGTTGCCGGCCCGGCGTTTGAGCCAGGTGACGTTGGGCGCATCGAAAACGGCCTCAAGCGTCGCCTGGGCGAGTCGGTTTCCATCGACGTCAAACTGGTGAATGAGATTCCGGCCGAGAAGTCCGGCAAGTTCCGCTACGTGATTAGCCGCGTCGCGGCCTGACGGGTTTAGGTGGTTGACGGTCTTCGTGAGGGATTGGGGCAAAAGCAGTGCGTGACTTACTGGTCTTACTAATCTTTTCGTACGGCGCCCTGAAGGCATTGAAGTCGCCGTACATCGGCGCGCTGCTGTGGGTGTGGATCGGCCTGATGAACCCCCATCGGCTGGGCTGGGGTTTTGCGTACAACATGCCGCTGGCGATGATGTCGGCCGTGCTGATCGTCATCGCGATGGCAACCCATCCGAAACAGGTCACTGCGCCGACGGCGCCACCCGTGACCGTGATGGCGATCTTCGTGATGTGGATGGGGATCACGACGCTCACCGCGATCCATCCGGCTGATAGCTTTTCGACCTACATCGATGTCATCAAGGTGCTGATGATGGTGTTGGTGGTGGCCTCGACCATGCAGACGCGGGAGCAGATTACCGGTTTCGTGGGGGTTACCGCGCTGTCGATTGCCTACTTCGGGGCCAAGGGTGGCTTGTTCACCCTGATGACCGGCGGTTCGTTCCGGGTGTGGGGGCCGCCGCAAAGCGTTATCGAGGGCAATAACGAACTTGCCGTCGCTCTTGTTATCACCATTCCGCTGCTTTACTTCCTGTCGCTACAGATCGAAAAGGTCGTGACGCTGCCGGTCCTGAGGCCAATCGGCAAGAATTGGGTCAGACGCGGGATCTACGTCATGATGTTCCTATGTGCCGTTGCTGCCATCGGCAGCCACTCCCGTGGAGCGTTGCTTTCGATCGCTGCGATGTTTTCGGTGTTCTGGTGGCGTAGCAAATCGAAAGTTTCCATCGGTCTGCTGCTCTTGATCCTGTCTCCGGCGATGGTCTATTTCATGCCGG
Source organism: Zoogloea sp. (assembly GCA_041917255.1). GTDB lineage: Bacteria > Pseudomonadota > Gammaproteobacteria > Burkholderiales > Rhodocyclaceae > Zoogloea. Next base: position 136,048 of record JAYRYA010000001.1, read on the forward strand.
AAGAGTGGACTTCGCGGATGGGGACCATCAAGACCTACGATCAGGATGAATCCGCGCTAGGGCGTATCAACGCCTGGATCATGGCGATCAACATCGCCAACAGCCGCGTGCTTGGGGTGGGTTTCCTTACCAACTCGCCGCTGATCTATCAGATGTATGCGCCCGTTTCGAAGTTCATGCTGGTGGCGCACAGCATCTACTTCCAGGTGCTGGGCCAGCATGGCTACATCGGGCTGATCTTCTATCTGCTTTTCTGGGGGCTGACCTATCGGACTGCAGGGCGTTTGATGAAGTATTCCGTCGGGCGCCCCGACTTCGAATGGGCCGGTCAGCTCGGTTCGATGATCAAGGTCAGCCTGATTGGCTTCGCGGTAGGCGGAGCGTTTCTCAGCCTGGCGTATTGGGATATGCCGTTCTATTTCATGGCGATGGTTGTGATGACTGAAAAGTGGATCAAGAAACGATTGGCTGAGGAATCGGCCACTGCAGGCGTGACGCCGGTGGGTCAGGGGCCGCTCCCGATTCCCCGCGAAATTGGCCGCGTGCAGGCAACCTCCAGCTGATGAGACACATTGATGACTTCTCTTGATCATAAATCGACTGCCATGGCCGATCAGCTGATCGACAGTAAGCCGCTTTCGGGTACCCGACGGAGTAGCGGGTTGCTTGGGCTGGTTGTGGTGCTCATCGCCTGGGGTGCGATCCTCTTCAGCTTCCGCACTCAAGTAAGGATGGTGATTGATGCGTGGGGCACGCTGCCCAGCCACGAGCACGGCTACGTCGTGCTCTTGGTGGTGGCCTACCTGCTGTGGAGCAAGCTGCCGGTGCTTCGTGGGGAGTTCTGCCGTCCGTCGTGGAAGGGGTTTGCCGCACTCGTCCTGACGGGCTTCCTCGCCATGTTGGGTGAGCTTGTTTCGGTGGCAGCGGTGGTGCAGTTCGCCATCGTGCTGATGATGATCAGCGCGGTCTGGGCGGTGACGGGTGACGAGATTTTCCGCCGCGCCTTCGGCCCATTGTTCTTCCTTCTGTTTGCAGTGCCATTCGGGCAGGAGATGTTGCCTGTCCTGATGAACTGGACTGCCGACGCCACCGTCGTGGCTCTCCGATATAGCGGTGTGCCGGTCTATCAGGAAGGCCGCAACTTTGTCATCCCGAGCGGCCAGTGGTCAGTGGTTGAAGCCTGCGGCGGTATCCGCTATCTGCTCACCTCGGTCTTCATCGGCGCAGTTTTCGCTTATCTCACGTATACCCAGTGGCGCAAGCGCATCCTGTTCATGCTGTGGGCCATCGTGATGCCGCTCATCGCCAACTGGATCCGCGCCTACTTGATCGTGATGGTTGCCCACAAGACCGCCAATGAGTGGGGTCTTGGCCTGAGCCACATCGCGCTGGGATGGGTGATCTTCGGTATCTCGATCTTCGCGAGCTTTGCCATCGGCGCCCGCTGGCGCGACCCAGCTCCTGCGCAAGTCCCGGCCAGCCACGGCGTCCAGACTTCGATGCCGGTCCTGATGGGGGCGACCATGCTTGCCGCGGCGATTCCGTTGGGTTGGCACACACTCGTCCAGACCCTCGAAGCGCCGGATTCGTCCGACACGCCTTCGCTGCGGCTCGAATCCTTGGCCACCTTGCCTCAGGTGGCGTCGTCCGAAGACGCGATCCGCCCCCATTTCCCAGGCGCACGGGTTGTCCATCAGGCGACCTATCAGTACCAGGGCCAGCCGGTGGAGGTGTTTGTTGCCTACTATCGTAATCAGACGCAGGGCGCGGAACTGATCAACATCCAGAATCAGCTCGAACCCACCAAGAAGTGGGGTTGGTCGATCTCCACCCAGCCCCCGACGGACAACCCGAGCCTGCCTGACGTTCGTCTCGAAGGCTTCGGGAAGAGTGGCGTCTATGCGGCCGTCTATCACTTGTACTGGGTGAATGGAATGACCACTACTAGTGATTTCACCAGTAAAATACTTGAGGCCCTGTCACGGCTCCGCGGCCGGGGGGATGACGCCGCCGCCGTGGCGATCACTGCCTACAGCCCCGACAGCGTCGAGGCGGCCCGCCTCAAGACCGCCGCCTTCGCCAACACATACCTCTCAGGGATTCTCGCCGACCTTGAACGTACCGCGACCGCCCACCGGAGATAAGGACACATGACCCAAGACGCGTCTGTCGGCGCATGCCTCATGGTTGCCAGCATTTTCACGCCGATCCAGGGTGGATCGGCAACCGTCTACGCCAACCTTTGCCGCTACGCCCCGAAGGGAAGGATGGTCGCGCTTGCCACCCGGCGTCATTACAACGATGGTGCCGAGATCAAGGGCTGGCAGGATCATGATCGGACTTGTGGTTTTCCAGTTTATCGGCTGGATCTGCTCCGGCCGCAGATCAGCAAGCCAGCTCACAAGCTGATCTCAGCCTGGCGTTTTCTAACCATTGATGTACCGCTGCGGATCCAAGTCATCTGGAAGGTCTGGGGGCTGATCCGCCGCCACGGCATCGACGTCATTTGCATCGGTGAGCTGGCTTCCACGGCTTGGTTGGGCGAGTTTTTCCAGCGGGTTTTCGGCAAGCGCATGGTGCTCTACGTGCACGGCGAAGAGATCACCACCCGCTTCGATGCCGGCTCCTTTGGCGCCAGGCGCGTAACTCACTTGCGGGCCGCCGATGCGGTGGTGGCGGTGAGCCGCTTCACCCAGCGAGTGCTGGTGGACGAGCTGGGCATTCCCCCGGAACGCGTCTGCCTCATCGAGAACGGCGTCGATACGAGACGATTCACGCCCGGCCCGGCCGATCCCGAATTCCTCGCCCGCTTCGGGCTCGCGGGCAAACGGATCGTGGTGGCGGTCGGTCGGCTCATCGCCCGCAAGGGCTTCGACCAGACCATTCGTGCCTGGCCTCAGGTTTTTGCCGCTCACCCCGATAGCCATCTGCTGATCATCGGTGACGGCCCAGAGCGGGCTGCGCTGCAGGCGCTGGCGGATCAATCCGGCGTGGCCCACAGCATCACGCTCGCTGGTGCGCTGTCCGACGCAGACCTGCTGGCTGCCTATCGCAGTGCCACGCTTTTCGCGATGCCCAATCGCACCATGCCAGACGGCGACACCGAAGGCTTCGGGCTGACCTTTCTCGAGGCGAACGCCTGCGGTCGGGCTGTCGTAGGCGGTCGGGCGGGTGGGGCGGTCGAGGCCGTGCGGGATGGCGTCAGCGGGCTGTTGGTGAACGGCGAGCGCGTGGACGAGATTGCCCGGGCCATCCTCAGCATCCTGGGCGACGACGCCTACCGCGCCCGCCTTGAAGCCGGTGCCCTGGCTCACGCCCAGGCCAACAGCTGGGAGCACAGCGTCAAGATCTTCCAGAGTCTCTGCGAACGTCTACAGCGCAAGGGAGGCGAACATGGCTGAATCGCGCACCCTATTGGTGATCGCCGGGGAGTTTCCGCCGCTCAAGACCATCGGTCGGATCCGCACTGTCAAGTTTGTCGAGCATCTTCGTCAGTACGGCTGGCGCTGCATCGTCGTCACCTTGCAACCTACGGGCCGCGAGGGCAACTACGACGAGGCGCTGATGGCCGAGATCGTCGATGGCGACGAAATCATCCGCTTGCCCCGGCGCAATCTCGAGGCCGAGATTGCCGATACCGCCAAACGCCTCCTGGGTCGCAAGTCCGTCGCGCCAGCAACTGCAGCAGCCGCACCGGTATCCAATCCGGCAACTGCAGCCCGAGCGCCTGCCACCCAAGCGGGCGGTGGTTTGATGGACAAGGCCAGCGGGATGATCCGCTGGGTGCTGCGAACCCTCGTCAACGTGCCCGACGACTACCGCCCGTGGGCGCAGGACGCGCTGACAGTCTGCCGCGCGCTGTGCGCTGAACGCCGGATCGACGCGATCTATACCACGCTGCCGCCGTTTTCCAGCCTTAAAGTTGGCCACGAACTGAGAAAGGAAACCGGTCTGCCGTGGATCGCCGATTACCGCGACCTGTGGTTTGGCGACGTGCTGCGTGAGTGGATGCCTGAGTGGCGCAAGAAGATGGAGTTCCGGATGGAGCGAAGGCTGCTGCGCCGTGCGGACGTGATCGTCACGGTCTCCGAGCCCAAGACGGCTTACATGCAGCGCCTGCACCCAGGTCTCAAGGCCCGCTGGGAAACGCTCACCAACGGCTACGACACCGAGCTCTACGGCAATCGTCAGCGTACCCGGCCGTTCTCCGGCGAGACCATCGAATTCGTCTACACCGGTCGGCTCTTCAAGAACCGCAAAGGTTATGCCTTTGCAGAGGCCCTCGGGCGCATCCACCGTTCCGATCCCGCACTGGCTGCCCGGGCGCGGGTGCGCATCATCGGCGGCGTCGAACCCGAGATAAAGCGCCGATACGATCAGATCATCGCCGAGTATGGCATTGGTCACCTCTACAACTTCGTGGGTGACGTGAGCTATGGCGAAGCGATGGACGCTCAGGTCAATTGCGATTACTTGCTGCTGATCGTCGATACCGGTGAGACCTCCGATGGGGTGATCCCGGGCAAGCTCTTCGAGTACGTCTCGGTGCGCCGCCCAATCTTCGCCCTGTGCGACCCCGGCGCGACCCAGCAGATCATCGACAAGGCCGGTCTCGGCAAGACCGTGCCGACCGAATCCGTCGACGCTTGCGAGGCGATGCTGCTTGACTGGCTGGCCCGCCCGGTGCCCGAAACTGTGCAGGCCGACGATGCCTATCTCGCCCAGTTCGACCGCAGGGCCATCACCAAACGCTTTGCCCGCTTGCTCGACGAAGTCGTTGCCGGGCAGGGGCAGGGGGCAGGGCGATGAGCCTCGGTGCAATCAAGCAGTGGGTCAAGGAAACCGCAGCCCGCACCATCTGGGCTTATGGCCCGAAGGAACTGGCCGCCCGCCTGCGCGAGATCGGCGTGACACCCGGCTCGACGCTCGTCGTCCATTCGTCGTGGTTGCCGCTCAATGGTTTCAAGGGCAAGCCGGCCGATGTGGTTCGCACCTTCAAGGAAGTCGTTGGCCCGGACGGGCTGCTCGTGATGATGTCAATGCCGTATCACAACAAGAGCTCGGCCCAGTGGCTTGCTACCGGCAAGCCCATGAACGTGGCCCGGAGCCCATCGATGATGGGCATCGTGTCCGAAGTCTTCCGGCGCAGCGAGGGCGTGGTTCGCAGTCTCAGCCTGACCCATCCGCTGCTGGCCTGGGGCCTCGACGCGGAGGCTTTCGTGGCCGGGCACGAGGCCGTCGAGAAGCCTTTCGGCAGCGAATCGCCCTTCGCCCGCCTGCTCGAACGCAACGCGCTGATCCTGGGTTTCGACGCGCCGTTCTCCACCTTCACCTATACCCATTTCGTCGAGGATCAGCTGGCGGCGACGCTGCCTTTCCCGCTCTACGAGCCGGAACTGCAAAGTGGCATCGTGATCGATCGTGCCGGCGAACGGCGGACTTGCGCGGTGCGGTTGCTCTCGGCCCAGGCCAACAAGCTGCGTCGCGAAGCGCGGCTGGTGGCGCATCTCGACAAGGTCGGCGTGCTCCATCGCGGCAAGGTCGGCAATACACGTCTTACCTGGATCCGCGCGGCCGACCACAGCGGCGAATCGGCCCGTTTCGTGGCGGGCGGCGCCCATTTCTTCGACTCCCCCGAAACGGCAGCTACGCGGTCGTGAGTCTTCAGTGAACTATATTAAGCCTGGAATCCAAAGATGAGCCTTAGTGAAACCATCCGCCAGAAGGCACTCGTGCTACGTGACACCCTTGGTATCGGAATGACGACGCCCGTGGATAATCGCGTGCACCTGGATGCCGCCATCGCCTGGCTGAAACTGGCCCAGGACGTGACCGGCAATGGCGGCGTCGCCCAGACTTACCTGGTCCGTTCGCGGCGCTGGGCGCAGTCCTACCCCGAGACCACTGGTTACATCATCCCCACCCTGTACCGCTATGCGGCGCTTACCGGCGACGACGACTGCCGCGCACGGGCGCGCCGCATGGCCGACTGGGAGATCGACATTCAGCTGCCAGGCGGCGGCGTGCTCGCCGGCGCCCTCGGCGATTCGGATCAGCCGACCGTATTCAACACCGGGCAGGTGATCTTCGGCTGGGTGCGCGCCTTCGAGGAGGAGCGCAACGAAGCCTATCGGGATGCCGCAGTGCGTGCGTCCACCTGGCTGTGCGACATCATGGACGATGACGGCTGCTGGCGGCAGTTCGGCTCGCCGATGACCGGAAAGTCGGTCAATACGTACAACACCCGGTCGGCCTGGAGTCTGGCCCGCACCCACGAGATAACCGGCGAGCAGCGCTTTCTCGATGCCGCCGTGCGCAACTGCGAATGGGCGCTGACCCAAGCCCGGGCCAATGGCTGGCTCGACACCAATTGCCTGCAGGACAACACCCAGCCCTTCACCCACACCATCGCCTACGCCATGCGTGGGCTGCTCGAGATCGGCGACTACGCCGGTCGGGATGATTTCATCCAGGCCGCCCGCCAGATTGGCGATGCGATGGTCGCGGCGCTGCCGGCCGATGGCTTCCTGCCCGGTCGCTTCGATCATGACTGGCGCCCGACGGTAAAGTGGTCCTGCCTCACTGGCGACTGCCAGCTCGGTATCAACTGGGGGCGACTGTTCCAGATTACCGGTGATTCGCGCTACCGCGATGCCACGACCCGGATCCTCGGTTTCGTGAAGCGTACTCAGCGCCTTGCCGGTAACGAGCCCGAGATGATCGGAGCCATCCAGGGCGCCCATCCCATCAACGGGGGCTACCACCCCTGGCAACTGCCCAACTGGGCCACTAAGTTCTACGCCGACGCGCTGATGATGGATGCTGCAAATTGCACCAGCGGGCGATACGGGCTCAAGGGTCCGTCCGTGTAAAAGCTGACGGAACGCATTGAGGAACGAACAAATGTTTGCATTCCCGTGCGGGCCTTCATCGTGGAGAGCCGACAATTTGTGTGATCCTTCGCGCTCGAAATCTAACCCTGCCGGCTTGATCGGATGCACAGCACTCAAGATGTTGAGTGCTGTGCATTTATTTATTTGTGTAGACGGTGCTGATGCTTCAATCGGATTTTCGGGGGCGAGGCGCGCGTCCATAACCAATGGCTAATGTGAAGAAGGCGGTCTTTCTCTCCGTGGGACAGAAAGGCATCGTGTTTATCATTCAGTTTGTCTCGTCGGTCGTTTTGGCGCGGCTGCTTTCCCCTGAAGAGATCGGGATTTTTTCCATCGGAAGCCTGATCCTCGCGTTGTCCCATGCCCTGCGCGACCTGGGCATCTCCAACTATGTCATTCAGGAGCGTGAGCTCACGCCCAAGCGGCTCCAGACGGCGGCGACCATCGCGATCATCGTGAGCTGGACCCTTGGTCTGCTCACCTGGGTAGCGAGTGGCCCGGTGACGGCGTTCTATCGGGAAGAGGGCATCGGGTTGGTGATGAATGTGCTGTCGATCAACTTCTTCCTGCTGCCCTTTGGGTCGGTGTCGACGGCGATCCTCAAGCGCAACCTCAACTTCGACAAGATCGTGCGCATCAACCTGGCATCCGGCCTGCTTCAGGCAACGGTGTCGATCGGTTTGTGTTCGATGGGTGTTGGCTTCATCGGCCTCGCCTGGGCCGCGGTCGCGAGCACCACGCTCACCGTGCTCATGACCGTGCTGATGACCAAGCGCGAAGTGCCGATGCGCATCGAGCTCTCGGAATGGCGGCACATCCTGCGCACCGGTGGCCGCTTCTGCGGCTCGTCGCTGCTGTTGGAATTCGGCCTCTCAGCCCCCGAAATGATCGTTGGCAAGGCGATGAACATCGAGACCGCCGGCTACCTGGCCCGCTCCGTGGGCGTGGTCGGGCTGGCTTTCCGCTCGATCATGGAAGGGCTGACACCGGTGCTGATGCCCGCGTTCGCCCGAACCCACCGGGATGGCGAGAGCGTTGCAGATCAGTTCCTCAAGAGCATCTGTTACCTGAGCGCATTGGCCTTCCCGCTGTTCGCCTGCATGGCGCTGGCGATGGACTCCATCGTGCTGCTGCTCTACAGCGAAAAGTGGGCACGGGTCATCGAGCCGGCACGCATTCTGTGTATTGGTTCGGCGGCGCTGACGATCGCCGTTACCGGCGCCGCAGTGGTGAGCGGTACCGGCAACTCGAAGTACACGCTGCGTTTTCAGCTGGTGGGGCAGCCGATCAAGGTCGCGCTGATCCTGATTGGCAGCATGTTCACCCTTGATCATGTGGCGGCGGGGATCGCGATGGGTGATCTGATCATCACCGGCTATACCCTGATGGTGCTGCATCGGCTGATCGGGATTGAGATGAGCCGGGTCTTCGAAGCTCTGGGGCCGTCGCTGCTGGTGGCCTTGTGTGCGGCCACTTCATGCCTGGCCTTCAAGCTGGCCTTTCCCCACGCGGCGCCGTTTTTTGGCGTGGTCGGCTGTATCATCGCTTCGTCCATTGGCTGGGTGATCGGTGTGATGGTCACGCGTCACCCGTTGGGGGCTGAATTCGGTGCGGTCCTGCGGCGGGTTGTTCGGCGCTGACAAAATAAAAAACCCCCGGCGAGGGGGTGCCGGGGGCCAAAAATGCCTTGCTTGCTCAAGGCACCCGCTCAGGGAGGTATAGCGGGAGACGGTTCGTCACCATCTGCGTGTTAGTCTTGGCAACCCGGACGAAAGTTCCGGGTCCAATTCGTTTCCAGATGTAAGCTCCCGAGATCGCCCATGAAGCCTGTTCATTCCACCTTTCCGTCCACCCGCATGCGTCGCATGCGTCGCGATGATTTTTCCCGCCGCCTGATGCGCGAGCATCGGCTGTCGGCCGACGATCTGATCTACCCGGTCTTCGTCCTTGAAGGCGAGCAGATCAACCAGCCCGTAGCGTCGATGCCGGGCGTTAGCCGTGTTTCACTCGACAACCTGCTGCGCGTGGCCGAAGAAGCGGTCGCGCTGGGTGTGCCGGCGATTGCGCTGTTTCCGGTGGTGGAAGACGCCAAGAAGTCCCTCGGGGCCGAAGAGGCCTACAACCCGGATGGCCTCGTTCCCCGTGTGGTCCAGGCACTGAAGGCGCGCTTCCCCGATCTCGGCGTGATCACCGACGTGGCGCTCGATCCCTACACCAGCCACGGCCAGGACGGGCTGATCGACGATGCCGGCTACGTGCTCAACGACGAGACCCTCGAGGTGCTTGCCAAGCAGGCGCTGTGCCACGCACAGGCCGGTGCCGACGTGGTCGCGCCGTCCGACATGATGGACGGCCGCGTTGCCCGCATCCGCGCCGAGCTCGACGCTGCCCGCCAGATCTACACGCGCATCCTGGCCTACTCGGCCAAGTATGCGTCGAGCTTCTACGGTCCGTTTCGTGATGCCGTCGGCTCTGCGGGCAACCTGGGCAAGGGCAACAAATACACCTACCAGATGGACCCGGCCAACTCCGACGAAGCCCTGCGCGAAGTCGCGCTGGACATCTCGGAGGGCGCCGACATGTTCATGGTGAAGCCCGGCATGCCTTACCTCGATATCGTCCGACGGGTGAAGTCCGAACTGCAGGTGCCCACTTACGTCTATCAGGTGAGCGGCGAGTATGCGATGCTGAAGGCCGCCGCGGCCAATGGCTGGCTCAACGAAAAGGCGTGCGTGCTGGAAGCCTTGGTTGCGTTCAAACGCGCCGGCGCCGACGGCATCCTGACCTACTACGCGCTCGATGCCGCCCGCTGGCTGCGGGAAGACGCCTGAACGAAAGCGAACGCAGCCGGATCAGCCTTCCGGCAGCAGGGTGCGGGCTCCCTCGAAGCGATCGGCGTAATAGCGGTTGTCGAGGCGATCCACCCGCACCTTGCCGCGGCTATTGGGGGCATGTACGAACTTGCCATCCCCCACGTAAATACCCATGTGCGAATACGCGCGGCCGAGGGTGTTGAAGAACACCAGGTCGCCCGGACGCACTGCGCTCGGCGGTATCGGCCGGGTGCGCTCGGCAATGCCTGCCGCGTTGTACGGTAGGCGCTTGCCGCTCACCTGTTCGACCACGTAGCTCACCATTCCGCTGCAGTCGAGCCCGGCTTCGGGATTCTTGCCGCCAAAGCGATAGCCGGTGTCGAGTAGCCCCAGCGCAAAGATCACCATTTCCTGGGCGTGGTCGTCCCGCGGCAGGGCAAACCACTCCTTCGGCGCTGAGGTCGTGCGGTGGGCCGAGGCGGTGGAGGCGGAACGCGGAGGCGTCTGGCTGCATCCGGCCAGGATCGCGAGCAGGGCCAGCGCCGCCAACCGGCGCTCAAGCCGTGAGACGGAAAGTGACCGGGCCATGGTTGATGAGTGAAATCGACATCTCGGCACCGAACTCGCCGGTTTCGACCACCGGATGGCGGCTGCGGGCGAGGGCGATGACTTCGTTGAACAGATTCTCGGCCTCGTCCGGCGGAGCGGCGGGCGTGAAGCTGGCCCGGGTGCCTTTGCTGGTGTCTGCGGCGAGGGTGAATTGCGATACAAGCAGCAGGCCGCCGCCGGTATCGACGAGGGAGCGGTTCATGCGCCCATCGTCATCCGGGAAGACCCGATATCCCAGCAGCCGTTCAACCATCCGCACTGCGTTGGCGGGCTGATCGCCGCGCTCGACAGCCACCAGCGCGAGCAGACCTGGGCCGATCTCGCCAACCATACGCCCGCCAACGGTAACGCGGGCTTCGAGGACACGCTGGATCAGGGCGATCATTCGAGCAGTTCGATCTGACCGTTGACGGACACCGACACCGGGCTGTCACCGGCTTCGATGGGGGCGGGAGGAGCGGCTTCCGCAACGGACATCGCCGCGCGGGCCATGGGCATCACTGGCGGGCGGGGCTGGTAGCCGTTGGTGTTCACGGACACGTGCTTGATCCGCCACTTCTTGTTGAGGCTGGCAGCGACCAGCTTGGCGCGGCTCTCGAAGGCGGCAAGCGCGTCGGTGATGGCCTCGTCTTCGATCTTCTTCCAGGTTTCGGGTGACGGCGCGGCGGAGAGCCCACCGATGGCGAGGGTCTGCTGGAGCTTGCCGATGAGTTCGGAGAGCTGCCCGGCGTCCTTGCTCTCGAGGGCGAGCGTGGAGCGCATGCGCCAGGATTCGATGCTGCGGCCGGTCTTGGCGTAGATGGGGTAGGTGTTGTTGCCAGCGGTGCGCACCTTGACGGCAGGGTAGGCGCGGGCGGTCTGCAGGGCCTGGGTGATCGTGGCATTCACCTTGCGGGCGAGGTCTGCGGGGCTGCTGTCGGTGGCTTCGGTGTAAACCTGCGCGCGGAACTGGTCGTTGGGGGCCGAGCGGCTGCTTTCGACGGCGATGTCGGCGGTGGGCAGCGACGGCGCATCGACCGCGTGGGTGGCGTAGGCGGACATGGCGAACGGGAGCGCGATGGCCAGCGTACGAAGCGAGCGGATTTTCATGACGGTCTTTCGGTAGGCACTGCGGGTTGCATCATGCATTTTCGCCACAGCCCTGGGCGGAATGCAAAGGGAGGAAGCAAATATGCGCAGCCTGGCCCCGAAGAAGTGTCGCCGAAACGCACTTTGCGGTCTGGACTGGTGCAGGGGCGGCAAGCGGATGATTGGAAAGGAGAGGGGGAGGCGCGCGGCTGGCGACGCTGCTCGGTGGCGTGAGGGTGCTGCGGGCGACGATCACACTCTCCCGGGATGCACGGGCTCAGTCGGGCAGCGGGGCAACCAGATCCTGATAGGCGTGCCAGGTGGCGTGGCCGATCACCGGCATCAGTACCGCCAGCCCCAGGTGGAAGCTGAGGAAGCCGACGATGGTCAGGCTGACGATCAGGAAGGCCCATACGAGCAGCGGCAGCGGATTTTCGGCGAGGGCGCGGATGCTGGCGAGCATCGAGGTGATGGCGTCCTGGTTGCGATCGAGCATCAGCGGAATCGACACCACGCTGACCGCGAAGACCAGCAGCGCGAAGATCGAGCCGACTCCGAAATACGCGAGGAGGAATTCGAGATTCTCGAACGCCAGCACCTGGCTCAGGAAGCCGCTGAGGCTCGGAAGCTCCTGGGTGTAGAACATGGCAAAGACGACCAGCGAGGCCCGCGCCCAGATCAGGAAGATCACCGTCAGCACGCCGGCAAACAGCGCGATGTTGCCAAGGTTGCGGCGCCATACGGTGAGCGTCGGGCCGAGCTCGCAGGGCTCGCCGAGCTGGCGTCGGCGGGAGAGTTCGTAAAGCCCCATCGCAAAGAAGGGCGCGACAAGGAGGAAGCCGGTGGTGACGGCCGAGGTGTATTGGTAGGCACGGGAAAAGACGAAGGTGACCAGGAGACCCATGCCGGTGAAGCAGAAACCGTAGAACAGACTGGCAATGGCACAGGCCTTGAGGTCGGAAAATCCATGGGCGATCCAGCGGAAAGGCGCGCCAACGCCGATGTTGCGGATCGTCGGGAAGGGCAGGGATGCGGCCTGCTCTTCGGTTGGGGGCGTTTGCTGAGCCATTTTTGTCTCCGTTATCGTTTGTTTGATGAATGGCCTGCGGGTTTGGTTCAAGTCATGGAGCGGCCTGGGTGTGGCGATTGGAATCGACAAACGGCCAGATTGCATCGAGCACGGCGCCCGGGGCTTCGGCCATCATCGCATGACCTGCGCCAGATAGGACAACCTTGTTGACCTTTTTGGCCGAGGTGAAGGCATTGGCGAGCGGCGCGATGGCCTTGGGCGGCGTCATGCGGTCCTGGGCGGCGCTCAGGAGGAGCACCGGGCAGGTAACTTCGGCGGCGGCATCGAAGCCGGCGGTGTAGGCGTTGCAGGCCGACATGTCGGCGTGAAGTACGCCGGGGGCTGCGCGCTGCATCAGGCGCTCGTTGATGGCAGTGAGGTTGAGCCCCGGGATGCTGCTCGCGCCGAGCTGCGAGCCTGGCGCGTAGGACCACTGGTTGATCATCCGGTGAGCCTTGTCGCGGGCGGCCAGAGTGGCATCGAGGAGCGGCGGGGCGACGGGCATCGGCGCCACCGAGCCTATCAGGACGAGGCTGTGGATGCGCTCTGGCGCGCGGGATGCGGCCTGGAGCGCGATCAGCGAGCCCATGCTGTGGCCGGCGAGGGACGCATCCGCCACGCCAAGCGTGTCGAGCAGTGCGAGGATCCAGTCGGCGATTGCTTCGATTGACGTGAGTTGCGGGCCAGCGCTCTGGCCATGAGCCGGGAGATCGGGCACCACCGGGTTCCAGCCGTGGGTGGCGAAGTAGCGGCTCTGGAGCGTCCAGACGCTATGGTCGTGGCCGGCGCCGTGGATGAAGACGATGGTGGGGCGGGCCGCGTCGAAGGCGCGTCCGCCGGTATAGACGCAGGTGTCGCGCCCGGCGAGGGTGATCTTCATCGGGCACCTCCGGCTTGGCTGGCCTTGGCCACGGCGGCGAGACCGCGTTCAAGATCCTCGATGAGGTCGGGGGCGTTTTCGAGGCCGACCGAGAGGCGGATGGTGCCCTCGGTAATGCCAGCGGCGATGAGCGCTTGCGGCGACATGCGGAAGTGGGTGGTGCTGGCCGGGTGGATTGCGAGCGATTTGGCGTCGCCCACGTTGGCCAGGTGCGAGAACAGACGCAGGGCTTCGATGAAGGTGGCGCCGGAGGTGCGGCCGCCCTTCAGGCTGAAACTGAACACACCACCGCAGCCCTTGGGCAGCAGGCGTGCGGCCAGGGCGTGGTCGGGGTGGCTGTCGAGTTCGGGCCACGACACGGATTCGACCATCGGGTGGGCCGCCAGGTGGGCCACCAGTGCCCGGGTGTTGGCCACATGGCGCTCCATGCGCAGGCCAAGGGTCTCGACGCCCTGGAGAATCTGGAAGGCGTTCATCGGCGACAGGCAGGCGCCGAAATCGCGCAGGCCTTCGCGACGGGCACGCAGCAGGAAGGCCGCGATGGGCGACTCTTCGGCGAAATCCATGCCGTGGAAGCCGTCGTAGGGTTCGGTGAGGGTGGGGAAGCGGCCACCGCTGGCTTCCCAGTCGAAGCCGCCGCCATCGACCAGCAGTCCGCCGATGGCCACGCCGTGGCCGCCCAGGAACTTGGTGGCGGAGTGCATGACGAGATCGGCGCCCAGGTCGATGGGGCATTGCAGCACCGGGGTGACGAGCGTGGCATCCACCAGCAGTGGCACGCAGGCGGCGTGGGCGATGTCGGCGATGGTGGGAATGTCGAGGACTTCCAGCCCCGGGTTGCCGATGACTTCGCCGAACAGCAGGCGGGTCTCGGGGCGGATTGCATCGCGCCAGGCCTGCGGATCACGGGGGTCGACAAACGTGGTGGCAATGCCGAAGCGTGGCAGGGTGTAGGCCAGCAGGTTGTGGGAGCCACCGTACAGCGAGCGTGAGGCGACGATGTGGCCGCCGCTTCCCATCAGCGTGGTGATGGCGAGCATCAGCGCGGCCTGGCCGCTGGCGCAGGCAATGGCGCCGACGCCGCCATCCAGCGCCGCGATGCGCTCTTCAAGCACGGCGTTGGTCGGGTTGGAGATGCGCGAATAGACGTGGCCGGCGCGCTCCTGATTGAACAGGGCGGCGGCGTGGTCGCTGCTCTCGAAGACGTAGCTGGTGGTGAAGTGGATCGGGGTGGCCCGCGCGTGGTGGACCGGGTCGGGGGTTTGGCCGGCGTGCAGGGCGAGCGTGTCGGCCCCGGCGTTTCGGTGGATCGGCATGGAGTACGTGGGTGGTAGGTTCAGGCGGGTACGTCGGGATCGAGCAGGTGCTGGATGATCGCGATGCGATCCTTCAGCAGCAGCTTGCGTTTCTTGAGGCGGCGCAGCAGCAGGTCGTCACCGGGCGGCGGGGCCATCGAGATTTGATCGATGATCGCGTTGAGATCCCGGTGTTCGGTGGTGAGAACCGCCAGCCTTGCGGTCAGGCTGGAGACGTCGGCGTCTGGGTCGTTGCTGTCGTTCATGCCTGTGATGAATGAGTAGCCCGAAGCCGGGCGCGTTGCACTGAATCTTAGGCCGCGGCGGAACGAAATACAACGGCGCCGGGAACTTGAAGTGGGTTGGAACGTTCCCATCTGGTTGAAGCACTGATGCCCACAAGGCTTATCCGCTATTCAGGAGACCTGTCATGAACGTGGTACTCAACAACCCAGTGCTGTACGTGGTGGACTATCCAGGCTTCGATGCCGTCGAGGTGATCGACAAGCGTCGGGGCCTTGGAACGCTGTTTCGCGATGAGGCCGCCCTGCGTTTCAAGCGTGAATTGCGCGACGTGGCCGAGTCTGCCACCGAGATGGACGATTTCGAGAGCCTGATCGCTGGCTACGGCAGCCTGCTTACCCAGCCGGCCATCTACCACTGAAAGCTTGTCTTGCCAGCGGCCCGGACGGCTCCTACCATAGCCGTCCGATTTTGGCTGAGCGGAGCGTTTCAGGGTGAACAAGGCTTTCGTCAAAGAATCCGACCAGGACGACGATGATGCGCCGCCGGGGGTGCCGAGCCTGCCGCCGGGCACCACCAATTATATGACCCGTCGTGGTTACGAGATCCTGCGCACGGAACTGGATCAGCTCGTCCGCGACGAGCGCCCCAAACTGGTCGAAACCGTCCGCTGGGCGGCGGGTAATGGCGACCGTTCGGAAAACGGCGATTACATCTACGGCAAGAAACGGCTGCGGGAGATCGACCGGCGCATCCGCTTTCTCATCAAGCGGCTCGAGAACTCGACCGTGGTGACGCCCTCGGAGCAGGAAAACACCGAGCAGGTGTTCTTTGGTGCGACGGTGACCGTGTGCGACGTGGATGGTGATGCCGAGCAGACGTACCAGATCGTCGGCGTGGATGAAGCGAATGCGTCCGAGGGGCGGATCAGCTGGATCGCGCCTTTGTCGCGGGCGCTGCTCAAGGCGCGCGAAGGCGATGTGGTGCGATTTGCCAGCCCGGCCGGGCTGCGTGAGATCGAAGTGCTGGAAATCCGCTACGTCTGAATGTCGCGTGGTGGTTCAGCCCCGCATTTTTTCCCGCGGCCGGCGGACCATGGCTGGCGTGCGCGGCAGTGTGAAGAACATCGTGGTGCCGGTGCCCGGCGCAGATTCGGCCCAGATCTGCCCGCCGTGGCGTTCGACGATCCGTCGCACGCTGGCGAGGCCGATTCCCGAGCCCTCGAAGCCCTTGTTGCGGTGCAGTTGCTGGAAGGGCTGAAAGAGGTGCGTGGCGTGCTCCATCTCGAAACCCACGCCGTTGTCGGTGACGTAGAACAGGTGCTCCTCGCCGTGCAGGCGGCCTCCCACCTGGATGATGGTAGGGTGGCTGTCGCGGGAGAATTTCCAGGCGTTGCCCAGCAGGTTTTCTAGGGCCTTGCGGATCAGGATGGCGTCCGCGTCGGCAGCAAGGCCCGCGTCCACGTGAATGTGGACCAGCCGCGACGGATCGTGCTCGGCGAGGTCGTCGAGGATTTCCCGGGAAATGGCCGAGATGTCGGTGGATTCGATGTGCAGCGGGCGGTTGGAAACGCTGGCAAGCTTGAGCAGCTCGTCGATGAGGTCGCCCATCCTCAGGCTGGCATTGCGTAGCCGGCTCACGTAGTTGCGGCCGGCGTCGTCGAGGCGATCGCGGTGATCTTCTTCCAGGGCGTGGGCAAAGCCGTTGATGGCCCGCAGGGGGGCACGCAGGTCGTGGGAGATGGAGTAGCTGAAGTTGAGGAGTTCGCGGTTGGTCTGTTCGAGCTCCTCTGTGCGCAGGCGCACGCGGTCTTCCAGGGTTGCGTTGAGTTCGGCCAGGGCGCGGCCTTCATCGTCGCGCCGGCGGGTGTCGCGGTGGAGAAGCAGGGCGAGGGCGCCGAGCAGGGTGAGCATCAGCCCGGCGGCGGCGATGATGCGCCGGCGGTGTTCGTGGAATTCGGCCAGTGCTTCGGCGATGGGGCGACTGGTGCCCACTACCAGCGGCCGGTCGGCCAGACGGCGGTAGGCCGTAATGCGTTCTTCGGCCTCGCTCTGCAGCGGGCCGGTCACCACCATGCTGCGGGATTCCGGTTCGGGCCCGACGGCGGGCGAATCCGCCACGCTGCGTCCGACCAGCGCATCCACCTGCGGATGGCGGATCAAGGTAATCGCGCGGATGGCGTGAAGAATCAGGATGGTGTCGCCCTTGGCGAACCGGATGTCCCGGTAGATGCCTTCAAAGTAGGCGTGGCTGATGGCGGCACCCACGGTCCCCACGTATTTCCCGCTGGTGTTGAAGACCTGGCGGGTGACCGGGGTGATCCAACGGCCGGAGCTGGCGCTGCGGGTCGGGTTGCCAATGGTGATGCCTTCGTCAATGTGCTGGGGCAGATTGCGCCGTTCGGTTTCGGATACGGCAATCTCGCGGGTGGTGCGCTCGTCCTGGGATTGGGCGGCGACGCTGCCGTCTTCCCTTTCAACAAAAAGGTTCTCGACTTCCGGCAGACGGGCTGCGCGTTCGTGCAGGAGATGCTGGAGTTCGCGCTCGGCAAAGCTGTCGGCCCCACTTCGGGTGGCTACGATTCCGGCGATTTCGGTGACGGCACTCTCCGCTTCGCCAAAGCTGCGGGCCACGTGCTCCTCGAAGACGCGGGTCAGGCTCTGGAGTTCGGATTCGGTGTGCTGGAGCGCAGTGCGGTGATCGAAGCGGATCAACGAGACGGCGACGACGACGATCAGGGTGGCGAGCAGGGTGAAGCCCAGCCAGATGCCTGTGCGCAGCCTGCGCATGGGGCGGCTGGTGCTTGAGGCGTCTTGGTCTGTCGACAGCGACAGAAACGATAGCAGGGATGATGGCAGGCGGACTCGTTCCATCGAAGGATGGGGGGCTTGAAAGCTGGAGTGCAGCACCCATATGGGGAGCGTTAACGGTCCCTTTGGAGCAAGCTTTATGACTGTCGAGCAAACGTCCGCGCAAACCTTGAACTTCCAGGCCGAGGTAAAGCAGCTGCTGCACCTCATGATCCATTCTCTGTATTCGAACCGCGAGATCTTCTTGCGGGAGTTGGTTTCGAATGCGTCCGATGCCTGTGACAAGCTGCGTTTCGAAGCCCTGGAGAACAGCGGGCTCTTCGAGGACGACGCCGAATTGAAGATTCGAGTGGCCTTCGACAAGGCTGCCCGCACCCTGACAATCTCCGACAACGGCATCGGCATGAGCCGTGACGAGGTGGTGACCAATCTCGGCACCATCGCCAAATCCGGTACCAAGGAGTTTTTCGGCAAGCTGACCGGCGACCAGAAGAAGGACGCCCACCTGATCGGGCAGTTCGGCGTGGGTTTCTACTCCGCCTTCATCGTGGCCGACAAGGTGACGGTGCGCACCCGTCGCGCCGGCCTCACTGCCGTCGACGGCGTTCAGTGGGAATGCTCGATGACCGGGGACACCGCCGGCGAATACACGGTCGAGCCGATCGAGAAGGCTGGCCGCGGCACCGAGATCACCCTGCACCTGCGTGAGGATCAGGACGACCTGCTGTCGTCGTGGAAGCTCAAGTCCATCATCCAGAAGTACTCCGACCACATCCTTCAGCCCATCGTGATGAAGAAGGAACAGTGGGACGAGGAGAAGAAGGAGCAGGTCGTCACCGACGAGGACGAGACCGTCAACAAGGCCAACGCCCTTTGGGCGCGGGCCAAGTCGGACATCACCGACGAGGAATATACCGAGTTCTACAAGCACGTCGGCCACGACTACGAAGAACCGCTCGCCTGGACCCACTCGAAGGTGGAAGGCCGCCACGAGTACACCCAGCTGCTCTACGTGCCGGGCCACGCGCCCTTCGACATGTGGGACCGCCAGGCCCGGCACGGCGTGAAGCTGTATGTGCGTCGCGTGTTCATCATGGACGACGCCGAGAAGCTGATGCCGCTGTACCTGCGCTTCGTGCGCGGGGTGGTGGATTCCAACGACCTGCCGCTCAATGTGTCCCGCGAGATCCTCCAGGAATCCAAGGATATCGACACCCTGCGCGCCGGTTGCACCAAGAAGGTTCTCGGTCTGCTTGAAGACCTCGCCGAGAACCAGAAGGAGAAGTACACGACCTTCTGGAAGGAATTCGGCAAGGTGCTGAAGGAAGGCGTCGGCGAGGATCACGCCAACAAGGATAAGATCGCCGGCCTGCTGCGCTTTGCCTCCACCCATGCCGACACCGCCGAGGAAACCGTGTCGCTGGCCGACTACATCGGCCGCATGAAGGAAGGCCAGGACAAGATCTACTTCGTCACCGCCGACAGCTTCAACGCCGCCAAGAACAGCCCGCACCTCGAAATCTTCCGCAAGAAGGGCATCGAAGTGTTGTTGCTCTCCGATCGCGTGGATGAGTGGGTGGTCGGCAACCTCACCGAATTCGACGGCAAGCAGCTGGCTTCCGTGGCCAAGGGTGGGCTGGATCTGGGCAAGCTTGAAGACGAAGCGGAAAAGGCCGCCGTCGAGAAAGAAACCGGCGAGCTGAAGGATCTGCTCGACAAGATGAAGGCCACCCTGGGCGACAAGGTGAAGGAGGTGCGCGTCACCCACCGCCTGACCGATTCGCCCGCCTGCCTGGTGGCCGACGAGCACGACATGGGGATGAACCTGGCACGCCTGATGAAGGCCGCCGGTCAGAGCATGCCGATCTCCAAACCGATCCTCGAGATCAACCCGGCGCACCCGGTGGTGCTGCGTCTCAAGTACGAAGACAAGCAGTTCGACGACTGGGCTGCGGTGCTCTTCGATCAGGCCCTGCTGGCCGAAGGGGGCACGCTGGACGATCCGGCGAGCTTCGTGAAGCGCATCAACCAGCTGATGCTGGCGATGAACGGCAACTGACGATCTGCGGCGCCGGGGTTTCAGACCCCGGCAGGTGCGGACTCAAACGGGGGGGCATACCTTTGGGTGTGCCCCCCCGTTTTCATTGCTGGTAGATCTGGTAGGCGTTGGGGCGCTTGTTGGCGCGGAGCGTACCGGTGGCGGGGTCGTACATGGACGGCAGCTTCTTCGGCATCATCGAACTGGTGGCCGAGCGGTTGACGTAGCCGTCGCTGGCTGCATTGAGGGTGTTGGTGCGGGCGTTGTAAGCCGACTTGGGCTTGGCGATACCGCGTGGCGAGAAACGCCCGGCAACGCTGCGGTTGCAGTCGCCGTAGATGTCGCCGCTGGCGCTCTGGCGGGTGCGTGGATCGTTGAAGACCTGGATCTTGCCGGAGGCGTCCTGACGGGTGGTGCCGATGCCCTGCGTTTGCTCCCGCAGCGCGCAGATGGTGGAGCTGGGTGGCTTCAGCTGCGTGCTCGGGCGGCTGTCCTTGTAGGCGGAACCGGCACCGCCGAAGGGAACGGTCTTGTCGATACTGCCGATCTGCTGCGAACGGTTAGAGGCGCCCACCTGGGGTGACGGCCCGAGGGCACCGGCGGGAGGGACCGAAAACAGTATGGCGCAAGTCAGGGCAAGCAGTGGCAGGGTGGGTTTGATCACAGGCGGAGGTCTCTTTGCTGCAGGGCGATGAAAAACAACATACTCCAAAAGGTGCAAGTCTGACGAGGACATAGTTTGACAATCGTCAATGTAAATCGTTGTCACCTTTTCGACATGTCATTTTGTCGGATAAAGTGTCGGTCCCACCGACATTGCAGATTTCAACAACATGGCCGTCGAACTCTTCAACAATGGCACGCACGCCTGTCTGGCTTTCTACGACCTTGTGGACGAGGAGGCCGACCACGCGGTCCAGTGCAATCAGTTCCTCATTGTCGACGGCCAGCATGGCGCCCTGATCGATCCGGGCGGCAACATGACTTACACGGGTCTGTTGATGTCCATGCAGCGGTTCTTCCCGTCCCGCGGGCTGGATTTCATCTTCGCGACCCACGCCGACCCGGACATCATTGCGTCCCTCAACAAGTGGATGGTCGCCACCCATTGCAAGGTGATGATCTCCCGTCTGTGGACGCGCTTCGTGCCGCACTTCACCACCGGCAAGGATTACACCGCCCGGATCATCGGCATCCCCGACGAAGGCATGAACATCGCGCTCGGCCACAACACCATCAAGGCGGTGCCGGCACACTTCATGCACTCGGAAGGCAACTTCCAGTTCTATGATCCGGTTTCGAAGATCTTGTTCACCGGCGACATGGGCGCGTCTCTGGTGGATCACGACCAGGCCTCCAAGCCCGTCACCAACTTCGACGAGCACATCGCCACGATGATTGGCTTCCACCGTCGCTACATGATCTCCAACAAGATCTGCCGCTTCTGGGTGAACATGGTGCGGCAGCTGGATGTGGAGATGATCGTGCCTCAGCACGGTTGCCGCTTCGAGGGCAAGGCGATGGTCAATCGCTTCCTCGACTGGATCGAGCAGCTGCCCTGTGGCGTCGATCTGCTGACCCAGGACTTCTACCGGGTGCCGTAGGCGCCGGGCAGTGTCCGGTGATGGGGGAAACAAGGCGGGCTGCGGCCCGCCTCAGTTTTTGCGCGATAGCTGGCTGATCGCCCGGGTAAGGCCGTCGAGGGTGAGCGGGAACATCCGCTCGGCCAGGATCTGACGGATGATCCCGATCGACTGCCGGTAATCCCACATCCGCTCGGGCTCGGGGTTGAGCCAGGCCACGGCCGGGTAGGCGTCGGTCAGGCGGCGCAGCCACACGGCGCCGGCCTCGGTGTTGCTGTACTCGATGGAGCCGTTGGGCTGGAGGATCTCGTAGGGGCTCATGGTCGCGTCGCCCACGAAGATCAGCTTGTAGTCGGGCCCGTATTTGTGGATCACGTCGAGGGTCGGTGTGCGCTCGGAATGCCGGCGGAAGCTGTCGCGCCACACGTGGTCGTACACGCAGTTGTGGAAGTAGAAGTACTCCAGGTGCTTGAACTCTGCACGGCAGGCCGAGAAGAGCTCTTCGCACACCTTCACGTACGGGTCCATCGAGCCGCCCACGTCGAAGAAGATCAGCACCTTCACGGCGTTGTGGCGCTCGGGGCGCATCAGCAAATCAAGATAACCGGCGTTGCGGGCGGTGGCGGCGATGGTGCCGTCCAGATCCAGTTCGTCCGGTGCGCCGAGACGGGCGAAGCGGCGCAGGCGGCGCAGGGCGACTTTGATGTTACGGGTGCCAAGTTCGACGGTGTCGTCGAGGTTGCGGTATTCGCGCTTGTCCCACACCTTGACCGCGGTGCGGTTGCCGGCGGATTCACCGCCCACGCGGATGCCTTCCGGGTTGTAGCCGTTGTTGCCGAAGGGCGAGGTGCCGCCGGTGCCCACCCACTTGCTGCCACCCTGATGGCGGCCTTTCTGCTCGGCGAGGCGCTTCTTGAACTCCTCCATCAGCTTGTCCCAGCCAAGGGCCTCGAGCCTGGCCTTTTCCTCGGGCGTGAGGTGCTTCTGCATCATGGCCTTGAGCCATTCCTCCGGCAGGTCGACTTCCAGCCCCGGGATCGCTTCGACGCCCTTGAAGTACTCGCCGAAGGCTTGGTCGAAGCGGTCGAACTGGGATTCGTCCTTGACCAGCGTGGCGCGGGCGAGGAAGTAGAAATCGTCCAGGCTGTGGCTGGCAAGGCCGGCCTGCACGGCTTCGAGCAGGGTCAGGAATTCCTTGGTCGAGACCGGCAGCTTGCGGGCCTTGAGGTGCAGGAAGAAGTCGATGAGCATTGCGGCGCGCTCCGGTGGCGGTCAGCGGTTGCGCTGGGCCATGAACACCAGGCGTTCGAAGAGGTGCATGTCCTGCTCGTTCTTGAGCAGCGCGCCGTGGAGCGGCGGGATAATGGCCTTCTGGTCGGGCGAGCGCAGGGCTTCGGGCGGGATGTCCTCGGCCACCAGCAGCTTGAGCCAGTCGATCAGCTCGGAGGTGGATGGCTTCTTCTTCAGCCCCGGCACGTCGCGCAGGCCGAAGAAGACTTCCAGCGCTTCCTTCAGCAGCGCCTGCTTGATGCCGGGGAAGTGCACATCGACGATCTTGTGCATCGTGTCCCGGTCCGGGAACTTGATGTAGTGGAAGAAACACCGGCGGAGGAAGGCGTCCGGCAGCTCCTTCTCGTTGTTGGAAGTGATGAAGACGATGGGGCGGTGCCTGGCCTTCACCAACTCGCGGGTTTCGTAAACGAAGAACTCCATCCGGTCGAGCTCGCGCAGGAGGTCGTTGGGGAATTCGATGTCGGCCTTGTCGATCTCGTCGATCAGCACCACGGTCGGGCGGTCGGCCTCGAAGGCCTGCCACAGCGTGCCCTTGACGATGTAGTTGCCGATGTCCTTCACCCGGTCGTCGCCGAGCTGGGAGTCCCGCAGGCGCGACACGGCGTCGTACTCGTAGAGCCCCTGCTGGGCCTTGGTGGTGGATTTGATGTGCCACTGAAGCAGCGGCATGCCCAGGGCGGCGGCAACTTCCTCAGCCAGCATCGTCTTGCCGGTGCCCGGTTCGCCTTTGATGAGGAGCGGACGCTGCAGCGTGATTGCGGCATTGACGGCGAGCATCAGGTCGGGGGTGGCAACGTAATTCTCGGAGCCTTCGAAACGCATGGGGATTCCTCTCTGGGGGCGGGCTGACGTTGACGTTTGCGTCAATTATAGCGGTGCTGCGGTGGCGAAAATCCGGCGCGCGGTGTCGATGGTGGCGGCGTGGATGGCCACCGTATCGTCGATCTGCCGGGCGTAGCCGCCGGCCATGGCGATGGCGACCGGCAGGCTGCGGCGTCGGCACTCACCCAATACGTGCTCGTCCCGGGCCGCGAGGCCGGCCTTGCTGAGCTTGAGCCGGCCGAGGCGGTCGTCTTCATACGGATCGGCGCCGGCGAGGTAGATCACCAGATCGGGCGGGTGGCGAAATACGAGCGTAAGCGCGCTGTCGAGGGCGGTGAGGTAGGCTTCGTCGCGGGTGCCGTCGGGCAGTTCCACATCCAGATCGCTGGTTTCCTTGTCGAAAGGATAGTTGCGCGCGCCGTGGATGCTGAAGGTGAAGCAGTCGGCCCGGTTGGCGAGGATGGCGGCGGTGCCGTTGCCCTGATGCACGTCGCAATCGACGATGGCGACGCGCTCGACGCGGCCTTCGCTGCGCATCGCGAGGGCGGCGACGGCCGCGTCGTTGAACACGCAAAAGCCTTCGCCCCGGTCGCGGAAGGCGTGGTGGGTGCCCCCGGCCAGGTTGGCGGCCCAGCCTTCGGCGAGCGCGGCACGACAGGCGGCGAGCGTCGCGCCCGCGGAGCGCCGGGAGCGCTCGACCATCGCTTCGGACCACGGAAAGCCGATCCGCCGGATCTCGTCGTGGGTGAGGGTGCCGCGCACCACGCGCTGTACATAGCCGGCGTCGTGGGCGCGCAGGAGTTCAGTGTCAGTGGCGGCGTCGGGCACGCGGAAGTCGTCGGGCGCAAAGTGGTCGCTGGCGAGCAGACGTTCGCGCAGCCGGCTGTACTTCTCCATCGGAAAGCGGTGGCCTGGCGGCAGGGGCAGCACGAAGTGGTCGGCGTAGAAGAGCTTCATCGGGGATCGTCGGCGCAATTGTGGTTTGGCGCGGTGGGGCGAAAGCGGCGCCGCTGCTATTATTTCGCGAATCCGGCCACAGGGCCGATTCTCGACGCATCGGGGACGCACCATGAATCTACTCGACACGCTGCGCGCCGAACAGGCCGCCACCACGGCCATCCGCCGTGACATCCACGCCCACCCCGAACTCGCCTTTGAAGAGCATCGCACGGCGGCGTTGGTGGCCAATCGCCTGGAGGCGCTGGGCATCGAAACCCATCGGGGTGTCGGCAAGACCGGTGTGGTGGGCGTGCTGCGGGCCGGCACCAGCAAGCGTGCCATCGGCCTGCGCGCCGACATGGATGCACTGCCGATTCAGGAACAGAACGACTTCACCCACCATTCACGTCACCCGGGGAAGATGCATGCCTGTGGCCACGACGGCCACACCGCAATGCTGCTGGGTGCGGCGGCGCACCTGTCGCGCAACCCCGAGTTCGACGGCACGGTTTACTTTCTGTTCCAGCCTGCCGAGGAAGGCGAGGGCGGCGCGCCGGAGATGATCGCCGACGGGCTGTTCACGCGCTTCCCGATGGAGGCGGTGTTCGGCATGCACAACTGGCCCGGCGTGCCGGTGGGGCAGATCGCCGTGCATCGGGGGCCTGTGATGGCCTGTGCCGACCGCTTCGACATCGAGATCCGCGGCCACGGCGCCCACGCCGCCATGCCCCATCAGGGCATCGACCCGGTGCTGTGCGGCGCGTCTCTGGTCCAGGCGCTGCAGTCGGTAGTGAGCCGCAATGTGGACCCGGCCGATTCGGCGGTGCTGTCGGTCACCCAGTTTCACGGGGGCGACGCCTACAACGTGATCCCCGACGTGGTGCGCATCGGCGGCACCGTGCGGGCTTTCCGCCAGGATGTCCGGGCCCAGGTGGAGGACGCCATGCAGCGGGTGTGCGCAGGCATCGGCGCAGCTTTCGGCGCCAACGTGCATTTCAGCTACAGGCGCGGTTATCCTCCGACCATCAACTCCGTGCCCGAGGCGGAGTTCTGCGCCCGGGTGGCGGGCGAGGTGTGCGGCGAGGGCAACACCCTTGTCGATCCCAAGCCCAGCATGGGCGCCGAGGATTTCGCCTACTTTCTGCAGGAAAAACCCGGTTGCTACGTGTGGCTCGGCAACGGCCCGGGAGAGGGCGGCTGCACGCTGCACAACCCCCACTACGATTTCAACGACGAGGCGATTCCCTACGGCGTGGCCTACTGGGTGCGCTTGGTGGAGCGCTGGCTGGCCGACGCCTGAATCTCGCCGCTTCGCGGCGGGCACTTTTGTGTCGTTGCCCGCTCAAAAGCAGGTCGCCGCTTCCCACCTGAACCATGTTCTCCCTTTCCCTCCGGATGCTCCGGCGCGATCTGCGTGCCGGCGAGTTGGGCCTGCTCGTGATGGCCCTGGTGATCGCCGTGGCCAGCCTGACCAGCGTCGGCTTCTTCACTGACCGGGTCGCCCAGGCTCTCAAGCGCGAGGCCAACCAGCTGCTCGGAGGCGATCTGGTGCTGGTTTCCGATCACGCCCTCGACCCGGCCTATCGCGGCGAAGCCACCCGGCGTGGCCTGAAGTCGGCGGTGTCCGCCACCTTCACCAGCATGGCCAGCCTGGGCGATGGCGCGCAACTGGCAGGCGTCAAGGTCGTCGAGGAGGGGCATCCGCTGCGGGGCTCGATCCGCATCGCGCCCGACCTCAATCAGCCTGATGCCCCCGCGCGAGGCATCCCCGCACCGGGCACGCTGTGGCTCGATGAGCGGCTCGCCAGCGCGCTGGGCGCCAAGGTGGGTGACGAGATCGGCCTAGGTGCTCTGCGCATGAAGATGGCGGCAGTGCTGAGTTTCGAATCCGACCGGGGCGCCAACTTCTTCAGTCTGCTTCCGCGGCTCGTCATCAATGCAGCCGACCTACCCGCAACCCGGCTGATCCAGCCCGGCAGCCGGGCCTTCTATCACCTTCACGTGGCGGGGGACTCCGCAGCCGTGGCCGGTTTCGAGACCTGGGCCAAGGCGCGGCTGCAGCGGGGCGAGCGTCTTGAGACGGTGGATAACGCCCGCCCTGAAGTTCGCTCGACCCTCGACAGAACCGAGCGTTTCCTGCGCTTTGCGGCGATGCTGGCGGTGGTGCTGGCGGCGGTGGCGGTGGGGCTGGCCACCCGGCGTTTCGTCGAACGGCATCTCGATGGCTGCGCGGTGATGCGCTGCGTGGGGGCGAAGCAGGGGCAATTGCTGCGGCTCTTCATCGGCGAGTTCGTGCTGCTGGGGCTGTTTGCGGGCGTCGTGGGCTGCGTGCTGGGCTTTGCGGTGCAGTTCGTGCTCAATGGCCTGCTGGGCGATCTGGTGGGCTTTCCTCTGCCGCCGCCGGGCTGGTGGCCGGTGGCGCACGGGCTGGCGGTGAGCCTGCTGCTGCTGCTGGGTTTTGCGCTGCCGCCGCTGATCCGCCTGGGCCGGGTGCCCACGCTGCGGGTGCTACGGCGGGAATGGGACGGCATCGCCGCGCGGGAAGGACTCGCGTGGGCGGTCGGTGCGCTGGTGCTGGCTGGTCTGCTGGTGGGCATCGCCGCCGACTGGCTGCTCGGCGCGTGGGTGGTGGGCGGATTTGCGCTGGCCTTCGCCGTGTATGGCGGCGTGGGCTGGCTGGTGCTGCGTGGCTTGGGGCGCATGCGGGCAGTGGCGGGCAGCGGCTGGCGTTACGGGCTGGCGGCGCTGCGCCGGCGGCCGGTGGCGAGCCTCGTGCAGGTGCTGGCCCTCGGCATGGGGCTGACGGCGCTATTGCTCCTCACGCTCGTCCGCGGAGACCTGCTCGCGAATTGGAAGCAGGCGACGCCGGCCGACGCGCCCAACCGTTTCGTGATCAACATCCAGCCAGATCAGGTGGAGCCGCTGCGCGAGTTCTTCCGGCGCGAAGGCCGCATGTCACCCTTGATGCAGCCGATGATCCGCGGTCGGCTGGTGGCTGTGAATGGCCGCCAGGTTGGTCCGGATGACTATCCGGATGAGCGGGCCAAACGTCTGGTGGACCGGGATTTCAATCTCTCCTTCGATGCACGCATGCCGGACGGCAACAGCGTGGTGGCGGGCGTGTGGCATGGCGAGCGCCGCGAACCGCAGTTCTCGGTGGAGCAGGGCCTGGCGCAAACGCTTGGGCTTGCGATGGGCGATGTCCTTACCTTCGACATTGCCGGCACGCGGTCGGAAGCGCGTATCACCAGCCTGCGCAAGCTGGACTGGGATTCGATGCGGGTGAATTTCTTCGTGATCGCCGCGCCGGGGATGCTGGAGGATTTCCCGGCCAGCTACATCACCAGTTTCTATCTGCCGCCAGCCCAGATGGATTTCTCCAACCGGCTGGTGGCGGCATTCCCTAACTTCACGGTGATCGACGTGGCGGCCGTGATCGGGCAGATCCAGGGCATGGTGGATCAGCTGATCGCGGCGGTGCAGTTCGTGTTCGGTTTTGCGGTGGTGGCGGGGGTGATCGTGCTCTTTGGTGCGCTGCAGGCCACTCACGACGAGCGTGAGCGCGAGCTGGCGATCCTGCGCACCCTCGGTGCCCGTAACCGTCAGCTACGCTGGGCGCTGCTCGCGGAGTTCGCAGCGCTCGGACTGGTCGCGGGGGGGCTGGCGGGCGTGGGCGCGACCGGCATTGGCTGGGCGCTGGCCCACTTCGTCTTCAAGCTTCCCTATCTGCCTAGCGCGTTACCGCTGCTGGTGGGCGCGGTCGTCGGCTGTGCGGTGGTGATGGTGGCGGGGTGGACGGGTACGCGCCATCTGCTTTACCGCCCGCCGCTGGCGAGCTTACGTGCACTGAAATAATTTACAGTTCACCGCGTTATACTCGGGATGATGAATTCCGACGCCGCATTCCTGCTTGTCTTTCTGGGCGCCTTTGTGGTGCTTGTCGTGGCCGTGCTGTGGCTGCTCGTGCAGCTTGGGCGTCTGGGCCAACGCGTGGATCAAGGTTTTGCCGAGCAGCGCCTGCAACTGGTGAAGGAGTTGCATGCCACATCGGTAGCCGGCAGCGATCGGGTTATCGATCTGGTGGCCACCGAAGTCGACAACCTACGCGACAGGCTCGATGCCGAACAGGCCGCGTCCCGCGAGGCGCTCCAGCAGCTGCACCTGGCCCTGGTGGGCCAGTTGGGCAGCCAGAAGGAAGAAACGGTGCTGCGCCTCGCCGATCTTGCCAATGCTTTCGCCACCGGCCAGGAAAAGCTGCGCAGCGAGATGCTGGCCGAGACGCTCAAGACGCTCGCCGACCATGCCCGTGCCGACCGGGAGCTCCTCCAGAACGGGCTCAGGAGCGCTTCCGAGCAGCTCGGGACCAGCATCGAAGCGATGAACCGCACCGTGGGCGAGCGGCTCGAGGCAATCACCGGACACGTCAATCAGCGCCTCGACGAAGGCTTCCGCAAGACCAACGAGACCTTTGCCAGCGTGATGGCCCGGCTCGCGACCATCGACGAGGCCCAGAAGAAGATCGGGGATCTCACCACCAACGTGGTGAGCCTGCAGGAGCTGCTCGGCGACAAACGGGCACGGGGGGCGTTTGGCGAAGTCCAGCTTGAGGCACTGGTGCGCAATGCGCTGCCGCCCGAGGCCTTTGACTTCCAGTTCACGCTGCCCAACGGTACCCGCGCCGACTGTGTGCTGCGCCTGCCTGAGCCGACCGGCATGGTGATCGTCGATTCGAAGTTTCCGCTTGAAAACTACCACCGGATGTTCGCCGCCGAGGTGGGCGAGCTGGAGCGCCGCGCCGCCCAGTCGGCGTTCCGCAGCGACGTGAAGAAGCATGTTGACGCAATCGCCGGCAAGTACATCCTGCCGGAGGTGACGTCGGACGGGGCGGTGATGTTCCTGCCGGCTGAAGCGGTGTTTGCCGAGATCCACGCCTACCACCCGGAGGTGATTGCATATGCCATGAGCCGGCGGGTGTGGATCGTGTCGCCCACCACCCTGATGGCGGTGCTCAACACCGCCCGTGCGGTGCTGAAGGATGTCGAAACCCGCAAGCAGATCCACGTCATCAAGGACGCGCTGGGCAAGCTCGCCAAGGATTTCAACCGATTCGACGAACGGATGCAGAGGCTTGCCACCCACATCCGCCAGGCTGGCGAGGACGTAGCCGAGGTGCAGACCTCATCCCGCAAGATCAGCGCACACTTCCAGCGTATCGAAGCCGCGCAGCTGGACGATCTGCCTGGTGCATTGCCGGACAACACCCAGCCCTGAGCGGGCGGTGGTTGTTCAGTAACCCTGAAAATCCCTCAGCAGGAACACATACACCTCCCGCTTGAAATCCTTGTGGATCGGCACCACGACCTTGCCGAGCTGCTCGCTGGCGGCGAAGCGGGCGGTAATGTCGGGTATTTCGGCCTTGCGGCCCACGTAGAGCACGTCGCGCCCGCGCTTGTCGGCGAGGGTGGTGGTGACTTCGTACTGGTCGCGCGGCAACCTGCCAGGGTTCCAGGCGGCGTAGGTGTTGGGATGAAGACGATAGACCAGGTGAGCGATGATCTCCCGGTCTTCTCCAACGAGGATCGCGCCCGGGTACTGGGCGAGGTAAGGTGCAACGCCGTCGGCCATGTTGATCCAGCCGCGGGCGCGTTTGAAGGGGTCGTTCTTTGCGGTGAGTTCGATACCGGCCACCCGCGCGATGTCCGGCCAGTGGTAGGCCGCCAGGGACGCCACGAGATTGACCACAACACCGGCAATCACCCAGCCGCGGCGATCGGCAAGAAACATTGCCGGCACCAGCAGGCAAGCCGCGACGAAGATCGGCGCAGCCCAGTTGCCATTGGCCCGGCCGGTTAGGGCCTGTAAGCTCACCAGCAGCAGAAGCGGCACGATGAAGATCAGGAGCGTGCGGTGGGCATCGTTACGCCACAGCTTGGAAGCGCGCACCAGCGCCCATACCAGCAGCACGCCGAGCAGCGGCCCGAAGGACAGCCACTGGGCGCCAATGAATTCACCCAGCTGGCCCGGATGCCAGCCGCGCTCGCCATGGCCGACCCGGGTGATCTCGGCGGTGTGGCGGAAGGTGGGAAAGTCGTGGGCCCAGTTCCAGTAGAGGTTCGGCGACAGGATGGCCGCGGCGAGCAGCAGGGTAACCCACGGCTGCGGTCGTGCCAGCCAGCGGCGGTGGCGGGGCGACAGCACGATGAGCAGCAGCGCCGACGGCAGGAAGGCAGCCATCGTGTACTTTGACATCAGGCCGATGCCGATGACCGCCCCGCAGGCGAGCCAGTTGGCCCAGCCATCGTCATCCAGCGCCCGCAGCAGAAAGAGCAGCGCCAGCGACCAGCACAGGAGCAGCGGTGCATCGGTGGAGACGAACAGGCCCAGCGCTGCGACGAGTGGCATCGACATGAAACCGAGGCCAGCCCAGAAACCGACCCGCGTCGAATATAGCCGTGAGCCCAGCGCGTACAGCGCAAATGCGGTGGCCGGGTACAACAGCAGCGAGGGCAGCTTGATGGCAATCAGGCTGTTGCCGAGGATCGCGGTGCTGGCGGCGATCAGTGCGGCGATCACCGGCGGCTTCGAGAAGTAGCCCCAGTCGAGGTTTTGCGACCAACCCCAGTAATAGGCTTCGTCCACGTAAAGATCGATGCCCAGGTGGCCGATCACCCACAGCCGGTAGGCGGTGAGGACTGCGACGATGACCGCGAGGGGCGCGGCGCGACTGTCTCCGGTATTCACGGGCGGGCCTTCACAAGCACCACGCCGCCTTCCTGGAAGACCGTATCGACCGGGGCGTCAGGCGCCAGGCGGTCGATGCGGGTCAGGGCCAGCTGGCCGGGTTTGGGGTCACCCTTGAGCGTGACGGCCTGGCGATACACGCTGAAGCTCGGCGCGGTGGTGAAGCGCCAGAAGACGACTTCGCCACCAAGCTCCCTGGCCTTGAGGCCGGCCGCTTTGACAGGGCCCTGTACCAGTTCGCCGGCGTAAGGCACCACGACACCGGCCAGCAGGACGACCTGCACTGCGCCAGTCACCACCAGCTTGGCAAGCATCGGCATCCGCGGGAAGAACACGAGCGCCGCCCAGAGCACCAGCCCGCCGATGGTCGTGCCAATGTAGAAGCTGTCGGCCATTGGCAGCGCCCGCGCCAGCTGGGCACGGTAGAAGCCGTCGCCAAGATTGCTGCGGGAGAGGGCGTCGAACAGGTTGGGCAGCAGTGGGAACAGGATGAACAGCAGCCCGGGCAGCAGCAGATGCGGCCACGCCCGGCGGATCGATTGGGCGTGCAGGCCGATCAGGACGAAGAGCGGCGTACAGCCGTAAAGCACATAGTGGGGCAGCTTGGTGCCCGATAGCGAGAAGAAGCCCAGCACGAAACCAAACCAGATCCACAGGAAGCGTTGCAGCGGGTCGGCCAGCCCGGCACGCAGGCGAGCGAGGGCGCCGATCAGGAGGCCGCTCCATGGCAGCAGCAGCAGCGGCACCGCGAGCAGGTAGTAGAACGCGCTGCCGCCGTGGCCTTCGAGAGAGCCTGAGAAGCGCTGAACGTTGTGACGCAGGATGAACCCGTCGATGAAGGCCTGGCCGTGAAGGTGGAGCGCGTAGGCATACCAGGGCGCGACGATGACGATGAGGATCGCCAGCCCGGCCGGGTTGAAGAGCATCTTCAGCCAGCGTACCCATTCGCCACGGCTGGCGCAGTAGAGGAAGCTCACCGCGCCGGGCACGACCAGCGCCACCGGCCCCTTGGTGAGTGCGCCAAGGCCCATCCACACGAAGGCGCGAAGCAGCGGCGCGCGTTGGCCGCTTTCGAGGTGGCGCCACATGTCGAACAGGGTGAGCGCCAGCAGGCAGTTGAGTAGCCCGTCGGCAGTGGCGGCGCGGCCGATGGCGAAGGGGCCCAGGGCGGTGCTCGCCACGGCCAGTGCGAGCAAGCCGGCGTCCTCGCCAAAGCGTTTGCGGGCAAAGAAGTAGGTGGCGTAGCTCCAGACGATGGCGGCCAAGGCCGAGGGCAGGCGAAAGGCCCACTCGCTGGCGCCGAAGATCAGGTAGCCGACCGACTGCAGCCAGTAGATGAAGATCGGCTTGTCGAAGCGCGGCGCGCCGTTGAGATAGGTGAACAGGAAGTCGCCCCGTTCGAACATCTCGCGGGTGGCTTCGGAGAATGCGCCTTCATCCACGTCGAAGAGCGGTGCGCCCCCCAGCCGGAGCAGGAAGGCGACGAAGGGCAGGACGAGGATCAAGCGGCCGAGGGTGCTACCCGCGAGCCGCCTTTCGGTGCTGGCGAGACCGATCATGGGCGGAGAGCGATCATCAGGCCTTGGCCGAGTGCCAGCCCTGGCTGTCATCGAGTGGGTTGGACTCGCGGGCGACGTAGGCCTGGCTCTGGCCGGATTCAAAATAGACCCGGGTGAGCAGTTCGGCCAGCACGCCGGTGGTGACCATCTGGATGCCGGCGATCACGAAGAAGAAACCACCGAAGAACATCGGCCGCGTGCCGATGGAGGCGCCGGTGAAAAGCTTGAGGCCGGTGAGGTAGGTGAGGATCAGGATGCCAAGCGCGCCGAGGCCCAGGCCGATGCCACCGAAGAAGTGGCCCGGACGGGTGCGGAAGCGCATGAAAAAGTACACGAAGATCAGGTCGAGGATGACCCGGAAGGTGCGCGAGATGCCGTACTTGGATTCGCCGAACATCCGCGCGTGGTGGGTGACGACTTCCTGGGCGATCTTGCGCGGCGTGGTGACGGTGGCCAGCCACGCCGGGATGAAGCGGTGCATCTCGCCGTACAGGCGCACGTTCTTGATCGCGCTGGCGCGGAAGGCCTTGAGGGAGCAGCCGTAATCCTGCAGGTGCACGCCAGTGATGCGGGCGATCAGGCGATTGGCGATCTTGGACGGAATCTTGCGCAGGATCATCCCGTCCTTACGGTTCTTGCGCCAGCCGGCGACGAGGTCGAGATCCTCGCGCAGCAGGCGGCCGACCATCCGAGGGATGTCGATAGGGTCGTTCTGCAGGTCCCCGTCCATGGTCACGATGACGTCGCCGCGGGCGGCGTCCAGGCCAGCCTGCATGGCGGCGGTCTGCTTGAAGTTGCGCATCAGCGCAACGATGCGCACGTGGGGACCGAGGCGGGCCGCGGCCTTTTCGAGGTTGGGGACGGTGTTGTCGGACGACCCGTCATCGACGATCACCACTTCCCACGGATAGGGATAGCCGTCGAGGGCGAGGTGGATGCGCGCGAGCAGCGGATCGACGTTGTCTTCCTCGTTGTAGAGCGGCACCACCACCGACAGGCGATGGGGCGGCAGATCGGCGGGAATCTCCGCCTTGGCGGGCGGGAGCGGGGAATCGTAATGGGTGACGTCGGTCATGGTGGTCAGTCGGCTGAAGTTCGGGTGGGCGCCCCGTCGGCGGCGGACGAGGCGGATTGTATGTCGGACGGGGCGTCGCCGCGCATTTCTGCGGCCGCTTTGGCAGGGAAAAGCCAGGCGACCGCCCCGGAAGTGACCGCACAGGCAATAACGAAGAGATGCAGCGCCAGTGCCACCTGCAGGCCAGCCTGAAGCGGCACGCCGCTGGGCAGCAGGGCCGCGGCGGCGCCAGCCTCGTAGGTACCGAAGCCCGCGACGCCTTGCACCGGCAGGATGGCGGCGAGCTCGGCCCCCAGCGCGCCAGCTGCACCCACGTCGAGGGAGGCGGGGATCAGGGCGGACAGCAGCCAGGCTTGGGCGGCGAGCTTTACGCTCCAGTTTGCGATGGTCCATACCCAGCCGTAGCGTGCATGCTTGGTGCTTTCGGCAAATGCGTCGCGCACCTTGGCGAATTTGGCGGTGATGCCGCTGCTGTCAGCCCAGGCGTGGGGGGCGCGCGCCCAGCGGGGCAGCCACCAGGCCATCAGCAGGACGCCCGCCACGGCGATGGCTTTGAGGGCGGGGTGCAGGCCCGGCCACACCACCGCGGCCAGCGCCATCACCACGAAGGCGTCCTGCAGGCGGAACCAGAACAGCGATGCAATGGCGCGGGGGAGGGGGACACCGAAGTTCTGCCGGAGGAGAAGCGGGAAGGCGGCCTCGCCACCCCGGAAAGGCACGACATTGATCATCGCGTTGTGGATCAGCGTGATGCGCAGGCAGGTGCCAAAGCGTCCGCCGGCCTGAACCCGGAATTCGTCGTAGATGCGCAGCGCGCGCAGAAGGTAGGACATTGCGAACCCGGTGGCCGAGAGGGCAAGCGTGGGCGCGCTGAGGCGCTGGAGCACCTCGCCAAGCCCGCGCCATCGGTCGTCCGCCATCAGCCAGATGAGCAGCCCGGCGGAGACGGCGATGGCAAGAAGTCGCTTGAGGTTCAAGAGTGTGGCTCCCTGTCTTCCATCAAGGCCGCGGCGGCTCCACCAATCCCCCAGGCGGCAAGGCCGATGCGGAACAGGCGAGCATCCGGTTGGCCAAGGTCGATGAACAGCATCGCAAGACTGGTCGCGAGGGCGATGACAGCCATGACCCGTGCGCCGCGGGAAGAATGGAGAAAATCGCTGCGGGTGGTGATCCACGCGCCGAGTGCGCCAGCAAGCCAGCCACCCGCCGCCCCGGTGAGGATGTCCAGCGGCCAGTGGGCGCCCACGGCGATTCGCGAGAAGGCGACGAGACTCGCGAGCAGCAGGCCAGCGATTCCGGCACGCCAGCGGTTCTCAGGTCTTGGCCAGGCAAGGATGATCACCGCCGCGACGCAGAAGGCGGTGACCGAGTGGCCCGACGGAAACGCATGGACATAAAGCTTCTGGCCGATGAGGTTGAAGCTCTCGGGCTCCAGCACGCCGGCGGGGCGCATCACATCGAAATAGCGCTTGCCACCTTCGCTGAAGAGGATGGCCAGCGGCGCACCGATAAAAGCCGAGGCGAGCCACCGAGGCTGTGTCTTGATGGTTGCGGCGAGGAGGGCGATGGCGCCCAGGACCGATCCGCACACGGTGACTGAAGCCCACAGGCGCGGCGGCATGCTGCTGCTGGCAGCGTTGAGTTCGACGAACAGCTGCTGGTTGCTGTCTGCCAGGACCAGGCCGCCCGCAAGCCCCGCAAGAACGAGCGCGGGTAACAACGCCCAACCCAACGGGAAGGCGTCGCGGATTGGCAGGCCGGTTTGGTCGGTGGATACAGGTGAGTGCAAGGCGGGTTCGTGCGACAAAACACTGCAGTCTACCTGATTGCAGGCCTGCCCCGAAATAGGTGTCAGGCTGCCCGGCCTGGCGTGCTGACGGCAGTCAATTGGACGCGGCGGCGGCCCGACTGCTTGGCTCGGTACATGGCGACGTCGGCGGCGCGCAGCAGACTGTCCTGGTCTTCGCCGTCGTCTGGAGCGATGGCAAGGCCGATGCTGCCGGTGATCGAGATCACGTGGCCCTTGACCTGGAAGGGGTGATCGAACACGCCGAGCAGCCGTTCGCCCAGGAAGGACAGGCTCTCCCGATTTCCCACATCGGGGAAGATGCCGACGAACTCGTCTCCGCCGGTGCGGGCGATCAGGTCGCTGATGCGCAGGGCAGACGTGAATCGCTGAGCGACCTGAACGAGGAGTTCATCGCCAACCGCGTGGCCATAGGTGTCGTTGACCGGCTTGAAGCCGTCAAGGTCAACCGCCGCAACGCCCAGCACAAGCCCCTGCTTGCTGCTGCGGGCGAGTTCCCGGGTAAAGTAACCTTCAAGAAAACCGCGGTTTGGCAGACCGGTAAGCGGGTCGTGGTTGGCCAGGTGCTGCAGGCACTCGTTGGTGAGGTGTCGGGCAGTGACGTCGAGGAGGGTGACGATGCGTAGTGGGCCTTTCTCGCTCTGGATCATCCCCGGGATGCGTTCGATGGCCAGTGGCATGCCGTCGGGGCGTTCTCCGGTCCAGACGCCGTCGTCTTCTTGTAGAATCTCGTCGAGGCGCTTGCCGCGCAGTTCGCGGCGGGGGCGGCCGAGCATCCGACAGGCGGCCCGATTGGCGTCGGCGATCTTGTCGGTGCTGCCGAGGATGCATACGCCGGCGCCGATCTGGTTCATCATTGAGCGCAACAACTGGCCCGAGCGCTCAAAGCGGCGGGTCTGGCGGATGAGCAGGGTGCCGACGATTGCGAAGGCCAGCACGCTCGTGCCCAGCGCCAGAATCACCAGCCGCATGGCAGCGCGGCTGGCTTCATCGCGCTTCTCGGCCAGGTGGACACCCAGCCCTGCGAGTGCAGGGCCGAGTGCGCGGAGTTCCTCGTAAGCGGCGCTTGAATTGGAAGCGTGGGCGTGCAGGCGCAGGAAGCTGGTCCAGCGGACAATGGCGTCGGTAAGGGTATGTCGGGTATCGGCGGCTTCGATCGGGAAGAGATGGAAAGCGGTGCCGTCGAGGCCTTGCACGTCACCGCCGGTACGCAGGCTCTGCAGCGCCGCGGATAACCAGGAAACCTGGGGATCTGTGACTGTGGGGTTGTCGGGGAATTCGCTCCCGGACACGACGCTGGCACCGGCCACCAGCCGCCACACGACAATCGTCGATTCGCGCACGATCGCAACTTGATCGGAGAGTTCGATCTGGTCGACGTTGCGTTCGTAGGCCAGCGCCAGAATCGCTCCCTCGATAGCGCAAAAGACCACGGCGATGGCCCAGAACGTGCGCGACGACAGGAAGTTGGAGCGACTTGCGGTCATGAACTGCAATTGTAAAATTAAAGCTATCGATAATTATCTCACATTTTTTCGCCTTTCGTTGTTCCGCCTGCTCCGATGTGCCATTCAAACCTGCGGTCGGAGTGATGGCAGTGCTCGGGTATAATCCCGAGTCTTTACGTAACCGGATCGTCGCCCTCGTCCGATCCGGGACGGTTTCAACTTCGCGCCCATCCCTGTCATGTCCGAAATTCTCAAGCTGCGCGGTGCCCCCGCTTTCTCCAGTTCCCGCCTTGCCCGGCTCAACGACGCGGTCAAATCCGCCCTGCCACGCCTTAAGGGGCTGGTCGCCGAGCACTGGTATTTTGCCGAGGTCAGTGCCCCGCTTGATGTGGACGAACTGGCTCGGCTTGCGGATCTTCTGGGGGCGCACCCGGATGGCGACGCGCCGGCCGGCTCGATGCTGGTGGTGACGCCACGCCTGGGTACCATCTCTCCGTGGTCATCCAAGGCGACGGACATTGCTCACCAGTGTGGTTTTGACAAGGTGATCCGCGTCGAGCGCGGCACGGCCTACTCTTTCGACCTGCGTGGCGTGCTCGATGCCCGTGATCGCGAAGCTGTCTTCCCGGTCATCCACGACCGCATGACCGAATCCGTGCTCGACAACCCGGACGCCGCCCACGCGCTGTTCCACCACTATCAGCCGCAACCGCTCACCACCGTCGACATCATCGCCAGTGGCCGGGACGCGCTGGTTATCGCCAATAGCGAGCTGGGCCTTGCCCTGTCGGAAGACGAGATCGACTACCTCGTCGACAACTTCACCCGGATGGGCCGCAACCCGACCGATGTCGAACTGATGATGTTCGCCCAGGCGAACTCCGAGCACTGCCGTCACAAGATCTTCAACGCCGACTGGGTGATCGACGGCCGGCCGATGGAGAAGACACTCTTCGGGATGATCCGCGAGACCCACAAGGCCCACCCGGAAGGCACTGTCGTCGCGTACTCCGACAACGCCTCGGTGATCGAAGGTGCGGCGGTGGACAAGCTCTACCCGGACGAAGATGGCGCCTGGAAATTCCGCAATGAGCTCACCCACATCCTCGCCAAGGTCGAGACCCACAATCACCCGACGGCGATCTCCCCCTTTCCGGGCGCATCCACCGGCTCCGGCGGCGAGATCCGCGACGAGGGCGCCACTGGCCGTGGCTCCAAGCCCAAGGCGGGCCTTGCCGGCTTCTCGGTGTCCAACCTCGAGATTCCCGGCTTCGAGCAGCCCTGGGAGCAGCACTACGGCAAGCCCGAGCGCATCGCCTCGGCCCTCGACATCATGATCGAAGGCCCGCTGGGAGCCGCCGCGTTCAATAACGAATTCGGCCGTCCCAACCTCACCGGCTACTTCCGCACCTTCGAGCAGAGCGTGCAGGACGAAGTGCGCGGCTATCACAAGCCGATCATGATCGCCGGCGGCCTGGGCAGCATCCAGGATCAGCAATCCTTCAAGATCAAGTTCGGTCCCGGCACCCTGCTGATCCAGCTGGGCGGCCCCGGCATGCTGATCGGCCTCGGTGGTGGTGCGGCCTCGTCGATGGCCACCGGCACCAACACCGCAGACCTCGACTTCGCCTCCGTCCAGCGCGGCAACCCCGAAATCCAGCGCCGCTGCCAGGAAGTCATCGACGCCTGCTGGCAGAAGGGTGAAGCCAACCCGATCCTGTCGATCCACGACGTGGGCGCCGGCGGCCTCTCCAATGCCTTCCCCGAACTTGCCGACTCCGCTGAACTGGGCGCCCGCTTCGAGCTGCGCGAAGTGCACATCGAAGAGCCGGGCATGAGTCCGCGGGAGATCTGGTCGAACGAATCCCAGGAGCGCTACGTCCTGGCGATCGCTCCGGAAAGCCTGCCCGTCTTCCAGGCCATCTGCGAGCGCGAGCGCTGCCCGTTTGCGGTCGTCGGCACGGCATCGGACGACGGCCATCTGGTGGTCTCCGACTGTCACTTCGAGAACAAGCCGGTCGACATGGAAATGCAGGTGCTGTTGGGCAAGCCGCCCAAGATGACCCGCAACGTGTCAAGCCGCCAGGTCTTCGTCCCGCCCTTCGACGTCACCGACATCACCCTCGATGACGCGTGTCGTCGCGTTCTGTCGATGCCGGCGGTGGCCAGCAAGAACTTCCTCATCACCATCGGCGACCGTTCGGTGGGCGGCATGACCGCCCGCGATCAGATGGTCGGCCCGTGGCAGGTGCCGGTGGCCGACGTGGCCGTCACCACCATGAGCTTCCACGGCTACCTGGGCGAAGCCTTCGCGATGGGCGAGCGTACCCCGGTCGCCACACTGGACGCGCCGGCCTCCGGCCGCATGGCGATCGGCGAATCCATCACCAACATTGCCGCCGCCGACATTCGCTCGCTGGGCGATGTGAAGCTCTCCGCCAACTGGATGGCCGCCGCCGGCCATCGGGGCGAGGACGTCAAGCTCTACAAGACGGTCGAGGCCGTGTCCCAGTTCTGCCAGCAGGCCGGGCTGGCGATTCCGGTGGGCAAGGATTCCCTGTCGATGCGCACTGCCTGGCAGGATGAAGACGAATCCAAGCAGGTCGTGTCGCCACTGTCGCTGATCGTCACCGCCTTCGCACCGGTGCAGGACGTGCGCCGCACCCTCACGCCGCAGCTGCAGTTTCCGGAAGGCGTCGAGACCGAGTTGTTCCTCATCGACCTCGGCAACAACGCCAACCGCCTCGGTGGTTCGGTACTGGCCCAGGCCTACAACTCCGTCGCCGAGCATGCACCGGACGTGGATGCCGCCCAGCTCAAGGCCTTCTTCGCGCTGATCCAGCAGTGGCGCAAGGATGACCTGATCCTTGCTTACCACGACCGCGCCGACGGTGGCCTCTTCGCCACGCTGTGCGAGATGGCCTTCGCGTCCAAGTGCGGCCTGTCGGTGATGCTCGATACGGTGGCCTACGACCAGTTCATGAACGACGTGGACGGCCTCGACAAACGCCCGGATTCGCTCAAGGGCCGTTTCAACGACATGCTGTTCAAGGCGCTGTTTGCCGAAGAACTGGGCGCCGTGATCCAGATCCGCCGCGACGACCGAAGCCGTTTCACCGAAGCACTGCGCGCCGCGGGCCTGTCGTACCACTTCGTGGGCGAGCCCAACGACCGTGACGAGCTGCGC
The DNA here is from genome assembly GCA_041917255.1 of Zoogloea sp. Lineage (GTDB taxonomy): Bacteria > Pseudomonadota > Gammaproteobacteria > Burkholderiales > Rhodocyclaceae > Zoogloea. Next base: position 176,220 of record JAYRYA010000001.1, read on the forward strand.
TTCTGGCGCAACGCCAAGCTGGTGTTCAGTGCGCCGCGTGCCGATCTGCTGCAGACGTGGTCCGCCACCAGTTACCAGATCGCCCGTCTGCGCGACGACGCCGAATGTGCCAAGGAAGAGTTTGAAGCCCTTGCGGACAACGCCAACCCTGGCCTGTCCGTCAAGCTGGGCTTCGATCCGGCCGACGACATCGCCGCGCCGTTTATCATCACCGGTGCCCGTCCCAAGGTTGCCATCCTGCGCGAGCAGGGTGTGAACTCCCAGGCCGAGATGGCCGCCGCCTTCGAGCGCGCCGGCTTCGCGCCCTTCGACGTGCACATGTCCGACCTCCAGGCCGGCCGTGTGCACCTGTCCGAATTCAAGGGCCTCGCGGCCTGTGGCGGCTTCTCCTACGGCGACGTGCTGGGGGCAGGGCAGGGCTGGGCCAAGTCCATTCTCTTCAACCCGGCGCTGCGGTCGCAGGTCGAAGCCTTCTTCAACCGTGCCGACACTTTCGCGCTGGGCGTGTGCAACGGTTGCCAGATGATGTCCAACCTGGCCGAGATCATCCCGGGCGCCGACTGCTGGCCGCGCTTCCAGCGCAACCGTAGCGAGCAGTTCGAGGCCCGGTTCGTGATGGTCGAGGTGCAGGAAAGTCCGTCCATCCTGCTCGCCGGCATGGCGGGTAGCCGGATGCCAATCGTGGTCTCCCACGGCGAAGGCCGGGCGGTGTTCCAGGGCGTGGACGACAAGGACAACGCCAAGGTTGCGCTGCGCTACGTGGACAACACCGGCGCAATCGCCACCCGCTATCCGTTCAATCCGAACGGCTCGCCGGACGGTATCACCGGTCTTACCACGCCAGATGGCCGCTTCACCATCATGATGCCGCACCCCGAACGCACCGCCCGCAGTGTGCAGATGAGCTGGCACCCTGCCGATCTGGGCGAGGATTCGCCGTGGCTGCGGATGTTCCGCAACGCCCGCAAATGGGTCGGCTGATCGACGGCCTGTCTTTGACAGTGAGTGACTCGAGGGAGCTTCGGCTCCCTCGTTTTTTTGATCCACCGGCGAAGGTCACCCGCAACAACAAACCGGGTTGGGCACTGATGCCGTTCAGTTGGCACTGATGAGCGTCTCGCGCGCTGCATATTCTGCGACACGAAATGATCTGGGTCGTCGGTATCGCGCCGGGAAAGCTGTCCACCCACCTATTCGACCGCGCCCCCAGATGCAGTTGCAGTCGTCGAAAAACGACGGGGGCGTCAACGCCCCCGTGTCGTCCATTCACTGCCGACTCGCTACACCGTTCGCGTTGTCGACTGAACGGCACTACCGGCATTGCCGGGGTTCTCGTGGGTTTTGCGAAGGCCGCCGATGGTCGGCGGCGGAACGGGGATCACTCCCACTCGATCGTTGCAGGCGGCTTGCCGGAGATGTCGTAGACCACGCGGTTGATGCCGCGGACTTCGTTGATGATGCGATTGGAGACCTTGCCCAGCAGGCTGTGGGGCAGTTCGGCCCAGTGGGCGGTCATGAAGTCGGCGGTCTGCACGGCACGTAGCGCGACGACGTATTCGTAGGTGCGGCCGTCGCCCATCACCCCGACGCTCTTGACCGGCAGGAAAACCGCGAAGGCCTGGCTGGTCTTGTCGTACCAGTCGGCGGCGCGCAGTTCGTCGATGAAGATGGCGTCGGCGCGGCGCAGCAGGTCGGCGAAATCCTTCTTCACCTCACCTAGGATGCGCACGCCGAGGCCGGGGCCGGGGAAGGGATGGCGATAGACCATCTCGTGGGGCAGGCCGAGGGCGACGCCCAGTTTGCGCACTTCGTCCTTGAAGAGTTCGCGCAGGGGCTCGAGGAGCTTGAGGTTGAGGGTTTCGGGCAGGCCGCCCACGTTGTGGTGGCTCTTGATGGCGTGGGCCTTGCCCGTTTTTGCGCCGGCAGATTCGATCACGTCCGGGTAGATGGTGCCCTGGGCCAGCCACTTGGCGTTGGGGAGTTTGGCGGCTTCGGCCTGGAAGACCTCGACGAACTCGCGGCCGATGATCTTGCGCTTGGCTTCCGGGTCGGTCACGCCGGCCAGGTGGCCCATGAACTGCTCGGTGGCATCCACGTGGATGACCTTGACGCCCAGGTTGCGGGCGAACATCTGTATGACCATCTCGCCTTCGTTGAGGCGCAGCAGGCCGTTATCCACGAACACGCAGGTGAGCTGGTCGCCGATGGCCTTGTGGAGCAGGGCCGCGACCACGGAGGAATCGACGCCGCCGGAGAGGCCCAGGATGACTTCATCCGAGCCCACCTGGGCGCGCACCTTCTCGATGGCCTCGGCCACGTAGTCGGGCATGTTCCAGTCGTTGTGGCAGCCGCAGATCTCGTGCACGAAGCGGGCAATCATCTCCTTGCCCTTGATGGTGTGGGTGACTTCCGGGTGGAACTGCACCGCGTAGAACTTGCGGGCCTCGTCGGCCATTGCGGCAATCGGGGTGGAGTCGTTGGAGGCGATGACCTTGAAGCCGGCGGGCAGCGCGGTGACCTTGTCGCCGTGGCTCATCCATACGTCGAGCAGGCCGTGGCCTTCATCGTTGCTGCGGTCCTGGATGTTGCGGAAGAGTTCGGAATGGCCGCGGGCGCGGATCTCGGCGTAGCCGAACTCGCGCTTGCCGGAGCTCTCGACCTTGCCGCCGAGCTGGCTGGCCATGGTCTGCATGCCGTAGCAGATGCCCAGCACGGGCACGCCGATCTCGAAGACGGCCGTCGGGGCCTTCCACTCGGTGGCTTCATAGACCGAGTTCGGGCCGCCGGACAGGATGATCCCCTCGGGCGCGAAGTTGCGGACGAAGTCGTCGGAGACGTCGTAGGGATGGATTTCGCAGTACACCTGCTGTTCGCGCACACGGCGGGCGATGAGCTGGGTGACCTGGGAGCCGAAATCGAGGATCAGGATTTTCTTGTGCACGGCGGGTTCCGGAGGTGAAAACGGGAAACCGGGAATTATACCGTCAGCCGCAAGTGACTGCCCGTGCGCCGTTGCGTGCGGGTAGGCAAGGCAGGGCGGACGTGGCAGGATTCGCCGCTCGTTTCAACCTTCCCGACTTTCCGGAATCGATCATGAGCAAGCCCCGCATCATTGTTGGCATCAGTGGCGCCAGTGGTTTTCAGTACGGCTTGAAGGCCCTCGAACTGCTGCGTCCGATGGACGTGGAGGTGCATCTGGTGATCTCCAGGGGCGCCCAGCTCACCCGGGCGATGGAAACCGACCTGCCGCCCGGTGCGGCCGAGGCGCTGGCGGATGTGGTCCACACGCCGCAGAACCTCGGCGCGGCGATTTCCAGTGGTTCGTTCCAGACCCTGGGCATGCTGGTGGCGCCGTGCTCGATGAGCAGCCTCGGGGCGATCGCCCACGGCATCACCGAGAACCTCCTCACCCGAGCCGCCGACGTGGTGCTCAAGGAACGCCGCCGGTTGGTGCTGATGGTGCGCGAAACACCGCTGCACCTGGGCCATCTGCGCAACATGACCGCCGTGACCGAGATGGGCGGCGTGATCTTTCCGCCGGTTCCGGCGCTCTATCACAAGCCGACGTCGGTGGAGGCGCTGGTCACCCACAGCGTGGCGCGGGCGCTGGATCTGTTCGGGCTGCCTGTGGCTGGCATGCCCCGCTGGGGTGAATCCCCCGGCGAATCGCCCGAGAAAGGCTGAAATCCGTGATGGAGTGAAAGACGTACTTGCGTCAAACTCCATTTCTGGACAGGCTTACAGCCCTATCCCGAATTCAATTTTTAGAGAAAAGTCATGTCCGATCGTGAGGCGCTTTACCGTGCCGTCATTGGCCCCAAAAATCAGGATTATTACCTGACTCGCTTCCTCGCCTTCGATGAGGCCGGCAAGGCTGGGCCCAGCTGGAACTGGCCGGCGGCGCTGCTCACCTTCTTCTGGTTCATCTACCGGCGGATGTGGGCGGTGGGCTTTGCCTATCTGGTCGCGGCCAACATTTTGGCCTGGGTGGTCGGCATGATCTTCGGCAGCGCCGGGCCCTTCATCGGACTGATTGCCCAGGTTGTGCTGCCGGGCATGTACGGCAACATGCTGTACCACGCCCATTGCAACCAGAAGATCGAGGAAGCCCAGGCGGCCGGCGCCGATCCGGCCTATCAGCTTGGTGTGCTCGAAGGCAAGGGCGGCACCAGCCGTGCCGGGGCGATCCTCATCCTCGTGCTGTTTGGTGTGCTGGTGCTCGGCATGCTGGCAGCCGTGGCGATCCCCCAGTATCAGACATACGCGAACAAGGCCAAGCTGGCCGAGGCGGCGACCCTTGGCCGTCGGGCAGTCGATTCCGTGGATGCGTACCGGCGTCAGCACGATGAATTGCCGGCCAAACTGGTGGAGGCCGGTTTCATCCCTACACCTCCGCCCTTCATCTACGGCATCGAGATGGATGGGCCGGCGGTGGTCGTCACGATCCGTCAGGGCGCCGGCTTTCCGGATGGCGGTCGGCTGATCTGGGAATTCACCGAAGCGGCCGACGGCAAGACGGCCTGGCGTTGCCGGGCACAGCGTCTCCCCGCACCGACGCTGCCAGAAGACTGCCGGTAAGGCGCTTGCTGCGTGAAGTGATGGCCGCTGCAGTCCGTATCTTTTAAAACAAAATTTGTTTTAAAAGATACGGTGCACAGATTCGTGTCGGTGCCTTACCAGCCGGATTCGCGGATCAGCAGTGCCGCCCCGGATCGGAAGAAGTCGCCGGCAAGGGATTTGGGCTGGCCATAGATCGTCACCGAGCCGCGCAGGACGTGGCCGGGCGGCAGCTCACCCTGGTCCACCGCCAGCACCACCCGATACACCGCCCGCTCCGGGATCAGCTGGCCGTTGCGTTCGCGCACCAGCACCTCTCCACCATGGCCAACGGCGAGCATGGCGTCCGACAGGGCGCGGGTGGCGTCCCGGTCGATGCGTACGACCTTGAGCGACCGGGTTGGCAAGCCGGGGGTTTCCGGCAGGAAGCGGCCGCTGTCGCCCACCGACACGCGTTCCACTTCGGCGTCGGTCAGGTAGGTTTCCACTTCCCACGATCGCGGATCGATGAGCACACCCAGCTGCTGCTGACGGCCTACACTTTCGCCAACGCGCAGATCGGGCGCGATGTCGGCGAGCACGCCGTCGAAGGGCGCCGTGACGGTGTAACGCTTGAGTTCGTCGGTGGTGCCGGCGAGTTCGGCCTTGGCGGCTTCGAGTTCCTCGACGGTGACCGGCTGGCGTGCACGCAGGGTTTCGTCGAGCCCCGAGACTTCGGCCTGCCAGGCGAGCCGCGAGAAGCGGGCTTCGGCAAGGCGACGGCGGTATTCGGCCTCGTCGGTGCTGAGCTTGAGGATCGTCTCGCCGGCGACTATCGCGTCGCCGGGCTTGACCGGCATCGCCTCGATCTGGGCCGGTCCGGGCGAGAACAGCGGGTAGTGGCGCGCCGAGCGCATCAGGCCCTGGCTGCTCACCTGAATGTTCCACGGCACGACGGCGACGAGCAACAGCAGGATCAGCAGCCACAGCTTGCCACGGCCACCGCCTTTGGCCTTGATCTCGGGCCAGCGGCTGCGCCACTCGGTGATTTCCTTCCACATGGGCAGCAGGACGAACCAGCCGATCTCCACCGCAAACAGCAGGATGCCGAGCGCCTTGAAGAAGTAGTGATACACCAGCAGGGCGATGCCGATGAAGAGGATCAGCCGGTACAGCCACACGCCGTAGGCGAACAGGATCAGCCCACGGCGACGGGCTGCCGGCAGGAATTCCGGCACCGGCTCGCCGAGTCCGAACAGACGTTCGCGCATGTCCCAGCGGGCCAGGGCGAAGGAGCGGGCGTGGAGGTTGGGAAAGTCGAGATAGTCGGAGAGCAGGAAGTAGCCGTCGAAGCGCATGAAGGGGCTCGCGTTGATCGCCAGGGTGGCGACCCAGGTGGTGGTGGCCAGCATGAAGGCCATGCCGCGCAGGGTGCCGTCGGGTAACAGCGCCCAGGCGAGCGTGGCCCAGGCCGCCACGGCGAGTTCGGTGACGATGCCGGCGGCGCCTACAGCGAGGCGGTCCTGCCGGCGGGTGAGACGCCAGGCTTCGTTCACGTCGGTGTAGGCCACCGGCCACATGACCAGAAAGGCGACGCCCATCGTCGGCACCCGGCAGCCCAGCCGCCGGGCGGTAAAGGCGTGGCCGAACTCGTGGAGCACCTTCACGAAGATCAGCGCCACGCCGTAGCCCATCGCGCCGCGCCAGGTGAGCGTATCCACCAGCGTGGCGGCGAAGTGCTCCCATTGACGTACCACCTGATATAGCCCGAGCGCCAGCGCGACGAGGGTGATGCGCAGAAAGGTGGCGGTATAGAACAGCTCGACCTGCGGCAGATGGCTGACCAGCCAGCGGTCCGGGCGGATCAGCGGGATGCGGAAGAACAGGTAGTGGTGCAGCAGCCATTGCCACAGGGTGCTGTGGCGGGCTTTCTCCTGAAAGACCAGGCGGGCAGTGCCGGCTTCGCCGAGAGGGCGGACGAGCTGGTGATCGGTGAGGAAGCGCACCACCAGATCCACATCGTGCTCGTCGAGACTGAGGGTGGTCTCGGCCTCGATGGCGTCGATGATTCTTGCCGGATCGCCCAGGTGCCAGCGGGCGAGGACCTCGAAGGTGGTCCAGTCGATGCGGTAAAACTGATTGCGCACCGGATCGTGGAGGCTCCAGGTGGGCGCGCCGTCGAGGCCCGCCGGGCCGTCGAGGAGGGCGAGCTCGTCCCGCAGCGGCGGGAGGCTGCGGGGAAGGTCGGCCGCCAGGGAGGGGGCGAGGGCGGAGGCGTCGAGGGCTGCCTGCATCATTCGGGCTCCTCAGAAGCCAACGGCCTGGCGCAGGCTCGCCAGCGGGCGGCGAAGCACCCAGTAGGCCAGCGGCACATGCTCGCCACGAACTTTCACGGTGCCCTTGAGGCCGACCCGCGGCTTCTCCTGGCCCTCGGCGAGGGTTGCCCGCAGGCGGTAGGCGAAGCTGCCGTCGGGGCGCGAGACCGCCTCGTGGGCGAGGTAGCGGACGGTGGCCTCCACCGGCTTGAGGGGGGACGCGTTGAGGTAGAGCGTCACTTCGGCGCCGGGCGGCAGATCGATGACGTCGCCGGGGCTGAGCCAGGCTTCGACTTCGGCATCGTCGGCCCCCGCAATGGTGATGATGCGTTCGCCGGTGGACACCGGCTTGCCGATCCATTCGCTCGGGTCGTCCATCAGCACGATGCCGTCCCGCGGGGCCGTGGCCTGGGCTTTGGCGAACTGGGCCGAGAGCAGGTCGGCTTCGGCCTGTTTTTCAGCGATGCGGCCTTGGAGGATCGCTAGCTGGGCCTTGCTCTTGGGGTCGAACACGGCTTGCTGGGCCGACTGGCGGTATTCGGCCTCGGCGGTCACCAGGCCCTGTCTGGCGACCGCGAGGCGGCTGGACAGGGTGGTCAGATCGAGCTGGAACAGCTTGTCGCCGGCCTTGACCTGGCTGTTGGGGGTAACGAAGAACTTGTCCACCGAGCCGTCCAGCGGCGCGCGGACGACCGCCGGTTGGGCCGGGACCAGCTCGCCGGGGGCGAGCACGCTGAAGCGCACCGGAAAAAGCGCCACCGCGGCGGCAAGGATGGAATAGCGCAGGCTGCGTCGGTGCCACAGGGCGGCCACGTTGGCGCGCAGGTCGGCGGCCTGCCACTGGCGCATCCGCTTGAGCCTGAAGCGCCAGCCGTGGCCGGTGAGCCAATGTCGGCGCCACGCCTTGCGGTCGGCGGCATCGGGCCAGGCGTCGGCCAGCGCGCGCCAACGGCTTGTCGCGTCGGGTTTGGCCTGGATCTGCCATTCGTGACTCCAGATGTCGGCCCATTCGGTGATGAGGCCGATCTCGCCGGGCTGCCAGGGGGTGTCCCGGGCGAACAGCAGCCCGCCCGGGGTGGATTTTGAAAGGGGCACCCACAGGGCGTGGGCCGGGAGCCATTCGTCCCATTCGGCCGCCTCGGCGGGTGCCAGGGTGTTGGGTGACACCACGCAGGGAGCGTCGCCTTCCTTGAGGAGTTGCTGCGTTACCCGCTCCAGCCACTGGGCGAAGGGGGCGTTGGCGTCGGGGCTGACCACCCCGGACAGGGCCGCCACGCCCCGGTCGGCCAGCCACAGGGCGGCTTGCCGGTAGGGCGCGAGGGCCAGGGTTTCGTTCACCACGATGAAGCCCAGCTCTGCCGGCGATGCCGCCAGCCGGGCCCGGCGCGCCAGGTGCAGCAGCGCGCCGAGGGAGTGGGAGATGAAGGCATCGTTTTCGGAGGGGCTGCTCACGGTGACCTCAGGTGGATGGCAGATCAGACGGTGCGGGCGCGGGCCTGGCGGGCATGTTCGACCAGCCCGCTCCGTACCGCGTCACGCCCAGGGGCGCTGGCCGTGCGGAACTGGGCGCTGAGGCCCTCGCGACCGTTGAACGAAACCCGCTGACCGCTATGGACACGGATGCGGAAGATCGTCGACACCTGGTTGCCGAAGTTGTCCTTGGCGGTGACCTTGACCTCCACGTCCCCGTCGAAGTCTGCCGGCGGCAGGCCGAGGAACTCACCCTTGCGGGCGTCGAAGCGCAGCCAGTTGGGCAGCGGCGTGCCGTCGATGCGCTCGGCGGAGAGCTGCACGCGTGCATCCAGGCGGGTGTGGGTGAAGGTGTCGGGCGGAACGATCAGCTTGATCGACGTGGCCGGCTTGAAGTCTTGATCGTTGAGCGGACGGGCGAGGACAAGGTTGACCTCGTCCTTGGATTCCGTCGCCTGCACCACGACGCGGAAGCCGTCGGAGCGGGTCAGGCCGGCCTGGCCAACGTTTTGCGCGACGCTTCGGGTTTCGGCGATGGTGGGCGCGGTGCCTGCTGCCGGCGCACGACTGGCGTCGGGCGTCGGAGAGACGCTGGTCACGGACAGGGCCCGGTCGGCCGCGCTGAAGAAGCCGTCGCCCTTGGGTACCGTCCATGTGCCGCCAACGGCCCCGCTGCTGGCAGATGGGGCCGTCCAGCCGGTGTCTGCGGACGGCTTAACCGGCGTCGGGTCGACCACCACCGGAACAACCGGCTTGTCCTCGACAACAGGTTTGGCTTCGATCGGCTTGGTCGGCACGCCGGCCACGCGGAGGGTGAAGTCGGCGTGGGTGGGCTGGTTGCCGTGGTCGTCGGCAATCACGCGGATCTGCAGCACGGCGATGTCGCCGCCGCCCGGGGTGCCCGTGAAGGTGCGGCTGAGCGGGTTGAAGTGCAGCCAGGCGGGCAGCGGGCTGCCGTCGGCCTGGGTGGCCGAGTAGTGCAGAGTGTCTTCGCCGTTGTCGTCGGCGAAGGTGCCGGGGGGGACGGCGAAGCTGAACGGCACGCTTTCGGTGGAGTCCTGGGTGTCGATGGTGCCGGTGGTCCGCGGGTCGATGTTGGTGACCGCCTTGAAGGCGCCGGTGGCGACCGTCTCGGTGGTGCCATCGCCGCCGAAGACCTTGACCCGCACGAACTTGCCGATTTCGGCCGCGGTGAGGGTGTAGCTCGGATCGGTGGCGCCGGTGATGGTGCGCAAGTTGGTGCCGGCAGCATCGTCGGCCACTTCCCAGACATAGCGGAAGGTGGTGGCTGGGTCGCCGGCATCCACGTCGCGCCACAGGCCGGGGTTGGCGGTGACGGTGCCGTCCTGACGCAGGGTGCCGTCACCCCGGAAGTCGCCGCTGTAGCTCGGGGCGACATCGTTGATCGGGGCGTCGTTGACCGGATCAACGTGGATCGTCACCACGTCGGCCGCGGTCGAGAAGGGCGACGTGCCGCTGGTGGTGGTGAGGCTGGTCAGTGTGCCGGCAGTACCGGCGCTGCGATCCCAGGCGTGGTAGGTGAGATGCGCGGTGGTGGCGTTCCTGGCGTCGGGGACGAAGCGGATCTTGTCGGTGCTGGTGAGGAGCAGGCCGTTGCTGCCGGTGAGGCCGGTGACGGTATTCCAGGTGGTGCCGCCGTCGGTGGAGTATTCCCAGCTGCCGTTGCCGTCGTCGGTGGCGGTGATGGCGATGCCCGGCAGGGCGCCGCTGTCCACGTCGCTGAGGGTGCTTCCCAGGAAGCTGGCAACGGTCTGGCCGGCGTTGGTGGTGTCGTCTTCGGTGATGGACGGCAGCGTCGGCGCGGCTGGCGCGAGCACCGGCGCGTCGTTGACGGCGCTGACGGCGATGTTCATGCCGTTCTGCTGGGCGGAGAAGGCAGAGGTGCCGCCATTGGTGCTGGTATCGGCATAACCGCCGCTGGTGCCGGCGCTGCGGTCCCAGGCGCGGTAGGTGAGGGCCGCGGTGGTGGCGTTCTGGCCGTCGGGCAGGAAGCGGATGCGGTCGGTGTCGGCCAGCAGCAGGGCGTGGGAGCCCGAGACGGCGCCGCCGACATCGGCGTTGATCCAGGTGGTGCCGCCGTCGGTGGAGTACTGCCAGGTGCCGTTGCCGCTGGTGAGGCCCGTGATCGCCACACCCTGCACTGCACCGGAGTCGGCGTCGGTGGTCGCTCCGCGCAGGGCCGAGACGAGCTGGCCGGCGTTGCCGGTGTCGTCTTCGGTGAGCGGCACGAGGGTGGTGTCGCCCGCCGCCAGTACCGGGGCGTCGTTGACCGCGCTGACGGCGATCGATGCCTGGTTGGTGGTGGGCGAGAAGGCCGAGGTGCTGCCGGTAGCCGCCAGACTCACCAGATTACCCGTGGTGCCGGTGCTCTGGTCCCAGGCGTGGTAGGTGAGGGTGGCGGTGGTGGCGTTCTGGCCGTCCGGCACGAAGCGGATCTTGTCGGTGCTGGCGAGCAGCAGGCCATTGCCGCCGGTGAGTCCGGTGACGGTGTGCCAGGTGCTGCCGCCGTCGGTGGAGTATTCCCAGCTGCCGTTGCCGTTGGTCGTGGCGCTGATGGCGATGCCCTGAACGGCGCCGGTATCCACGTCGCTGAGCGTGCTGCCGATGAAGCTGGCGACGGTCTGGCCGGCGTTGGTGGTGTCGTCCTCGGTGAGCGGGCTGAGTGTGGGCAGCGCGGAGGCGAGCACGGGGGCGTCGTTCACCGCGGTGACGGTGATGTCCATGCCGTTCTGCTGGGTCGAGAAGGCCGAGGTGCCGCCGTTTGTGCTGGTGTCGGCGTAGTGGCCGGCGGTACCGGAGCTGCGGTCCCAGGCGCGGTAGGTGAGGTTGGCGGTGGTGGCGTTCTCGCCGTTGGGCAGGAAGCGGATGCGGTCGGTGTCGGCCAGCAGCAGGGCGTGGGTGCCCGAGACGGCGCCGCCCGCAGCGGCATTGACCCAGGTGGTGCCGCCATCGGTGGAGTACTGCCAGGTGCCGTTTCCGCTGGTAAGGCCGGTGATCGCGACGCCCTTGACGGCGCCGGTATCCACGTCGGTGGTGGTGCCACGCAGGGCGGAGATCAGCTGACCGGCATTGGTGGTGTCGTCCTCGGTGATGGTGGTGAGGGTGCTGTCACCAGCAGCGAGCACCGGGGCGTCGTTCACCGCTGTGACGGTGATGCTGGCTTCGTCGGAGGCGGACGAGAAGTGCGAGGCGTTGCCGGTGGTGCTGGCATCCACGCCGCTGCCGGCGGTGGCGCCGGTGCCGTCCCAGGCGCGGTAGGTGAAGCTGGCGGTGGTGGCGTTTTCGCCGTTGGGCACGAAGCGGATCGAGTCGCTGTCGGCGAGCGCGATGGCGGACGAGGCCGACACGCTGCCGAAGGCCGCCCAGCTACCGCTGCCGATCTTGTATTCCCAATGGCCGTTACCCGGGGTCTGGCCGACGATGACGATCCCGGAAAGGGCGCCGGTATCCACGTCGGTGATGGCACCGCGGAAGCTGGCGACGGTCTGGCCGGCGTCGTTGGTGTCGTCTTCGGTGAGGCCGGCAAGGACTGGGGCCGACGGGACGAGGATCGGCGCGTCGTTCAACGCGGTGACGTTGAGGGCGATGGTGCCGGTGGCTGGCGTGGCGCTGTCTTCACCGCCGTCAGCGATCGAGACGCTGATGGTGGTGTTCACGTCGGTGTTGGTGCCAGGGATGAAGACCAGCGATGCAAGTGCGGCGTTGACCGCCGAGACACTGCCAGTGAAGGTCCATACGCCGGTGCCGGGGTTGTAGGCGGCGCCGGTGGGCACGTTGAGGCTGCCCAGCGTGGGGTCGGCGAGGGTCAGGGTGGCGGTGACGATTTCGCCCGGATCCGGGTCGGTGACTGTGATCGTCGGTACGGTGACGCTGGCAGCGCCTTCGGTGTAGCTGGCGGTGGGGCTGCTGGGCGAGATGGTCGGGGCGTCGTTCACGTCCCGGATGACGAGATAGCTGGTGCCCGTGGCGCTCTGGGCGCCGAAGGTGCTGTCGGCCACGCCGTTGGCGTCGGTGATCGTCCAGGTGAGCGCGCGGCTGGCGCCGGTGTCGGTGGGCGAGGACGAGCCGTTCTGGTACTGGACGTGCTCGAGCAGGCTCTCGAACTCGGCCTTGGTGACGTTGCCGCTGGCCGTGGTGAGGCTCAGGGTGCCGGTGCCGGCGTTGTAGGTGACATTGATCTGGGCGCCGGAGCCGGTGGTGAGCACGCTGCCGGAGCGGCTCCAGCCGCTGGGCGTGGCCACCGACAGGACGTCGGCGCTGCTGCGGTTGTTGCTGATGACCACGCTGGCGCTGGCCACGTAGGCATCGTCCACGTCGCTGACGGTGGCGCTGCCGACGACGTTGGGGTTGGAGTTGTCGAGCACGTAAACCGGCGCGCCGCCCTGCTCGAAGACCACGGTAGAGGCGTCGAGCGCGGTGTTGTGGTTGAGCGCCAGGGTGGGCGCATCGTTGCGGGCGGTGATCGACAGGCTGCTGGTGCCGGCGTTGGCGGTGACGGTACCGCTGCTGCCATCGTTGCCGCCGGCTGCGTCGGTGAGGCGCGAGCCGAAGCTGCTGGTGGTGGCCCAGGTGAGGCTGCGGCTGGTGGCGGTGCCAGTAGGGTTGTCGCTGGACGTGGAGAAGACGATCGAACGGGCGACGGCCTGGTAGTCGGCCAGGGTGGCGGTGCCGGTGAGGGTGAGCACACCGGTGCCGGCGTTGTACGAGGCGGAGATGCCGGTGCCGGAGAGCGGCGCGGTGACCGCCAGCGTGTCGCCGCTGGTGAAGTTGCCGGAGATGCTGACGCTGATGCCTTCGAGGGTGGTGTCGTCGGCGTCGGCAAGGGTGATCGACGGGGCGATGACGGTAGCCGAGCCCTTTTCCACGTAGCTGGCGCTGCCGAGGCCGCCGACGCTGGTGGCGTTGTCGGTGGCGGTGAGGGCGACGCTGCTGGTGCCGACGCTGCTGTCCAGCAGGTTGGCGCCGCTGGTGGAGGCGTCGGCGTCGGTGACCTGCCAGCTGATGCTGCGGGTGCCGGAGATGGCGGTAGGATCGTCGGCGGTGCTGCTGTAGGTGACGGTGCGCAGGACGCTCTCGAAGGTGGCCTTGGTGGCGCCGGTGTGGCTGAGGGTGAGCACGCCGGTGGTGCTGTTGTAGCTGGCCGTGATGCCGCTGGCGCCCACGGTGGCGGACAGGGTGTCGCCGGCCGTGAAGTCACCGCTGATCCACACGCGGGCTTCGGTGAGGTTGGCGTCGTCCACGTCGGCCAGCGTGATGGCGGAGGCGAGGGCGACCGCGCTGCCGCCTTCGGTGTAGCTGACGGCGGTGCCGGGCAGACCGGCGAGGGTGGGCGCGTCATTGGCCGGGGCAACGGAGATCAGGCTGGTAGCGCCGGCACTGGTTTCGCGGGCGGTGCTGGCGTCGTTGGCGGTCGGGAAGTCGGTGCTGCGGCTGCCGAAGCTGTCTGTGACCGTCCAGGTGAGGGTGCGCGAGGTGGATGCGCCGTCGCTGGTCGGGTTGTCGCTGGACGAGCTGAAGGTGATCTGGCGCAGCACGTTTTCGTAGGTGGCCAGGCTGGCAGTGCCGGTGATGACCAGCGATGTCGCAGTGCTGGACGGATCGAGCGTAAGGCCGGCAGCGCTGAGCACCGAGGCGTCGATGGCCAGCAGGTCACCACTGACCGTGCCCGCCGAGATGCTGACGGTGGCGGCGCTGAGGGTGGTGTCGTCCGGGTCGGTGAAGGTGAGGTTGGAAACCGCCACGACGGCCGAGCCGCCCTCGGTGTAAGCGATGGTGGCGCCGCCGGTGGTGGCGACCGGGGCGTCGTTGATCGCCTCGATGCGCACGAGGGTGCTCTGAGCGGCGGTGACCTGGCTTTCGACGCCGGCATTGTCGGTGACACGCCAGATGAGGGTGCGCACGGCATTGCTGGCGGTGGGGTCGTCGCTGGTGCTGCGGAAGCCGATCTTCTGCATCACGGCGGTGTAGTCGGTCTTGCCGGCGGTGCCCGTGACGGTGGCAAGGACGATCTCGCCGTTGGCAGCATCGTAGGTGTAGCTGATTTCCACCGCGCCGCTGCCGTTGCTGCCGCTGAGGGTGCCGCTGAGGGCGGTGCCGGATTGGGTCCAGCCGGCCGAGCTGAGGGCCGCGGCGTCGAAGTAGCCCAGTTCGTCCTGGGCGTCGAGGCCGGTGGTGATACGGACGATGGCGCCGGTGATGGCGTTGTCGCTGCCAATGGTGCCGGTGTCGTCGAGGACGGTGAGGGCGCCTTCGAGGGTGGCCGGGGCGCCACCCTCGATGTAGTCGAGCGGGGCCGCGCCGGCAGAGCCGGTGATGTTGGTGACCTGCGGGATCTCGTTGGCGTTCTTGAGGGTGATGTCGGTGGTCTTGCTTGCGGAGGTGGTGGCGCCGACGCCGTCAGAGTTGGCGTCGGTGACCTGCCAGGTGACGGTGCGCAGGTTGTTCTGGCTGCCGCCAGAGGTGAACAGGTCGACGTTGTCCGGATCGGGCGCGTTGTAGTTGGCGGTATTGCTGTAGGTGACCGAGCGCAGGACCTTCTGATAGTTGGCGACGCTGTCGGTGCCGGACAGGGTAAGCACGCCGGTGCTGGCGTTGAAGCTGGCCGTGATGCCGGTGCCGGTGGTGACGGCGGCGAGGGTCTCGCGGCCGTCATTGAGGTAGCCGGTACCGGTGATGCTGACGGTTGCACCCGAGAACTGGGTGTCGTCCACATCGCTGACGACGAGGCTGGGGGCGATGACGCGGGCGCCGTCGTCCTCGGTGTAGTTCCAGGTGGCGGGCTGGCCGGAGAGCACCGGGGCGTCGGCCAGCGGAGTGACGTTGATGGTGCTGGTGCTGTCGGCGCTGCTCACGCCAGCGGTGTCGGTGGCCTTCCAGGTGAGCGTGCGGGTGGCGCTGTTGAGGGTGGGGTCTTCGGATGCGGTGTTGAAGGTGACCGAGTTGAGCGCCGCCTGATAGGTGGCGACGGTGGCCGTGCCGGTCAGGGTGAGCACGCCGGTCTGGCTGCTGTAACTTACGCTGAGCCCGCCGGCAGTGCCGACCGCCAAGGTGTCGCCTGCAGTGAAGCCGCTGCTGATGGCGACGGTGGCGCGGTTGAGCTGGCCGCCATCGTCGATGAGTACCAAGCCACTGCCCACATTGACAGCGCCGGCGTTCTCGACAAAAGCACCGCTGGATGCGCCGGTGGTGAACTGCGGCGCGTCGTTCACGCTGGTGACGTTGGCGTTGAGGGTGTATTGGCTACTTGAGAAGGCTGTGGTGCCACCGTTGGTGGAAACATCTGCCTCGCCGCGGATGGCGCCGTTGGTGGCGGTGCCCGTGGTCTGATCCCAGCCGCGCAGGCTGAGGGTCGGCGTTCCGCCCTTGAAACCGTCCGGGTTGAAGCGGACACGGTCGGTGCTCTTGAGCAGCAAGGCGTTGGCGGCGCTGGGTGTGCCGAGGCTGTACCAGGTGGTGCCGCCGTCGGTCGAGTATTGCCACGCACCGGTTGCAGTGCCGTTGCTGGCGTCGGTGATGGCGACGCCCGGGACGGCGCCGCTGTCGGCGTCGGTCATGGCGCTGCCGAGCAGGCTGGCGACGGTCTGGCCGGCGTTGTTGGTGGCGTCTTCGCTGATGCTGGCGAAGTTGGACGGGGTGCCGAGCACCGGGGCGTCGTTGACCGCGGAGACTGCGATCGTGGCGGTGTCGGTGGCGGTGGAGTAGGGGCTGCTGCCGCCGCTGGTGGCCGTGCTGGCATAGGTGCCCTGCTGGCCGGCGGTGGCGCCGGTCTGATCCCAGGCCTTGTAGGTGAAGCTGGCGGTGGTGGCGTTCTTGGCGTCGGGCACGAAGCGCAGCTTGTCGGCGCTGCGCAGCAGGAGCGCGTTGGTGGCCGACACGGCGCCGACGTTGGTCCAGCTGGAGCCGCCGTTGGTGGAGTACTGCCAGGTACCGTTGCCGCTCACCAGACTGGTGACGGCGATGCCGGACGCGGCGCCACTATCCACGTCGGTCACCGAGGTACCGAGCACGCTGGCGACGGTCTGGCCGGCGTTGCTGGTGTCGTCCTCGGTGATGCCGGTGAGGGTGGGGGCGGTAGCGGTGAGCACCGGCGCGTCGTTTACTGCCGTGACGGTGAGCGTGGCGGTCTGCTTGGTGGCAGAGAAAGCGGTTTCATCGCCGTTGGCGATGGCCTTGGTGGTGCCATAACTGGTGGCCGCGGAGAGATCGGCGGTGAGGCCGGCGGTGCCGCTCGTGCGGTCCCAGGCGCGGTAAGCGATGGTGGCCGTGCCGGCGTAGTCGGCTGCAGGCACGAATCGGATGCGGTCGGTGCTGCGCAGCAGGCGGGCCGCGGCGTCGGACGCGGTGCCGAAGGCGACCCAGTTGGCGCCACCGTCGATGGAGTACTGCCAGCTGCCGTTGGTGTTGTCGTTGGCGGTGACGGCAATGCCATTCACGGCGCTGGCGTCCACGTCGGAGGACGACAGGAAACTCGACACCAGAGAGCCGGAGTTGTTGACCGCGTCTTCCTGGATCGCGGCAATGGCAGACGGCGCGTTGTTCACCGGCGCGTCGTTCTTGCGGACGGGGGTGATCGCGATGGTCTTGCTGAAGCTGGGCGTGCCACCGTTGTCGCTGTACTCGACGACGTACGGGAGCAGCGAGCTGTTGGGCAGGTCGTTCCACTTGCCGGGCGAGGCGCCGGACGAGTAGATCTCGCCGTAGTGCTCGCCGCCTGAGTTGTTGGGTTCGCCGCTGTTCCAGTACGAGTAGCCGCCGCTGGCCGTCACGGGACTTCCGTTGCCAGTGGAGATCAAGGTGCCTTTTTCCGGGCCGGCCACCCAGTACCACTTGCCTTCGGCGGCGCTCTGGCTGGCGAAGGTGGTGGTGCCGGTGGCGGCGTTGATGTAGGTGTAGTCGTCGGACGCGCCGATCCAGGCATCTGCGCCGAGCTTTTGCTTGATGAAGTCGTTTTCTTCCTGGCTGGTGATGGTGGCCAGGTAGCCGGTCATGCCCTGGAAGGTGCGGCCTTCGGCGGCGGTCTTGGCGGAGGTCCAGCTGTAACTGCCGGAGACATACTCGTAGTAGTGGGTCTTGCCACCGAAACTCAGGGCCAGCGCATCACCGATGGTCATGCTGATGGTGCGGGCGGTGGTGGTGGGGTTCTCGCTGATGTTGTAGTACTTCACGGCCCGGAGGGCCGCTTCGTACTCGGCAATGGTTGCGGTGCCGGTGAGCGTCAGGATGCCCGTCGAGGTGTTGTAGGCGTAAGTGATCTTGCCCGTGACATCGGTTCCGGAGGCGGGTTGGAGGCGATCTTCGGCCGAAACGAGGTTGGAGGTGATGACCACCCGGGCACTGCTGAGGGTGGTGCTGTCCACGTCGGTCAGCGTGAGGGCGTTGTCCACATAGAAGCTGCCGTCGTTCTCGTCGTAGCCGCTGCTGCTGCGGCTGAGGGTGAGTACGGCGGGGTCATCGACTGCGGTGACATTGATGGTGGCGGTGCGGGTGCCCTGGAGGGCGCCGCCGCTGCCGGTGTTGCCGCCATCGTTGACGGTGAACGTGACGGTTCGGGCGAGGGTGGACGGGCTATCCGAGCTGTTGGCGTAGCAGATCACCCGGCCCAGGGCTTGAACGGCTGCAGCCGTGGCGCTGCTGTTCAGATTGATGCGCAGGGCGCCGCCGCTCGCGCCGGTGTTGCTGGCGTCGATGGTGCCGATGATCGTTCCGCCGTACGTGACGTTGCTGCCGGAAACGCCGATCTGGCCGGCGCCGGTGCCCTGGTTAAGCACCGAGAGCTGGTCTTCGGCGGCCCCGTTGGTGGTGATCTGGGCCTGCAGCCAGCCGCCGTTGAGGTTGGCGGGGCTGTCGGGGTCGGTGATCGTCATCACCGTGTCGATGGGCGTGGCGACGGCGTTTTCGGTGTAGGCGAGGGTCTGGGCCGTACCGCCGAGCACCGGGGCGTCGTTGGTCGGCGTGATGTTGATCAGGCCGGTGTCGGACGCGGTTTCACCAGTGGCGCTCTGGGCAGTGACGGTGAAGACGCGCACCGGCGAGGTGACCGGGCTGTCGGAGGTGGCGTTGAACGCGACCTGGCGGGCGATGCTGGTGACGACGGCGTCGTTCACCTTCGAGCCATACACCCGCACGTTGTCGATGTACATCGACGCGCCGGCGGCACGACCGCCCGAGAAATCGTAGGTGCCGGAGACGAACACGAAGCGGTAGGTGCCGCTGGTGCCGATGGTGGCGCTGGCGGTCGCCCAGTTGGTGGAGCCGGCGGTGCTGGTGCCGGTGGCGTCCAGCACTGTGGTGGTGGCGCCGGTGGTCGTGTTGAGGATATAACCGAACACGTCGTAGGCGTCGGAGCCGGCGTAGGCGCGCCAGTCGAAGTAGATCTTGTCGCCGGCGCTGGCCGAGAAGGTGTCGCTGTATACCGCCGGGCCGTGGACCACATCGTAGCCGGAAGCGGTGGTGATGCCGGTGCTCAGCAGGCTGAGGGAGCGGGTGCCTTCCGTGTATTGGCTGGTGCTGACGGTGGTGCTGTAGCTGCCGGCGGTGGACGGATAGGGGTCGTCGTTGCCGGCGTTGGCGGGGTAGGTGCCGTCGTTGGGGGAGGTGAAGCCGGCAATGGCGGTGGTGCCCAGGTTGATGACCTGGTTCATCGCCGTCCAGCCGGTGAGCGTGCCGGATTCGAAGCCCGAGTTGGTGAAGGTGGAGACGAAGTTGATCTTCAGCGCCTTGCCGGCGGTGCCGTTTTCGGTGGCGTCGATGCTCCCGATGATATCGCGACCGCTGCCGTTGCCCAGGTAAACCGAGCTGCCCGAATACGAGATCGCGCCGGAGGCGTTGACGTTGGCGGCGTTGGTGAGCGTGAGGATGTCGGTGCTCTGGCCGTTGGTCAGGCTGAAGCGGATGTACTTGCCGTCGTAGGAGCTGCCGCCGGTGATGGTGATGTTGCTGTCCACGACGACCGCGCCGCTGCCTTCCACGTAGGTGGTGTCGTCCACCGAGGTCACGCTGGGGGCCCCGAGCAGGAAGGGATCGACGGCGTCGGTGAAGGCCAGTGCGGCGGCATCGACGGTGCCGGTGGTGTATTCGAGCGTCCAGTCGCCGCCCTCCTTGGCGGCACCGGTGGCGTCGGTCGAGGCGGCCACGTCGGCCTGAGTGATGCGGGCGATCTCGTCCACCAGCGCCTGGCCGTCGGTGCCAGCGCCGACGTCGCAGCCATAGATCAGGATGTCGCCGTCGGAGGTGAGGCTTGATCCGATGGCGGCCAGCGCGTCGGCGTGGGCGGCAACGGTGCGCTGGTTGATGTGCAGGTCGCCGAGGGTGATGTCGCCCTGGCTGCCGTGGGACAGGATGTGGATGGACTGGATGTCGTTGCGGCCGGCAACGGTGTCCCGGATCTGCTGGAGCGCATCGGTTGCCGGGTCGAGCACGATGACCCGGGCGTTGCCGTCGATGTTGCTGGCGAGCACGTTGGCGTTCTGCAACTGCCCATCCACGAAGACGAGGCGGGTGGCAGACGCGGCATCAGGCGTAGTGGAGCCTACTGCGGCCGGTGCGAGATCGGCCGAGGTGTCGGTGCTGGCGTCGGCGGTTACCGAATGGTCTGCGGTGACCTGGGCGACGGCTTCGGCACCGGCGGCGCCATCGAAGACGAGTCGCTGTTCGAGGGCCAGCGGGGCCGGTCCCTGGCGGTTGAGGCGGCGGCGTTTGCCGGTGGCGCTGCGGGTCGGGTTCGAAGGCATCGTGTGGCTCCTGCTAGTTCTGATTTGGCGTTATTTCGGCGAGGCGGGCGTGGAGGCAGGCGGGGCAAGCTGCACCCGCCCGCTCATGCCGGCGATCAGATCGGGGAACTGGCCGTCGATGACGGCGATGGTTTTGACGGACTGGCTGACCGGGTCGACCTTGGCGCCCAGGCGGATGACCTTGGCCGGGTAGGTGCCGCCGGTTTCGTCGATCTTCACCTGGAACCGGTAGCCGTCCTTGAGCCACGCCATCCAGCGGGACGGGACGATGAATTCCAGTTCGAGGGCGCTGTCGTCGATGATCTCCAGGATGCCCTGGCCAGGCTGGGCAAACTGCTGCTCGCGCACCTTCTGTTCGGATACGCGGCCCGAGAAGGGCGCGGCGATCTGGCACTTGGCGAGCGTGGCGTTCATCAGCGAGACGTCAGCCTTGGCCTTGGCGACTTCCGACTGGGAGGTTTCCAGTTCCAGCTTGCCAACCGAGTTGAGCTCGGCCAGCCGGTTGTTGGCCGCGTAGGTCTTCTCGGCGGCCGTCAGGGTGGCCTTGGCCTTGTTGAGCTGGGCCGCCTGCAGCGAGCAGTCGAGAACGATCAGCACCTGGCCGGCCTTGAAGCGCTCACCTTCGCGTACTGCAATGCGATTGACCTTGGCGCCCACTTCGGCGGCAAGGGTGGTGAAGCGCCGGGGCGATAGCTGGGCGCGGATGTCCTGACGATCAAGCGCCGGTGCCGCTGCGGCTCCCGGCGGAGGGGGCGGCGGGTTGCCCCGCTGTGGCACCTGAGCCCAGGCGCCGATGACGGTGGCGCCCAGGGCGATGGCAAGCATGGAACGGAACATGGAAAACCTCGTCAGGGTGCAGTCTTGGCCGGGGCGGTGAGGGCGACGCGCTGGGCCTGCGCCATCGAACGCTCGTGGATATCGGCGATTGAGAAGGTGGCGCTGGCGACCTTGGGTTCTCCAATGCCTTGCGCGTTCGAGATGTTCGACCAGGCAAAGCCGCGGGGCTCGACCGGGATGCTGACGGCAGTGGCGCGCTCGCCATCCACGGCGGCGTCGGCCTTGGGTGCGGGTGCGGCGGCCGGGGCTTTCAGCGCTTCGCCGCGGTTCCAGTGGTCCATGGCGTTCTCGACGTTCTTGCGCAGATCGGACAGCGACGTGTCGTTCAGGCTGCCGATCTCGGGTTCGAGGCCGAGGGTGGATTGGATGCGGCTGCTGGCGGCGTAGAGCTGGCTGAGGGCCTGGTAGCGGCGCAGCAGGCTGACGATGGCCGAGGTGTTGCTGAAGATCAGGTCGAGGCGGCCCTTGGTGGCGGCGTCCTCGCGGCTCTTGCTGTGCTCGAAGATGCGCTGGTCGACGGTGTAGATGGAGTCGGCACGGTCGAGCAGCCTGTAGGCGTTCTCGTATTGCTGGCGAGCGAGATGGACCTGGGCCAGCACAGCCATCTGGGTGGCCATGCGGCGATGCTCGGCGAGCTTTTCGTTGGATTCGTTGAACTTGATCGCGGCGGGTGCAGACAGCAGGGTGAAGAGGTTCCAGCTGATCTGGGCGCCGGCTTCCTGCCAGGAGTTGTGGATCAGGTAGCTGTTGGTGTCGTGGCGCAGGCTGTAGTTGAAGGAGATGCCGGGGAACATGCGCATCATCGACTTCTTGGTCTCCGCCACCGCGATACGAACGTTGTAGAACTGTTCGCGCAGATCGGCGTTGCGGGCGATGGCGATGTCTTCCATCTGTTCGACGGGCAGCGGCAGCGCAGCGGGCTTCAGCTCGGCGGCGGTGGGTGTCGAGAGCTGGTACTGGGTGCCCGGCGGCAGGTTGATCAGCGCGGCGAGCTCGATCTTGGCGGCCGCGAGTTCCTGCTGGATGCTCTCGAGGATGCGCAGGTTTTCAAGCACGGTGCGCTGGTAGCGCAGGGCCTCGAGGGGGTCGCGGATGCGTTCCTGCTCGATCTTGCGGGAGTCAGCGAGGGCGGATTCGGCAAGCTTGATGGTTTCGCGCAGATCCTTCTCGATCTTCTCGGCGCTGGCGGCGCGCCAGTAGGCGGTGCGTACTTCCTGGATCAGGTTGTGCATGGCCTTGCGGCGGCGCTCGGCGGCGATCAGCACGCGGTCGGCGTTCTGCTTGGAGTTGTAGTAGCTCACACCAAAATCGAGCACGTTCCAGGAAAGGGCCAGATCGGTCAGGGTGTGGGAACGGTCGGACGAGATGTACGGGTTGGCCAGGGAGGGCAGGCCGGTGACCGAATCCTTGCTGTTGGTGACGAGATCCTTGTCACGCCACTGGTAGCCAGCAGAGGCGACCAGCTTGGGCAGCATGTCATAGCGGCCGAGATCGAGCTGGCCGATGGCCAGGGCCTCTTCCATCATGCGGGTGCGGTGGTCGAGGTTGTACTTTATGGCGCGGGCGATCGCGTCCGCAAGGGTCAGCCTGTCGTTGAGCGGCTCGACATTGGCGGCTGCCGCCTTGCGGTCGTCAGCTGCGATCTGCTTTTGATCTTCCGACGTGAAAGGCGTGGGCAGCGTCGAGCAACCCGTCAGCAGCGCGGCCAACAGGACGCTGCAAGCGCCAACCAGACGACCGCCGGGTACAGCGCGGGTGCTATTCAACTTGTTCATGGTTCCCCCTCAGAGCGATAGATGCATTGGCACGGAATTCGGTTGGATCGGTGTCGTGGCAGGGCGGCTGCGAGGTTTCCGACTTTCGTCTGGTGCGGCTCCCGGGCGCCGTGCGGGTGAATTGACCCCAAACCCGGAAACTCTTAACGGCGGCGTCCAGGCGATCTTTATCATGATTTAAAAATTTCTTCGTCATGCACAAAGTGCATGCGCAGGGGCTCAAGGTTCCTGCCCGTTGTTCGCTAATGAGTTGGTTACCAGTACCCGGACAAGGCGTTTACGATGTCAACGAGCAATCTCTCGCAGCTCCAGGCCTTGCTGGTGGAGCCATCGGCCATGCAGGCGAAGATCATCCGGAAGTGTTGCGACGAGATCGGTGTGGGGCGGATTGAGGTGGTGGGCAGTGCAGGGGAGGCACTTGCGGCCATGCGTCAATGCCGGCCAGATGTGGTGCTGTCGTCCCTTTACCTGCCCGATGGCTCGGGCACCGGGTTGGTGACCACCATGCGCGCCGATCCGCAATGGGCTTCAGTGGCGTTCATCCTGGTTTCAAGCGAGACCAGCCCGAAGGCGCTGGATGCTGTGCGCCAGTCGGGCGTGTGCGGCATCCTGCCTAAACCCTTCACGTCCAGCCAGCTTGCGTTGGCACTCAATGCGACGCTGGATTACCTCACCCCGAACTACACGTTCGACAACGCCTTCGATCTGGAGGCGGTGCGGGTGCTGCTGGTGGATGACAGCCCCAACGCACGCAGATTCATGCGACGGGTGCTGGAAAACCTAGGCATCAAGCACATCCTGGAAGCGGGCGACGGAAAGGAGGGCGCGGCGATCCTCAACGACACGATGGTCGATCTGATCGTCACGGACTACAACATGCCCGAGATGGACGGCCGCGAATTTGTGGAGTACGTGCGTAATCGGAGCTGGCAGCGCACGGTGCCGATCCTGATGGTGACCAGTGAGTCGAACGAAGGTCGGCTTGCGGCGGTGGAGGAGGCCGGCGTGTCCGGCATCTGCGACAAGCCCTTCGATCCGTCGGTGGTGCGGGGCCTGCTGGGTCGGATGCTGGGGGAGCGAGTTTCAGCCGAAGGTGCCGAGTGAAGCGCGGCAATGTATCTGGCTGCTTTCGGAAACAATAATGAATGGATTGTTGCTGGAAACAGCCAGATGGATTTCAGGCCTTCACAGCTTCCAGTAGCGCTTTCACCGCGGCCACGCGCTGCTTGAGATCCGGCGTAGACACTTTGCGGATCAGCTTGTCGGGGCCGGACATTTTGATGGTCTTGTCCTTCTGGATCAGCATGATGACCTTCACCGGATCAATCGGCGCGTGCTGACCGAACTGGATGCTGATCTGGCTCTCGGAAGCATCCATCTTGGCCACGCCGAAGGGTTTGACCAGCATGCGCAGGCGGTGGGTTTCGAGCAGCGTGCGGGTTTGGGCCGGCATTTCGCCGAAGCGGTCGATGAGCTCTTCCTGCAGGGCCAGCAGATCGTCCTCGGATTCGCAGTTGGCGAGGCGCTTGTAGAGTGTGAGGCGCTCCTGAACGTCGCTGCAGTAGTCGTTGGGGAGCAGCGCCGGAGCGTGGAGATTGATCTCGGAGACGACCTCCAGGGGTTGGCTGAGATCGGGTTCCTTGCCTTGCTGCAGGTCGCGCACGGCGCGCTTGAGCATCTCGGTGTAAAGGCTGACGCCGACCTGCTGGATCTCGCCGGATTGATTCTCGCCGAGCACCTCGCCGGCACCACGGATCTCCAGATCCTGCATCGCCAGATAGAAGCCGGAGCCCAGTTCCTCCATCATCGTGATGGCCTCCAGGCGTTTTTGCGCCTGGGCGGTGGGCTTGGCGTGAGCGTCGGTGAGCAGATAGGCGTAGGCCTGGTGGTGCGACCGGCCAACGCGGCCGCGCAGCTGGTGGAGCTGGGCGAGGCCGAAGCGATCCGCGCGGTTGATGATGATGGTGTTGGCGGTCGGGATGTTGATACCGGTCTCGATGATGGTGGTGCACAGCAGCAGGTTGGCCTTCTGCGTGGTGAAGTCGCGCATCACGCGTTCGAGTTCGCGCTCGGGCAGCTGGCCGTGGCCAATGACGATGCGCGCTTCGGGCAGGAGTTCTTCCAGCGACTCACGCATGTTCTCGATGGTCTCGACCTCGTTGTGCAGGAAGTAAACCTGCCCGCCGCGCTTGAACTCGCGGATCACCGCCTCGCGGATGATGCCCTTGCTGTGGCGCTGGACGAAGGTCTTGATGGCCAGGCGCTTTTGCGGCGCGGTGGCGATCACCGAGAACTCGCGCAGGCCCTCCAGCGCCAGCCCCAAGGTGCGGGGGATCGGCGTGGCAGTGAGGGTGAGGATGTCCACCTCGCTGCGCAGGGCCTTCAGCGCCTCCTTCTGGCGCACGCCGAAACGGTGCTCCTCGTCGATGATCACGAGGCCCAGACGCTTGAAGGTGACGTCCTTCTGGAGCAGGCGATGGGTGCCGATGAGGATGTCCACCTTGCCTTCTCCCAACTGCTTGATGGCTTCGGCCTGTTCCTTGGCGCTCTTGAAGCGGGAGAGTTCGGCGACCTTGATCGGCCAGTCGGCGAAGCGGTCGGCGAAGGTCTGGTAGTGCTGCTCGGCGAGGAGCGTGGTGGGGCACAGCACGACCACCTGCTTGCCGTCGGCCACGGCGATGAAGGCCGCGCGCAGGGCCACCTCGGTCTTGCCGAAGCCCACGTCGCCGCACACCAGGCGGTCCATCGGCCGGCCGGACTTCATGTCGGCCACCACGGCCTCGATGGCGGCGAGCTGGTCAGGGGTTTCCTCGAAGCCGAAGCCGTCGGCAAACGCCTCGAGATCATGCTGCTTGAAGTCGAACTGGTGGCCCTTGCGAGCGGCGCGCTGGGCGTACAGCGCCAGCAGCTCGGCGGCGGTGTCGCGCACCTGCTGGGCGGCTTTTTTCTTGGCTTTTTCCCACTGACCGGAGCCCAGCGTGTGCAGATGCACGGCCTCCGGATCGGCGCCGGCGTAGCGGGTGATCACATGCAGCTGCGACACCGGCACGTAGAGCTTGTCGCCGTTGGCGTATTCGAGGTGAAGGAACTCGGTCTGGCCTTCGCCCAGATCCATATGCACCAGGCCCATGTAGCGGCCGATGCCGTGGCTGGAGTGGACCACGGGATCGCCGGGCTTGAGTTCGGACAGATCCCGCAGCCAGCCTTCCATCGTGGCCGCCTTGCGGCTGTCGCGGCGCGAGCGGGTGCGGGCGGTGGCGGCGTAGAGCTCGGATTCGGTGACGACAGCAAGGCTGGCATTCGGCAGTACGAAGCCGGCGGCGAGCGGGCCGGTGCCAAGGGCGAGTTTTGCGCCGCCAGCAAGGAAGGCGTCGAAGTCCGCCGACAGCTCGGGCTTCAGGCTGTATTCGGCGAAGTATTCGGCGATGGTTTGCTGACGGCCGGCGGATTCGGCCAACACCAGCACTCGGCCGTCGAAGCCCGCGCAGAAGGCCTTGAAGCGGTGGAGCGGGTCGTTCGCCTTGCGCTCGACGGAGATGTCGGGAAGCGTTGTGGCAGGGCCATCCCCGGCGCCGACGGGCAGGGCTAGGCGGGTACGCTCCTTGAGGGCGACGAAGAAAGCTTCCTCCGAAAGAAAGAGCTGATCCGGCGCCATGATCGGCCGGGTCTTGTCGCCACCGAGGAGCTGGTGCCGACTGCGGGCATCCTTCCAGAAGGCCTCAATGGCGGCGGGCACGTCCCGGTGGAGCAGGATGCGGCTGTGGGCAGGTAGGTAGTCGAAGAGCGTCGCGGTCTCGTCGAAGAACAGCGGCAGGTAGTACTCGATGCCCGCCGGGGCGATGCCGTTGGAGACGTCCTTGTACACCGCGCAGCGGGACGGATCGCCCTCGAAGGTCTCACGGAAGCGGCCGCGGAAACGGGTGCGGCCGGCTTCGTCCATCGGGAACTCCCGCGCCGGCAGCAGGCGTACGTCCTTCACCGGGAAGACGGTGCGCTGGGTGTCCGGGTCGAAGGTCTTGATGCTCTCGATCTCGTCGTCGAAGAGGTCGATCCGGTAGGGCAGGGCGGCACCCATCGGGTACAGATCCACCAGCCCGCCGCGCACGCTGAATTCGCCGGGCGACACCACCTGGGTGACGTGGGCGTAGCCGCCAACGGTCATCTGGTTGCGCAGGCCGTCCACGTCGAGCTTCGCGCCCTGCTTGAGGAAGAAGGTGTAGGCCGCCAGAAAGGCTGGCGGGGCGAGTCGGTACAGCGCGGTGGACGCCGGCATCAGGGCGACATCGGCCTCGCCGCGGGTGATCGCGTAGAGCGTGGAGAGGCGCTCGGAGATCAGATCCTGGTGGGGCGAGAAGCTGTCGTAGGGCAGGGTTTCCCAGTCGGGCAGCAGGTGGGTGCGCACATGGGGCGCGAGCCAGGCGAGCTCGTCCGACAAGCGCTGGGCGTCCAGCGGGTTGGCGGTGACCACCACCAGCATCCGCTTGCCGTCGGCGAGCCGGGCGATGGCAAGAGCGTCGCTGGAGCCCGCCAGCGCAGGCAGGTCGAGACGCTGGCCGGATTTGGCCTGGTTGAAGGCGTCGAGGGACGGGAGCAGGCGGTCGAGCGGTCGGGAAGCGGTCATGCGGAGGGTGCTGCGGGAAGACAAACCAGGCGGCGGATTATACGGCGGCGGCGCTCAGGCCCGGGCGATCTGGAAGGTTTCGACGACGCGGCCGGTTTCGGTGCCGACCTCGTTCCAGGTGGATTCGGAGAAGCGGACCCATCCGTGGCGGTCGCGGGTGATGATGGTGGAGCAGCGTGTGCCATATCCCGGCGCGCGGATAAAGGCGCTGGAGAGCATGCGCTCCCAGGCGAGGCTGACGCCGGTGCGGGGCAAATCCGCATCGGGCGCAGGGCGGTCGTCGCGGAGCAGTTCGCGCAGCGGTGTATCGTCCGGCAGTGCGCTGAGGGCACGGGACAGCCGGGATTTGCCGGCCTTCACCTTGGGCCAGGGCGTGTCGAGCAGGTGATTGGAAAGGGCGTGGACGCCAGGCTCAAGCAGATGTGCCACGCCGCTTTCGCTCTCGTAGATGCCAAGGGATTCGCCGTCGGAGACCAGAATGTTGAAGGCGTTGTAGCACGGGCCTTCGTCGGTCAGGCGGGCTAGGGCGACGGCGGTGGATTCGTCGCCGCCCAGAAAGTCTGCCACCAGCGCGCCGCGGGATGGGGTTCCGCTGCGCATCCGGGTTGGATCGCGAAAATTGGTGAGGCCCGCAAAGCGGCCCGACCGGCCGACGCCAAGCCAGGTGCCACCAGCTTCCAGATCGCGTCCCGCGAAGATAGCGGAGGCCGTGCTGGATTCCCACCAGGCGGCCGGTGTCGCCGGGCGGGCGAAGAACTCGTCGCGGTTGGCGGCAACCACTAGCGGGTAATCCGGGTGGGCGCGCCAGGCAACGAGGATCAGGCACATGCGACGAAGCGCTCGGTGTGGCGGCTGCCGCCTTCCTCGATGAAACGGTCGAGACCGTGCCGGTCGAGACCCTTGGCGAGCGCCTCGTCGAAGGCAGCCGGGTCGGTCACGTTCTCGTAGATCTCCATCCACGTCCACGGGTCGTCTGCCTTGCGCAGGAAACGTCCCGCCACGCCGGTCTTGCCATGAAGCTCATCCTGCAGGTTGTAGAGCGCGCGGGCGAGATCCGCTTCCAGGCCGAGGCGTATGGGGTAGTAGATGTAGTAGTGCGTCGCGGTCACGGCGAGCCCTCAGGGAAGCGCATAGGGCAAGGGCAGAAAATCCACCGCGGTTCCGTCCGGGGCGCCGACCGTGGCCTTGCCGCCTTCCGCACTGGATGTCTGCAGCACCACCAGGGCATCGAAACCACCGTCCGGCGCCGGGGCGGCGCTGACCACCTTGCCGGCCGACTGCTCTCCGAAATCCGGGGCGTACAGATCGGTGCCGGCTGCAAGGGCGGGAACGTCGGCATGGATGCGGTACATGCGCTTCTTGAGCTTGCCGAGATAATGGGTGCGCGCCACGATTTCCTGGCCGGGGTAGCAGCCCTTGTTGAAGCTCACGCCACCGATCACGTCGTAGTTGACCATCTGCACCACGAACTCTTCCTGCACCGGCTGGGTGACCACGGGTTGGCCGGCGCGGATGTCGAGCCACTGCCACGCGGCACTCCCGGCCGGCTGGGCGCCCGCGGCAACAAATTTTGCCCACAGGTTGGGCGCTTCGGAGATCGGCGCCGACACGATGAAGCGGGAGTCATCCAGCCGAACCACGGTGGCAAGGCCCGACGCAGTGGCGAGTTCCGCACCAGGGATGCCGAGCCCGGCTGCCTCGAGGGCCGCACCCGCCTGCGGGCCGGCAAGGCCGATCAGCGCCGAATCGCCGCCGTCGTCCATCAGCCGCACCTTGGAGCGCAGGATGTACATGGACAGCTTCTTGAGCATGGCGGCGTGGATGTCGGCCGAGAGGGCGAGCAGGTAGTCGCCGGCTTCGCGCCACAGCACGATGCTGGCCAGCATCCGTCCCTTGGGGCTGTTGAAGCTGGTGAACTGGGCTTCGTTGGGGCCGAGTTTCTTGACGTCGTTGGAGAACAGGTTGTGCAGGAAGGCACAGGCGTCTTCACCGCTGGCGCGGATGGCACCAAGGTGGATCATCGGCACGACAATTGTGCCCTGGGCCGCGCGGGCCACATCAAGCCGGGCGTCTTCGGAAAACTGCGCGGCGTTGTCGCCGGAGAATTGGGCGCCTTGGTTGGCGAGAAAGGTTTGCCAGGTTGCGTTCATCAGTGGTTGGGGTCCTGAGTTGAAACGAGTCCAAAAGCGGTTTGCGATATTATAGAGGCCGGACCGCGCAGGCTTCGGCTTGTATGCGGTCTTTGTCGTGCCGGCGGGCAAGACCTCACGAAATTTTCGTCGATTTGTGAGCAGGCTTGCCGCGTCTGCCTCCTTGTTCACCTCATTCGTTTGCTTACCACGCGCCAAGTTCCCAGATGAAGCGCCTGATTCTTCGCCTAGCCGCGCTCGCGCTCATCGGATCGGCCTGTCTTGCCGGCGCGCTCGCGTGGTTCGCCTATCGCCCGGTGCCGCTGCGCGAGACGCCGCTGGATTTCAACGTCGAGCCCGGCTCGTCAATGAAGCAAGTAGCACGCCAGCTTGTTGAATCCGGTTTCGACATGCCGCCGCTTGCCATCGTCACCCTGGCCCGCTTCACGCGTCAGGCGAATGCCATCAAGGCCGGCAGCTATGAAGTCGAGGCGGGGGTGACGCCACTGGAGTTACTCGAAAAACTGAGCCGGGGCGATGTCACCCAAGCCGAGCTGCCGCTTATCGAAGGGTGGAGTTTCCGCCAGCTGCGTGCGGCCCTCGACCGCCACCCGGAGCTCCGCCACGACTCCACCGGAATGTCGGATACCGAAATCCTTCGGGAACTCGGCATCGATGCGCGTCACCCGGAGGGCCTGTTCTTCCCCGACACCTATCTCTTCGCCCGTCGATCCAGCGATCTGGAGTTGTTGCGCAGGGCCCATGCCAACCAGCGGAAGGTGCTTGACCGGGAATGGCAGCGTCGCGCCGAGGGGCTGCCTTACAAGAACCCCTACGAGGCGCTCATCATGGCCTCCATTGTCGAGAAGGAGACCGGCAAGGCTGCCGATCGTCCGGCAGTCGCGTCGGTATTCATCAACCGCCTGCGCGCTGGAATGCTGCTCCAGACGGACCCAACGGTGATCTATGGCCTCGGCGCCGATTTTGATGGCAACCTGAAGAAGCGCGACCTGCTTGCCGACACGCCCTACAACACCTACACCCGCGCTGGCCTGCCGCCCACGCCGATTGCGATGCCTGGCACGGCAGCCCTTCGGGCGGTCTTGAATCCACCGGCGACCGATTACCTTTATTTTGTGGCCCGTGGCGATGGCTCCAGCGAGTTCTCCCGCAATCTCGACGAACACAACCGGGCCGTGGCCCGCTACATCCGGAAACGCAGTCAGTGAAATCCCGTTTCATCACCTTTGAAGGCATTGACGGTGCTGGCAAGAGCAGTCAGATTGCCGCCGTTGTGGCGCTGATTGAAGCGCGCGGCATCGAAGTCGTCCAGACCCGCGAACCTGGCGGCACATCGCTCGGCGAAAAGCTGCGCGAACTGCTGCTGCACGAGCCCATGAATCTGGAGACCGAGGCCATGCTGATGTTCGCTGCCCGGCGTGAGCACCTTGCGGCATTGATCGAACCGTCGCTGGCTGCGGGGAAGTGGGTGGTGTCCGACCGTTTCACCGATGCCACTTACGCATATCAAGTGGGTGGCCGCGGGCTGGACGAAGGGCGTTTTGCGGCGTTGGAAGTCTGGGTCCATCCAAATCTTCAGCCTGATCTCACGCTGATCTTTGACCTCGATCCGACGGTCGCAGCGCGTCGCCTCGCCGGCACGGGGATCGCGCCCGACCGCTTCGAGCGGGAAAGAACCGATTTCTTCGAGCGGGTTCGCTCGGCCTATCTGCGCCGCGCCGCAGCCTACCCGCGGCGGGTGCGCGTGATTGACGCCAGCCAGACTCCCGAGGAGATCCGGCTACAGGTTGAGGCGGTCGTCAGCGAGGCGTGTTTCCGATGATTTTCGAATGGCAGGCCGCCTTGTGGCAGCGAGCACTCGACAGCGCCGAGCGCATGCCTCACGCGCTGCTTTTTGCAGGCCCGGCGGGTGGCGGCAAACGCCTTTTTGCTGAAGCACTGGCCGCACGGGAACTCTGCACCCAAAATGGGGTCGATGGTTACGCATGCGGCGTTTGCGAAGATTGTCAGTGGCGCCTGTCGGGCAACCATCCTGATTTGCTTCGTGTAATCCCGGAAGCCGATCAGGAAGACCGCGGCGACGGAGCCAACGATAAGCCGGATGGCGGTAAGGCCGCCAGTCGCCAGATCGTGATCGAACAGATCCGTGATGTGCAACAGGCCCTGACCACCGGCGGTCACCGCGGCGGCAGGCGGGTGGTGATCATCGATCCGCCCGAAGCCATGAATCTGTTCACTGCCAACGCGCTGCTCAAACTTCTTGAAGAGCCGACGACCAACGCCTTGTTCATCCTGGTTTCATCCTCGCCGAAGCGTCTTTTGCCGACGATCCGTAGTCGCTGCCAGACATGGGCATTCCCGCGTCCGCCTGGGGAGATGGCGACCCGCTGGCTGGCCGAGAGAAAAGTGCCCGATGCGGCCTCGCTGCTGGCTTTTTCGGGCGGTATGCCGCTCGCCGCTGCCGAGATGGCGGAAGGTGGGGCTGCTGCGGCGCGCAAGCGTTTCGTGGATGACGTTTCCAGCCTGCCGCGTAAGGCGCCGATGCGCCTGGCGGGTGAGTGGGAGAGCTGGCTGAAGAGCAAGGATGCGGTGGCCTGCGGCTTCGACATGCCGACGCTGATCGGGTGGCTGCAGCGCTGGGTGGCTGATCTGGTCAGTGTGCGTTTGGGTGGGCCCGTACGTTTCTTTCCGGCGCAATATGACATTCTCCACGGGCTCTCGGGTCGCCTGACCGTCGATTCTGCCCTCGGCTGCTACAATGAAATTACCCAGTCCCGTCGGGTTTCGCAGCATCCGCTGAACGCCCGGCTTTTCCTTGAGGACATGCTTTTGCGGTACGCCCGAAATCTTCAGGCGGCCGCGCCAGCCATGCGCAGATGAACGATTCCCTGAAGCGCCCCCTCCAGCCACGCCCCAGCGTCCTCTCGCTCAACATCAGCTCCAAGTCGGCGCTGTACGCGGCCTACATGCCGTTCATCAGGAACGGGGGGATCTTCGTGCCCACCACCCGTGAGTACAAGCTCGGCGACGAAATCTTCATGCTGCTGCAGATCATGGACGATCAGACCAAGCATCCTGTTGCCGGTACCATCGCCTGGATCACGCCGGCGGGCGCGCAGGGGAACAAGACGCAGGGTATCGGTGTCCAGTTTGCGGGTGATGATGCCGGACAGGTCTTGCGCAACCGGATTGAACAGATACTTGCCGGACACCTCGGTTCGTCTCGCCCGACCCATACGCTCTGACATTGGTTCAGTTTCGGTTTTCCATGAAGCACTCATCGAAGCCTTTCGCAGACTTCCGTATCGTTCATGCTTGTTGATTCCCACTGTCACCTGGATTTTCCCGACCTCATCGAGAACGAGGCGGCAATGCTCGAGCGAATGGGCGAGAACGGGGTCACTCACGCCTTGTGCGTAGCGGTGAAGCTCGAAACCCTTGCCGGCGTGATCGGGATCGCCGAGCGTCACGCGAACATCTTTGCGTCGGTTGGTGTGCATCCCGACAATGCCGATTGTGATGAACCCGACGCCGCGCGATTGGTCGATCTGGCGACGCATCCCAAAGTGGTGGCAATCGGTGAGACCGGGCTCGATTACTATTGGCACAAGGATGCGCCGGAATGGCAGCGTGACCGCTTCCGGACCCACATCCGCGCGGCGAAGGTCTGCGGCAAGCCGCTGATCATCCACACCCGGGATTCCGCTGCCGACACCCTGCGCCTGATGCGCGAGGAATCTGCCTGCGAAGCCGGCGGCGTGATGCACTGTTTTACCGAAACCCGTGAAGTTGCCGAGCAGGCGCTGGATCTGGGTTTTTATATTTCATTTTCGGGCATCGTCAGCTTCAAGACTGCCGAATCCCTGCGGGATGTGGCACGCTTCGTCCCGGCTGATCGTCTGCTTGTGGAAACCGACGCGCCTTACCTAGCGCCGGTTCCGTTCCGTGGCAAGACCAACCAGCCTGCTTACGTGCGCCACGTGGCCGAAGCGGTCGCTACTGCTCGCGGAGAGACCCTTCAGGCGGTGGCCGACGCTACCACGCGCAACTTCTTTCAGCTTTTCAAGCACGCCAGACCGTCATGAAAACAGCCTCCGCCGTAACCCTCCAAACCGCCATCCGTTCGCTCCGCGTCAAGACTATTGGCGCCCTGATTGTCGGCCTGTATCTGTCGATGCCGGCGTTTGCTGCGTCGCAGGATGATCTGTTCACTGCAGCTAAACTTGGCGATGCGAAAGAAATCGCCCAGGCGGTTGCCAGCGGGGCAGACCCCAATCTGGCAGATGCCGCCGGTAATACCCTGCTGATCACTGCTGCCCGCGAAGAGCAACCCAGGGTGGTGGCCGAGCTGATTAAGCAGCGCGGTATCAAGCTCGATACGCGCAATGCCGCTGGCGATTCCGCGCTGATGCTGGCCAGCCTGCGCGGCTACAACGAAGTTGTTGAACTCCTGTTGAAGGCAGGCGCCCAGTTCAACCACGATGGCTGGAACCCGTTGCTTTATGCTGCCTTTGAGGGCCGCGTCGCGATCGTCGAAATGCTGCTTGCCAAGGGCGCCAACCCCGATGCATTGGCGCCCAACCGCAGCACTCCGCTGATGTTTGCTGCCCGCAATGGCCACGAGGATGTGGTCGTCCGTCTGCTCAAGGCGGGCGCAAACGTGGATCTCAAAAACGACCAGAATGAAACTGCGGATAGCTGGGCAGGCAAATATCGCAACACCGATATCGCCGAGCTGATCCAGGTTGAACGCAAGGCTCGCGCCGGCCGCGCAAAATAAGCCAGACGTGCCGGGTGCAGCGTTCAGTACCGGCCGTGGCCGAGGCGCCAGGGAAGCGAAGGCGCGACCCGGCGCAGCAGCCCGGCGATGACGATGGCCAGAAGCGCTGGCACCAGTGCATGATCGCCTTGACCGCCAGCCAAAAGAACGCCAACGATTACGCCGCTCACCATTAGAATCCGGCAGATCAGGGTTTCCATTCAAGTCTCCTTTCAGCGTGACAGTTGCCCGAAGGCTGTAATACGAGATGCGAGTGCCGCTCGGTGGGTGAGCCGGTGGCTGACGTCTCTCCCGATAGCTGTAAGTATATACAGTCATAGGATTTGCGCAAGTAGGGCGATGGACTGTCTTCTGTCTTGGCCTCGGTCTCGGGCTACACTTGTGTCCATGAAGAAGAATGCTGCGCCTGCACCCGAGTCTGCCCAGCCCCGCGCGCCACTGGTTGTCCCGATTCGTCCCCTCGACGAGATCGGAATTCCTCCGGATCTGAACGGTCGACAGGGCGTCAATCGTGCGGACCCAGCCCGCCTGCAGATCAATGCCGACAACGACGTAGATGCGATCCGCTGCTTTCTCGCTGAGTACGATCGGTCCCTCGGCACGCTGCGCATCTACCAGCGGGAATGTGAACGCCTGCTGCTGTGGTCTCTCAATGATTGCCGCAAGCCAATCTCAAGCCTGAATCGACAGGATTTCGAGGGTTACCTGAATTTTCTGGCCGATCCGCAGCCGGCGGCGCTGTGGTGCGGGCCGAAGGCGGATCGGCGAACCGAAAAATGGCGCCCGTTTGTCGGGCCGCTGTCTGAGAGCGCAGTGCTTACCGCGATTGCGGCGATCAACTCGCTGATGCGTTATCTGGTGGATGCCGGGTACCTGGCGGGCAACCCCCTCGGGCTTATCCGTCAACGCCGACGCAAGATGTCCGCCGAGGCCGCCGGGCCGCTGCGCGCTGTGGTGAGCACCGACGAGGTCGAGAAGATCGAGCGTTTTCTTGATGCCCAGATGTGGCAGGCGGTGACTGCGGCCATCGAGGCGATGCCGCGAGATGCGGAGCGGGGCCGGGATGAATACGAGCGGGCGCGCTTTCTTGCCGCCACGCTCTACATGCTGGCCCCCCGCGCCGGCGAGCTGGAAAGCCACCGGATGAACAGCTTCCGCGAAGAGCGCGGGTTGTGGTGGTGGCACGTGGTAGGGAAGGGCGGCAAGAAGGCCAAAGTGCCAGTGGCCGACGACATGCTTCAGGCACTGATCCGCTACCGCAAGTATCTAGGTCTGAGCGCTGTACCGCGTCGGGATGACACGACGCCGATCCTGGTATCGGTGAAGGACGGCAGTCCGATTACCGCGCGGCGTCTCAATCAAATCCTGAAGAAGATCTTCAGTGCCGCGGCCGAGTTGCTTCCAGCCGATGCAGAGCACAAGAAGGAAAAGCTCCGCGCGGCGTCGGCGCATTGGGGGCGCCACACGGGCATTACGGCCAAGCTCGACAGCGGCATCGACGAACGTTACGTGCAGAAAGACGCCCGGCACACGGATGCCCGGACGACTCAGCGCTACATCCACGAGGAGGAAGAGCGTTGGCACGACGAGGCGCAGAAGCAGCGTTTGCCGTGGGCGGGGGTGAAAACGGGCGGTCAATCCTAGGGCGGGGTGAAGTAGGCCTGTCGGGCGCTTGAAGCGCCGCATTGCAGGCTTGATGAATCGTCATAAAGATTACGTTTTCCGGACGTATACGTATGGTAATGTTCCTCCGTTGCATTAATTTGCCTTCTTGAGGCAAGGGAGCGAACCATGGCCCGTAGCAGTAGCGTCACGTTTGGGGCGGTCGAGCAGATCTGCTTCCAGTTGCTCTCCCAGGGAGAGAATCCGTCTTTCAACCTCGTCTACGCGGAGCTCGGCAACAAGGGGTCCAGCGAGATCGTCCAGCGTTACATCGACCAGTGGCGACGCGAGACGGGCGCTGCATTCTTCCGCCAGCGCAGCATTCCGGGCATGCCGGACGAGCTGATCTCGGCGACGGATTCGTTCATGAGCAAGATGTGGTCGCTGTCGCTCCAGCAGGCCGACCAGATTCTGGCCGCTCAGCGCCAGGAGCTGGAGCAAGAGCGCGAAGCGCTGCGCCAACGGTTCCAGGAGGCCGATGACCGCATTCGTCAGCTCGAAACGCAGAGCGCTGCTGCATCTCGGCAGATCGCATTACTTGATCAGGAGGTGAGCAGTCGCGACAGCACGATCTCCGACTTGCGCAGTCAGGCACTGGAATTCCTGCGCCAGCGGGAAGGGCTCGAGAACCGCGTGCGCCAACTTGAAGAGGCTGCCGAGGTGCGCGAGCAGAAGTTCACGGCTGAATCCGAGCGGATGGTGCGCCTGCTCCAGACCGACCGGGATCGTTACAGCGCTTCGCTCAAGGATGAACAGGAGCGCGGCGCCCAGGAACGTGAGCTGTTGCTCAAGCAGATCGAGACGGCCCGTCAGGAGAAAGTGGCCGAACTCATGGCAATGCGCCAGCAGATCGCCAATCGGGAAGACCGGGAGGCGCGTCAGCGCGAGCAGACCGAAGAGGCCAAAGCCGCCCTGCGCGAAGCGGTGTCGAAGACCCGCCAGATCGAAACCTCGCTGGCTGCTGCCGAAGGTCGGATAGAACGTCTGCAAGCGCAATTGAAGATTGCCAGCGACGCTGCCCACGGCAAGGAATCTGCAGTGGCTGCAGCAGAAGCCCGCGCCCGTGCGGTTGAGGAAGTCCGCCTGGGCGAGACCGCCCGCGCCCAGCGGGCCGAGGCAAGTCTTGCCGAGGCACTCGCGGAGCTGGCGCAGCTCAAGAAACAGAAAGCCTGAAATGGCCCTGGCTAGACCATGGCCGCAGCGGCATTTGCGGCCATGGTCACTTTCAGCGACTGGTGGGCGCGTGCTTGTCCAGCCATTGGCCGAGCATCATCGAGATCCACACCATCTCGCCGTAGTAGCCTGGGTAGGCGGGTAGGTGAGTGGAGAACAGTTCGCTCACGAAATCCTTGCGCAGGATCTTGCGTTCGACCAGCACGTCGAGGGATTCTCGCGCCAGCTTGTCGAGGCCCTTGTGCTTGAGCACCCAGTGGCCGTAGGGCAGGCCGAAGCCCTGCTTCTTCTTGGTGATGATCTCGGGCGGAAGGAAATCCTTCAGGGCTTCCTTGAAGAACCAGCGCAGTTGCAGGCCCTTGAGCTTGTACTCGGGCGGCAGCTGGAGCGAGAAATCCAGCAGCGCGTCGTCGAGGAGCGGGAAGATCACGTTCATGTCGGCGAGACGCGTGCTGCCGATCACCTTGGGCAGATCGTTGTCGGCCAGCGTAAAGCGCCAGTCGAAATTGAGCATTTTGTTCACCAGCGCGTGGGCAGTGGTGTTTTGCCAGACACGGCGCTGCAGCTTGACCGGCGCGTCGGTATCGACGCCCGCAAGGAAATCCTTCGGGAAGACGTTGTCCATCCCGAGCCGGTAGATCAGGTTGTACTGCGCAGTACGCTCGGGCAGCGGCGTGGTGGCCTGCTCGATGTAGCTGGCGGCTTTGCGCATCAGCGGCAGCTTGCCCAGCGGCGTTTGCATGATGACGGGTTCGAGGAGCGCGCTCTTGACGAGGCCGGGCACGTTCTCGTAATAGCCGAACACGCGCTGCTTCGCGTAGCGGGTGTTGCCGCCGAAGAGTTCGTCACCGCCGTCCCCGGCGAACATCTTGCGATGCCCGTCGTCGTGGGCGAGCTTGGCGCACAGGTACGCCGGCAGTACCGATGAATTGCCGAAGGGTTGGTCGTAGGACGTGGCGACACTGGGGATGTTGGCGACCAAGTCGTCGGAGGTGATGTAGTAAGGCACGTGCTTCACACCGAAGTGCTTGGCTGCGATCTTGGCAAACTCCATCTCGTCGTAGCCTTCGGCTTCGAAACCGATAGAGTAGGCGGTGATGGGGTTGCCGCTCTTGGCAAGCATGCCAACAACGGTCGAGCTATCGGTGCCGCCAGAGAGAAACGCGCCCACCGAGGCGCCGTCCAGTTCGCGCTCCACGGCGGACTTGATCAGCGCCTTGAAGGTACTGGCGCTGCTGGCGAAGTCTGCACTGGCGGGTTCTTCGAAACGGGGCTGCCACCAGGCGACGAGCTGCGTGCGCTCCTTGTCGGCACTCAGGCGAGCGCCGGGCTCGAGGCGGAAGATGTTCTTGAAAATGGTGCCGGGCGCCGGGATCGCGTGGAAATACAGGTAATCAAACACGCCCTGACGGTCGATCTCGCGGCGCAGGGCCGGCACTTCGTTGGCCCTGTCTGCAAAGCTCAGGCGACGGCCTTCTCTGGCATAGCAGAAGCCGTAGGTGTTGAAACGATCAGATGCGAGGCCCAAGTGGCCTTTGGCGAGATCAATCCACAACAGCGCAAAACGCCCTTCGAGACCGGCGATGAAGGCGTCCGGCGATTCACACAGTTGGGCGACCACGGCACGCCAGCCATCCTGCGCTACGCGGCGGCCGAGGGTGGCATCGCGAAAACGCGGCTCTCCCTGCAGCAGCAGCAGCCGAGCACCATCTTCGAAAGCTGCCACGCGGTTGCCGTCCTGCTGGAGTTGAAGGCCCGGCAGTGAAATGTCCCGGAGGTCGAGCCGGTCAAATTTCTGGTTGCGGTCGAGGGTGTCGAAATCGATGAAGCCGCGGATCATGGGTATGCTGCGCTCTCGGAGTAAGTTCGGGTCGCCGGGAACGGAAAGGCAACCGGCGTGTTGATGGAAGTCGGGTAAGGTTATCTGCGCCGGGTTTCACTGGCGCGGACAAAGTTGTCGGCCGAAGAAAAAAGATGTGGCTTCCGGGATGATCGCCGGGGTTCTCGGCAGGAAGCAGTCATGAAGTCCGACGCGGCAATCTGCACGCCACGACTCCTCGCTTTTCCAAGCCCGCGAAGGGTAGCAAATGATCATGATGTTGGCACGTTCATGTAACCGTTGTTGTGAATTTGATCCAACGGGGCGTCCCGCCCCCGCGATCTTGTCCGGCGACAGCTGGATTTCGAGGGTCGCGATTGAGGAGCGGATTGTTGGTCGACGGAACTTGCGAAAATCGTGGAAAACGGGCTGTAGCTATACAAAAAGATGGTTTTGAATTAGGATGATACGTTGTTAGTAGACATTAAACGGCGGCGTGAGCTGCCGTTTCGCCTTTTTGTCGGGCGGGCTTTCCTGCGGGGTGTGTCTGACAACAGCATGCAGATCCATCCACTTGCCTGACGGCACCATAATCAAGAACGAGTGCCATGAACGCACCGAGACATTACCTACAGTTCAAAGATTTGACTCGCGCCGAGTACGACTACCTCTTTGCCCGCACCCGCTGGATCAAAGAGAAGTTCAAGCGCTACGAACCCCACCACCCGCTGTTCGACCGAACGCTGGTGATGATCTTCGAGAAAGCCAGCACGCGCACGCGGCTGTCTTTTGAGGCCGGGATGCAGCAGCTCGGCGGCTCAGCCATCTACCTTAACACGCGTGATTCCCAGCTCGGCCGCGGCGAGCCCGTCGAGGACGCCGCTCAGGTGATCTCGAGGATGAGCGATATCGTGATGATCCGCACTTTCGAGCAGTCGATCATCGAGCGCTTCGCCGAATACTCCCGCGTGCCGGTTATCAATGGCCTCACCAATGAATTCCACCCCTGTCAGATCCTGGCAGACATCTTCACCTTCATCGAGCATCGCGGTTCGATCCAGGGGAAGACGGTGGCGTGGGTTGGTGACGGCAATAACATGTGCAACACCTGGCTGCAGGCAGCCGAGCTGCTCGATTTCAAGGTGCATGTGTCGACGCCCCCCGGCTATGAGTTCTGCCCCGACCTGGCCGGCGTGCAGGGCACTGACCACTTCGTGCGCTTTGCCGATCCGATGGACGCGTGTCGCGGCGCCGATCTGGTGACCACCGACGTGTGGACCAGCATGGGTTTCGAGGCCGAGAACGACGAGCGGATGCGCGACTTCGCCGACTGGCGGGTCGATGCCGACATGATGCAGGTGGCCAACCCCGGTGCGCTGTTCATGCATTGTCTGCCGGCCCATCGTGGGGAAGAGGTCACGGCCGAAGTCATTGATGGCCCGCAGTCGGTGGTGTGGGACGAAGCGGAGAACCGCCTCCATGCTCAGAAGGCTCTGATGGAATTCCTGATGATCGGCAAGGTCGAAAACGACCGGGCCTGAAGCAGGCGACAATTGATGCAAGACTCATCTACTCATTAGCAGAAAGCAGGACATGAGCGACGTTAAGAAAGTGGTGCTCGCCTACTCGGGCGGGCTGGATACCTCGGTGATCCTCAAGTGGCTGCAGGACACCTATCAGTGTGAAGTGGTGACCTTCACGGCCGACCTCGGTCAGGGCGAAGAGCTCGAGCCCGCCCGCGCCAAGGCGCTGCAGTTCGGCATCAAGCCGGAAAACATCTTCATCGACGATCTGCGCGAAGAATTCGTCCGTGACTTCGTCTTCCCGATGTTCCGCTGCAACACCGTCTATGAAGGCGAGTACCTGCTCGGCACCTCCATCGCCCGTCCGCTGATCGCAAAGCGCCAGATCGAGATCGCCCGCCTGACCGGTGCCGATGCCGTCTCCCACGGCGCCACCGGCAAGGGCAACGACCAGGTCCGCTTCGAACTTGGCTACTACGCGCTGATGCCTGGCGTGAAGGTCATCGCCCCGTGGCGTGAGTGGGATCTGCTGTCCCGTGAAAAGCTGCTGGCCTACGCCGAAAAGAACGGCATCCCCATCGAGATGAAGCACAAGCAGGGCGGCTCACCCTACTCGATGGACGCCAACCTGCTGCACATCTCCTTCGAAGGCCGTCACCTGGAAGACCCGTCCGCCGAAGCCGAAGAATCCATGTGGCGCTGGACGGTTTCCCCGGAGGCCGCGCCGGATGCCGCCGAGTACGTTGATCTCGAGTTCGAGAAGGGCGATCTCGTTTCCATCAACGGGACCCGCATGAAGGCCCATGAATTGCTCGCCAAGCTCAACGAGCTGGGTGGCAAGCACGGCATCGGCCGCCTGGATCTGGTCGAAAACCGCTATGTCGGCATGAAATCCCGTGGCTGCTATGAAACCCCGGGTGGCACCATCCTGCTGCGTGCCCACCGCGCCATCGAGTCGATCACCCTTGACCGTGAAGTCGCCCACCTCAAGGACGACCTCATGCCGCGCTACGCCAGCATGATCTACACCGGCTACTGGTGGTCGCCCGAGCGTCTTGCCCTGCAGGCCCTGATCGATCAGACGCAGCAGACCGTGAATGGCTGGGTCCGCATCAAGCTTTACAAGGGCAACGTGATCGTGGTCGCTCGGGATTCGAAGACCGATTCGCTGTTCGACCCCACCATCGCCACCTTCGAAGACGACCAGGGCGCGTACAACCAGAAGGACGCCCACGGCTTCATCCGCCTCAACGCGCTGCGCATGCGTATTGCGGCTAACGCCAAGAACAAGCGGGGCTGATAAGCCGGCATGGACCCCAACGACGTATTCATATTTGGGCTGACCGTCGCAGAGTTCGAGGATATTTCCCTCAAGGTCTGCGTCGGCGGTCTGATTGCCTACATGATATTCATCATCGGCCACCTCGCCTGGGAATCCAAGGCGGGCAAATACGGCGCGATCTGGATGTTCATAGGCTTGGGCGTCGGCTTTATCGGCTTCATGGCCAAGGGTATCCTCCAGCGGCTGCTCGGCATCGAATAACCCCATCTATTTAAGTGACCAAATGACCCAGTCTGCACAATTCGACGGCGTGTCCGTCGTCAAGCAAGCCAACGTGTATTTCGACGGCAAGTGCGTCAGCCACACCGTCCTGTTCGCCGATGGCAGCAAGAAGACCGTCGGCGTGATCCTGCCGGCCGCCCTCACTTTCAACACCGGCGCCCCAGAGGTCATGGAAACCGTGGCTGGTGCTTGCCGCTACCGCCTGAAGGGCGAGACGGAATGGAAGACCTCCGCCGCAGGAGAGAGCTTCAACGTGCCGGGCGATTCCAGCTTCGACATCGAAGTGACCGGTGAGCCCTATCACTACGTCTGCTACTTCGGCTGAACGGGAGTCGATCATGCCGTCCTTCGACATCACCTCCGAAGTCGACATGGTTGCCCTGCGTAACGCCGTCGAGGGCGCCAATCGCAAGATCACCGGCCGCTACGATTTCAAGGGCAGCGACGCGCGGGTCGAGCAGTCCGAAAAGCTGCTCACCTTGCACGGCGACAGCGATTTCCAGCTTGAGCAGATGCTGGCCATCCTGCTGCCCGAAATGACTGCCAAGAAGATCGACGTGCGCTGTCTCAAGCACGGTGACGTGCAGAAGGTGGGCGGCAACAAGGTCAAGCAGGAACTCACTGTTCGCGTCGGCATCGAACAGGAGCAGTCCAAGAAGATCGTCAAGCTCATCAAGGACAGCAAACTAAAAGTGCAGGCTAGCATCCAGGGCGAAGCCGTGCGGGTGAGCGGTGCGAAGCGAGACCTCCTGCAAGACTGTATTGCCCTGGTTCGCAAGGAAATCGCCGACTATCCTTTGCAGTATGGCAACTTCAGGGATTGATTTGCAGCCATGAACATCGCTTCGGTCCCCACGACCTCGCAAGTTCAGCCGCAGGACACCGTGTCGCTGGTCATGCTGCGCAAGCAGCTTGACCTGCAGCAGGCCAATGCAGCCCAGTTGATTGCAACGCTGCCCGAGCCGGTCTCCGCACCGGATCCGACGGCAACCATCGGTGGGCGCATCAACACCTACGCGTGAAATGTTCTCGCGGCATAATTGAAACCAGCCTTCGGGCTGGTTTCTTTTTTATTGGCCTGTGAAAAGGGAAGGGGAGTTCGAATTGGTCGTGAGCCTTCCAACTGTTTTTGTGATGATCGCCAGGTGATCGAGTCACTCCCGTTCATGAAAATACCGCATCCAATCATGTTGGTCAGCGTCGTCACGGCCCTGACCAGCCTGCCGGCCGCAGCGACCGATGTCGCGCTGGCTGGCGTTTTCCCGGGCAAGGCGCTGCTCGTCGTGAACGGTGGCGCACCCAGGGCGGTGGCCGTGGGCACGAGTTCGCCCGATGGTGTACGTATTCTCAGTGTCGATGCCGACGGCGCAACGCTCGAGTTTGACGGCGGCCGGCACCGGCTTGTGATCGGTCAGCGTGCAGTGCATGTCAGCGGAGCAGGGGCAGGCGGTCGGGTGCCGAGCGTCGTCATCCAGGCCGACAGCGGCGGGCAGTTTCATACGACGGGTTCGATCAACGGAGCCCAGATGCGCTTTATCGTGGACACCGGCGCGACATTTGTCTCCCTCGGGCGCAGTGACGCCCTCAAGGCCGGGATCGATTTCACCAAGGGCGAGCCCGCGTTGATGCAGACTGCCAACGGCACTGCGCGGGCCTGGCGGGTAGTGCTCGATACGGTGCGCGTTGGCGATGTGACCCTGCGCAACGTGGACGGTGTCGTGCATTCGGGCGAGTTGCCGTTCGCCCTTCTCGGCATGAGTTTCCTCAATCGCATGGAGATGCGGCGGGATGGCCCTGCGCTCCAGTTGCGCCAGCGTTATTGATTGGCGGCCTGAGCTCATGAATGGTTCAAGATCAGCCCGGACGTTTTCTGTCGACGTGTTGCGCCAGCGCTTTGCCGAAGGCAAGCAATTTGATTCTCCAGTGGAGGATGGTATCCCGTCCGGCCCGCTGCGCCCGGCAGCGGTGTTGGTCCCAATCGTGCTCCGTAAGCCCGAGCCCACGATGCTCCTCACCCGCCGGACAGATCACCTGCATCACCACCCGGGGCAGGTGAGTTTTCCGGGCGGGCGCGTCGAAGAGCAGGACAGCTCGCCGATCGAAACCGCTCTGCGTGAAACGGAGGAGGAAATCAGCCTCGCCCGGCACCATGTCGAGTTGCTCGGCTGCCTTCCTCAATACCGTACCGGTACGGGCTTTGAGGTGACGCCTGTGGTCGGGCTGGTTACGCCACCTTTTGAGCTGGTTCCCGATGCGTTCGAAGTCGCCGAGGTGTTCGAGGTACCACTGTCCTTCCTTCTCAACGAAACCAATCACCAACTGCACAAGGTGGAGGTGCGCGGAAAGCTGCGCGAGTACTATGCGATGCCCTATGGCGACTACTTCATCTGGGGTGCGACGGCCGGGATGATTGTCAGTCTGTATCGATTCTTCCGCCGCTGAGCAAACGGCATTTGTGTTAGGTGCGTTTGGTGGTATCGTGAGCAACCCCCAATAGGCCTGAACTTCGAGGGTTTTCAAAAAGCCCCCTGCCGCATGACCCTGTTTTCGC
Source organism: Zoogloea sp. (assembly GCA_041917255.1). Taxonomy (GTDB): domain Bacteria; phylum Pseudomonadota; class Gammaproteobacteria; order Burkholderiales; family Rhodocyclaceae; genus Zoogloea. The sequence continues at coordinate 220,746 of JAYRYA010000001.1, forward strand.
TGATCGTCGCGCTGCTCGTCGAGCAACTTCGTCCGCTCTCTGTCGAGCGTTTCGTCCAGGCGCCCCTCAAGGCTTTTGCGCGTTTTCTTGAAGACCGTTTCAACGACGGCGAATCCCGTCATGGAGCGGTGGCGTGGTGGGTGGCGATCCTGTCTGTTTGTTTCGCTTCGGCGCTGGTCTACTTCCTGCTCTGGAACATCCATTTCGTCCTGGCGCTGGCCTTCAACGTGGTCTTGCTCTACCTGACGATGGGATTCCGGCACGTCAGCCACTATTTCACCGATATCCAACTGGCGCTGCGGATGGGCGAACTGCCGCGCGCCCGGCAATTGATCAGCGAGTGGCGTGGCCGCTCCCACGATAAATCCAGCTCCAGTGAAGTCGCCCGGCTGGCGATCGAAGAGGCGCTCATTGCGTCCCACCGTAACGTCTTCGGCGTCATCTTCTGGTTCGTCATCCTGCCCGGCCCGAGCGGCGCTCTGCTATATCGGCTGGCGCGCTTCTTCGAGCAGGAGTGGGGCTTTCGCAGCAGTGCTCTTGATTTCGGGGACTTCGGCGAGTTCTCCCTCAGGGCCTGCGCCGCACTTGACTGGATTCCCGTGCGCCTCTCTGCTGCGGCGTTCTCGATCGTGGGTGACTTCGAGGATGGCGTCTATTGCTGGCGCGCGCAGGCCAGCCAATGGAAAGACAAGGCTTCCGGTATACTGCTTTCCAGCGGGGGCGGTGCACTAGGCGTCCGCCTCGGCATGCCGATTTTCGAATCCGGCGAAGTTGTTGAACGTCCTGAAATGGGAATCGGTGATGATGCGGACGCCGATTTCATGCAAAGCACTATCGGCTTGGTCTGGAGAACGCTTGTGTTGGTGTTTCTTGTGTTGGCACTGCTCAGCGTGGCAAGGATGGGTTGGTAATTTCCCGTAGTAATTGAGAGGAGGAATAAATATGGCTAATCGTGAAGTTGTGGTTCTGAGCGCTGTCCGTTCTGCCATCGGTGCCTTCGGTGGTTCGCTTGCTGATTTCGATTCCAGCGAGCTCGGCGGCATCGTGATGAAGGAGGCGGTCGCTCGCTCCGGCGTTGATCCCCAGCTGATCAACTACGTCACCGTGGGTACCACCATGCCCACCGACTCCCGTTACGCTTACGTTTCCCGTGTCGCCTCCATCCAGGCCGGCCTGTCGATGGACTCCGTCGCGATGCAGGTCAGCCGGCTGTGTGCCTCCGGCCTCCAGGGCATCGTTACCACCGCCCAGAACATTCTGCTGGGTGATTCCGATTTCGGTATCGGCGGTGGCGTCGAAGTGATGTCCAAAGCTGCGTACATGCTGCCCGCGCTGCGTTCTGGTGCTCGCATGGGTGACACCAAGGCAATCGACTCCATGGTCGCCGTGCTAACCGATCCGTTCGGCGTTGGCCACATGGGTATCACTGCTGAAAACCTGGCTACCAAGTACAATATCTCCCGCGAAGAGCAGGACGCCTTCGCTGTCGAATCTCAGCGCCGCGCGGCCGCCGCCATTGACGAAGGCCGTTTCAAGTCTCAGATCGTTCCCATCGTCAAGCAGACCCGCAAGGGCGAAGTCGTGTTCGACACCGACGAGCACATCAAGCGCGGCACGACCATGGAATCGCTGGCCAAGATGAAGCCGGCCTTCAAGAAGGATGGCTCCGTCACTGCGGGTAACGCGTCCGGCATCAACGATGGTGCCGCTTTCTTTGTGCTGGCCGACGCGGCTGCCGCTGCCAACGCTGGCTACAAGCCGATGGCTCGTCTTGTCTCCTACGCTGTTGCTGGTGTGCCGAACGACGTCATGGGCGAAGGCCCGATCCCGGCGACCAAACTGGCCCTCAAGAAGGCTGGCCTGACCCTCGATCAGATGGATGTCATCGAGTCCAACGAAGCCTTTGCCGCACAGGCGCTGGCTGTGACCAAGGTTCTTGGTCTGGATCCGGCAAAGACCAACCCGAACGGCGGCGCGATTGCGCTCGGCCACCCGGTCGGCTGTTCCGGCGCGTTCATCGCCACCAAGGCCCTCTACGAACTGCAGCGCACTGGTGGCCGTTACGCGCTGGTGACGATGTGTATCGGCGGTGGTCAGGGCATTGCGACCATCTTCGAACGCGTCTAAGCGCTCCGAAATAGTGCCCCTCGAGGCCCCGCCGTAAGGTGGGGCCTTGTTGTTTCAAGAAAGTTGTATAAATAGCAAGCAAAATGCTTGTCAAGCCATCGTGGTTTCCCATACAATCCATGGCTTTACTGCATTTCTTTCAGGATTACTAAAAGATGGCCAATTCGGCACAAGCCCGTAAGCGCGCCCGTCAAGCTGTCAAGGCCCGCGCCCTCAACATGAGCCTGCGTTCGCGTCTGCGCACTGCCATCAAGGCTGTCCGCAAGGCGGTCCTCGGCGGTGACAAGCAAGCTGCTCAGCAAGTTTTCGTCGCTTCCCAGCGCACGATCGACAGCATCGCTGATAAGAGGATCATTCACAAGAACAAGGCCGCTCGCCACAAGAGCCGCCTGTCCGCCGCTATCAAAGGGATGGGCGCAGCTGCTGCTGCTTAAGTTCGCGTGAATCCGACGCCGCAAGTTGCGGCGGTTCGGCAAAAACAAAAAGGGCTGCATTTGCAGCCCTTTTTGTTTTTGCATGATCGATGCGCCAATTGTGTGGGGCATCAAAGATGCGCCTCCTGTGGCGTCAGATGACGCACTTACGTAGGTTTGTCCCTTGACACCGCGTTTTTTCGCGCGTTATATAAGTGCCACAGCTAGGGCGTTCGCGCGAGAGCCGAAATATCGCGCCAGCATTCGATGTCGGAGTTTCCTGTTTGTTAAATTCTATAACGAGGGGGCAGATGTGAACAAATCCGAATTGATAGATCAAATTGCTGAAAGCGCAGATATTCCGAAAGCAACCGCAGGTCGGGCGCTGGATGCAGCGATTGCCGCAGTCAAGCAGGCACTCAAGAAAGGTGGAAGTGTAACCCTTGTCGGGTTTGGCACCTTTCACGTTGGAAAGCGAGCCGCCCGTACAGGGCGCAACCCCCGGACCGGGGCCAGCATCAAGATCAAATCCGCCAAGATCCCGAAATTTAGGCCTGGCAAAGCACTCAAGGATGCATTAAACTGATGGGCTGTTGCTTTCGCTGGCTTTGCAGCGATCTAGCGGGTGCTTAGCTCAGTTGGTAGAGCGTCGCCCTTACAAGGCGAATGTCGGCGGTTCGACCCCGTCAGCACCCACCATCCAGCCAGGATGGCCAGCCCGATTTGGAGTGGTAGTTCAGTTGGTTAGAATACCGGCCTGTCACGCCGGGGGTCGCGGGTTCGAGTCCCGTCCACTCCGCCACATTTGTCACCACCGCAAGGTGTGATGAACAAAAAAAGCCACGTGTGTGGCTTTTTTCGTTTCGATTTCAAGACGCTACTTCAGCGTAACTCCCGTATTGCCAGCAGCCTCTGAGGATTCAGCATGTTTGACGCCGTACGCAACAACAAGAAAATCGTTCAGGTGTTCCTCTTACTGATCACGCTTCCGTTTGCTTTTTGGGGGGTTGATTCCTATGTCAAGAACGCTGGACAGAGTGGTGAGTTGGCATCTGTCGGCGGCGTTCCGATCACACAGGCCGAGTTCCAGCAGGCGCAGCGCGAACAGCAGGATCGGATGCGCGGGGCGCTCGGCGCAAACTTCAACCCTGCGATGATGGAAACGCCTGAAGCGAAGCGGGCGGTTCTAGACAATCTCGTCAATCAGCGCCTGCTAGCGCTTGATGCAGCGAAAATGCGTTTGCGAGTCTCTGATGAACGCGTGCGTAACACCATTGCCGGCATCCCCGCTTTTCAGGAAAACGGGCATTTTTCACTGCCGCGGTACGAAGCGATGCTCAAGGCGCAGGGCATGACTCAGGCCGTCTTCGAGTCTCGCTTGCGTCACGATCTTGCGCTGCAGCAGGTGCTGGGGGCCGTGGCAGAAGGTGTCATGGTGCCCCGCGCATCTACCGAGCAGGTTTTTGCTGTGCAGCTTGAGGAGCGTGTTGTCAGTGAAAGCCGTTTTGCGGCACCGCAATATGTTTCGTCCGTAAAGCTGGCTGCCGATGCTGCGCAGAAGTATTACGACGCCAACCGCAAGCAGTTCGAGATTCCCGCTCAGCTTCGTGCCGAGTACATCGTGCTCAGTCGCGATGCTGTTGCTGACCAGTTGGCGATCACCGACGCCGACATCCGTAAGGAGTACGATGCCCATCAGGACAAGTACCGCCAGGGTGGCGAACGTCGCGCCAGCCACATCCTGATCCAGGCGGACAAGGATGCAGCTGCCGATCTGGTCAAAGCTGCGCGGGAGAAGGCGGAAGGCCTGCTCAAGCAGATCAAGGCCAGTCCAGCAGACTTCGAAAAGCTGGCTAAGGATAACTCGCAGGATCCGGGCTCGGCAGAGAAGGGCGGCGATCTCGGATTCTTTGCCCGCGGATCGATGGTCAAGCCCTTCGAGGATGCGGTCTTCGGCATGTCCAAGGAAGGCGATATCTCGGGTGTCGTGCAGTCTGACTTCGGTTTTCACATCATCAAACTCACCGGCGTGAAGTCCGAAAAGGTACGCGCCTTTGATGAAGTTAAAGGCGAAATAGCCGCCGAACTAAAGCGCACCGAGGCAGCCAAGAAATTTGCTGAGCTTGTCGAGAGTTTCAGCAACACCGTTTATGAGCAATCGGACAGCCTCAAGCCGGCGGCGGACAAGTTCAAGCTGGCCGTCAAGACAACAGACTGGGTTGCCCGAAACGGCAAGGCTGCACCGCCATTTGATAACGAGAAGCTCTTGGGCGAGTTGTTCTCTGACGATTCCATTAAGAACAAGCGCAACACTAACGCGGTGGATGTAGGCAACGGCACGCTCGTTGCCGCCCGCGTAGCCGAATTCAAGGCGGCGTCGTTGCCGGCTCTTGAGGAAGTGAAGGCTGCTATCGAGAAGGGGCTGGCCATTGATGAGGCGGTCAAGTTGGCCGAGAAGGACGGGGAGGCCAAGCTGGCTCAGCTGACCAAAGGTGAGACTGTCGAGCTCCAATGGAGCCCGGCTCGTACTGTCCAGCGGACGATGCAGGGTGTGCCTCCGGAGATCATGCGGGCGTTGTACCGCGCTCCGAGCGACAAGCTTCCCAGCTACGTTGGCGTGAAGCTGCCGGATGCAGGTTACTCCCTGTTCCGCATCGAGAAGGTAAGCCGTCCGGCCGCGCCGAGCCAGGACGATCCGCGCCTGGCTGCCATCAAACAGCAGTTTGCACGCGTGATGGCGGAGCAGGACTTCGGCGCCTACATGGCCATGCTGCGCAAGCGCTACAACGTAAAGGTGAACGCTGAGGCGCTGGAGGCTGCGAAGGAGCGCTGATTCACCACCTGTTGCTGGTCTGCCGGGCATCCAGCAATCGGGCGTTACGCATTAAGAAAAAGATGCTTGTCGACCTGATCGGTCGGCAAGCATCTTTTTTCTTGGAGGGGCGGATTCAACAACAAGTCGGACGGGGATCGTCGCCACACAAAAAAACTCCTGCCGAGGCAGGAGGTTAAAGATGGTGCGCACCGCGTTGTGAATCAGTCTTGCGTTCCCAACACCTCAGACCGCGATTTCACCACCATTGGTGCGGGTGATCACGATGGTGGCGGAGCGAGGGCGGCGGGTCGAGCTTGCATCGGTCTGGCTTGAGGGCCAGGCACTGGTGGGCGTGGCGATGCTGCCTTCCTCGCCAGGGTGCTGCACATTGACGAACATCGTCTTGCGGTCCGGGGTCATCGCGATGCCGGTGATCTCGCACTCCTTCGGGCCGACCAGGAAGCGGCGGAGCGTTGCACTGGTCGCGTTGGCTCCCTTGATGGTGGCCGTGCCGCCGGCAGCAACCGCTGCAGTGCCGTCGCCGACCTTGCCGGGAATCGCCGCCAGCATCATGCAGTTGGTGACGTCAGCGTAGGCGCCGTCATCGGTTTGAATCCAGAGCATGCCATTGCGGTCGAACCAGAGGCCGTCCGGGCTGGAGAAGTCGTTGATGTCGGTGAGGCCGGAGAGGTTCACATCGGCGGCGGCGGCGGCTTCGGCACCGAAAAGGTAAATATCCCAGGCAAAAGTGGTTGCGGCGGGATCGGCGCCGGCCTCGCGCCAACGGATGATGTGGCCGTTGGGGTTGCCCTTCTGGGAGGTCGTGCCGCTCTTCAGATCCTCGTAGTAACGGGGGTTCGCGGTGTCCGGCTTGAGCTGGCTACCGCTGGGCGTGGCGGTGGGGGACACCCGGTTGCTGTTGTTGGTGAGCGTCATGTAGACCTCGCCATTGACCGGATTGACGGCGCCCCACTCGGGACGATCCATCTTGGTGGCGCCAACCGAGTCACCCGCCAGACGCGCATGGACCAGTACGTCAGCCTGGTCGGCGAAGGCGTAGGTTGCATTGCTGGCGTCCAGGCCGTTCTTGCCGTAGGTAAGCTCGATCCAGTTGCCGGTGCCATCGGCGTTGAAGCGGGCGACGTAGAGGGTACCTTCGTCCATGTACTTGGCGCCGGCCGTCATGCCCTTGCCCACGTCAGCGGTGTCCCACAGGGCTTTCGAGACGAACTTGTAGATGTACTCGTTACGGGAGTCGTCACCCATGTAGAAGACGACAGGCTTACCCGCCACGGCGTTGCACGGCCAGCAGCCTTCATGGGCGAAACGACCCAGCGCGGTGTGTTTGACCGGGGTGGAGGTCGGGTTGAACGGATCGATCTCGACAACCCATCCGAAGGTGTTGAAGACATTCCGATAGTCGTCGGCTGCGGTGGCGCTGGTCACCGAAGCGCTCCAGCGGACGTACAGGTCGTCGGTGCCAGCCGTGTCCCAGAAGTACGGGCTCTTGCGCCCCTGAGTCATGCCGTAGCGGTTGAGGCCGGCGATTTCCTTGGCGCTGCGGCTGGCGTTGTCGCCGGTGGCGCGACTGATGACGTTGGTGAAGTTTTCTTCGCAGGTGAGATAGGTTCCCCACGGGGTGTAGCCGTTGGCGCAGTTGTTGTTGGTTCCTCGGGTGGCCGTACCGTCGGCCGAATATTTGGTTTTCAGCAGGCTGGATCCCCGTGTATTGACCCACCAAATCCTGCACAGGTCACGCCGCTAAAGCGAATGCCTCAGCGGGGGTCTTCATCTCCAGGGCCTGATGGGGCCGCTGGTGGTTGTAGAACTGGATCCAGTCGCCAATGACA
>JAYRYA010000002.1:0-205686 GCA_041917255.1 Zoogloea sp.
GGCGTCGGCAGCGACACCATCAACGTTGGCACGACGAGCACCTCGACCCGCCTGATCGCTGGTGACAACGCCGACATCACCTACGCGTCGCCGGGCAGCTTCACGAACTTCTCTACGCTGGACACGCTGCAAACCACCGGCGGCATCGACGCGATCCAGATCGGCACCGACGCCAGCACCGGCGACCTGGGCAGCAACTACATCTTCGGCGGCATGGAGGTGGACACCATCCACGTCGCCGCCAACTGGAACGCCGCCACCTCGACGGCCACCTTCGGCTCCGCCACCACGACGGACGTGATCCTCTCCGACAACGGTGAGATCACCCGCCCGAGCGGCTCGACGCTGCTCAGCCACGTCGTCTCCACCAACATCACCGCCGGCCTCGGCGGTGACGACCGCGTGCTCACCGCCAATGGCGACAAGACGATCATTGGTGGTGTCGGCAACGACACCATCAACGTTGGCACGACGAGCACCTCGACCCGCCTGGTCGCTGGCGACAACGCCGACATCACCTACGCCTCGCCGGGCAGCTTCACGAGCTTCTCGACCCTCGACACCGCACAGGAAACGGGCGGCATCGACGCAATCCAGATTGGCTCGGATGCCAGCACCGGCGACCTGGGCAGCAACTACATCTTCGGCGGCATGGAGGTGGACACCATCCACGTCGCCGCCAACTGGAACGCTGCCACCTCGACGGCCACCTTCGGCTCCGCCACCACGACGGACGTGATCCTCTCCGACAACGGTGAGATCACCCGCCCGAGCGGCTCGACCCTTCTCAGCCACGTCGTCTCCACCCAGATCACCGCCGGCCTCGGCGGTGACGACCGGGTACTTACGGCCAACGGTGACAAGACGATCATTGGCGGCGTCGGCAACGACACCATCAACGTTGGCACGACGAGTACCTCGACCCGCCTGATCGCTGGCGACAACGCCGACATCACCTACGCCTCGCCGGGCAGCTTCACGAGCTTCTCGACCCTCGACACCGCACAGGAAACGGGCGGCATCGACGCAATCCAGATTGGCACCGACGCCAGCACCGGCGACCTGGGTTCGGATTACATCCTCGGCGGCATGGAGGTGGACACCATCCACGTCGCCGCCAACTGGAACGCCGCCACCTCCACCGCGACCTTCGGCTCCGCGACCACGACGGACGTGATCCTCTCGGACAACGGCGCGATCACCCGGCCGAGCGGCTCGACGCTGCTCAGCCACGTCGTCTCCACCCAGATCACCGCCGGCCTCGGCGGTGACGACCGCGTGCTCACGGCGAATGGCGACAAGACCCTCATCGGTGGTGTGGGCAATGATCTGATCCACGTGGGTACCACCAGCGCGTCCACGCGCCTGATCGCCGGCGACAACGCCGACATCACTTACGACAGCTATGGCAGCTTCGTGGTCTTCCAGACCACCGACCTGATCGCAGCCACCGGCGGCCAGGACGTGATCCGCATCGGCGACGCCAGCAGCGTCGGCAACCTGGGCTACAACTTCGTGTTCGGCGGCATGGGTGCCGATCAGGTGTGGATCTCGGCTGAGTACGACAGCGTTGCCAAGGCCGACCGCATGGGCAAGGCCGTCAGTGACGACATCGTTGTGGGCGACAACGGCCGCATCGAGCGCTCCGCCCGCACCGCCAGCGCCCCCAACCAGCTGCTACAGGTGGTCACCACCCGCAACGACAAGGGCGGCGACGACCGCATCCTCAGCGCCAACGGCAGCAAGGTGCTGGTGGGCGGCTTTGGCGCAGACATCATCCACGCCCGCGACGGCGACGCGCTGGTGATGGGCGACAACGCCCAGATCGACTACGACGCGGTCAGCCGCAACGGCGTGTTGCGCAGCGTGGTCAGCACCGACATCGTGATCGGCGGCAACGACACCATCACCCTCGAAGAAGGCTTCAAGCTCGTCTCCGGCGGCTTTGGCGCGGACACCATCCAGATCGAGGCTGACAACATCGACAACGTCAGCGGCAGCGTCGCTACCAGCGAGGCGATCGGCGCCGCGGTGTGGGCCGCGGGCTCCCTGGCCCGCGTCACCGGTGTGGTCGGCGTTGCCGGCACCGTGCCCACCTCGGACCTTGGCGGCGCCGCGCTGGCCGCGGCCCAGACGGGCAACCGTGGCCGCAACGGGCGCTTCATTGCCGGCGACAACGTGCGCTTCGAGTTTGACGACCAGAGCGGCCTCACCGCCATGAGCACGATCGACCCGATTGCTGCCACCGGCGGCGCCGACAGCATCACCCTCGGCACCGCCACCATCGCCGCCACCGCCGACCTGGGCTACCAGGTGGTGATGGGCGGCATGGCGGCCGACACCATCACCGTGCGCGAGCAGACTGCCTCTACCGACATCATCCTCGGTGACAACGGCGAGCTGTTGCGCAAGGCCCGCGGCTACGCCACCCTGTCGGTCACCAGCAGCGTGCCCGAAAGCGGCGGCGCCGACACCATCCTCAGCGGCCGGGGCGACAAGCTCGTCGTCGGCGGGTATGGCGCCGACAGCATCACCCTGCGCACCAGCGATCTGCCCGATGTCGGCGGTGCCGCCACCGCCAGCAATCGCAGCATCGTGCTGGGCGATTCCGGCGTGGTCACCTTCGACGCCTCCGGCGGCGGCGCGCTCCAGCGCATCGAGAGCACCAACCCGTCGCTGGGCGGCGACGACACGGTGAACATCGGTGACGGCGACGTGAGCTTCATCGGCGGCTACGGCCGCGACTCCCTGGCGGTCAATTCGAACCGCAGTGCCTTCCGAATCGCGGCGGGCGACAACGCGCGTTTCAGCTACGCCGGCATCGGCAATACCGCGTGGCAGGGTGAAGACCTCATCTCGGCCCAGACCCTGGACCTGTCGTCCTCCACCGGCGACGCCGACAGCCTGCGCTTCGGCGTCTCGGGCAGCCTCACCGGCGTGATGGGGCAGGCGATCCTGATCGGCGGCATCGGCGCCGACCGTCTCACCGTCACCGGCCAGAGCGCCGACGCGCTGCTGATCGGCGATAACGGTCAGGTCACGGTCGTTCAGGGCACCCCGGCCAGCGGTGCCACCCTGGCCCAGGTCTCGATGCAATGGGCCAACGGTCAACCTTCGCCGGCCAATATCTCCTACCTCGAAGGCGTCGCCACCCTCACGCCCGATCTGGGTGCTGGCGACGTGCTCGAAACCACCGCCGGCACCTCGGTGCTCATCGGTGGCCAGGGCGGCGACACCCTGCGCGCCGGCCGCGGTAACGGCGTGGTCTTCGGCGACGGCGCAGCGCTCACCTGGTCGACCGGCGTGCTGCGCCAGGCAGCCAGCTTCGGCGTGGCCCAGGGCGGTTCCGACATCATCGAGCTGGGCGCCGGCGGCGGCACCAACGACGGCCACAAGATCGTCGTCGGTGGCTTTGGCGCCGACAGCGTCACGATCTCGTCGGTGCAGGGCAGCGGCAACACGCCCGAAACCGCCCGCGAGCGCGCCATCGCCGGCGACAACGCCACGGTGATCCTCGACGCCAATGGCCGCATCACCGGCTTCTCCACCCTCGACACCGACGCCGCCACCGGCGGCAACGACACCGTTCAGCTCTCGGTCTCGTCGGCCAGCCCGGCGGTGTCGGGTCTCACCGACCTCAACATCGTGGCGGGCGGCGTGGGCAGCGACACCCTCACCGTGGGCGCCGCCAACCGCTACACCGGCGTGGCCAGCGGCGACAACCTGGACTACCGCCGCAGCGACGGCAGCGCCGGCGACACCGGCGCCCGCTACCGCAGCCTGTTTGCCACCGTGCTGCAGCCCTTCACCGGCGGCGACGACACCCTGCGTCTCGGCTCGGGCGAGCTGATCGCCTTTGGCGGCGCCGGCAACGACCGCATCGAGGCCAGCACCGCCTCGGGCGACACCGCGATGATCTTCGGCGACGCCGGCACGGCCGCCTTCGACATTGCCGCCAGCGGCCGCCTCGAGCAGCTCAACACCCTGGCCGACGCCAGCGGCGGCAACGACACCATCGCCGCCGGGGCCGGCACGCTCTACCTTTTCGGCGGCGCCGGCAGCGACAACGTGGGCGCCACCGCGGCCGACAACGCCACCCGCATCGTGCTGGGCGACACCGGCCAGGTTAACTTTGGCGCCGGTGTGCCGGGTCTCATCCAGACCAGCACCGACGACGCTCCCGCGGCCACCTCGGCCGACACCATCACCGTGCCGCTCACCGACGGCTCCGGCACCCTCGGCCACAACTTCGTGGTCGGCGGCGCTGGCCAGGACACCCTGATCGGCAGCATCTCTGCGGGCGACCGCGTGCTGGCGGGCAGTGGCATGATCGACGCCGCCGCCAACGGCGGCAACGGCGTGGTGGTCAGCGTCACCGTGCTCGGCAACCACGGCGAGTTCGGCTACGGCACCACGCTCCCCGACACCGTCGACGGCATCGTCGTGGTTGGCACGACCCCCCCCGATGACGGCTCCGGTGGAACGGGTGGCACGGGCGGGACCGATGGCACCGGCGGAACGGGTGGCTCCGGCAGCACCGACGGCAGCGTCACCGAATACAAGCTCACCGGTGCCGGCGACGTGCTCGACGGCTCCACCCAGACGGCCACCGGGCGCATCGCCTATCCGTCCCTCACCTCGGGGCTGGCGGTTTTTGCGCCGGTCATTCTCGATGGCAGCTTCGGTTCGCTCACCCTCAGCGCCGACGGCTCGTGGTCCTACACCCTGGCCAGCGCCAACGCTCTGGCCGGCCGCGTGGGCCAATCCACCGCGCTGCAGGCCCTCGGTACCGGAGAGAGCAAGCAGGAGGTCTTCCACATCACCACTACCGACGGCAGCACCACCACGGTGACCATCACCGTCACCGGCCGGCCGCTGGAAGTATTTGCCCACGCCGGCAATGCCCGCGAGGCCGGCGGCGTCCTCAACGCCATCGCCGGGGCGGGCGCCAGCGCCACCGCGGCCAGCGGCGGCGTGCTCGACGACGCCATCGGCACCGTGGCCGACGGCACCGCCATCGCCCGCGTCACCGCCGTGAGCGCCGGCAGCACCGCCGGCACCGTCGGCAGCGCGCTCGCCGGCCGCTTCGGCAGCCTCACCCTCAACGCCGACGGCAGCTACAGCTACGTGGTGGATGACGCCGCCGCGGCCACCCAGAACCTTGCCGCCGGCGAGACCGGCACCGACAGCTTCACCTTCACCGTCACCCGCAACGGCGGCCGCAGCGTCACCACCACCCTCGACATCGCGGTGGCTGGCGCCGACGACACTCCGGTCACCACCGGCGATCTCACCGGCGCGATCACCGAGGTCGTCAGCCCGGCGGGCGTGCTCGCCACCACCGGCAGCATCGGCTTCAGCGATGTGGATCTGGCCGACACCCACAACGTCGTCGGCGTCACTGCCTCGGCGGGCGCGCTGGGCACGCTCAATGCCAGCGTCACCACGCTGGCCAGTGACGTGGACGGCACCGGCGGCATCATCGGCTGGGCCTACACCGTCAATGCCGCCGACGTGGAATACCTGGCCGCCGGCCAGACTCGCGTCGAAATCTTCACCCTTGCCATCAGCAACGGCCGCGGCGGCATCACCGACACCGTCGTCACGGTCACCCTCACCGGCACCAACGACGCGCCGGTCGTGGCCCTGTCCGGCCTGTCCGGCTCGGTCACCGAGGCCGTCATTCCGGTGGGCGACCTGACGGCCCAAGGCCGCGTGGCCTTCTCCGACGCCGACCTCGCCGACAGCCACGTCGTGCTGCCGACCATCACCGCCACGGCCGGCGCGCTGGGTAGCCTCACCGCCAGCGTCACCGCCCCGGCCAGCGATGCGGACGGGCAGGGCGGCGAGATCACCTGGCAGTACCGCGTCGCCGCGTCGGCGGTGGAATACCTCTCCGCTGGCGAGACCAGGGTCGAGACCTTCACCCTCAGCCTCGACGACGGCCACGGCGGCATCACCAGTCGCAGCGTCACCGTCACCCTCTCCGGCACCAACGATGCGCCGGTGGTGGCCACGCTCGATCTCACCGGCGCCGTCACCGAGGCCGGCACGCCCGCGGGCAGCCTCACCGACAGCGGCCGCATCGCCTTCACCGACGTGGATCACCTGGACAGCCACCGCGTGCTACCGGTCATCACCGCCTCCGATGGCGCGCTCGGCACCCTCACGGCTGGCGTCGATGGCGACGCCATCGCCTGGACCTACTCGGTGGCTGCTGCTGCGGTGGAATCCCTCGCGGTGGGCGAGACCAAGGTCGAAACCTTCACCCTCAGCCTCGACGACGGGCAGGGCGGCACCGTGGCGCGCACCGTCACGGTCAGCATCGCCGGCACCAACGACGCCCCGGTGGCGGGTGCCGACAGCGCCGCCATCCGCGAGGACGCTACCCTCGCCGTCGATGCCGTCGGTGGCGTGCTCGCCAACGACACCGACGTGGACGCCAGCGACGTGCTGCGTGTCGGTGCGGTGGGCGTGGCCGGCGCAGCGCCGCTGGCTGCGGGCGTGGGTACGGCCGTCACCGGCACCTACGGTACCCTCGTCCTCAACGCCGACGGCAGCTACACCTACGCCGTGGATACCGCCGCCGGCCAGGCCCTCCAGGCCGGCGAGGCTGCCACCGAAACCTTCACCTACGTGGTGGCGGACGGTCACGGCGGCACCGCGACGCAAACCCTCACCCTCGCCATCACCGGCAGCGACGACCACCCGACGGTTGGCGGCGACACCCGCGGCGCGGTCAAGACCGACCGCAACCTCGTCACCACCGGCACCCTCACGGTGGTCGATGCCGACGCCGGCGAATCCGGTTTCGTGGCGGGCGAGCTGGCCGGTCTGTATGGCACGCTGGTCATCGACACCGCCGGCGGGTGGACCTACACCGCCGACCCGGCCCGCGTGTCGAGCGGCCTTTTCGCCATCGACGCCATCGGTGTCACCACCCTCGACGGCAGCGCCGCCGAGGTGCGCATCACCGTCAATGGGCCGGACGCGATCCTGATCGCCGCCCTGTCGCCCACGGTGAGCGGCCAGGTCTTTGGCGCCTCGACGCCGATCCTTGGCGCGGGCTCGGTGGCCAATGCCCCCGTCCAGACCGTCCAGGCCCCCGTGGCCGTTGCCGCGTCGCTCCCGACTACGTTGGCAGAGGCAATTGTCGCCGGCGGCGAGGGGGGCCGCGCTGCCGAGCCCCCCGCTGTCGGCCCGAGCCGCCGCGGCCCCTCGCTGTCGGGAGGTGGCACCGGCAACGGTGAAGCGAGCCTCGGGAGCACCGGCAACCCCGACGGCGCTGTCCTCGGCACGACGCTGCTGCCACCCGTCCAGCGGGCGCCAGTGGTCATCCCGCAGACGGTGGGCATCAAGGTCTTCACCCCGTCCGTGTCGATCACCAACGCCCTGGCCTTCGGGCAGAGCATCCGCCTCGCCAGCAGCCCGCTGGGTACGCCGGGTGAGATCGATCGTCAGAACACCGGCAGTGTTCTGGTGCAGGACACCGCCCGCGCACAGGAATCCGACGAGAGCACGCCGACGCTGCCCCAGGTCGCCCCGCCCGAAGCCAGTGCGACCCCCACCGGCCCGGCGCAGACCCTCGTCGAGGACGAGCCGAGCCTGACCGACCTGGCGCTGCCTCCGTCCGACGCCCTCACCGCCGCGCCGGTCGAGCCCGAAGCCGCCGACAGCGAGACCGATCCCGGTGCAGCCCTGGCCGCCGCTGCCGGAGGGTTGATTGGCGCCCGTCGCATTCAATGGTCGCTGCCTGCTGCCGATAAAGCATCCAGCCGCCGCGCATCCGGCCGGCGGGCAGCATGACAACATTCCGCGAAAGTGAGGATTCAATGAGCGAACAAGCCACCGTCCAGAACATCCAGCAACCTGCCGAAGCCCCTGCGCTGGTGTGGGACGACAGCGCAATGCAGACCCATTACGCCAACGTCTGCAACGTGATGGGCACCCGCGAGGAGATGGCGCTGCTCTTCGGCGCCCATCAGACCTGGCAGCAGGACGCCAAGGAGGTTCGCGTGGCGTTGTCGAACCGCATCGTGATGAACCCCTACGCCGCCAAGCGCCTGCACGCGCTGCTGGAGATCGCCCTGAAGGAATACGAAGGCCGCTACGGCGAACTGAAGCTCTGACGGCCGGCGCGCCCGACGCGGGCGCGATCCCTGAGTTGTACCCGGTATCGCCACCCAACACAGGTGGCGATACTTTTTTTGGGATTGCCCTCAAGGGTGAGGCGCTTCGCGACGATTACAGCGCAGTCTTCATCCGGAAATTCCCATGCGCGCCGTCGAGAATCACGCCCTCACCGACCCCTGGATCGCCATTGCCCGCGTCGACGACGACGCCGCCTTCGCTCCGGCCTGGCTCGACCGCGCCGTGGCCGGCCTGGGCGGCGCCGCGCAGGTGCGCGAGGCCGTGCTGGTGCTGGGCCCGGCCAACACCGGCCCCTTCCAGGCCCGGGCCCTGTGGCCGGCGGAGCAGGGCTGCTCGGCCGAGCTCGCCACCGCCTGCGAACAGGCGCTGGGCCTGCGCCTCGCCGTCAATCGTCAGGCCGGCAGCGAGGCCCTGTGTGCCCATCCGGTCAAGGTGGGCGACGACTTGATCGGCGTGGTGGGCGTGCGCTTCCGCCAGGCCGCTGCGCCCGCTGGCACGGTCGACTGGTTGCGCTGGGGCAGCGGCTGGCTGGCCCTGCGGTTGGGTGAAGCCGGCCAGGACGAACGCAGCGCCCTGCGCGAACGGCTGATGACCGCCCTCGACCTGCTGATGCTCACCCTGGGCGAAGGCCGGGCCGACGCCGCCTGCCAGGCGGTTGCCACCGAAGCTGCGGTGCGCCTGGGCTGCGACCGGGTGGCCATCGGCTTTGCCCGGGGCAAGGCCACGCTGCGGCTGGCCGCGCTCTCCCACACCGCCGACTTCGCCCGCAAGCTCGATCTGGCCCACGCGCTGGAAGCCGCGATGACCGAAGCCGCCGACCAGGGCCAGCCGATCCGCCTGGGCGACCACGACGGCGGGCCAGAGGCCGACGGCCTGGTGCGCCGCGATCACGCCACCCTGGCCCGCGACTACGGCAATGGGCTGATCCTCTCGGTGCCCTTTGCCATGCCCGCCCGCGATGGCGGCGGCGCTGGTGGCGGCGATTCGGCCGAGCACGGTGTGTTCATCTTCGAATGGCCCGAGGATGCGGGCGTCGACCCGCAGGCCGAGGTGCTCGCCAGCGCGCTGCCGGCCATCCTTGGTCACGCCCTCGTCACCAAGCGCCGCCAGGAGCGCCCGCTCCACCGCCGCGCAGCCGATGCGGGGCGGCGGCTGATGCACCGGTTGTTCGGCCCGCGCCACGCGGCCTTCAAGCTGGGCAGCGTCGCGGTGCTGGCCGCGCTGTTGTTCGCGGTGTTTGCTACCGGCGATTTCCGGATCAGCGGTGACGCGACCCTCGAAGGCCGGGTGCGCCGGCTGATCGTCGCGCCCTTCGACGGCTTCGTCGCGTTGGCCCTGGCCCGCGCCGGGCAGGTGGTGAAGGAGGGCGACACCCTCGCCACCCTGGACGACCGGGAGCTGCAGCTCGAAGCCTCCCGCTGGTCGAGCCAGCAGAACCAGTACAACCAGCAGGCCAACGACGCCGAGGCCCAGCGCAACCTCGCCCAGATCCAGATCGCCCGCGCCCAGAGCCAGCAGGCCGAGGCCCAGCGCCGGCTGTCCGAATCCATGATGGCCAAGGCCCAGGTGCGCGCGCCCTTCGCCGGGCTGATCGTCAGCGGCGATCTCTCCCAGCAGCTGGGCGCCGCGGTGCGCAAGGGCCAGAGTCTGTTCGAGATCGCGCCGCTGGATGCCTACCGGATTGTGCTTCAGGTGGCCGAAAGCGACATCGCCCACCTGAAGCTTGGCCAGCGGGGCGAGCTGGTGCTCACCGCGCTGCCCGACCGGACAATCCCCTTCAAGGTCACGCTGATCACCGCCGTCGCCCACGCCGAGGGCGGGCGCAACCTGTTCCGCGTCGAGGCTGCGCCCGAGGCCGAGGTGCCCGACCTGCGCCCGGGCATGGCCGGCATCGGCAAGGTGAGCGTTGGCGAGGAGCGTTTGGTATGGATCTGGAGCCGCCGCTTCATCGAGTGGAGCCGGCTGCAGCTGTGGTCGTGGTTCGGGGTATGAGGGCCCCCTCGACCGGGCTGCGCCCGGCCTGCCCCCCGAGGGGGGCGAGGAAACTTGGGGCGGCCCGGCGTTTCCTCGGGACGACCCCCATGACTGGGCTGCGCCCAGCCCGCCCCCCAAGGGGGACAAGGAAACTTGGGGCGGCCCGGCGTTTCCTTGGGAGGACGAACGCATGACTTCTGCGCTGTTCTCCTCGTCGTGGTATCGCGTGGCGGATCTCAAACCTCGCCTGCGCCGCCAGGCCCGGCTGGTCCAGCACACCTACCGCGAACAGCGCTGGTACGTGATGCAGGATCTGGCCAGCGGCCGGGTGCTGCGCTTCAACCCTTCGGCCTACCGGGTGCTGGCACTGATGGACGGCGTGCGCACGCTGGACGAGATCTGGCGCCACGCCTGCCTCAACCTGGGCGACGAGGCGCCGACCCAGGACGAGATCCTGGGCCTGCTCACCCAGCTCCACCAGGCCAACGTGCTGCTCACCGACCGCAAGCCCGATCTGGGTGAGCTGGCCGAGCGGGGCGCGCGCCTCAAGAAGACCCGCCTCAAGCAATACCTGGCCAACCCGCTGTCCCTCAAGCTGCCGCTGTTCGACCCCGACCCGCTGGTGGGCGCCCTCACCCGGCGGGTACCGCCGGCCGCCTGGAAGGGCATCCTGCTGGTGTGGCTGGCGCTCATTCTCGTCGGCGCGGTGCTGGTGGGCATGCACTGGGACGAACTGACCGCCGACATCACCGCGCGGGTATTCACCGGCGAGAACATCCTGATCCTGGCGCTGCTGTACCCGCTCCTGAAGGCCTTCCACGAGTTCGGTCATGCGCTGGCGGTCAAGGCGCTGGGCGGCCATTGCCGGGAGATGGGATTGATGTTCCTGGTCTTCATCCCGGTGCCCTACGTGGACGCCAGCGAGAGCGTGACCCTGCCCAGCAAGTGGCAGCGGATGCTCATCGGCGCCGCCGGGATGATCGCCGAGCTGGGCCTCGCGGCCATCGCCGTGTGGCTATGGACCGGCGTGAGCGGCGGCGTGACCAAGGCGGTGCTGCATCAGGTGGTGATCCTCGCCGGGGTCACCACGCTGGTCTTCAACGCCAACCCGCTGCTGCGCTTCGACGGCTACTACATCCTCTCCGACGCGCTGGAGATTCCCAACCTGTCCCAGCGGGCCAACCGCTACGTGGGCTACCTGTGCCGGCGCTACCTGCTGCGCACCGAGGCCCAGCCGCCGCTCCACCTCACCGCCCGGGAGCCGGCGTGGCTGGTAGCCTTTGCGGTGGGCTCGGTGATCTACCGGACCATCGTTACCGTGTCGATCATCGTGCTGGTGGCCGGGCAGTTCTTCGTCTTTGGCGTGCTGCTCGCCCTGTGGGCGGCCTACGGGCTGGCGGTGCAGCCGCTGGTGAAGTTCGTGCGCTTCGTGGCCCGCGACCCGGCGCTGGAAGGCCACCGCCGCCAGGCCGGCGGAGTGAGCCTCGCGCTGGCGGCGGTGCTGGCGGGCTTCATCGCCTTCGTGCCGGTGCCCGACTGGACGATGGTCGAGGGTGTGATCTGGATGCCCGAGCAGTCGCGCATCCGTGTGCCGGCCACCTGTTTCGGCGACCGGATCATGACCAAACCCGGTGAGCCGGTGGCCGCCGGCCAGCCCCTGTTCAGCTGTACCGAACCCGAGCTCGACGCCCAGCTCGCCCAGGCCGAAGCCCTGGTGCAGGAGCAGGAGGCGCGCCTCGCGCTGGCCTCCACCGCCGAGCGGGTGCAGATGCAGATGGTGCGCAGCGAGCTCGCCCACCAGCGCCAGCGGCTGGCCGATCTGGCGGCCCGGCGCGGCGATCTGGTGGTGCGCAGCCCCCACGCCGGGCGCTTCGACATCGAATCGCCGGGCGACTTCACCGGACGTTACCTGCCCCGCGGTGAGCAGGTCGCCTACGTGCTCGACCCGGCCCGCTACACGCTGCTGACGGTGGTGCCCCAGGGGCGCGTCGATCTCGTCCGCCACCGGGCCGGCAAGGTGGAGATCCGCTCCGCCGAGAGCCTGTGGGACGTGCTCCAGGCGAAGATCGTCCGGGAGGTGCCCGGCGCCAGCGCCGAGCTGCCCAGCATGGCCCTGGCCCTGCAGGGCGGCGGCCAGATCGGCCTCGACCCGGAGGCCAGCGCCGAGGGCAAGGCGCCCAAGGCGCTGGAGCCGCTGTTCCAGTTCGAGCTGCAGTTCACCGGCCCGGTCCAGCCGCGCTACCTGGGTGGGCGGGTGCATGTGCGCTTCTCCCACAACCCGGCGCCCCTGGGTGAGCAGTGGTATCGCGGGCTGCGCCAGCAGTTCATGAAGCGATTCGCGGTGTAGCCGATGTTCTCCCTTACCCTCCGCGCCGACGCCTATCCCCAGCGCCGCGACTGGCAGGATCTGCCCTGGCTCGACCGCATCGGCGAGGGCCTGCGGGTGCGCCTGCGGGCGCGGGTGGCCCTCTCCGCCGGCAGGCGGCTGGCGGTGGCGGATCAGGTTGAGGCCGAAGAGGCCCGCCTCGACGCCCTCGACGATGCCGCCCGCGCGCTGGCGCTCACCGAGCTGCGCCGTGCGCTCCACCGCGACGGCTTTACCGACGACCGGCTGGTGGCCCGGGCCTTCGCCTTTGTTCGGCGCGAATCCCTCCGGCTGCTGGGCAAGGCCCACTTTGGCACCCAGATCCAGGGCGCCTGGGTGCTGCTCCACGGCAACATCGCCGAGATGAACACCGGCGAGGGCAAGTCCCTCACCGCCACCCTGGCCGCCGCCACCGCCGCGCTGGCCGGGATGAAGGTGCACATCGTCACCGTCAACGACTACCTCGCCGAGCGCGACCGGGACGAGTTCGGCCCGCTCTACGCGGCCTTCGGCCTTGGCTGCGCCTTCGTGGGCGAGGCGGCCACGCCGGAAGAAAAAGCCGCCGCCTACCGGGCCGACATCGTTTACTGCAGCAACAAGACCATCGTCTTCGACTACCTGCGTGACCGGCTGACGCTGGCCGACCGAATGCAGCCCCTGCGCCTGGCCCTGGACGGCATGCTCGGCCAGCAGCGCCGGCACCTGCTCCACGGGCTGCAGTTCGCCATCGTGGACGAGGCAGACAGCGTGTTCGTGGACGAGGCGCGCACCCCGCTCATCATCTCCGCCGCCCGCCAGAGCGTGGAGGCCGAAACCTTCTACCGGGAGGCCATCGCCCTCGCCGGGCAGCTGGTGGCCGACGCGGATTTCACGCTCGATCCCCAGCGCCATCAGGTCAGTCTCACCGAGCCCGGCCGACTGCGCCTGCCGGCCCTCGCCGCGGCGGTTGCAGCCTCGCCGGTGTGGCGCAGCCTGCTCCGCACCGAAGAGGCCTGCGTGCTGGCGCTCCAGGCCCTGCATGCCTTCCGGCGCGACATCCACTACATCGTCCGCGACGACAAGGTGATGATCGTGGACGAGCACACCGGCCGGGTGATGCCCGACCGCTCCTGGGAGCGCGGCCTGCAGCAGCTCATCGAGGTGAAGGAGGGCGTCGCAGTGTCGCCCGAGAAGGAAACCCTCGGGCGCATCAGCTACCAGATGTTCTTCCGCCGCTACCTGCGGCTCTCCGGCATGTCCGGCACCTGCCGGGAGGTCTCCGGCGAGCTGGCCGACGTGTATGGCCTGGGCGTGGTGCGCATTCCGCCCCACAAGCCGTCGCGCCGCCTGCGCCTGCCGGCCCGGCTGTTTGCCGCCGGCGATGCGCGCTGGCAGGCGGTGGTGGACAGCGTCGTCGCCCACAGCCGGCAGGGGCGGCCGGTACTGGTGGGCACGCGCTCGATCGCGGCATCCGAAGACCTGTCGGCCCGTCTTGTCGAGGCCGGCATTTCCCATCAGGTGCTCAACGCCAAGCAGGACGAACAGGAGGCGGCGCTGGTGGCCAGCGCCGGCGACGCCGGGCAGGTGACCATCGCCACCAACATGGCCGGTCGCGGCACCGACATCAAGCTGGGCGACGCCGTGCGCGACGTCGGCGGGCTGCACGTGATCCTCACCGAGCTCCACGACGCCTCCCGCGTGGATCGCCAACTGGCCGGGCGCTGCGCCCGGATGGGCGACCCCGGCTCGTGGGAGGAGATCCTGTCCCTCGACGACGAACTGGTGGTCGGGCTGTTCGCGCCGCTGCGCGCGCTGCTGGCGGCACGGCTCGCCGGCGGGCGTCCGTCGGGCCCCTGGCATGCCCTGGCGCTCGCGTTTTACCGCCGGGCCCAGAAGCAGACCGAGAAACGTCACGCCGGTATTCGCGGATTTTTGCTGCGCGCAGACTTCAGAAGCAGGGCCGCGTTGTCGTTTACGGGCGAGATGGAATAGAGGAATTCACGCTTGAAGAAAAATAAGACCCTGCTTCCCCTGGTGCTTGCGCTCATCGCCGGGGGCGCTGCTGCGGCCGATCCCATGCCGCCGGCCAAGCCCCGTGCCAATGCCGAGATCAGCTGCCTGATCCAGCCGTCCCTCGAGATCAATGTGGGCACGCCTGTCGACGGCGTGATCGAGGCGGTGAGCGTCGACCGGGGCGACATCGTCAATGCGGGGCAGCTCCTCGCCAGACTTAATTCCGGCGTCGAGACCGCCTCCGTCGACACCCAGGCCGCCAAGGCCGAGTTCGGCGCGCGCAAACGCCAGCGCAACGAAGAGTTGCAGCGCAAGCAGCTGATCTCCACCCAGGAACTCGACGAACTCGCCACCGACCAGCAGATGGCCGAGCTCGAACTGCGCGAGCGTCGCGAACGCCTCAAGCTGCGCGCCATCCACAGCCCCATCCGCGGCGTGATCGTCGACGTGTATCGCCAGCGGGGCGATCTGGTGAAACAGGAAAAGATCTTCCGCATCGCCCAGCTCGACCCCCTCTACATCGAAACCATCCTGCCTTCGCGCATGTTCGGCAAGGTGCGCGCCGGCCAGGTCTATGACGTGACCCCCGAGCTCACCCCGACGCCCCAGAAGGCGAAGGTCAGCCAGGTCGATCGCGTCATCGATGCCGCCAGCGGCACCTTCCGAGTCCGCCTCCTGCTTGCCAATCCCCGCTTCGACCTGCCCTCCGGTCAGCGCTGCGCCATCAACTTCTAATCGTGATGACCCGACCCATGGCCCATTTCCGCCGTCTGCCCGGTTCCGCTGGGCCCCGTCGCGCCCGGCTCGGCGCAGGCACGCTCCTGCTCCTCGTTCCCGTCGTGGGCTCGCTGGCCGTTCCGCCCGCTGCCGATGTCGGTGTCGTCACCGCCGGCCAGACGCGCGCCAACCAGGGCACGCCAGCCCGGTCCCTTGCGCATACGGCCACGCCGCCGCGCAAGGCGGATGTCCGCTCGTCCATGCCCAAGGCCCAGACGTCCCTGGCGGGCCTGCGCCTGTCGATGCAGGGCTTCCGGGTCGAAGGCAACGTGAAGGTGTCGGAGGCGGGCCTCCAGCAGGCCATGGCGCCGTGGCTCGATCGTGAGCTGAGCTTCCCCGAATTTGAAAAGGCCGTGCACGCGGTGGCCGACTACCTGCGCAACAACGGCCACCCCCAGGTGCAGGTGCGCATCTCCCGGGCGATGATGAAGGAAGGCCAGATGGCCGTCGCCATCGAGGGCCTCACCCCGCGCTCGGCCGACTACGCCGAGGTGCCGGTGGTCGAACCGCGCATCCAGGTCAATCGTTTTGAAGTGACCGGCGTGAGCCTGCTCACCCCCGATGAGGTGAAGGCCGCCGTCGAGCCCTGGGAAGGCAAGGAGCTCACTGTTGCCGAGATGCAGAAGCCGGCCGAGGCCATCGCCAGCGCGATCCGCGCCAAAGGCTACCCCCTCGCCCAGGCCTTCCTGCCGCCCCAGCGGGTGGATGGCGGCACCCTCGAGATCAAGGTGCAGGAAGGCGTGGTGGATGGCAGCGCCGGCATCGGCGGCATCGTCACCAGCGGCGCCGAAAAGCGCATCCGGCCTGATGTGGTGGCTCGCGTGCTGGCCGAAGGTGCCCCCGCCGGCCAGCCCCTCAATGGCGAGGCGCTGGAGCAGAGCCTGCTGGTGGCCAACGAGCTGCCCGGCGTGAAGAAGATCAAGGCCAACTTGGCCCCCGGCAGCCAGCCCGGCACCACCCAGATCGAAGCCCAGGTGGAGGAGGGCAAGCTCGTCACCGGCAGCGTGTGGGCCGACAACTACGGCAACCATTTCACCGGCACCGGCCGCCTGAGCGTTGCCGCCAACCTCAACAGCCCCACCGGCTACGGCGACCTATGGAGCCTCACCGCCAGCCGCTCGTCGGGCATGACCAGCGGCCGCGCCGGCGTGGTGGTGCCCGTGGGCAACAAGGGCGGGCGCCTGGGCGCGTCGTACTCTGAAGTGAGCATGGATTTTGCCGGCCAGGTGATCCCGGTCAATCTGGACGGCAAGGCGCGGGTCGCGTCGATCTTCGGCAGCTACCCGCTGCATCGCAGCGCCACTTCCAACATCTCGCTATCGGGCAGCTACGACGCCAAGAGTCTCACCCATAACATCGAGGGCACCACCGACAGCGACCGCAAGATCGACCTGTTCACCCTCGGCCTGCTGGGCGACGGGCTGGACCGCTTCGGCGGCACCTACAGCTGGAACCTCTCCGTCGCCACCGGCAACGCCGATCTCGGCGGCAACGCTGCCAACGCCCTGCGCGACAGCATCAGCGCCCGCACCGAAGGCCACTTCACCAAGACCAATTACTCCGCGGTGCGCCTTGCGCCCATCGGTGGGCCGGGCAGCCCGTGGAGCTGGTTCGCCAGCCTGAGCGGCCAGTTCGCCGGCAAGAACCTGGATTCCGCCGAGAAGTTCCAGCTCGGCGGCCCCAACGGCGTGCGGGCCTATCCGGTGGGCGAGGCCTTCGGCGATTCCGGCTATCTGGCGAGCCTCGAGGTGCGCCGCAGCCTGGGCAGCTCGATCCTCGGCGAATCGAACATCTTCGGCTTCTTCGACCTGGGCGGCATCACCCAGTACCACAACACCTGGGATGGCTGGAGTGCCGCCAACCGGCCCAACAGCTACACCCTCAGGGGCTACGGCATCGGGGCCAGCCTGGTCAAGACCGACACTGCGTCCCTCAAGGCCGTGGTGGCCAAGAAGATCGGCACCAACCCGAACCAGACCATCAACAACACCGACAGCGACGGGACCGACAAGTCGGCCCGGATCTGGATCATGGGCACTGTCAGCTTCTGACCGGCCGGCCAGCCACGGATACCACGATGAACGCCATCAAACCGCCCAAAGTCCGCCTCATCGCCTTCATCCTCGCGGTGACCTTCAACCCCGAGTCGGTGGTGCTGGCTGCGCCGCCCGCGGCGAACGCGCTGCCCACCGGCGCGCAGATCGCCGCCGGCGCCGGCGCCATCAGCCAGACCGGCAACGTGATGAACATCCAGCAGAACACCGCGCGGATGATCACCAACTGGCAGACCTTCAACATCGGCCAGAACGCCACGGTCAATTTTGTTCAGCCGAACAGCTCGGCGGTGGCCCTCAACCGGGTGCTGTCGGCCGATCCGTCGCAGATCCTCGGCCAGCTCAACGCCAACGGCGTGGTGGTGTTGCTCAACCCCAACGGCGTGCTGTTCGGTTCCAGCGCGCGGGTGGATGTGGGCGGCCTGATCGCCGCGGCCATGCGCATGAGCGACGCGGATTTCCTGGCCGGCAAATACCAGTTCGGCCAGCCCACGCTGCCCGGCAAGGTGGAGAACCTCGGCACCCTGATCAGCCGTGAAGGCGGTTTCGTCACCCTGATCGGCGGCACGGTGAATAACGCGGGGCAGATCGTCACCCCCGGCGGCACCTCGGCACTGGTGGCGGGCGACAAGGTCACCGTCAACCTGGGCCTCACCGGGCTGGTGAGCATCGACGTGGCGGCCGGTTCCGACGCCGCCCGGGTGGACAACAGCGGCCTCGTGGCGGCGGATGGCGGCAAGGTGCTGCTCACCGCGAAGAGCGCGGCGCCCATGCTCGCCTCGGCGGTCAATCAGACCGGCACTGTGCGGGCCAACAGCATCGCCAGCCGTAACGGCGAGGTGTGGATCGAAGCCAGCGGCGGCGATGCCCGGCTGGCCGGCACCACCCAGGCCGCCGGCAGCGGCGCCGGGCAGACCGGCGGGCGCATCGTCACCACCGGCAAGAACGTCACCCTCGCCAGCGGCTCCGTCACCGACGCCAGCGGTGCGGCGGGCGGCGGGCAGGTGCTGGTGGGCGGCGGCTGGCAGGGCAAGGACGCCACCATCGCCACCGCCGGCAGCGTGACCCAGCAGGCCGGCGCAGCGATCAAGGTGGATGCCACCGCCAGCGGCAGCGGCGGCACCGCCGTGCTGTGGTCCGCCGACGCCACCCACATGCACGGCACCATCAGCGCCCGCGGCGCCGGCAGCGGCACCGGCGGCAAGGTCGAGACCTCGTCGAAGGGCGTGCTGGGCTTGGGCGGCACGGTGGACGTGGCGGCCGACAGCGGCAAGGGCGGCAACTGGCTGCTCGACCCGGCCACCCTGGATGTGACGACCACCGGCTCGGCCCTGGCGGGCAATACCAACGGCACCAACAACACGGTGTCCAACACCTCGATCCAGACCGCGCTCAACGCCGGCGGCACGACGGTTACCCTGCAGGCCGACACCCTCATCACGGTCAATGCCGACATCTCCAAGACCGCCGGCAGCGCCTCGACGCTGACCTTCAACTCGGCCAGCGGCAACATCGTCGTCAACAACCAGATCTCGTCGATCACCGGCGCGCTCAACATCAACATGGGCGCCGATGCCAGCCAGAGCGGCGGCAGCGTCACCCTCAACAACGCGCTGGCCACCAACGGCGGCACGATCAACTTCTACAAGCCCGTCACCCTCGCCAACACCACCCCGATCTCCACCAAGATCACCGAAGCCAGCGCCGCCAAGTCGGGCGACGTGAACTTCTACCAGGACGTGACCCTCGCCGCCCCCGGCTATGCGGTGACCATCAACGCCCAGGGCCCCCAGAGCGGCGCCAGCTTCACCGGCCGTGGCGGCAACATCGACGTGAAGGGCAACATCGTCTCCGGCACCTACCTGGTGCAGTACCCACAGGCCCTCACGCTGGACACCACCGGCGCCGACGCGGGCACGCCCTCGGCCGGACCGGGCTCGATCACCCTCGGCACCTCGTCGGCCAACTACGTGGGCGGCACCGGCACCACCGGCCTCAAGAGCCTGACCCTCACCGGCCCGCTCACCACCACCCTCAACGCCGGCTCGGTCAACATCTTCTCCACCTCGGGCGACGTCATCACCGCCTCGTCCCTGCTGGGCACGCCGTCGATCACCCTCACCGCCGCCGACACCACCATCAACGTGAGCGGCGGCACCTACGGCAGCAACACCGGCTACACCGATTACCTCCAGAGCACCTTCGACATCGTCAAGACGGCCGGTGACAAGACGCTGACCATCAACGCCGACCGCTCCATCAAGCTCGTCCAGCGCACCATCGATGGCACCACCACCAGCGGCAAGCTCGACGTGGCGCTCAACCCCTTCCAGACCACGGCCTACGGCAACAACGGCGGCGCGGTGATCCTGCAGGGCAGCGATTCGGTCACCGCCAGCATCAAGAGCAACGGCGGCACCATCGACCTGGGCTCGGCCTCCACCGCCGCGACCGGCTTCGGCGCGGACCTGTCTGGCATCAAGGACGGCATCTACCTCGAAAACGCGGTGCTCGATTCGCGCATCGCCGGCGACGCCAGCCAGACCGGCGCCAGCATCACCCTCAACGGCAGCGCGCCCACCACCACCACCGCCGGCGCCGGCGTGCGCATCAAGGGTGCGCTCACCAACCTGCGCTCGGGCACCGGCGATCTCACCATCACCGGCAGCGTGCCCGGCGGTGCCTCGTCGGGCCAGAAGGACGGCGTGGTGATCGGCGAGGACGGCAGCTCCCGCGTCACCCTCGCCACCACCACCGGCGCCATCGCCATCACCGGCGACGCCACGGGCGTCGGCACCACCCCGTCGGTTACCGGCGCCAGCCGCTACGACGGCGTGGTGATCTCGTCCGCGGCGCTCATCCAGAGCGACAGCGGCAACATCACCATCGTCGGCAAGGGCAGCGGCGGCGACCAGAGCTACCTGGTCGAAAACCACGGCATCAAGCTCGAGAACGCCAAGACCAGCATCGTCTCCACGTCCGGCAACATCAGCCTGTACGGCAGCTCGGGCGGCAAGACCAGTGACACCGGCGGTGCCAACAGCTTCGGCATCTACTCGGCCGGCGACAGCATGTACATCGGCTCGGCGCCCACCACCGCGGTAAGCGGCGGCGTGACGGCCAGCGGCATCGTCACCCTGGCGGCCGACAGCATGCAGTTCATCAACTCGTCCAACCTGCACCTCAACGTTGCCTCCAGCGGCGAGCTGCGGGTGCACACCGAAACCGCCAGCCGCAACATCGGCTTCGGCACGCCGGGCGGCGTGGACAAGCTCAACCTCGGCAGCAACTGGTTCAACGGCGCGTCCACCTCGGTTTTCCAGCCGGGCTTCACCGACATCGTCTTCGGCCACGCGGCCAGCGCCGCCTCGGCCACCGCCGCGCCGGTGGTGAGTGCCTCCACCGGCACCCTCACGGTGGCCTCGGCCACCACCCTGCGCGACCACACCATCCTCGAGATGGACGGCACCGGCGGCAACGTCAAGGTGAACGCCGCCCTCACCGTGAAGGGCAACTCAAGCGCGCCCGGCGCCGACAACGCCCGCACGCTCACCGTCCATACCCAGGCAGGTGCGACCGGCGCCGGCACCCTCGACGTGACCAGCCTCCAGCTGCTCGGCAGCGGCGACAACGTGCTCACCGGCGCCAACCTGGTGAGCAAGCTCGCCGCCAGCATCGACGGCCACCTGGCCTTCAACAACGCCCAGGCCCTGGCGGTGGATACCGTCAATGCCCGCGACACCGCCAGCGCCGGCCCCAACGGCTGGCTCGGCGGCACCTCGCCCAGCACCGTCGGCATCGACACCACCGGCCACGACGCCGCCCTGGCCCTCACCGCCGGCGATCTCGCCATCAACAACTCGATCACCGCCACCGGCGCCACCGTCAGCCTCACCACGCCCGCCGGCAAGGTGCAGGAAGCCGGCGCCACCGGCGCGGCGACGCCCATCATCACCGCCGACAAGCTCTACGTGGGCGCCCGCGACAGCTCGCTGCTGAACAACAACAACGTGGTCGCCACGCTGGCCGCCAGCGTCACCGCCGGCAATCTGGAGTTTCGCGACACCCGCGGGCTGGACGTGGGCCGCGTCACCGTGACCAACCGCGTCGCCCAGTCCGACGGCTCGGTAACGACCACCACCGCCAACCGCGACGGCATCAGCGCCACCCAGGCCAGCACCGGCAACGTGGCCCTGCAGCTCACCGCCGGCAGCCTCACCCAGAGCCAGGACATCGCCGCCACCGGCCTGCAGCTCGACATCGCCAGCGGCTCGGCCACCCTGTCGCGCACCACCAACGACATCGGCACCCTGTCGGCCACCCTCGGCGGCAGCGGCAGCACCCTTGGCGTTGC
Organism: Zoogloea sp.; assembly: GCA_041917255.1. Classification (GTDB taxonomy): domain Bacteria; phylum Pseudomonadota; class Gammaproteobacteria; order Burkholderiales; family Rhodocyclaceae; genus Zoogloea. The sequence goes on from JAYRYA010000002.1 coordinate 21,668, forward strand.
CGACCGCAACGGGCTTACCGTGGGCACCCGCAGCAGCACGCTGCTGGGCAGCACCAGCGGCGTGACCACCAACAATGGCGACGTGACCCTCGCCGCCTCGGCCGACGGCACCTCCACCACCGGCAACCTGCAGCTCGACCAGTTCGTGAATGCCGGCACCGCGGTGGTCGATCTGTCGTCTGGCAAGGGCGCGATCACCGAGAACGCCGCCGTGCCCACTGCCATCGTCACCGCCAGCGCGCTGCGCGTGACGGCGGTGAACACCTCGCTCCTCAACAACGCCAACCAGGTGGGCACGCTCGCCGGCACCATCAGCGGTGACGCCCAGGGGCTGGACTTCACCAACGCCCAGGCGCTCACCGTGGGCACGGTGCTCGGCACCAACGGGCTCGCCATCGGCAGCGCGTCCAGCCGCGGCAACCTCACCCTCGACACCAGCAGCGCGGCAACAGGCACTGGCACCATCACGCAGACCCAGGCCATCGCCACCGGCGGCCTGCTGGTACGCAGCACCGGCGACGTGACCCTCACCAACCCGGCCAACAACGCCGCCACGCTGGCCGCCAACACCGCCGGCGGCAACCTCAGCTACGTGGATGCCGACAACCTGACCGTGGGCACCCTCGCGCCCAACGCCGGCAGCGCTGCCACCGCGGGCATCACCGCCGGTACCACCAGCGGCGGCGCCACCGTGAAGCTCGAATCCGTGGCCGGCGCCCTCAGCCAGGCCGCCGCCTCGCCCATCACCACCCAGAACCTGTACGTGGGCACGGCCAGCGGCGCGATCCTCGACAACACCACCAACGACGTGGCCACCCTGGCCGCGCGGGTGAGCGGGGCGGGCGCCTTCGTCTTCGCCGACAGGAACGACCTCACCATCGGCACCGTCGCCGACGTGGCCGGCACCCCGATGGACGGCGTGCGCACCGCCAACGGCGCCATCCGCCTGTCGGCTTCCAAGGACGCCCCCAGCACCAGCGGCAACCTGGCCCTCACCGACGACGTGATCGCCGGTGGCAGCACCACCGCAACGCTCGAGGCCGTCAAGGGCGCCGTCACCGAAACCGCCAACGTGGACATCACCGCCACCCGGCTGCTGGTGAAGGCCCAGGACAGCACCACCCTCGACAACACCGGCGCCGGTGGCAAGCACCTCGTCGGCACCCTGGCCGCCAGCCTCACCGGCACCGGCGCCAGCTTCGGCTTCCGCAACGACCAGGCGCTCACCATCGGCAATGCCACCGCGCAAGACAGCGCCAGCGCCACCAACGGCATCACCACCGCCTCCGGCAACATCCGCGTGGCCACCCTTGGCAGCGGCGCGGGCGACGCGATCACCGTCATCAACAACGTCAGCGCCGGCGCCAACGGCAGCATCGACCTGCGCGCCGGTGGCAGCGCGGGCGACATCGCCATCAACGGCGCCATCCTGCGCTCCACCAACGGCGCGGGCACCGGCAGCGGCAGCGTGCAGCTGGTGGCTGGGCGCAACATCGGCACCAGCACCGCCAACAGCAGCGGCGCCACGGTAACGCCCGAGATTCGCACCACTGGCAGCGTGCTCTTGCTGGCGGCCGGCACCATCGGCGCCGACGGCCAGCGCATCGAGATCCAGGAAGCCTCCACCCTCGCCAGCCGCGCCGGCGGCGACACCTGGCTGCGCAAGCTCGACAGCACCCACGCCGACCTCAGCCTCGGCAGCGTCGCGGCGATCAACCCGTCCGCGATCTTCGGCGGTGCGGTGAGCAGCCTGGATGGCATCACCACCACCGCCGGCAACGGCCGCGTGGCGCTGGTGAACGAAACCGGTGCCATCACCGCCACCCGCGACGTGACCGCCAACGGCAGCGGCAGCATCGACCTGCGCACCAACGGCGTCGGTCAGGCGATCACCCTCGACGGCGCGACGCTCCGCTCCACCAGCGGGCAGATCCAGCTCGTCGCCGGCGGCAACATCGCCACCACCACCAACGACGGCACCACCACCGAGATCGCCACCAGCGGCAACGCCATGCTGGTGGCCGGCGGCAGCATCGGCGCCGCGGGCAAGCGCATCGAGACGGCCGGCATGAACACCCTCGCCGCCCAGTCGGCCGGCGCCCAGTGGCTGCGCCAGACGAGCGGCGACCTGGTCGTCGGTGCGGTCACCGGCCTCAAGCCCGCCGACACCAGCGGGCCGGATAAATCGGGTCTCGTTACCCAGTCGGGTAACGCGCCCATCGCGCTGGGTGTGTCCACCGGCACGCTCACCGTGACCAGCAACGTCACGGCCCACGGCAGCGGCAGCGTCGACTTGCGCACCGACACCGCGGGCAAGGCGATCAACCTGGGTGGCGCCACGGTCGGCTCCACGAGCGGGCAGGTCCAGCTCATCGCGGGCGGCGACATCGCCACCAGCACCGCCGACGGCACCACCGCCGAGATCAGCACCAGTGGCAACGCGCTGCTGGCGGCCGGCGGCGCCATCGGCAGCGAAGGCCGGCGCATCGAGCTGGCCGGCGTGAGCACCCTCGCGGCCCGCTCGGTGGATGCCCAGTGGCTCAGCCACAGCGGCGGCAACCTGAGCGTGGGCAGCGTCACCGGCGTCAATGCCGGCCCGGCCCTGAGTGGCCTTGAGACCACCGGCGCCGGCCGCGACATCACCCTGCGCACCCAGGGCGGCAGCCTCGCCCTCGACCAGGGTGTGCTCACCTCGGGCGCCACCCTTACCCTCGAATCCGCCGGCGGCATCAGCCAGTCCGCGGCGGCGGCGGCGCGCATCGTCGGCGACAAGGCCCGCATCGTGGCCGGAGGCGGTTCGGCGCGCCTTGACAACAGCGCCAACGAGATCACCACCCTGGCCGCCCAGTCCATCGACGGCGATATGAGCTTTGTGAACAGCCAGGCCCTCACCCTCGGGCAGGTGAACACCGGCAGCGTCTCCGGCGCCTCGGCCGGCGCCACTGCGGCGTCTGCCGGCCGTGGCGTGACGGTGCAGACTCTGGCGGGCGGCATCTCCGTGAACAAGGCCGTCACCGCCGCCGACGTGGCCACGCTGGTCTCGGCCGGCGGCATCAGCCAGAGCGCCGCGGCCGACGCCACCGTCACCGCCAACGCCCTGCGCGTGCAGGCGGCGGGCGACACCATCCTCGACAACCCGGCCAACAGCGTCGGCACCCTGGCCGCCAGCAGCGGCGGGCGTACCAGCTACGTGAATGCCGGCGCGCTGGATGTGGGCAGCGTCACCACGACAGTCGGCCCCACGGCCACGCTGGGCACGACCGGCGGCGTGAGTGCCACCGGCGCCGCCACGCTGGTCGCCACCGCCGGTGCGCTCACGCTCAACAACGCGGTGGTCACCAGCGGCAGCGGCGCCGTCACCACCCTGGTGGCGGGCGGCGACCTGCGTCAGCTCGCTGCCGCCTCCATCACCTCCGACGCCCTGCGCGTTCAGGCGGGCGGCGCGGCCGCGCTGGAGAGCACCGGCAACGCCGTGGGCACGCTTGCGGCCGACGTGGCCGGCGGCGACCTGACGATGGTCAACAGCCAGGCCCTTACGGTCGGTTCCGTCACCACCGCGACAGCCGCGGCCGCGGGCACCACGGCCGGCGTGCGCACCTCCGCGGCCGGCCGGAGCATCAGCCTGCAGACCCTGGCCGGCGACATCGCCGTCACCAAGGCCATCGCCACCGCCGCCGATGCGGGTGGCACCGACACCGTCAGCCTCGCGGCGGCGGGCGGCATCAGCCAGACCACCGGCGCAGATGCCACCCTCAGCGCCTCCCAGCTGCGGGTGCAGACGGCGGCAGGCGGCGCAGCGCTCGCCAACACCGGCAACGCCGTCGCAAAGGTGGCCGCCGACGTGACCGGCGGCGCCTTCAGCCTCGCCAGCAACCGCGCGCTTATTGTCGATGCGGTGACCACCCCGACCAGCCTGCTGGCCGGCAGCACCACGGGCATCACCACCCGCGGTCAGTCAATCACGCTGACGACCAGCGGCGGTGCCAGCGACGTTTCCCTCGCCACCGATCTCGCCAGCGGCGGCGCCGACATCAACGTGAGCGCCGGCGGCGCGCTCGCCCAGGGCGCCGGCAAGCTGACGGCCGGTGCGGGCACCGTCCGCCTCGGCGCCGGCAACGGCGTCCATCAGACCGGCGCGGGCACCGTGCAGGCCGCCAGCCTGCTGGTGGAGGCGGGTGGCGACAGCATGCTGCTGAATGCCGGCAACACGGTGAACACCGTGGCCGCCAGCACCGGCGGGGCCTTCTCGTACCGCAACGCCGGCAACCTGGAGGTCGGCAGTGTCAGCCGCGCGGCCGGCGCGCCGGTGGCCGGCATCGCCGCGGGCGGCAAGGTCTTCGTGGATGTGCCGGCCGACAACCTGACCCTCACCCAGCAGGTGGCGGGCACCGGCACGGGTGGCGATTCCAACGCGGTCGTCCTCAACGCCGGCAAGCGCTTCGCCAACCAGGCCACGCCGGGCAGCAGCGCCGTGGTGGCCACCAACGGCCGCTGGCTGATCTACGACGACAACCCCACCTACGCCGACAAGGACATGAACGGCCTCGCCCGGGACTTCACCGTGCTCGCCTCGGGCTACGCGGTGTATGGCCCGGACAAGGTCACCCAGTCCGGCAACGGCTACATCACCACCGCGCGCTACCTGCCGCCCGAGCAGTTCGACCGGGTGCCCGGCGGCGCGCTGAACGAAGGCCCGCAGTACAACAACCGCAGTGTCTCGTCGGCCACCCCGGGCGGCGGCACGGTGCAGGATGGGGCGATCTTCGTGCAGGTCGCTCCGCCGCTGGTGCCGGCCGGCACCGTCACGCCGGTGGGGCTGTTCACGGCTGCGTCCGGTACGCCGGTGCGCCCGCTGATGGTGCCGATCCTGCTCTCGGCGGTGCGCAGCGCGCACTTCCAGACGTCCCTGGCGCCCATCGCCGGGCAGGGCGAGATCGAGAACGTGACCCTCGCCAACGGCGATCCGCTGCCCCGCTGGATCAACTTCGACACCGGCAGCAAGCGCATCTTCGGCACCCTGCCGGCGGATGCGCCCGAGCAGATCCCGCTGCTGGTGATCGTGCGCGATCCGGACGGCAGCGAGCGCCGCAAGGTCGATCTGCTGATGAAGGTCAGCATGGCGGAGTGATGGCGTGATGTTGCGGCTGTCTGTCCTGGCCCTCGCGCTGGCGGTGGTCGCACCAGCCGGTGCGGTGACCGCCCCCATGCCCGACCGCTGGCAGTCCGAGCCGCCGCGGGTGCGCTCGCTGCTGGAGCGCGCCTGGGCGGCCGAGACGGGTGCCGGCAGCGAGCGCAACGAAGCCCTCGCTGCCGCGCTGTACTGCGAGGCGGCCCGCTACGGCAGCGCCGAGGCCCACTACCGCACCGGGCTCTTGCGTGCCCAGGGCGGGCGTGGCGTGCGCGATGCGGGGCTGGCCAAGTCCTTCCTCGCCTTCGCCCACGAGCTGGGCCACCCCCAGGCCGGCGAAGCCCTGGCACGCAATGCGCTGGGCGACGTACCCCAGCAGATGCCAGCTTGCCTGACCGACGAGCATCCCTACGATCACATCGCGGTGGTGCAGGAGGACAAATATGTCCAGAGCCTGCCTGTCCGACGCCGCGACGTGGCGGCGCTGGTGGTGCGCCTGGCGCGGGAATACGACGTGGACCCGCGCCTCGCCCAGGCCATCGCCGGGGTCGAGTCCAACTTCGACCGCCTCGCCCAGTCGCCCAAGAACGCCCGCGGGGTGATGCAGCTGATCCCCGAGACCGCCGCCCGCTTCAACGTGCGCGACCCGCTCAATGCCGAGGACAACATCCGCGGCGGGCTGGCCTATCTGCGCTGGCTGCACCGCTACTTCAAGGGCGACCTCGTCCGGGTGGTGGCGGCCTACAACGCTGGCGAAGGCGCGGTACAGCGTCACGGTGGCGTGCCGCCATATTTCGAGACTCGCGCCTATGTGGGGCGCGTGCTCACGATGGCCGGGCTGGGTCACATGGTGCCGGCCGGTTTGCGCAACTGACTGGATGACGCTCGCCGCGCCTGCGGCCTGTCGTGGCCAGTGTGCTGCTGGGGTGCGCCGGGCGGGCGTCAGCCCAGCCAGCGCAGCAAGGTGGCGTAGAGCAGCTCGGGGACGACCGGTTTGGGTACGAAGTCGTTCATGCCGGCCTTGAGGCAGTTGGCCTTGTCCTCGCTGAACACGTTGGCGGTCATGGCCAGGATCGGCGTTGCCGCGCAGCCTGGCAACTGGCGGATCTGTCGCGTGGCGGTGAGCCCGTCCATCCGGGGCATCTGCATGTCCATCAGGATCAGATCGTAGGGTTTCTGACCGGCTTTCTCGACGGCTTGCAGGCCGTTGTCGGCGGTGTCCACCGCAAGGCCGACGCTGTCGAGCAGCTCTTCGGCCACCATCTGGCTGATGGGCTCGTCCTCCACCAGCAGCACCCGTTTGCCGCGGGCCGCGTCGGTCAGGGATATTTCGATGTTGTCCAGGTCCGGCATGGGTTCGGCGACGTCCGATTCCGTGTACTTGTCGAGCCGGGCGGTGAACCAGAAGGTGCTCCCGCAGCCGTGGGTGCTGCGCACCCCGACCGATCCACCCATCAGTTCGGCGAGCCGCTTGGTGATGGCGAGCCCGAGGCCGGTGCCGCCATATTCGCGGGTGGTCGAGCTGTCGGCCTGCTCGAAGGCATTGAAGATCTTGTCCTGGGTCTCGGCCGGAATGCCGATGCCGGTATCCTGCACCTCGAAGCGTAGCCGCACGCAATTGCCCTCGTCGGCTTCGATGCTCACCCCGATCGTGACCTTGCCTTGCTGGGTGAATTTGATGGCGTTGCCGACATAGTTGAGCAGTGCCTGCTGGATGCGCGTGCCGTCGCCGATCACGCCGGGCAGCGCGTCCGGGGTGTCGATGCGCAGTTGCAGGCCTTTGTCGGCGGCGCGGTCGTTCATGATCGAAACGACGTTTGCAAGCAGGTTCGGGATCTGGATGCGTTCGGCGTCGAGGGTGAGCTTGCCCGCCTCGATCTTGGAGAGATCCAGGATGGAGTTGATGATCTCGAGCAGATGGCTGCTGGCAGCCTCGATCTTCTCGAGGCGGTCGGCCTGCTCCGGCGTGACGCCGGTACGGTGCAGCAGAAAGGCCATGCCGGTGATGGCGTTGAGGGGGGTGCGGATCTCGTGGCTCATGTTGGCGAGGAAGGTGCTCTTCGCCACGTTGGCGGCTTCGGCGGCGTTGCGGGCTTCCTCCAGCTGCTCGGTGCGATCGAGGACGAGTTCCTCCAGGTGCGAGCGGTGGATTTCCAGTTCGTGCTCGAGGGCCTTGGTGGCAGTGACGTCGGTGACGAAGCCGTACCAGACGATCCGGTCTTCCCCGCCGGATTCGGGCACCGCATCCACGTGCAGCCAGCGGATCTGACCGTCGCGGCCCCGGATGCGGTAATCCACCAGCCAGCGTTCCATGCGCGCCGCGGATTGCTGCAGCGACCCGAAGAAGCGTGCGCTGTCGTCCGGCAGGAGCAGATCGCGGATGCGCTTGGCGTCGGATTCCACTTCCTCCGGGCTGATGCCGTAAAGATCCCGCACGGCGTCGCTGGCAAAAGGGAACGCGCCCGTGCCGTCCGGGTGCTGGTAGTACTGGAAGACCATGCCGGGTACGTGCGCAAGGATCTTGCGCACCTGTTCGGTGGCCGCCACCCGCGCGAGCAGTGCTTCCTGGTCGACGATGGACTGGAGCAGGCCGTTGAAGGCATTGGCAAGCTGGCCGATCTCATCGTCCCGCTCGACGGGCAGCGCTTGCCGGGGGATCGTGCCGCGACGCATCTCGTCGAGCCGTTCGGCCGAGCGCACCAGCGGCTTGAGCTGCCGATGTACCCACCACCAGGCGATCAGACCGGCGATCAGGGTCAGGGCCACGGCCGACAGCAAGAGGCGCTGCTGCATCTGGCGCACGACGCGAAAGGCTTCGTCGGTGGGCAGCACGGACTGCATCAGCCAGCCGGTGTCGCCAATCCGTACCGATGAAGACAGCTCCTCGACGCCGCGGGAGCTGACGGCCACGCCGGAGCCTTCGGCGCCGTCGAGGTAGCGGTCGTAAACCTGATTCACGCCGGGCGCCGGCCCGGTGTGCATCACGCGGCGCTTGTCGGACGACGCGATGTAGGTGCGCGCGTTGGCGTCGGTGACGAGAAAGTCACCCGTGTGGCCATATTTGGCATTGCTGATCTGATCGAGGAAATTCGGTTCGCGAAGATTGGTGACGCCGAGCAGGGCGCCCAGATAGCGCCCGTCGGGTGAGCGGATCGGGACGGCGATGGTGATGATCGGCACACCGGTGCGCTTGCCGATCATCGGGGGGCTGATGACGCGTCGGTCGGCGTTCTTGAGAAGGGCGATGTAGGGCTGCCCGCCATAGGCGGTGCCAGTGCGGTCGAGCGCGGCGGGTACGCTGGCCCGGGCCAGGCCGTCGGCATCCACGACGACCACCCCCCAGTTGAAAAGCGGATTGATGCCCGCCTGGGATTCGAGGAGCGTCTGGGCCTTGGCGTGATCCAGGGCGTCCGGGCGGTTCAGGTGCTGGGCGAGTTGAGTGAGGACATCGGTGCGTTCTGTAACCGAGCGGTGAATCCCCGAGGCGATGAGGGAGACCGTTGAGTATTGCTGCGCCGAGATGGCGGCCTCCATGTCTGCCCGGAGGTACTTGCCGATCACGAACATCACGATCCAGATCGCCGCGACGGAAACAAACAAGGCGCCAGCGACCAGGCGCGTTCTCAACGACTGCCACGAAAGGCCGGTCATCACGGGTTTTCCACCACTGTTGTCCTCATGTCATCCAGGCGGCAGGGCGCGGGAGGCGGCCGTCAGCCAAAAGACATTACGGCTACAGGGGGCAAAATGTTTAGGGGGCGGAGCGATGAAGCGCGGTGGTCAGCGCCGGGCCTGCTCCTGGGCAGCGAATGCGAGCGCGTCCGGCAGAAATTCGAAGAAGTCGGCCTCGAAGCCGGCCAGCGCGTCGTTGAGTTCTTCCCCCGCGCCAGCCAGGGTGTTGGGCTGGCGCAGCCGGTAGCGTGCCATCCGGTCGAGCGCCAGGCTCACGGTGGCGGCGTCCCGGTAGCTGGCGAGCCAGTCCTGGGCGGCCATCCGGGCGAAGACCGGTCCGAAGGCGTCGGGTAAGGGCTCGGAGCGCGCGGCGATCAGCCGGTAGGTCTCGGCGGTGAAATCCTCGAGCGGCCGGGCGCTGAAGTGCGCCCAGTGCACGGCGAGGAGGTGATCGTAGAACATGTCGACCATCACGCCGCTCACCCGCCGCCGTGCCGCACTGATGCGGGCGCGGCTGCGGCGGAAGGCCGGGTGGCCGTCAGCAAAGCTGTCGATGCGTCGATGCAGCGCGACGCCCGCCGCCAGGGCGTCATCCAGCCCGGCCGGGAGCGGCCCCTTGACGAAGTCGCCGATCACCCCGCCGATGCGATCTGTGGCGAGCGGCCCGGCAAGAAAGGCATGGGCGAGGTAGTTCATGGGCGTGGCGGGAGGAGTCGGCGGGTGCGGACGGAAGGCCCGGCCGCGGCTGCCATTCTGCGCCCTTGGGGCGGGCATCGGGCAGGCTTTCGCCTGCCAGGCCGCGAACGCTGTCCGGCGCGGGTCAGGCGCGCAGGTACTGGGTTTCCTTGAGCTCTTCCATCACCACGTAGCTGCGCTGCATCACCACGCCGGGCAGGTAGGTGTGCAGGGTGCACAGCAGGTCGTGGTAATCCTCCAGCGCGCCCAGTCGGGCCTTGAGGAGGTAGTCGAAATCGCCGGTCACCAGATGGCATTCGGTGATCTCGTCGAGTTTTTCGAGGGATCGGCGGATCTCGTCGAGCACCTGGGGCGATTTGTTGGACACCCGGATCTCGATGAACACCAGCACCCGCAGGCCCAGGGCGAGCGGATTCACGCGGGCGTGGTAGCCGGAGATGATGCCTTCGCGCTCCAGGCGACGGACGCGCTCGGTGCAGGGCGTGGCGGACAGCCCGACCTGGGCGGCCAGATCGGTCATGGTGACGCGGCCGTCCTGTTGCAGGGCGTGGAGGATCTTGCGGTCGATGGGGTCGAGGGGGCGCATGGGATGGGCGTTCTCTCAGGTCGGTTGAAGACAGGGCGCCGGAGCGCCCTGCGGTTGGAAGGGATCAACGGCGCTTGCCTGCCGGGGCATCGGCGGGCGGCTGGCCAGCGCGGCGGGGGCCGTTGGCTTCAAACTGGGCCTTCAGCTCATCGGCCTTCTTGCGCTGTTCGGGGGTGAGGATCTGGTAGATCTGGTTGGCGCTGGCAGCGCGCATCTGGGTCATGGCGGCCATGGCCTGGGCTTCGGTGTCGGCCAGGGCCTTGACCTTGGCTTCGTCGTAGTTGCCCGAGAAGGTAAGGGCGCGCAGGTCGGCGTGGGCTTTCTGGGCTTCCTTGGCCTTGTCGCGCAGGGCCGGGGCTTGCTCATGCATGATCTTGAAGATCTGGTCGCGCTGGGCTTCGGTCAGCTTGAGTTCGCGGACGAACGGGGGCATGTGCATGCCACCTTCAAAGCGGTCCATTCCGCCGCGCATGCCGAAGCGCGGGCCGCCGTGGCCGTCGCAATTGGGGCCGCCATCCATGGCCAGGGCGGCGAAGGGGAGGGCGGCGGCGGTGGCGGTGACCAGGGCCAGGGGGATCAGGATTTTCTTGCGGAGGTTCATGGCGTTTCCTTGCTGGAGTTTGGTTGTGCAATCAGGCTGATCGGGTTGTCCGCCTGACAGGGTGAAATTTCGCATTCCCCCGTGTTAACGGCGGTTGTCGGCGGGTAAATGCGGGTAAAGGGAGAGTTCGGGTTTGTTACCGCGCGGGTTGCCGCGGCCGTCGGCCTTGTCCTCGCGCTCCCTGGCGCGCAGGGCCTGCAGGCGGGCTTCGACGATCTGCACGTCGGGGCTGTCGTCACGGGTGCTCTTCAGGGCCAGTTGAAACTGCTCCATCGCCGCCTTGCTGCTGCCCGACAGGGCGTAGAACTCGCCCTGGTGGCGGTGCGATCTGAGCGGGCTGCCCAGTGAAGCCCAGGCTTCGGCGGCCTGTTGATGCAGGGTGGCGTCGGCGGGGCGGGTGACGAGCTGGGCGTCGATGAAAGCGGCGGCCGACTTGAAATCGCCGCGCTTGATGAGTAGGGCGGGGTAGTCGTAGACCAGCTGCAGGTGATCCGGGTAGCGTTTGAGGGCGGCTTCATAGCGGGCCCGGGCGGCATCGATGCGGCCTGACTGGCTGAGGATCTGGCCGGCCAGGGCTTCGAGCATGGGATGGCGGAAGCCGTCGCGGGAGAGACCATCGACGGTGGCTTCGGCGGCGGCGAAGTGGCTGGCCCGCAGTTGGGCTGCGGCGAGGCCGTAGCGGGCTGCGGTGCGGTCCCGGTAGCGACCTTCGGCGAGTTCGGCGGCGAGGCGCTGCTCGGCATCACCGGGCGTGCCTTCGTAACTGCGCACCAGGGCGCGGGCCAGGTGGTAGTCCTGGCTGTCGGCCACCTGGCGATAGGGCTGGGCGAAGGCGCGATCCTCGGCTTCCGCGACCCGCTGGGAGGTGAGCGGGTGGGTACGCAGCCATGCTGGCGTGGTGCCGGCGTCCACCAGGCGGGTGCTCTGCTGGAGGCGCTCGAAGAAGCTGGCCATGGCCCGCGGGTCGAAGCCGGCCCGCGTGAGCAGCTGAAAGCCGATCCGGTCGGCCTCCTGCTCGTGCTCGCGGGTGTAGTTGATCATGCTCTGCTGTTGGGCCGCGGTGGCGCCGGTGGCGGCGGCCATCGCGGCCTGCCCGTTGCCTGTGCCGGCGGCGAGGATCGCGGCGACCATCGCGGCCATCGACAGCATCTGGGTGCCCGATTGGGCAGCGATCTGCCGGGCGATGTGGTGCTGGCTGACGTGGCTGATCTCGTGGGCCAGCACCGAGGCCAGCTCGCTCTCGCTCTGGGTGGCGGCAATGAGCCCGGTGTGTACGCCGATGTAGCCGCCGGGCAGGGCGAAGGCGTTGAGCTCGCTCGAATCCACGGCAAAAAAGCTGAAGGGCTGACCGGCCAGATCGGGGTCGGAGGCCACCAGGCGGTGGCCGAGGGCGTCGAGATAGGCGTTGACCTCCGGGTCGTTCAACATGGCGCCGGAGGCCCGCAGGCTGGTCATGGTCTGCTCGCCCAGGGCTTTCTCGCTCTGGCGGGAGAGCGCGGTCTCGGCTGAATCGCCCAGATCGGGCAGGCTGATGGCCTGGCTGCCGGTGCTGAAGGCAAGGGCGGTGGCAAGGGCGATCAGGCGATGGCGTCGGGGCATGGTGTGGGCATTGGGCTCGAAGACAGGTGAAATCTTCGGGCAGGGCGCTGTTAAGCCCGGTTCGCAACATGTAAAGGCATGTAAAGGCGGGTAAAAGCGCCGCCGTGAAATTTCGTGGCGACGCGCCGGCCCGTATCATCTGCAGCAGGTTTTCCAGAAAGCAGGTGCGGGATGAGCAAGGTGTTGCTGGTGGATGACGACGTGGAGCTGTCGTCAATGTTGCGGGAATACATCGAGCGGGAGGGTTTCGAGGCCGATGTGGCCCATGACGGTGAGGCTGGCGTGGCGGGCGCCCTGACCGGCGACTACGCCATCGTGGTGCTCGACGTGATGATGCCGCGTCTGGGCGGCATCGAAGCCCTGCGGCGCATCCGCGTTCATAGCCAGGTGCCGGTGATCATGCTCACCGCCAAGGGCGACGACGTGGACCGCATCGTCGGGCTGGAGCTTGGCGCCGACGACTACGTGCCCAAGCCCTGTACTCCGCGCGAGCTGGTTGCGCGGCTGCGGGCGATCCTGCGCCGCACCCAGGATGCGACCGCCGCTGACAATGCCGCCGGGCCGCTGGTGGCCGGCGCGCTGCAGATGTGGCCGCAGATGCGCCGCGCCCAGTGGCGGGGGGCGCCGCTGGATCTCACCAGCACCGAATTCAACCTGCTCGAACTGCTGGCCCGTAACGCCGGGCGGGTGGTGACCAAGGCCGAGCTGTCCGAGCAGGGCCTTGGACGGCCGCTGGCGCGCTTTGATCGCAGCATCGACGTGCATCTGTCGAGCATCCGTCACAAGCTGGGTTCGCGGCCCGACGGACGTTCGTGGATCGAGACCGTGCGCGGGCTGGGTTACCAGCTGATCCGCGAGTGAAGGACCGCGTGTGAGATTTGGTCGGCTGTTCTGGAAGTTCTTCTTCGCCTTCTGGCTGGCCCTGCTGCTGGCCGGTGTCGGCGTGGGCAGCGCCGTGTGGTGGCATCAGCAAAAGGAGCGCGAGCGTATCGAGGCCGAGCGCGATCCGCTGCTGAACGGTGGCCCGCGGGTGACGCTGGCGCTGTCGGCGGCGGCGTCGGTGCTGGGCCATGGTGGTTTGCCGGCCTTGCGCGATCTCGTTGCCGAGTGGCGCGGGGAGCGGATGCCGCGGATCTTTGTGGTGGACGAGGCCGGACGCGAGGTCTTCGGCCGCGAGGTGGGCGCCGATCTGGTGGCCGATGCCCGCGCCAAGGCAAGCTCGGACGATCCGCGTCGCCCCGCTCGGTTGGCAAGTACGCCGGATGGCCAGCGCCTGTTGCTGTTCGTGCCGCAGGTGCCCGGCGAGCCGCGCTTCGAGCCGCGCCGTGATCTGCCGCCCGGAGCGGGGCTGAGGCTGGGAGAGCCGCCCAAGGGCGCGCGTCCGCCCTTCGACCGTCACGGCCCGCTGCCGCCCGATCCGTGGCTGCCCATCATCGTCGGGCTGATCGCCAGCGTGGTGTTCAGCGCGCTGCTGGCCTGGTATCTCGCCCGGCCCATCCGTAACCTGCGCTGGGCCTTCGGGGCGGTGGCAGACGGTCAGCTGGAAACCCGCGTCGGCCCGCTGATGGGCGCCCGGCGTGACGAGATCGCCGATCTGGGCGGCGACTTCGACCGCATGGCCCAGCAGATCCAGCACCTCATCGGTGCCCAGCGCCGCCTGCTCCACGATGTCTCCCACGAGCTGCGTTCGCCGCTCGCACGCCTGCAGGCCGCCATTGGCCTGGCGCGGCAGGACCCGGCCAAGCTCGAGGCGACCCTCGACCGCATCGAGCGCGAGGCGGTGCGCCTGGATGAGCTGGTCGGCCAGCTCCTCACCATCGCACGACTCGACGCCGGTACCCGCGACAGTCGCACCGAGGCAGTCGAGTTGTTTGACCTGGCGGCCGCAATTTCCGACGACGCCCGCTTCGAGGCCCAGACCCGCGGCCGTGAGTTGAGCTTTGCCGGCGAAGGCGAGGTGGAAGGCGAGATGCGTGTCGAGCTCGTCCAGCGCGCCTTCGAGAACGTGATCCGCAACGCGGTCAAATACACCGCTGAAGGCACCGTGGTGGAAGTGCGCGCCAGCGCCGCCGACGGGCGCTTCGTGCTCACCGTGGCCGACCGCGGGCCTGGCGTGCCGGAGGCCGACCTGACGGCGATCTTCGAGCCCTTCTACCGCAGCCCAGCGGGGCAGTCGGCGGGCGGCTTCGGGCTCGGGCTGGCCATCGCGCGGCGGGCGGTCGAGGCTCACGGTGGATCGATTACGGCGCGCAATCGCCCAGGTGGTGGGCTGGAGATGGTGGTCGTGCTGCCCTTTGGCCCCGCTGCTGCGGCGCAAAAAATGCCTTGAAAGAAAATTGGGCGCGGCCGCGGCCTGCTGTTAGAATGCGCGCCGTGGCGGGTCTCCCCGCATAGCAGCGCGGTGAACCTGGTCAGGGCCGGAAGGCAGCAGCCACAGCCGTTCCCTGCTAGTGCCGGGGGTCGGGCTCGCCACCCCGAATTCGAGGGGCGTCCAGGCGGACGCCCCTTTTTACATCCGTTCGCCGTTCGTGTCGGAGCCCGTCGGCCCGGTGCCGGCGCCTGATAGAATTCCGCCATGGCCTATCAAGTCCTTGCCCGCAAGTGGCGCCCGCGCAGTTTCGAGACGCTCGTCGGGCAGGAGCACGTGGTCCGTGCGCTGACCCACGCCCTGTCCACCGGCCGCCTCCACCACGCCTATCTCTTCACCGGCACCCGCGGCGTCGGCAAGACGACCATCTCGCGTATCCTCGCCAAGGCGCTCAACTGCGAGACCGGCGTGACGCCCACGCCTTGCAACCAGTGCGCCGCGTGCACGGCCATCGACGCCGACCGCTTCCCCGACTACGTGGAGATGGACGCCGCCTCCAACCGCGGCGTGGACGACATGGCCGCGCTGCTCGACCAGGCGGTGTATGCGCCGGTCCAGGGCCGCTACAAGGTCTACATGATCGACGAAGTGCACATGCTCACCGGGCACGCCTTCAACGCCATGCTGAAGACGCTCGAGGAGCCGCCAGAGCACGTCAAGTTCATCATCGCGACCACCGATCCCCAGAAGATCCCGGTCACCGTGCTGTCGCGCTGCCTGCAGTTCAACCTCAAGCAGATGCCGCCGGGCCACATCGTCGGGCATCTCACCCGGCTGCTCGAGGCCGAGGCCGTGCCCTTCGAGCCGGGCGCCCTGCGCCACATCGCCAAGGCCGCCAACGGCTCGATGCGCGATTCCCTGTCGCTGCTCGACCAGGCCATCGCCCACGGCGCCGGCAAGGTCGAGGAACAAGCCGTGCAGGACATGCTCGGCACGGTGGGCGACGATCACCTCTACGCCGTACTGGATGCGCTGGTCGCCAACGACGTGGCTGCGCTGATGGCGGCCGTTGATGGCATGGAAGCGCGCAGCCTGTCGTTTGAATCGGCGCTGCAGTCGCTGGCCGCGCTGCTGCACCGCATCGCCCTGGTCCAGCTGGCGCCAGCCGCGATCACCGACGAGTTCGAGGCCGCCCGCCTCGCGCCCTACGCCCAGGCCTTCGACGCCGAGTTCCTGCAACTTGCCTACCAGATCACGATCCACGGCCGCGATGAGCTGCCGCTGGCTCCCGACGAGACCACCGGCTTCTCGATGACCCTGCTGCGGCTCTTCGCCTTCCGTCCTGATCAGCCCGCCGGGCTGGGCGCGGTGGTTGCCGGGGGGGGCGGACAGGGGCAGGCCCGCCCGGTGCCGCCGGTCGCCCGTCCTGCGACGCCCGCCTCGACGCCGGCGCCAAAGCCTGTCGCTGAGCCGGTCGAGCCGCCTCGTTCTGCAGCAGTTGCGCCGGCGCCGGAGCCCGTGCGCACGCCCGAGCCGCCATCGGTCAGTGCCGAGGTGTCGCCGCCTGCGCCTCAACCGGTTCGTGTCCCCGAGCCTGTCAAGCCGGCAGAAGTCGCCAAGCCGGTCGAATCCAGCGGTCCCGATTACGGCAGCAGTGTGCCACCCTGGGAGGATCTCCCCCCGGAAGCCCACGAGATCGCCCCGGCGCGCCCCATGCCCCAGCCGGCGCCGCCCCGCGAAGTGCCGCCGGTCGCCGTCGCCCCGGAGACCGAGCCCATCGCGATCCGCCAACCGGAACCTGAGCCCGAACCCGCCAGGCCGGCACCGGCACTGTCCGGCAACGTCGACTGGCACGGGCTTCTCAACGAGCTGGGCCTCGGCGGCCTCAATCGCGAGCTTGCCCAGCACTGCGAGCTGCTCGGCACCGCCGACGACACCTTCAAGCTGCGCCTGTCCCACACCCATCGGCACCTGCTGCAGATCAACAAGGGCGGCGCCGAGAAGCTGCAGGACGCGCTGACCGCCCACCTCGGCCGCCCTGTGCGGGTCGCCATCGAGATCGGCGAGATCGCCACCGAAACCCCCGCCCAGCGCAATCAGGCCGAGAAGGCCGTGCGCCATGCAGCCGCAGTGGCGTCGCTGGAGCAGGACCCATTTGTTCGCGAACTGATCGAACGATTCGACGCGACGCTCGAGGAAGCGTCGGTCAAACCCCTCTGAACCCCACTCTCTGGAGAAGTCACCATGATGAAAGGCGGCATCGCCGGCCTGATGAAACAGGCCCAGCAAATGCAGGAAAACATGAAGAAGATGCAGGACAGCCTTGGCAGCATCGAAGTCGAAGGCCAGTCCGGCGCCGGCATGGTCAAGGTCCAGATGACCTGCAAGTACGACGTGCGTCGCGTCACCATCGACCCGTCGGTGATGGACGACAAGGAAATGCTCGAAGACCTGCTGGCTGCTGCGGTCAATGACGCCGTGCGCCGCGTGGAAACCACCACCCAGGAAAAGATGTCCGGTTTCACTGCCGGCCTCAACCTGCCGCCGGGCTTCAAGATGCCCTTCTGACCCGCCGTGAGCGCACCTTCCAGCCTCGACGCCCTCATCGAAGCCCTGCGCTGCCTGCCGGGCGTGGGGCCGAAATCCGCCCAGCGGATGGCCTACCATCTGCTGCAGCGGGACCAGCGCGGTGCAGCCAGGCTGGCCACCGCGCTCGGGCACGCGCTGGAGGTGCTGCGCCACTGCGCCCGCTGCAACACCTTCTGCGAAGACGAGGTGTGCGCCCGCTGTTCCAATCCCCAGCGAGACGCCAGCCAGCTATGCGTCATCGAGATGCCGGCGGATCTGGCGATGCTCGAGCAGACCCACAGCTTCCACGGTCTGTACTACGTGCTGATGGGGCGCCTGTCGCCGCTGGATGGCATCGGTCCGCGGGAGCTGGGGCTGGAGAAATTCCTCAACCGCGCCTGTGACGGCGTGGTGCAGGAGGTCATCCTCGCCACCAACTTCACCAACGAGGGCGAAGCCACCGCCCACATGATCTCCGAGCTGCTGAAGAGCCGCGGCATCAAGGTGAGCCGCATCGCCCGCGGCATTCCGGTGGGTGGCGAGCTGGAACACATCGACACCGGCACCATCGCCCAGGCGCTGGTGGAGCGCCGAGCCCTCTGATTCCGTCCCCTTCGGGAGCCCCACGATGGTCCAACCGGCCAAACCCCTTGCCGGCGTAAAGGTGCTTGAGCTTGGCACGCTGATCGCCGGCCCGTTCTGTACCCGTATCCTGGCCGAGTTCGGCGCCGAGGTGATCAAGGTCGAATCGCCCGATGGCGGCGACCCGCTCCGCCAATGGCGCAAGCTGCACGAGGGCACGTCCTTGTGGTGGTCGGTGCAGGCGCGCAACAAGCGTTCCTTCACCGCCAACCTCAAGGATCCGGACGGCCTCGCCGCGGTGCGCAAGCTGGCGGCCGAGGCGGACATCGTGGTCGAGAACTTCCGCCCTGGCGTGCTCGAAAAGCTCGGCCTGGGCTGGGATGTGCTCTCCGCCGTCAATCCGGGCCTGGTGATGGTGCGCCTGTCGGGCTTCGGCCAGACCGGGCCGTACAAGGATCGCCCCGGCTTTGGTGCCATTGGCGAATCCATGGGTGGGCTGCGCTACATCACCGGCTTTCCGGATCGTCCGCCGGTGCGCACCGGCATCTCCATCGGCGATTCCATCGCCGCCCTATGGGCCGCCATCGGCGCACTGATGGCGCTGCGTCACCGCGAGGTGAAGGGTGGCGTCGGGCAGGTGGTGGATGTGGCGCTCTACGAAGCTGTCTTCGCGATGATGGAGAGCATGGTGCCGGAGTTCGACGTCGCCGGATTCGTGCGCGAGCGCACCGGCAATGTGATGCCCGGCATCACCCCGTCCAACACCCATACCACCTGCGATGGCCGCCATATCATCATCGGCGGCAACGGTGACGCAATCTTCAAGCGGCTGATGAACGCCATCGGTCGCCCGGATCTGGCCGACGACGTCAGCCTTGGCAACAACGCCGGCCGCGACGCCCGCGCCGACGAACTCTACGCGGCCATTGACGCGTGGGTGCGTGACCACGATGGCGATGCGGTGCTGGCCACGATGGAGGCGGCCCAGGTGCCGGCCAGCGCGGTGCTCTCGGTGGCCGACATGTTCAAGGATGCCCAGTTCATTGCCCGCGACATGTTCGAGCAGGTAAGCCTGCCCGGCGGCCAGCCGATGAAGATCCCAGGCATCGTGCCAAAGCTCTCCGATACCCCGGGCAGCACCGAATGGCTGGGGCCGAAGCTTGGCGAGCACACCGACGAGATCCTCGCCGGGCTCGGCTACGCCCCGCAGGAAATTGCAGCCCTGCGTGAAAAAGGCGCGGTTTGAGCGATTCCGCGCGGCCGGCCGGTTGCGCTGGCGCGGTATCATCGTGGCATTCCCGATCACTCACCAACACGATTGATTCAATGGCTACCATCCTCGTGACCGGCGGCGCCGGCTACATCGGCTCCCACACCTGCGTCGAACTCCTTGCGGCCGGCTACGACGTGGTCGTGGTGGACAACTTCAGCAACAGCAAGCTTGAGGCCCTGCGCCGCGTCGAGGAGATCGCCGGGCGCAAGTTGACGGCTTTCTACCGCGCCGACATCCGCGACAAGGCGGCGCTGCGCGAGATCTTCGCCGCCCACGCCGTCGAGTCCGTGATCCACTTCGCGGCCCTCAAGGCGGTCGGCGAATCCGTCGCCAAGCCGCTGATGTACTACGACAACAACATCGCTGGCACGGTTGCTTTGGCCGAGGTGATGGCCGAGGCGGGTGTCAAGTCGCTGGTGTTCAGTTCGTCCGCCACGGTGTATGGCGATCCAGCCAGTGTGCCGATCCGAGAGGATTTCCCCACTGGGCCGACCAATCCCTACGGCCGCACCAAGTGGATGATGGAGTTCGTGCTGTCCGACCTCGCCGCCGCCGACCCCGAATGGCGTGTTGCGCTGCTGCGCTACTTCAATCCGGTGGGCGCCCACGCCAGCGGCCGGATTGGCGAAGACCCGAACGGCCTGCCCAACAATCTGATGCCCTACGTGAGCCAGGTGGCCGTCGGCCGTCTGCCCCAGCTGCGCGTTTTCGGTGGCGATTACCCGACGCCCGACGGCACCGGCGTGCGCGACTACATCCATGTGGTCGATCTGGCCGTCGGCCACGTGGCGGCGGTGCGCCGTCTGGCCGAGCGCCCGGGCGTGCTCACCGTCAATCTCGGCACCGGGTCCGGCTACAGCGTGATCGACGTGATCAAGGCCTTCGAGAAGGCCAGCGGCCGTCCGGTGCCTTACGAAATCGTCGCCCGGCGCCCTGGTGACGTGGCCCAGTGTTACGCCGAGCCCACGCTGGCCGCACAGGAACTTGGCTGGAAAGCCGGTCGTGGCATCCAGGAAATGTGCGCTGATGCCTGGCGCTGGCAGAGCACCAACCCTCAGGGGTACCCGGATTGAGCAGCGAACTGCCTCCCAACGACGCCCTCAACGTGCTTGGCGGGCCACTGCTCGCTTGCAGCTACGCGCCACTCACCGGCTGGATGCGCACCGGCTGCTGCGAAGCCGACCCCGACGATATCGGACGTCATCATGTGTGCGTCAAGGTGACGGCCGAGTTTCTGGCCTTCAGCAAGATGCGCGGCAACGATCTCTCCACGCCGCGGCCCGAGTTCCGCTTCGTCGGCCTCAAGCCCGGTGATCGCTGGTGCCTGTGTGCCCTGCGCTGGCGCGAGGCTTGGGAAGCAGGCATGGCCCCGCCGGTGGTGCTTGAGGCCACCCACATGGCGGCGCTTGAGGTCATCCCCTTCGATGCCTTGCGGCGCCACGCCTACCAGAGCTGATCACAGCCCGGCGACCCATTCCATCAGCGCGTCCTGTACCTCCCGCGCCGCGCCGGCGTTGGGGTGGTTGATCATCAGCACCACCACATAGCGTCGCCCGCTGTTGGCGAGCACGTAACCGGCAATGCTGCGCACACCGTCGATGGTGCCAGTCTTGACGTGCGCCGATCCCGCCGCCGGGCTGCCAGCAAGTCGTTTGCGGGCGGTGCCGTCGATACCGGCCACCGGGAGCGACGAGATCAGCTCCGGCATCGTCCGGCTGCGCCAGGCCGATTGCAGCATTTGGCCCAGCGTGGCGGCGGTGACGCGCTCGTTCCGCGACAGCCCGGCGCCATTCTCGATCACTAGCCCGGCGGTGGATATGCCGTTGCTGGTCAGGCTGCGCAGGATGGTCCGCGCGCCAGCGGCGACGGAGTCCTCCCCTGGCTCGCTCACCGCACCGAGGGTGGCGAGCACCTCCCGGGCGATCACGTTGTTCGACCACTTGTTCATGTCCCGCAGCACTTCCGGCAGCGCCGGCGAGACGGTTTCGGCAAGCAGGCGGGCATCGGGCGGCGTGCGCCCGTCGCGGAAGCGTCCACCAATCTCTCCGCCGAGTTCCTTCCAGATCGCCCGGAAAACGCCTTCGAAGAGACGATCGGGCGGTAGTGGTGCCAGGTTCCAGTCGAAGGCCTCGGTGCAGCCAAGGGGCAGCGCGCCTTCCAGGGTCAGGCGGATGCCGCTGGCGCCTTCGGTCCTGCTGGCCACGAGGGCGTTGGTTGGGTCGCCGCAAGCGCCGGCCTGTCCGCGCCGGATTCGGTTGTCGATGGTGAGGCCGGTCGGTAGTGGTTCGCTGCTGGCAATGGCACCGCCGGCGCTGGGCTGGATGCGTATCCGGATCGCCCCGTAATCGACCGAGAGCGCGTCGGCGCCGGCGTTGTAGGGGCGCAGCGGGCGCTGATCGAAGGCGCCTGGGTCGTGGGGTGGCAGACGGAAGAGGCTACGGTCGGTGATCACGTCGCCGTCGATGCGCCGGATACCCTGTGCGCGTAGATCGCGCAGGACCAGCCAGAGGCGCTCGCGGGACAGCCGCGGATCGCCACCGCCGAGGATGTGGAGATCGCCCAAGAGCGTCTGCTGCCGGATGTCGGCGCGGGTGGCAAGGCGGGTCTTCCAGGTAAAGGCGGGTCCGAGGCGGTCGAGCGCCGCAAAGCTTGTCACCAGCTTCATCACCGAGGCCGGGTTCATCGGGTCCTGGAGGCGCTGGGCGATGAGCGGCGGTGTCGCCTCCACGTCCTGGACCAGCACGGCCGTAGCACTGCGAGGAATCCCGGCCCGCGCAAGGCTGGCCTCGAGGGTCGGGGGCCAGGCGTCTGCAAGGGCCGGCAGCGCACCGCCGAGCAGGGTAGAGAAAACGATGCGTCGGGCGAGGCGATAGAGCGGGGCGGGCATGGAAATTTGTTCTGGCAGCAACTGGGGGCGGCGGCAATTATGCCCCGGCGGCCTCCAAGCCCTTGCCACGTCGCCGAAAAAACTGTGCCAGTCAGCCCCGGAATGGCGTGTCGGATGCCTTCCGGCTAGCCCCAAAACACGAATAATCTCCAATGCTGGCGCGGGTTTAGCAGGCTGGCCCTTTTTTTAGGACGGGTATTTCGCTATACTCCGCAGGTTTTCCGTATTGCGATCTTCGAAGTCTCTTTTATTGAGGTTAGTGGGCCATGAGCGTGGATCAAAAAGTGGATGCGGGTCGGCGCCAGCTGTTGCTGGTGACGTCGGCTGCGGGGGGCGTGGGCGCTGTAGCCGCCGCCGTACCGTTTGTCGCGAGCCTGACGCCGTCCGAACGAGCCAAGGCAGCCGGTGCTCCGGTTGAGGTGGATATCAGCAAGCTGCAGCCTGGTCAGATGATGACCGTCGAGTGGCGTGGCAAACCGGTCTGGATCATCAATCGGACCAAGGAAATGCTGGATTCGCTGAAGAAGACCGATAGCGAGGTCAGCGATCCGAAATCCGAGAAGCCGATGCAACCGGCTTACGCCCAGAACGAAACCCGTTCCATCAAGCCGGAAATCCTGGTGGCGGTCGGTATCTGTACGCACTTGGGCTGCTCGCCGTCCGATAAGTTCAAGACCGGTGCCGAAAGCGGTGTCTCGGCCGACTGGCCCGGTGGCTTCCTGTGCCCGTGTCACGGTTCGACCTTCGACATGGCCGGCCGGGTGTACAAGAGCAAGCCGGCGCCCGACAACCTCGAGATCCCGCCGCACAAGTATCTGAGCGACGCCAAGATCATCATCGGCGAAGACGGAAAGGCATAAACGATGACGACCAAATCTCAAGCGGTTTTGGACTGGATCGACGCGCGCTTCCCGCTGACGTCCTCCATCAAGGGCCATCTCACCGAGTACTACGCGCCCAAGAACTTCAACTTCTGGTACTTCTTCGGCTCGCTGGCACTGCTGGTGTTGGTGATCCAGATCGTGACCGGCATCTTCCTGGTCATGCACTACAAGCCGGACGCCTCCCTGAACGCCTCCGGCGTGCCGGTGGCCTTCGCCTCCGTCGAGTACATCATGCGTGACGTGCCGGGCGGCTGGATCATCCGCTACATGCACTCCACCGGCGCTTCGGCGTTCTTTATCGTGGTGTATCTGCACATGTTCCGCGGCCTGCTCTACGGTTCCTACCGCAAGCCCCGCGAGCTCATCTGGATCTTCGGCACCCTGATCTTCCTGGCGCTGATGGCCGAGGCCTTCATGGGCTACCTGCTGCCCTGGGGGCAGATGTCCTTCTGGGGCGCCCAGGTGATCGTGAACCTGTTCTCCGCGATCCCCGTCATCGGTCCCGACCTCTCCGTCGTGATCCGTGGCGACTTCGTGGTGTCCGATGCAACCCTGAACCGCTTCTTCTCCTTCCACGTCATCGCCGTGCCGCTGATCCTCATCGGCCTGGTGGCTGCCCACATCATTGCCCTGCATGAAGTCGGCTCCAACAACCCCGATGGTGTCGAGATCAAGAAGAAGAAGGGCGCTGACGGCCACCCGCTGGACGGCATCCCCTTCCACCCGTACTACACCGTGAAGGACATCGTTGGCGTCGTCGGCTTCCTGATCGTCTTCTCCTTCATCGTGTTCTTTGCCCCTGAAGGCGGCGGTTACTTCCTGGAGTTCAACAACTTCATCCCGGCAGACCCGCTGAAGACCCCGCCGCACATTGCGCCGGTCTGGTACTTCACCCCGTTCTACTCGATCCTGCGTGCGGTTACCTACCCGCTGTTCGGTATCGACGCCAAGTTCTGGGGTGTGGTTGCCATGGGCGCCGCGGTGGTGATCATCGCCTTCCTGCCGTGGCTCGACCGCAGCCCGGTCAAGTCGATTCGTTACAAGGGCGGCCTCTTCAAGCTGATCCTGACGGTCTTCATCATCGCCTTCTTCATCCTCGGCTACCTGGGCGTGTTGCCCCCGACCCCGGGTCGCACCCTCGTGTCGCAGATCTGCTCGGTGATCTACTTCGGCTTCTTCCTGCTGATGCCGTGGTACTCCAAGATGGACAAGTGCAAGCCCGAGCCTGATCGCGTGACCGGTTAATGAGAATGAAAGCCATGAAAAAACTTTTGACGTCTCTCCTGTTCGCACCGCTGCTCGCGCTGGCCAGCGGCCCCGAACTGCACCTGGACAAGGCTCCGGTGTCCACCGAGCCGGCCGCCCTGCAAAATGGCGCCAAGCTCTTTGTCAATTACTGCCTGAACTGTCACGGCGCCAGCTACATGCGCTACAACCGGCTGCAGCAGATCGGTTTGTCCGAGCAGATGATCAAGGACAACCTGATGTTCACTGCCGACAAGATCGGCGAGCCGATGCGCATCGCGATGCAGCGTGACGAGGCCAAGGTCTGGTTTGGCGCCGCGCCTCCCGATCTGACCGTGATCTCCCGTTCGCGCGCTTCCGAGTTCGGCAGCGGCGCCGACTGGCTGTACACCTATCTGCGCGGTTTCTACCGTGACAGCGAGCGTCCGACCGGCTGGAACAACGTGGTTTTCGAGAACGTCGGCATGCCGCACGTCCTCTACGAACTGCAGGGTGAGCAGGTTGCCAAGGTCGAGGAGAAGGATGACGGTCACGGCGGCAAGACCAAAGCGATCCATCTCGAGCAGGGCAAGCCGGGCTCCATGTCCAAGGAAGATTACGACAAGTCGGTTGCCGATCTCGTCTCCTTCCTCACCTGGATGGGCGAGCCGATGGCCGAGACCCGCAAGTCCATTGGCAGCATCGTCATTGCTTTCCTTGGTGTTCTTTTCGTTCTTTCCTATCTTCTGAAGAAGAACTACTGGAAGGACGTTCACTAATCGGCCGCTGCATTCAAGCCGATGCAATCTCTTGCTGTCATTGAGCAAGACGCACCACGCGCCCGGCGCGTGGTGCGTGATTCAGAGTATCCGTGGGGTAACACAACGATGATGAATTTGTATTCCGGAACGACAGATCCTTTCAGTCACCGGTGTCGTATCGTGCTCTTTGAAAAGGGCATGGATTTCCAGGTGATTGATGTCGATCTCTTCAACAAGCCGGAAGACATCGCCGTCATCAACCCGTACAACCGGGTTCCTGTGCTGGTTGATCGTGATCTCGTGCTGTACGAGTCCAACATCATCAACGAGTACATCGACGAGCGTTTCCCGCATCCCCAGCTGATGCCGCCCGACCCGATCATGCGCGCGCGGGCTCGTCAGTTGCTGCACACCTTCGAGCTTGAGCTCTTCTCCCACATCGACGCCCTGGAAAAGAATCCCAAAGGTGCCGAGAAGGAGCGTGCTCACGTTCGGGACCAGCTGACTCAGCTGGCCCCGATGTTCACCAAGCAGAAGTTCCTGTTGGGCGAAGAGTTCTCGATGCTCGATGTGGCAATCGCCCCGCTGCTGTGGCGTCTGGATCACTACGGCATCGAACTGCCGCGGTCGGCAGCTCCGCTGATGAAGTACGCTGAGCGCATCTTCAGCCGTCAGGGTTTCATCGATGCGATGACGCCATCGGAAAAGGTGATGCGCCGCTGATCGCCAAGCCGGGCCTGCTTGATGATGTCGTTGCCCTATTTTCCTGGCGTTTGCTCCGACGGTCATCGGGCCCGTATGCTCAATGTAGTGCCCGCGACCGTCAGTCGGCTCGTCAGGGTTAAACAGGCTGAAAAGTTCGACTCATGAGTGAAATCTCCACCAAGCCATATTTGGTTCGGGCCATTTATGAATGGTGTGCCGATCAGGGGCTGACCCCGTACATCGCGGTGGCTGTCGATCGGCGCACGATGGTGCCGCGACAGTTCGTGCAGGATGGTCAGATCGTGCTCAACATCAGTCCCGATGCCACCCAGAGCCTCGTGATCGGTAATGAGCTGATTGCGTTCCAGGCGCGTTTTGCAGGCATCGCCCAGAACATCTCGGTCCCGGTCGAGAATGTGACTGCGATCTACGCCCGCGAGAACGGCCACGGGATGGCCTTCGAGGTGGCTGGCGTGCCCGCGCACGATGCCGAGATGGCAGCCGAAGCCGAGGCTGAATCGGGCGAGACGATCGAGTCAACGGTAGGTGATGAACCGCCCGAGCCCCCCAAGGGCGGGCGCAACCATCTGAAGCTCGTCAAGTAGGTTCACGCCAGGCGCGCAGCTTGATCTGGCTCAGGGAACGGCCTGTCCGCGTGGGCGTACAGTGCTCCCCTCAATCTGCATTCACTCACGCTTAAAGGTTTCCCGACATGGCTGCCATGGAATGGTCTGAAAAACTCGTTCTCGGTCTGGCGCCGATGGATCAGACGCACGTCGAATTCGTTGACGCCTACAATCGCCTCCTGGATGTTTCGGGTGCCGAGTTGCTTGCCGAGATGGATGCGTTCATCGCTCATTCCATCGAGCACTTCGATCAGGAAAATCGCTGGATGGAGCAGATCGGCTTTCCGGCCTGCCACAAAGCCGAACACGATCGGGTGCTGGCTGTCTGTCGGGACGTGCGCAAGCGCATGGAGCGTGGCGACGAGGCTCTCGGCCGTCAGCTGATTCGTGAGCTTCCGGTGTGGTTCGACAACCATGTCGCGACGATGGATGCCGCGCTGTCGTCGTATATTGAATCCATCGGTTTCGATACCACGACGGGCGAGATCCGCAATCCGCCACAGGCCGACTGCGAGGACGGTTCGTCGTCCTGCTGCACGCCACCTGCGAAGGCGGAAGAGGCAGTTCCGACGGAAGGTCAGCCGGCCTGACTCCCGTCTTTCGCGTGGCCTGGCGATGAGCGTCTTTGACATCCTCGCAGAAGAGCGCATCCGTGCAGCGCTTGCCCGGGGTGAGCTGTCAGGTCTGCCGGGTGAAGGACGTCCGCTGGTGTTCGAGGACGACTGTCTTGTCCCCACCGACGCGCGAATGGCCAACAAGATCCTCCGCAATGCCGGCTATGTTCCGCCAGCGTTGGCTGACCTGAAGGAACTCCAGGCGCTCGCGCAGCGCCTGCAAGGCGAGCGGGATGCGACAACGGCGGGCCGGCACATGCGCCGGATGACCCGGCTCCTGCTGCAGCTCGAGGCGGCTGGTCTCTCCCATGTGTCGACAGTGCTCCTTGAGCGCATCCGGAGACCGGTCGATTCGCGTAATGCAGATTCAACCGCCAAATTGCCCCTAAAGTAGTAGTGCCCTGCTGACGATATCTCGCTCACTCGTGTTTACATTGCAGGTGGGTGATGTCCTTCGTTCGGGTAAATAGTGGTGAGGTCGAGATCGGGCAACCGGTTCCTTGGGCGCTATACGACGACAGGAAGCAGTTGCTGCTTGCTCGTGGCGTGATCGTGGAAACCGAAAACCAGAAGAAAGCGCTGATGGAACGTGGCTTGTTCCGCAAGCTGCAGATCAGCGAGACCAAGCTCAATACCGAAAGCGGCGGAGACAAGCCCAGCGAAAGCTCGTTTGCCTTCGATGACGTGAGGCTCGACATCGGCGACACGCTGCAGCTCCAGTCCCAGGGAGACACCACCCAGTCGCGCTATTACGTCAAGTTGATCGGCTACCTCAAGGGCAAGAGCATCATCGTGTCCACGCCGTCGGTGGATGGCAAGGTACTGTTGATGCGCGAAGGGCAGGCCTTTGTCGTCCGGATGT
This sequence comes from Zoogloea sp., assembly GCA_041917255.1. Classification (GTDB taxonomy): domain Bacteria; phylum Pseudomonadota; class Gammaproteobacteria; order Burkholderiales; family Rhodocyclaceae; genus Zoogloea. The sequence continues at coordinate 49,244 of JAYRYA010000002.1, forward strand.
TCTCCGGCAAGAGCGTGTATGCGTTCGGGACCACGATCTACAAGGTGGCGAATGTCCCGTTTCCCCATTTGCACCTGACTTACCCGAGCCAGGTCCGTGGGCTGGTAGTGCGTCGCGGCGCCCGGGCGCGGGTCAATCTGATCTGTGCGGTGAGCGGTGCTGACGGACGTGCTCATGCCGCGTCTCTGGTGGATTTGAGCACAGGCGGTGCGATGCTCACCGCAAAGGCGCCGGTGGGCCTCAAGGACGACAACATCTCGATCAAGTTTCGGGTGATGGTGAGCGATGTCGAGGAGTATCTCACCGTGCCGGCCGTGCTGCGGTCGGTGCATGCCGCCGCTGCTGCGGAGGGGGAAACGCCGCAGGTGAATCACGGCGTGCAGTTTGGCGACATTCCCCACGCCGAGCAGGTGGTGCTCTCAGCATTCGTCTATCGCTCACTGTTTGAAGAGACGGCCGACGTCTGAGCGCCCGAGTGCCCTCAGCGGGACTTGCCAAGCAGAAACGGAAAGTCGGGTTGCGGCTGCCGGCCCGTCACGATGTCACTGAGCGCGCGTCCCGAACCACAGGCGAGTGTCCAGCCTAGTGTGCCGTGACCCGTGTTGAGGAAGAGGTTTTCCGCCCGCGTCCGCCCAATCAAGGGGACGTTGCTCGGCGTGGCGGGACGAAGTCCGCACCAGTGCTGGGCCTTGCCGAGATCGGCGGCACCCGGCAGGTGGTCTTCAATCCATTTGATGATGGAAGCGCTGCGGGCCGGGTTCGGGTCGAGGTTGTAGCCATTGAGTTCGGCGGTCCCCGCCACCCGCAGGTGACTGCCTAGTCGTGAACATACGATGCGCCGGGATTCGTCGGTCAGGCTGAGGCGCGGCGCGAGGTCTGGATCGAGGATGGGGGCAGTTATCGAGTAGCCCTTCACCGGGTAGACGGGCAGGCGGATACCCAATTGCCGCGCAAGCGTCGGACTGTAGCTGCCGGCGGCCAGCACGAAAGTATCGGCCCTCAGAACGCCCGTCCGGTGCGCACTGTCGAGTACACGCACGCCAGTGATCTTGCCATTGATGGTGTCGAACGACTGGACAATGCTGCTCAAGTTGAAGCGCACGCCGGCGGCTTCGGCGAGCTTGGCCAGTTCGACACAGAACAGATGCGCATCGCCGGTTTCATCGTCCATGCCGTGTAGCGCGCCGGCGAGGCGAGGACGCAGGTTGCGCAGGGCGGGCTCAAGTGCAATTGCTTCGTCAGGGGTGATAATCCTGGCGTGGATGCCGAGTTTTTGCAGTTGATCGAGTTTTGCCGGCAGGTGTTCGAGCTCCCGCCGGGTCTCGAACAGATGAAGTATGCCGCCCGAACCGGCTTCATACTGAATGCCCGTTGCTTCGCGGAGCGCTCTTAGTTCATTGCGGCTGTAGATAGCCAGATTTGCGATGGCTGCGGTGTTGCGGGCCGTTCGGCTGGGCATGCACTCGCGCAGGAACGAGAACGCCCAGCGCCACTGAGCGGCGTCAGCGCGCCAGCGGAACAGCAGCGGGGCGTCGCTCCGACCGAGCCAGCGCAGCACGGTGGCGGGTGCCGCCGGATTGGCCCAGGGTTCGGGGTGACTGACGGAGATCTGCCCGCCATTGGCGAAGCTGGTTTCCCGGCCCGGGCCGGGCTGGCGATCAATGACGGTGACGCGACATCCGGCCTGCGCTAGGTACCAGGCACTCGTGACGCCAGCAAGGCCGGCGCCGATGACCAAGACTTCCATGATGACTTGCGAAGAGCGCTTCTCGAGGGGCGGAGGCACCCAACAAAAAAATCGAACCGCAATCATAAACGACGGACGGCCCTGATCCGGGCGATAATCTCCACTTTTACAGGTTATTCTGGAGATCCGAGTCATGCGACGAGTCACGCTCACCCAATTCCTGATCGAGCAGCAGCGCAAGGGCCTGATGGGCGCCGATCTGCGCCTGCTGATGGAGGTCGTCGCCCGTGCGGTCAAGGCCATCGCGGTCAATGTTTCCAAGGGCGCCCTGGCTGGCGTCTTGGGCGAGGCTGGCAGCGACAATGTGCAGGGCGAGGCCCAGAAGAAGCTTGATGTCATCGCCAACGACATCCTGATCCAGGCCAACGAATGGGGCGGCCATCTGGCGGCGATGGCTTCCGAGGAAGTCGAGGAGATCCGCCCGATCCCCAACGATTACCCGAAAGGCGGCTTCCTGCTGCTGTTCGACCCGCTGGATGGCTCGTCCAACATCGATGTGAACATCTCCGTCGGAACCATCTTTTCCGTGCTCCGCTGCCCGGAAGGCAGCGCGGCGGCCACCGAGGCTGATTTCATGCAACCCGGCACGGCGCAGGTGGCAGCGGGTTATTCGGTGTACGGGCCTTCCACCCAACTGGTGCTCACCGTCGGCGATGGCGTGCATGGTTTCACGCTGGATCGCGAGATGGGCAGCTTCATCTACACCCATCCCTACATGACGATTCCCGAAGATACCAAGGAATACGCCATCAACGCGTCCAATCAGCGCTTCTGGGAGCCGCCTGTCCAGCGTTACATTGCCGAACTGCAGGCTGGCAAGGAAGGTCCCCGCGAGCGCGACTTCAACATGCGCTGGGTGGCCTCGATGGTTGCCGACGTTCATCGTATCCTCACCCGAGGCGGAGTATTCATGTACCCGCTCGATAGCAAGATGAAGGACAAGGGCGGCAAGCTGCGTCTGATGTACGAAGCAAATCCGATGGCGATGATCGTTGAGGCAGCTGGCGGCGCTGCCACCACCGGCCGCGAGCGAATCCTCGACATCCAGCCTAATCAGCTCCACCAGCGCGTGCCCGTCGTGCTCGGCTCGAAGAACGAGGTCGAGCGCGTCACTCGCTACCACCTCGAAGGCTGATCGTCCTAAACGGTGTCTGGCTCACCCCGTCTAGTCGGACGGGGGCGGGTGCCTGCTAGGAACCGCCCCGTGCCGTTTCGTGCCTTTGTCTTTCGCGTGCTTTGCCTGCTGATCGCCCTCGTGCCGGTCGGTGCGCGCTCGGCGGATGGCAGCGTGACTCTGGTGGCACCGGATGAACTGAAGGCGCTGCTCGTCAAACATCTGGATTTCCTCGAGCGCAGCGCCGACGGTATCCGCGACGAAGGTGGGCGGGTGGCGCTGCTGCGCCGGGCTCGCAAGGAAATCGGTGAGATTCTCGCCACAGAAGGCTTTTTTTCACCCGGGATCGAAGGTGAGATGGGGCCGGACGGCGGATACCGGATCGTCGTCGAGCCTGGGCAGCGAACCCGGATCGCCCGCGTCGAGATCGGCGTCAAAGGCGATCTGGCCCGCGATGAGGGCGACCGCGCCGCAAGGCTCGCCGTCATCAAGTCGCGTTGGGATCTTCCGGTAGGTGCGCCATTTCGTCAGGCCGACTGGAGTGCTGCCAAGCAGCGTCTGCTCGACGCCATCAGCACCCGCGACTACGCTGCAGCGACCATCACCGACAGCGAGGCAGTGATCGATCCGGTCTCCGCCGAAGCCGTGCTGACTGTGCAGGTGGACTCCGGACCGGCCTTCCGTTTTGGTCCGCTGGAGGTAACCGGGCTGGCGGACTACGACCGCACCCTCATCGAGCGCTATCGCCCGCCCAAGGCCGGCGAGCCCTACAGCCAGGAGCGCCTGCTGCTTTTCCAGACCGCGCTCCAGAACACCAGCTACTTCGCCTCGGTGGTCGCCGACATTGATCCCCACAGCGAAACGCCCGATGCGGCGCCTGTTCGCGTACAGGTGATCGAGGCCAAGCCGCGACGGCTTGGGTTTGGGGTCGGCATGAGCAGCAATACCGGCTATCGGGTCGAGACGAGCTATCGGGACGCCCATTTCCTGGGCGAGCCGTACAACCTCGTGAGTGGCCTGCGGATTGAGCAGCGCCGGCAGCTCGGTTACATGGATGTCTTCCTGCCGCCGACGCTGGATGGCTATCTGGATAGCGTCGGCGCGCTGGCGGAGCACACCAACATTGCCGGTCTGCAGACCCGTCGCCAGTCCATCGGCGTCATCCGCACCATTCCGCGGGGAAAGATCGAGAACCGCTTTTCCCTCAACTACCAGCATGAAGTGCTGATTCCCGAGGGGAGTCTGCGCACCAGCCGCGGAGCGTTGACCGCAAACTGGTCATGGACCCATCGCAACGTCGATAGTGTCCTCGATCCGCGTCGGGGTCATGTGCTCAACGTACAGGTGGGCGGCGCATCCCAGGCGCTGATGTCCGACCGCAACTTCGCTCGTTTCTACGGGCGCTACCAGCGCTTCATCCCGGCATTCGGACGTGACGTGGTGATCGTACGCGCGGAGGGCGGGATTACCGCCGCGCAGTCCCGCGAAGGGGTTCCCCAGGATTTCCTTTTCCGCACTGGCGGCGCCCAGACCGTGCGAGGCTACGCCTACCAGAGCCTCGGGGTGCAGGATGGCAACGCAACCGTCGGTGGCCGCTACCTCGCCGTAACCAGCGCCGAATACGTTCACTGGGGCTGGGGAGACTGGGGGCTTGCCGCCTTCATCGACGCTGGTAACGCCAATGATGAGCGCAAGCTCTTCAAGATGAATTTCGGTTACGGCCTCGGGCCGCGCTGGAAGAGTCCTGCTGGCCCGATCGCCGTCGACGTGGCCTACGGCCAAAGCGACCATCGGGTCCGGCTGCAGTTTGCGGTAGCCATTGCGTTCTAGCCTGCGTACGTCAACGAGCGCGGGCCGCGGTGCGTTGTCGGCATGTCACCGCAGTCAGCGGGATATGCGATCTCAGGCCGCATTGGCAAACGCCCGGGCTAGGTTTAGACTCCGCTAATATTTCCCTGCACCACCACTTGAGAGGATCACAATGAAAAAACTCGTTGCTGTTGCCGCCATCGCTGGCCTGATGGGTTCCACCGCAGCCTTCGCCGACGCAGGTGCCGATCTCGCCAAATCCAAGAACTGCCTCGCCTGCCACGCTGTCGACAAGAAGCTCGTCGGCCCGGCTTACAAGGATGTGGCTGCCAAGTACAAGGGTGACAAGTCTGCCGAAGCCAAGCTGGTCGAGAAGGTCCAGAAGGGTGGCGTCGGTGCATGGGGTCAAGTTCCGATGCCCCCCAACCCGCAAGTCAGCCCGGCTGAAGCCAAGACCCTCGTGGCCTGGGTGCTCAGCCAGAAGTAAGCGCGTTGCGGATCCGCCGGGAGGGCATGCATCAGCATTTCCTTTACGGTTGCCAGCACAAACGCCCCGCATTTTGCGGGGCGTTGCTTTTTTGGTACGACAATCTTCGGTAGCGAATCGGCGTGGCGAGGAATGAGGCGTTGGCGTCCAGGCGGACTCCACCCTCCGAACGGAATCGATGTTCGCCTCAGCCGGCGGCTGGCGCGACGCCGGGCAAGGGTTTAAGGGTGGATGACGGACACGGCCGGGGAGAGGAAAGCCGATGTGGCTGTCCAGGCTTCCGATGCCTGGCCCCGTGATTCGGAGCCCCGGCGCTGGGTTGGTTTGCCTTGTTGCGAACTTGCAACAGTCCACCCGGCGGGCGCATCCAAAAAACAACGCTGTCCTTGCTCTGGGCTTCCCTTCGCACAGACAATGCAGTCCAACTTCTCGTTAGAGAGGTGAAATTGGTCGGCCCCGCGAAAGCGGCGCGTGCCAGTCTTCAATCAAGAGGAGAATCATATGCAAAAGAAACTGATCGCTCTGGCCGTTGCTGGCCTGGCTTCCACCGGCGCCTTCGCTCAAGCCAACGTCACCGTCTACGGCGTGGCCGACGCTTCCTTCGACGTTGTTCGTACCTCCAACGCCGTCAGCGAACTGGGCAACACCACCCGCGTTTCCACCAACTCGTCCCTGATCGGTTTCAAGGGTGCTGAGGCTCTGGGCAACGGCCTGACCGCCGTGTTCCAGTACGAAAGCGCTGTTGGTTTCGACAACACCGGCGCTCTGGGCGCTACCCGTGACAGCTTCGTCGGCTTGGCCGGCGGCTTCGGTACCGTGGTTCTGGGTAACCTGACCGGCCCGACCCGCGCTCTGGGTGCTGCTGTTGATGTCAACGCCGGCGCGACCGGCATCGGGGCCAACTCTGGGCTGCTCGGCAAGCTGGGCAACAATCTGGTTAACACCACCGACACGGCTACCGGTAGCTACGCTACTGGCGGCACCTGCGCCCGTTCCTCCACCTGCACGTCGATCTTCGACTCCCGTTGGAAGAACGCCATTGCCTACGTCTCCCCGTCCTTCGCTGGCCTGAACGTGACTGCCGCTTACGTCGCCAACGAAAACAAGACCTTCAGCAATAACGGGTTCAGCACTCCGGCGAGCACCGGTGTTGCTGCCGTGAGCCGTGATCCGCTGAATACCAAGGGTTACGACATCGGTCTGAAGTACGCCAATGGCCCGGTTATGGCTGCTGTCACGTACAATGCCGTCTCACTGGGTAACGAAGCCAACTCCGATATCAGCGATTTCCGCGTCGGCGGTGTCTATGACTTCGGCATGGCTTCCATCCGCGCCGTGTTCGACCGCGCTCGCGCCGACCACGTTGGTGGCGGTACCGCTACCCAGAATGTCTTCGGTCTGGGCGGCACCTTCAACGTGACCCCGGCTGGCAAGCTGCTGGCTCAGGCTTACTTCGCTCGCGATGTCAAGGGTTCCAGTACTCTTGCAAAATCGGACTCCGGCGCCAAGCTGTTCGAAGTTGGCTACGAGCACAGCCTGTCCAAGCGCACCATGCTGAAGGCTGTCTACGCTCACCTGAACAACGAGAACAACGCATCCTACGACTTCGGCATCAACGCCGTTGGCGTGAACAACGCTGCCTACAACGGCGGTGCCACTGGCGGCGCTACTCTCCAGGGTGTTCAGCTGGGCCTGCGTCACTCCTTCTAATTCAGACTTCGTCTGAGTCAGAAATTAACGGGCACCTTCGGGTGCCCGTTTGTTCGTTCACGAAGGCTGCTGGCTCTGACGTGATGCCGACAGTTGCGCCTGTCGTGACGAGTGCGTCACCCCAAATGAAAAGGCCACCCGGAGGTGGCCTTTTCATTTGGGGCTTGAGTCGATCTCAGCCTATCAGGATCAGATTGTCCCGGTGGATGAGTTCGGGCTCTTCGATGAATCCCAGCAATGACTCGATCTCGCCCGAGCCGTGGCGGACGATTCGGCGGGTGTCGTTGGCTGCGTAGTTCACCAGGCCACGGGCGATCTCCCTGCCGTCGCGGGCGCGGCATGCGACGACCGCGCCTCGGGTGAAGTCGCCATCCGCGGCGATCACGCCGATGGGCAGAAGGCTCTTGCCGGACTTCAGGGCCTCGATTGCGCCATCGTCGAGGGTGAGGCTGCCGGCCAGTTGCAGGTGGTCGGCCAGCCACTGCTTGCGGGCAGCGAGCGGGGTGCTGGTGGCGTAGAGCAGGGTACCGAGCTGCTCGCCCCGCGCGACACGCAGCAGGGCGTCCGGCTCGCGGCCGCTGGCAATGCAGGTGTGAGCGCCGCTGCGGGCTGCGCGTTGGGCGGCACGCACCTTCGTGATCATGCCGCCCTTGCTGATGCCGGAGCCGGCGCCGCCAGCCATGGCTTCCAGGGCGGTGTTCTCAGCGCGTTCCTCGCTGATCAGTGTGGCGGACGGATCCTTGCGGGGATCGGCGGTGTACAGCCCCTGCTGGTCGGTGAGGATGACCAGCGCGTCAGCGTCGATCAGGTTGGCGACGAGGGCGCCGAGGGTGTCGTTGTCGCCGAACTTGATCTCGTCGGTGACGACGGTGTCGTTCTCGTTGATGATCGGGATGACGCCGAGTTCGAGTAGGGTGACGAGGGTTGAGCGGGCGTTGAGGTAGCGGGTGCGGTCGGCGAGATCTGCGTGCGTCAGCAGGATCTGTGCGGTGTGCAGGCCGTTGGCGGCAAAGACGCTCTCGTAGGCCTGGGCGAGGCCCATCTGGCCGACGGCGGCTGCCGCCTGGAGCTGGTGCATCTCTTGCGGGCGGCTTGTCCAGCCGAGGCGCTGCATGCCGGCGGCGATGGCGCCGGAGGAGACCAGCACCACTTCGCGTCCTTCGGCGCGCAATCCGGCAATCTGCCGGGCCCAGTCCGCGAGCGCGTCGACGGCGAGGCCTTCGCCGTTGTTGGTGACGAGGGCGCTGCCGACCTTGGCGACCAGCCGGCGGGCGTTACGGATTGCGGTTCTCATCGTCGTCTTCGTCTTCTTCGTGATCTGCTTCGTCGGCGTCGTCTGCGGCGAGGTCATCGTCGGCGAAATTGGGATTGGTTGCGGCCTCGAGTGCCGCCGCGTCGGCGGCAGCCTGGGCCGCGGCCTTTTCTTCGTCCAGCAGATCCTGGATCGCGAAGACGACCTCCTGGCAGCCCTGGCGGCTGATGGCGGAGACTTCAAAGTGGCGCTCGACGGCGCCGTAGGCGTCGAGGAAGGCGGCGATGCGCGCCTTTCGTTCGTCCTCGTCGGGGATCAGGTCAAGCTTGTTGAGCACCAGCCAGCGGCGCTTCTGGTATAGCGATTCGTCGTACTTGCGGAGTTCTTCGACGATTGCTTGGGCGTCATGGACGGGATCGGCCTCCGGGTCGAAGGGGGCGAGATCGACGATGTGCAGCAGGATGTGGGTGCGCTGGAGGTGACGGAGGAACTGGTGGCCGAGGCCGGCGCCATCCGCGGCACCTTCGATCAGGCCGGGGATGTCGGCGATGACGAAGCTGCGGTTCTCAGAGGTGCGCACCACGCCCAGATTGGGGGCGAGGGTGGTAAAGGGGTAGTCGGCGACCTTCGGTTTGGCGGACGAGACCGCGCGGATGAAGGTGGACTTGCCGGCGTTGGGCATACCCAGCAGGCCGACGTCGGCCAGCACCTTGAGCTCGAGGTTGAGGCTCTTGCGCTCACCCTCCTGGCCCATGGTCTTCTTGCGCGGGGCGCGGTTGGTGCTGGTCTTGAAGTGCAGGTTGCCCAGGCCGCCACGGCCGCCCCTGGCGATCAGGACGCGTTTGCCGTCGTGATCCAGGTCGGCGATGATCTCGCCGGTTTCCTGGAGCGAAACGATGGTGCCGACGGGCATCCGCAGTTCGATGTCGTTGCCGCCCTTGCCATAGCAGTCGGCACCGCGGCCGTTCTCGCCGCGCTCGGCGAGGAAGGTGCGCTTGTAACGGTAGTCGATCAGCGTGTTCAGGTTGCGGTCGCCGACGGCATAGACGTCGCCGCCCTTGCCGCCGTCGCCGCCATCCGGGCCACCCATGGGGATGTATTTTTCGCGGCGGAAAGTGGCTGCGCCGTTCCCGCCGTCCCCGGCGATGACTTCAATTCGGGCTTCGTCGAAAAATTTCATGGGTGCTTCCGGTGTTGGGGTGTTCGGACCCCTGAAAGAAAAAAAGCCCTATCGTTGGATAGGGCTTTGGCAACCTGTTGTCGGCGCTTATTCAGCGGCGGCGACGATGCTCACGGTGCGACGCTTGTTGGCGCCCTTGACGGTGAACTGGACGGTGCCTTCGGTCAGCGCGAACAGGGTGTGATCCTTGCCGATGCCAACGTTTTCGCCCGGGTGGTATTCGGTGCCGCGCTGGCGAACGATGATGTTGCCTGCGAGGACGAACTGACCGCCGTAGCGCTTGACGCCAAGGCGTTTGCTTTCTGAGTCGCGACCGTTACGGGAACTGCCGCCAGCCTTTTTGTGTGCCATGTGGGTTGCTCCTTAGGCAGAAATGGCTTCGATGCGAAGCTCGGTGTAGTTCTGACGGTGACCCTGATGCTTCTGGTAGTGCTTGCGACGACGCATCTTGAAGATCTTGACCTTGTCGTGACGGCCGTGGGAAACCACGGTGGCCGTGACGGTGGCGCCGGCAACCACGGGGGTGCCGATCTTGACCGACTCGCCTTCGCCGACCATGAAGACCTGGTCGATGGTGATCTGCGAGTCCACGTCAGCCGGTATCTGTTCTACTTTGAGTTTTTCGCCGACGGTGACACGGTACTGCTTACCGCCGGTTTTTATGACCGCGTACATGGATGTACTCCGAGTAATGGTTTTCAGGAAACGCAGCATATTATCGGTTTAGTAGGGCCGAGTCAAACGATTTTGCGTTTCGCGTCAGTGGCCTATGCGTTCCTGCACGATCTGCCAGGCGTTGCCGCTACGGGCCAGTTCGAGGGTCTTGGGCTCGCTGAGCTTGAGACCGCCCGCGCTGTAATGCTGGATGAAACGGGCGCTGGCCTTATCGCCGTCGACACGAATGTCGATGGCGTCGAGCCGGATGAGGATGTGGCCGGGGCGCGTCAAGCGCTGGCGACGCTGCTCGGCCCAGGCTTCCCGGCCGACGTCACCGGTTGGCTGGAAATTGCTGGCGTAATGGGCAAGGTAAGCGGCGACGTCCTTGCTGGCCCAAGCCTTGGCCCAGGCATTGAGCGTGATCTGGACGGCGTCGCTTGCAGTGGAAGATGCGGCGGGTGCGGTGGGGCCGGACGGTGCAGGCGGTGTGGTCGGCACGGCGGTGGCAGGCGCAGCAGGGGCCAGCGTTGCGGGTGCCGCTGGAGCGGGAGCGGTGGGGGTGGTGCTGGGTATCGGCGGCGTGGGCGGGGCGTCGGCACTCGGGGGAGGGGTATCGAGGGCGCTGGCGTGCTTGGCCAGGTGGGCGACTTCGGTTGGCAGGATGTTTTCGGCGCCGGAGACGAAGGATGCGCTGGGGGCGGTTACCTGGGCGCCACGGATCTCCGGGGTGTCGGTGGCCTTGATCGGTGGCGTGGGGGCTGTCGAGGTGGGTGTCTGGGGCGCGGGCTGTGGTGCTGCAGAGAACGGCAGGCGGCCTTCCAGTCCGAGCTTGATGGCGAATATCATCGACACGAGGGCGAACATGCCGGCGATGCCGGCGACGAGCCAAAGGACGGTCTGGATTGCGGAAAGAGAACGCGGGCGGCCATAAATGGGCTGTGGCTTCGTGTTGCTGGTGGTCATGTGTTGCAGGAGAAAAGTGGGTTCCCGGAGATTTTAGGCGGGAGGCAGGTTTGCGTTTGCAACATTCCTCCCTATCTGGGCCCCGCTGACGCAAGTTCACAGACCCTTCCGTGAAATGCTGACGCGTCCGAAATGCTCGGGGACGTCGGGGATCAGGGTAGGCGCAGGAGTACGCGCATCCCGCTGGTGATGTCCGTGCGTTCGAGGTAGCCGATGAGGTTGGGTGTCTCAGCGAGCCATATCCGGGCTTCGCCGACGTTATCGGCTTCGAGGGGGGGCGTGGTCCGGCCGTTGAACACCAGCCGGGAACGGTAGGCCACGATCTGAGCAGGGTTCTTGTTGGTGAGCTTGAGGTAGAAATCGTCGCGGGTGGCACCGTTGGGTAGATCGACCAGCTTGACGGGCGTGCCGTCGGAGAGCGTGGTGGCTCGTCCGAGATAGAGCTTCTCGGCCTGTTCGCGGCTGAGTTCAATCGCACCGCTGCGTTGGCTCGTGACGATGACGATCTCGGCCCGCGCTGCTGCGGGCAACAGCGTTACGGCGAAGGTGAGGAGTCGGATCAAGCGCAGGGGGAGCATGGTCTGACTGCCTTCAGAAAACGAAGTCTACCGAAAAGCTCAGGACATGGACTGGAGAGGTCGGCCGGAGGTAATCCGCCAGGCTGTCCGAGGGGAACAGACCGCGGCTTTGCTGCGCCGGCGTGATGCGTTCGATCTGACCCTTGAGCGCGATGCTGCGGGCCACGTCCCAGCGGGTGCCGAAGGCAAGGGTGTGCTGGGCAGTGTTGCGAGAGTTGTTGTAGATGCCGACCCGCGGTGCAAGGATGGCTGGGACGGGGGTATGAAAGGCGGGCGTATCCTCGCTCTGGTTGGCGTAGGTGATATAGGGCGTGAAGGCGTCGATGCGGTGCCCGACAGTGATGTACCAGCCGTGGGCGGTGGAGATGTATCGATCGACCTTGCGCTTGGCGAACTCGGCGATGGTGATCCAGTTGTTCTTTTCCCATTGGAAGCCGGCAGAGAAGAACTCGGCGCTGGCATGGGTACCGGAGAGCTCGTCGGCGGCGTTGGCTTCGCCCGCGGCAATGAGTTGTCGGCGCAGTGAGTCGTGGCCCCCGTCGGTCCAGTTGAGGTGCAGATCGGTGCGGGTGTAGCCAGCCTGGACGCTGAAGCCGGTGCTGGCCAGGCCAACGCGCAAGGCGCGGGCGTTGCGCAGGCGGCCGTATGCCGAGCGAGTGAGTACGGCGCTTTGTCCGACGAGCCCCTGTATCTCGAGGTCCATCTGGCCCAGTGGCGCCCGGTAGATCGCATCGACACCGTCGAGATCGGCAAAGGGGTTGAGACTATAGACCTCGGCCGGCGGGCGGAGCCAGGGGGTGGCGTAATTCACGTTCAGGGAGTCGGAGAACATGAAGAAGGGTGTGGTCGTGCGGCCAGCCCGTAGGGAAAGGGTCGGCGTGGGGCGGTAGTGCATGTAGGCCCACGTGATGTGGGGCGTGTAGTCGTAGCCGGCCGCCTGGCGGGAGACGGCCTGCACGGTGAGATCGAAGTTGTCGGACAGGCGGGCCGTACCCTGCACGCCCAGGACGCTGTCTGTGGAGGGGTCGAAATTCTGGCCCGGCATGGTGCTGGGCTGGGTGCTGCTGCTGTGGAAGCGGTAGTTGTCCTTGTCGCTGCGGGTGAGCCCGAAAGTGCCGAAGCCCGACAGGGCGAAGCGCGGGGGCTCGTCGGAGGCGGCCACGCTGCCGGCAAGACTGAAGAGGATGGCCGCCAGATGAGGCCCGAGGTTCCGGCGGCGGAGCGGTAGGGTTGGCGTATTCCGGAAGTGGTCCATCCTAGACTCCGGTGGAAATGCGTTGAGTGTCGAGCCAGCGGGCGGCCTGGTCTTCGGGCTCGGCCGGGGCGAAGAGATAGCCCTGACCGTAGTCGCAGGCGAGTTCGCTGAGGATGTCGGCCTGGGCCTGGGTTTCGATGCACTCGGCAACCACCTGCATGCCCAGTTCGTGGGCGAGGTGGATGGTGGCCCCGACAATCGCGCGAAGGCGGGTGTCGTGCTCGATCTCGCGGATGAAGGAGCCGTCGAGCTTGATGGTGTCGCAGGGGATCGAGTGCAGGTAGCTGAGGGATGAGTAGCCGGTGCCGAAATCGTCGATGAGGATCTTGAGGCCTTTGGCGCGCAGTTTGCCGAGCTGGCTGATGGCGAGCTCCTTGCGGGTGACGAGGGTGCTCTCGGTGACTTCGAGCTTGAGGGTGCTGGGCGGCAGGCCGTGCCGTTCGATGCAGGCGACGACCTGATCGGCGAGGTCCACCTGCATGAGCTGCCTTGCCGAGAGGTTGACGCTGATGGACAGGTTTTGGTTGGCCAGGCCGCGCTCGCGCCAGGACTTGAGGCGGGCGCAGCTCTGATCGAGCATCTGCATGCCGAGCTCGTGCACCAGATCGAGGGATTCGGCGACCGGGATGAAGACATCCGGGCCGATGCGCCGGGCGCTGGCCTGGGGCCAGCGGACCAGTGCTTCGAAGCCATTGGCCTGGCGGGTCTTGAGATCGACGATGGGCTGGAAGTAGGCGATCAGCTGGTGGTTGTGCAGGGCTGCCCGGAGCTGGGACTCGAGCTGCAGATCGCGCATGACTTGCTGATGCATGGCGGACTGGAACACGGTGATGGTGTTGTCGGCACTGCGCCGGGAGCGCTGCATGGCGTTGTCGGCGTCGCGCATGAGGTCTTCGGCGTTCTGGAAGCCGCCGCTGCCCAGTGCGACGCCGATGCGTGTCTTCGGGTAAAGCACGTGGCCGTTGAGCTCGGCGCTCTCGGCAAGATGGGTCTGCAGGTTTTCGGAAAAGCGGATGGCCTCGCTGGCGTCGGCGATGTCGTTGAGGAGCACCGCGAACTGGTCGCCGCCAACCCGGCCGACCACGTCGCCGGGGCGGGCGAGGGCGCGGATGCGGGCAGCGACGAGGCGCAGGAGGTCATCGCCGGCGGAGTAGCCGAGACTGTCGTTCACCACGTGAAAACGTTCGATGTTGATGTGCAGCACCGCGAACAGGCTACCGGTGACCCGGTCGGCGTGGCGCAGGGTGTTCTGCAGGTGCTCGGCGAAAAGCGCCCGGTTGGCGAGGCCGGTGAGGCCATCGTGGAGGGCGTCGTAGAGCAGTTGGTCTTCAACGCGCTTGCGCAGGTGGATGTCGCTGATCGAGCCGGCCATCCGCACGGCGCGGCCGGTCTGGGGGTCATGGACGGCCATGCCGCAGGTGAGGATCCAGCGGTAGCTGCCATCGGCGTGAAGAATGCGGTGTTCGATGGTGAGCTGGGTGGATTCGCGCTTGAGGTGGGCGATCATGCGCAGGCGGAAGGCTTCCCGGTCTTCCGGGTGAAGGCGGGCGTAGAGGGCGTGACTGTCGTTCAGCACGGCGCTGGGCGGGATGCCGAGGATTTCGGCGAAACGCGGGGCGAAGTAGGTCTTGTCGCCCGCGATGTCCCAGTCCCACAGTCCGTCGTTGGCGGCGCGGGTGGCCAAGGCGTAGCGCTCTTCGCTGTTGGCGAGCTGGCGGGCGGTGGCTTCGAGTTCAAGAATCCGCGACTGCAGGGCGCTGGCCATGCGGTTGAAGTGCTGGCAGAGCTGGGCGAGTTCGTCCTTGCCTTGTTCGGGCAGACGGTGGGCGAGCTGGCCGGCGGCGATGGCCTGACTGCCGCGCAGCAGGCGACCCAGGTTGCGGGTCATCAGGTAGCCCACGGCGCCGAGCAGCAGCAGGGTGAGGAGGACCTCGGCGCTGGCGATGGCGATGCCCTGGCTGAGGATTTGACGCTTGGCGAGGGTAAGTGCCGAGACGGACACCCCGAACTGCACGAAGCCGACCTGGTTGCGTTCGAGCAGCACCGGGCGGCGCACGTGGATGAGGTTGTGAGTGACGCCTGCATCGACGCCCAGTGCGCTGGCGTCGTCGGGAGGCGGCAGGTTTTGCATGTCGGGCAGGCCGGCGCGGACTCGGGTGGTGCCGGTGGCGTCGACAATGCGGACGTAGATCAGACCTTCGTTGGTTTCGTTGAGCAGCTCGCCGAGCGCGTCCTGCAGATCTTTGTAACGCCCCTGGGGAACGAAGGTGGCGGTGACCACGTTCAGGATTGCGGCGTTCTGGGCAATCAGCGTGTTGAGGCTTGCAGTGGTCGCCTCGTTCATGAGACGCCCGCTGTTGGTGAGCAGCAGCGTGAGCATCACGACCTGGACCACGGTGCTGGCCAGCAGGAGGCGAAAGCGAATCGAAAGGTTGCTCAGCATCTGAGACGGAGATGTCGCAAGGCGAAGGGCATTTGCATCTGGAGTTGGGCTTGCCGCGTTACGAAACGATGAGCCTACGATGGGCGTCTGGGTGTAATCGGCAATAACGACAGAAGCTTAAGCGAAGCTTGCATGGGGACATCCGGATGGTTGCCACTTCCCCTGCGTTTTCCTGCGATTATCGCTTGATCCTGGCCGGCGCGGGGCGTGAAAGACAGGTTCGCGGTGCCGCCGCGTTCGCGGCGGGCACCACTTGAACGGCATGCCTATTTCTTCCAGGTGTCACGCAGGGTGACGGTGCGGTTGAAGACGGGTGCGCCCTCGGCGGTATCGACCCGATCGGCGACGAAATAGCCGTGGCGCTCGAACTGGAAGCGGGCTTCCGGCCTCGCGGCGCGCAGGGCTGGTTCGAGCTGGGCGGTGATGACGCGCAGGCTGTCGGGGTTGATGTCGTCGAGGAAATCCCGTTCGAGGCCTTCCGGATCGCCTTCGCGGCGGGTGCCCGGGTAGGCGTGGGCGAACAGGCGGTCGTAGAGGCGCACCTCGGCGGTGTAGGCGTGCTCGACGGAGACCCAGTGCAGGTTGCCCTTGACCTTGTAGTTGTCGGCGCCCGGAGTGCCGGACTTGGAGTCGGGCATGTATTCGCACAGCACTGCGGTGACGTTGCCGTCGGCATCCTTCTCGCAGCCGGTGCACTTGACCACGTAGCCGTAGCGCAGGCGGGCCATGTTGCCTGGATAGAGGCGGTGGTAGCCCTTGACCGGGGTTTCCATGAAGTCTTCGCGCTCGATCCACAGTTCGCGGCCGAAGGGCATCTCGCGCTTGCCGAGTTCGGCGTGGAGCGGATGGTTGGGCGCGTGGCAGCGCTCGCTCTGGCCGGCCGGGTAGTTGGTGATGATGAGCTTGAGCGGGTCGAGCACGGCCACGCGGCGCTCGGCGGCCTCGTTGAGGTGCTCGCGCATGCAGTCTTCAAGCACGCTCATGTCGATCCACGAATCGGCCTTGGAGACGCCAATGCGCTCTGCAAACAGGCGGAAACCATCTGGCGTGAAGCCCCGACGGCGGGCGCCGACCAGCGTGGGCAGGCGCGGGTCGTCCCAGCCGGCGACGTGCTTTTCATCCACCAGCTGGATCAGCTTGCGTTTGGAGAGCACCACGTAGGTGAGGTTGAGGCGGGCAAACTCGATCTGGCGCGGCACCGGGCGCGGGAAGAAGCCCCCTTCGGCCAGGTTGTCGAGGAGCCAGTCGTAGAAAGGACGCTGGTCTTCGAATTCGAGCGTGCAGATGGAGTGGGTGATGTCTTCGAGCGCGTCCTCGATGGGGTGCGCGAAGGTGTACATCGGGTACACGCACCAGCGGTCGCCGCTGCGGTGGTGGGTGGCGTGGCGGATGCGGTAGATGGCCGGGTCGCGCAGGTTGATGTTGGGCGAGGCCATGTCGATCTTCGCGCGCAGGATGTGGGTGCCGTCGGGGAACTCGCCGGCTTTCATGCGCTGGAAGAGCTCCAGGTTCTCGGTGACGCTGCGGTTGCGGAAGGGGCTGTCCTTGCCGGGGCTGGACAGGGTGCCGCGGTAGGCGCGCATCTCTTCGGCGGAGAGCGAATCCACGTAGGCCTTGCCCACGGTGATGAGGTGCTCGGCCATGGCGTACATCTTGTCGAAGTAATCCGACGCAAAATACAGATGCTCGGTCCAGTCGAAGCCCAGCCACTGGACGGCCTCGATGATGGCGTCCACGTATTCCTGGTCTTCCTTGGCGGGGTTGGTGTCGTCGAAGCGCAGGTGGCAGGCACCGCCGTAGGCCTCGGCCAGCCCGAAGTTCAGGCAGATGCTCTTGGCGTGGCCGTAGTGCAGGTACCCGTTGGGTTCCGGCGGGAAGCGGGTCTCGACGCGCCCGCCCCATTTGTTCAGGCGGCGGTCTTCGTCAATGATGTTGCGGATGAAGTTGCTGGGCGCGGCGTCGGTGGCCGGCGTGATTGGAGCGGTCATCTGGGTCGTACCTTGCTTGGCGCGGGCGGCGGGCCGCCGTTGGTCTGAGTAACCCCGGGATTGTAGCCGATGGCGGGCTTTGCGCAGGGGCGCGACAGGTCGGGTGGCGGGCGTGACCTCGTTCATGGAGGGGGGAATGCGAATCGGCAAAACTGCTTAAATGCCAACTGTTTGGTGGCAATGCTTTTTTGATTTTGTTAAAAATGCGATCTTGTTGGTCGCCCGCCCTGACTTCATCCGCCCTTTTCGAGATCTGCATTGATGCTTCGCAATCGTGTCTGTCTTGCCCTGCCTCTTGTCCTGAGTGTCCAGCTTGCCTGGGCCGACGAAGCCGTCCTCGCCGATCTGGCGCTGGAGGATCTCGCCCGTCTCGATGTGGCGACCGTGTCGCGCAAGACACAGAAGCTCTCCGAGACGCCGGCGGCGGTCACGGTGCTGACTGGCGAGGACATCCGCCGCAGCGGCGCCCGCAGCGTGCCGGAGGCCTTGCGCGAGGTTCCGGGGGTGTCGGTGGCGCAGATCGGCGCCGGCAGCTGGGCGGTGGGCGTGCGCATGGCCGAGGGGCGCTTTTCGAACAAGCTGCTGGTCCAGGTCGATGGGCGCAGCGTGTACAACCCGCTGTTTTCCGGCGTTTTCTGGGAGTCCCTCGATCTGCTGATGGAGGACATCGAGCGTATCGAGGTGGTGCGTGGGCCCGGCGCCTCCCTGTGGGGCGCGAACGCCGTCACCGGGGTGATCAACATCGTGACGCGCAAGGCGACTGCGACCCGGGGTACGCTGATCTCGGCGCGGGTGGACCACAAGGGTCATCCGGCATTGGCGGTCCGCCAGGGCTTCGATGTCGAGGGGCTGGGGGCGGTGCGGGTGTATGCCAAGGGCAGCGAGATGCTGCCGTCGCGCAGTGCCGATGGCCGCTCCGAGGTCGATCACAACCGGGGCTGGTCGGCCGGCTTCCGGATCGATAGCGCAGGCTCTGTGGGCAACACCTGGATGGTCCAGGGCAACAGCTTCCGCCGCACCTCGTCCGAGAGCCTGGTGACAACGGGGCTTGACGGGTCAGCGGGGTTGTTCCCCCTGGGGCTGGAGTTCGAGGGGGCGAGCCTGCTCGGCCGCTACAGCTGGGGTCTGCTCGGTGGAGATGCATCGGTCCAGACTTACTTTGACAACCTGAACGCTTCGGTCGGCGAGTCGGGCCGCGGAGGCATCAGTACCTTCGATCTGGATTTCCAGCATCGCCTGGCGCCGGTCGGGCGACACGAATTCATGTGGGGCGCAGGCGGACGCTATGTGAAGACCGACATCGACGCCGTCACGCCCATCCTGACCATCACGCCGGCGGAGCGCAGCCTTCAGGTGATGAGCGCCTTCGTGCAGGACGAGATCACCCTCCAGCCGCGTACCTGGAAAGCAACGCTGGGCGCTCGTCTCGAGCACTCGACCCTGTCCCACTTCGAGCCTCAGCCCACCGCCCGCCTGATGTGGACGCCGACGGAAACCGACAGCCTTTGGGCGAACTGGTCGCGGGCCACCCGAACGCCGTCGGTGGGCGAGATCGGTGCGTCGATCCTGTTTGGCGCCAAGCCCACCGGCAATCCGATGATGCCCATCGTGTTCGTCCGGTCAACGCCGGGGCAGGGCTGGAGCCCGCGTGCGGAACGGGTCGATGCGCTGGAGCTGGGCTATCGCCGCACCCTGCGCAACGGCAGCTTCGAGGCGGTGTTGTTCCACCATGACTACCGCCGCCTGATTGCCGGCTATCTCGACCCGAACGGGCTGATCCTGCCTGGCATCCCGCTGGCGGTGCCACCTTACTTCGTTCCGGTCCAGAATATTTTCCGGGGCAACGTCGGCAAGGCGCAATCGACGGGTGTCGAACTGGGGCTGGACTTGCCGGTGAATGACCGCTTCCGTTTCCAGGCGAGCTATACGGCCGTCGACCTCAAGGGCGCCCGCAGCAGCGATCCGGTCACCGACGCGGCCGGTACGGAGCTTGAAGATGCTTCGCCTCGATACTGGGGTAGCCTGCACGGGGTGGTCGGCCTTGCGCAGGGGCACGAGCTGGATCTCATGGTCCGGCGCACGGGGGGCATCGCCCACGGCAACGTGCCGGCCCACACGAGCTTCGATCTGCGTTACGGGTGGCGTCCGGGCCGGGGTTTCGAGCTGACCCTCATGGGAATCAACCTGTTCGACGAACAGCATCTCGAATACAAGTCGAACTTCCTTCCGACCCAGCCGGCCTATCTGAGCCGGCAGGCCTATGTCCAGGGCGTCTGGCGGTTCTGAGGGGGCAAGGGTGATCCGCCGAATCCTGGTCCGTCGGGCCCTGAAAGTACTCTGCGTCGTGGCGGTCAGCCTCGGCGTCGCACCCGCGTGGGCGATGCAGCCTGGCGAGTACCAGATCAAGGCTGCCTACCTGCTCAACTTTGCGCGCTACGTGGAATGGCCCGCCCAACGCCTGCCAGCCGGCGCACCGCTGCGGCTGTGCGTGCTCGGCCGCGATCCCTTCGGCGATGCGCTGACAGGCCTCGAGGGGCGGCAGGTCAATGGGCATGAGGTGAAGCCGCGCGTCGTCGATGGCGTCGAGATGGCCGCAGACTGCCACCTCGTCTTCATCACCGATTCGGAGGAGCGGCGGGTCGGGTTGCTGCTGCGCGGTCTCGCCGGGCGCAACGTGCTCACGGTCAGCGACATCGACGGCTTCGCCGAGGCCGGAGGCGGGATCGGGCTGGTGGTGGACGAGCGCCGGGTGCGCTTCGACATCAATCTCACTTCGGTACAGCGGGAAGGTTTGCGGGCCAGCTCGCAGCTGCTCCGTCACGGCCGTAGTGTTTTTGGCCTGAAGGCTCCCTGATGGCGCAACTCCAGGATCTGCCCATCGGCCGCAAGCTCGGCATCGTTGCCCGGCTGAGCGTGCTGATCGCCCTCGGCGTGGCGCTGCTGACGATCTTCCTGACCGAAGTGAACAGCGAGCTGCGCCGGGCCGACGAGGACGGCCGGATGCTCTCGGAGATCGTTGCCGACAACGCGATCTCGCCCCTGCGCTTCGACGATGCCAAGGTGGCCGTTTCCCTGCTGGGCACCCTGCGTCACCACGAGCGGGTGGCCGCCGCGGTGGTGCTACGCCCGGACGGCAGCGTGTTTGCCGACTATCCGCTGGGGCTGCACACCGACGCGGAACACCTGGCCAGCCTGCGCGACAACCCGACCGCCGGTGCGCTCAACTGGCGCACCCTCAGCCTGGTCGTCAGCAAGCCCCTCGAAAGCGACGGCGAGACGCTTGGCCGGTTGATCCTCGAATTCGACCTGCGCTCCATCGTCGGCCGACTGGTACTGTGGCTGGGCCTGGCGCTGCTCGGGCTGGTGATGGCACTGATCGCCGCCAGCCTGTTCTCCCGGCGCATGCAGGGGATGATCGTCGAGCCGCTCCAGAAGCTCGCCGACGTGGTCCGGGCGGTGAGCGTTGGCAAGCGCTACGACCTGCGTGCGCCGGCCGGCTACGCCGACGAGGTGGGCGAGCTGATCACCGGCTTCAACGGCATGCTGGCCGAAATCGCCACCCGCGACCGGGAGCTGACGCTTCACCGGGAACGCCTCGCCTCCGAAGTGGCAGCCCGCACCGCCGAGCTGCAGGCAACGATGGAACAGGCCGAGGCCGCCAGCCGCGCCAAGACCCAGTTCCTTGCCAACATGAGCCACGAGATCCGCACCCCGATGAACGGTGTGATGGGCATGATCGGATTACTGCGCCAGACCTCGCTCGGTGAGCGCCAGGAGCGCTTTGTTGATATGCTGGACGACTCTGCGCGCGCCCTCATGGAAATCATCAACGACGTGCTCGACGTATCCAAGATCGAAGCAGGGCGACTCGAACTGGAAGCCCTGCCTTTCTCCCTGCGGGACACCCTGGACCAGGTGGCGACCCTGTTCGCTACCTCGGCCTACGCCCGTGGCCTGCAACTGGGCCTGCACGTGGACCGGCGCGTACCCGAACGGGCCGTGGGCGACGCCCTGCGCGTGCGTCAGGTGCTCAACAACCTGGTTTCCAACGCCCAGAAGTTTACCGAGAAGGGCTGCATCTCCATCGCGGTGCTGCCTGTCCCGTGCGCGCGGGAGGGCTTTCTGCGCCTGCGCATCGAGGTGCGCGACACCGGCATTGGCGTGCCCCGGGAGGCTGGGGCGCGCCTGTTTCAGTCCTTCTCCCAGGCCGACAACTCCATGGCCCGGCGTTTTGGCGGCACCGGGCTGGGGCTGGCCATCGCCCGCCAGCTGGTGGAGCTGATGTCCGGCGAGATCGGCTACGTCACCGAACCGGGCTGTGGTTCTTGTTTTTGGGTGGAGTTTGAACTGACCTGCGACCCCGCCGGTGAGACGCAGGAGCGTCCCCTGGTCGGCCGTGCAGCCCTGGTGGCGGTCGGCGACCCTCATCTGCGCGACGGGCTGGTGGAGCAACTGGCCTTTGCCGGCGCGCGTTCCGAGCTGGCCTACGACAGGATTGCGGTGGACGAGATGCTCGCCATCGGTACCAGCTACGACTGGCTGATCGTCGATGCCAGCTTTGACGGCGGCACCGGGCGGCAACTACTTGCCAATCTGCGTTACCGGGCCGGGCGTCCGGTGCTCGCCGCCATCGTGGGCGTCGGCCGTGAAGAGGTCACCGCGATGCGTGAAGCCGGCGCCGGGATCATCCTTGGTCGGCCCGTCACCACCCGCGAAATCCTTCACGGGCTCGGCGCCAGGGCGGCCGATGTGGTGCCGCCGGTCGGCCGCAGGCTGGCCGCGCACCTGCTGGTGGTCGAGGATCACCCGGTCAATCGCGAGGTGGCGGTGGCGGTGCTGCAATCCCTCGGCTGCCAGGTGTCGGTGGCCGTCGACGGACGCGACGCCGTGGAGGCTTGCCGCCGGCAGCGCTTTGATCTTGTGCTGATGGACATCCAGATGCCCGAGATGGACGGACGTCAGGCAACCCTGGCGATCCGCGCCGACGAGACGGCCCGTGGTCTGCCACGGATGCCCGTCATCGCCCTGACCGCCAATGCCCTGCGCGAGGATCGCGAGGCCTGCTTCGCCGCAGGCATGGACGACTACGTGGTCAAGCCGGTTTCCGGCGAACAGCTGTGGGTGGCCCTGAGTCGCTGGCTGCTGGAAGCCCCGCAGCTGCCGCCACGGCCCGGCGTGGAGGCGGTGGCCATCAAGCCGCTCCCGACCGCCGAGCCGGTCCTCGACATGAATCTGCTGCTGGGTTTGCCCGGCGTGAATGGCCGGCGGGACGCTCCGATGTTGAAGCGCATCCTCGCGCTGTTCATTACCGAGACCGACCGCAACGTGGGTGGCATCGTCGAAGGTGCCGCGACCGGGAACGCCGCCGTCGTGCAGCGCCTCGCCCACAAGATGAAATCTGCGTGCCTGGCGATGGGGGCGGTACAACTGGGCGCGCGTGCCCGGAGCCTGGATGAACGGATGAAGGCCGGCATGCGGCCCGACGCCGCTGACGCCGCTCGGCTCACCGACGCCTGGGATGCCTGCAAGCGGCGTCTGGTGGAGGAGGAGCTTGCGACCTTGGACGAGATCACCCGGGTGGAAGGCCCGATCAACTCATGACGGCAACACCCAACAAACCGCACATCCTGGTTGTGGATGACGACCCCCTGACCCGCATGATGGCCACCGAGGCGCTCCGTGAAGGCGGCTTCGTCACCTCCGAGGCCGAAGATGGCGTGCGGGCGGTGGCTGCCTTCGAGGCCCTGCATCCGGATCTGGTCCTTCTTGACGTGATGATGCCGGGCCTCTCCGGTTTCGAGGTGTGCCGCCGCGTGCGCGCCACGCCAGATGGCGAACTGGTGCCGATCATCATGCTCACCGGGCTGGACGATAGCGAATCGGTGGAGCAGGCCTTCGACGCGGGCGCCACCGACTTCATCTCCAAGCCGATCAACTGGACGCTGCTGCGCTTCCGCATCCGCTACGTGTTGCGTTCGGCCCAGCTGCTGAAGGAACTCGTGCGCAACAAGGAGAGCCTCTCCAGCGCCCAGCGCATCGCCCGCCTGGGAAGCTGGGAATGGCTGGTGTCGACCGACGAGGTGCAGCGCTCGGCGCAGTACTACCGCCTGTTTGGCCAGCACGTGGATTCCTTCGGGGAGCCCATGGATGCGCTGGTGGGCCATGTCTATGGTCCAGACCGGCCGATGGTCAGTGCGGCGCTGGCCGGTGCCCGGAAAGGCATCGGTTATCAGCTGACCTATCGGGTCGTGTGGCCCGACGGCAGCGTGCGCACCCTCCTCGAAACCGCCGAGCGCACCGACGAATCGGGCGATCCGCAGTCGCTGCTGATGGAGGGCAGCGTGCAGGACATCACCGAGCAGGTCGAGGCCCAGCGGCGCATCCGTCAGCTGGCCTATTTCGATCCGCTCACCGGCCTGCCCAACCGCGAGTTCTTTCGGGAGAGCCTGCTCTCTGCCGCCGCGCGTTGCCTGCGCAACGATAGCCGCTGTGCGGTGATGGTGGTGGACATCGACCGCTTCGCGCGGATCAACGACAGCCTGGGCCCCGAGCGGGGCGATCAGGTGCTGCAGGTGATCGGTCATCGCCTGCGCGAACGCATGGGCGACCGCACCCCGGCAGAGCCCGCCGGCGGCGGCGGATTGCCGCGGCTCAAGGTGGCCCGGCTCGCGGCCGACGAATTCGGCATTCTGGTGAGCGATGCAGGGGCGGTGGACGACGTGCTGGCGACGGCGCATGAGCTTCTCGAGGTCGTTCAGGCGCCCATCCGCGTACCGGGGCAGGACATCACGCTCTCGGCCCGGATCGGGGTGGCGGTGATGCCCGACCACGCGACCGATGCCGAAGCCATCCTGAAGGCCGCCGAGACGGCGCTCAACCGGGCGAAGCGGGTGACCCGCGAAGCGGTGGCGCTGTTCTCCGAAGAGATGAAGGTGGCGGCCTTCCTGCGTTTCACGCTCGAAGGCGACCTGCGCCGGGCAATCGGCGAAGAAGAGCTGCAGGTGCTTTACCAGCCCATCGTGGATGTGGAGCGCAAGGTGATCGTCAAGGCCGAGGCGCTGGTGCGTTGGCCGCATCTGGCCCGCGGGTCAGTGCCGCCACCGGAGTTCATCTCCCTGGCCGAGGAAACCGGGATGATCGTGCCGCTCACCCGCGCGGTGATCGAGCGCGTCTGCAACGACATCGCCGAGCTGGGCGAAGCCCTGCCGTCGGATTTCCGGGTCAGCATCAACCTCTCGGGCGTGAACTTCATGGACGCGCAGCTGATCCCCACCGTGCGTGCCGTGCTGGATGGCGCCGGCGTGCCGGCGTCGCGGATCGAGTTCGAACTCACCGAAACCGTGCTGATGCGCGATCTCGACTACGCCACCCTGATCCTCGCCCAGCTGCGCGAGATGGGCATCCGGGTGGCGGTGGATGATTTTGGCACCGGCTATTCGTCGCTGGCCTACCTGCGCCGGCTGGCGGTCAACACCCTCAAGATCGACCGCTCGTTTGTGGGCGAGCTGAACGACGGGCAGGGCGTTGCGATCGTCAGGGCGGTGATCGGCCTGGCCCACAGTCTGGGGCTGGAGGTGGTGGCCGAGGGTGTCGAGACGGCGGCCCAGCTGGAGACCCTGCGTCAGCAGGGCTGCAACCTGATCCAGGGCTACCTGTTTGCCCGGCCCATGTCGAGCCGGGCGCTGGCCCAGTCCCTCACTCGCGCCAGCGTGATGCTGCCCGAAGGGCCGGGCCGCAGCGGCGGCTAGTCAGTTGCGCGCTGCGGGCTGGATGGCGATGTTGAGGCGAACGCCTTCCGAGGCTTCCAGGTCGCGCAGCTGGCGGATGAGGTTTTCGTCCAGGACGAAATCCGCCGCCAGCAGCATGACCCCTTCGCGGGTCACCAGGTCGCGGGCCAGCACCATGCCCGGCCGCAGGGAGGCGGCGCTCACCTCGCTCATCGGCGGCGGGATGTTCTCGGTGCTCGTCCCGGTCACCTCCAGGAAGGCGTCCACCACCTGCGGGCAGTAGCGCTTGCCGCGGTTCTGCTGGATCAGGGCGATGGCTTCGGCGGGCTTGAGCTTGCGTGGCGAGAGGGTGCCGCTCTGCATGTCGTCGTAGTCGTTGACCAGCGCGATCACCCGCGCGCCGTACGGAATCGCCAGCCCGGAGAGGCGGTCGGGGTAGCCCTGGCCGTCCCAGCGCTCGTGGTGGCTGCGGATCAGGGTGGCGGCGCCGCGCATGTTCTCCAGGGCCATCAGGGCGGCCTGGCCGGTGATGGGGTGCTTGCGCAGTAGCCCCAGCTCGTCGCCGGTCATGTGCGAGACAGGCTTGGCGAGCAGGTCGTCGGGCAGGCCGATCTTGCCGATGTCGTGGAGCAGGCCGGCGAGCATCACGTCCTGAACCTCGGCGGGCGGGAAGTTGAGCCGCACCGCCACCTTGCGGGCCAGGTCGGCCACCCGCTTGGCGTGGCCGGTATTGCTGCCTTCGCGCAGTTCGATGAGGTTGGAGAACACGCGGATCGAGGTGAGGAAGCTCTGCTTGAGCTTCTCGTGGGCGCTCTTGAGTTCGGCGGTGCGTGCCTCGACTTTCTGCTCCAGGCTGGCGTTGAGCGACTTCAGCTCGTCGTTCTGCTTCTGGGTGAGGGCTTCGAGGCGGGTCTTCTCGCGGCTCAAGGCCTGGCGTTCGAGGGCCTCGCGGACGGTAAGCAATACATCCTGATCGTTCCAGGGCTTGGAAATGTATCGGGTGATCTGGCCGCTGTTGATCGCCGCGACGGTGGATTCCATGTCGGCGTAGCCGGTGAGCAGCAGGCGCACGGTGTCGGGATGGCGTTTGCGGGCTTCGGCGAGGAAAGCAGCGCCGTCCATCACCGGCATGCGCATGTCCGAGATGATCAGATCCACGTGTTCGCGGCCGAGCACCTCCAGGCCTTCGGCGCCGCTGTTGGCCACGTGCACGGTGTAGCCGTGGGGGCGGAACAGGCGGCGCAGTGCAGAGAGGATGTTGGCTTCGTCGTCCACGCAAAGGATCGAGAAAGCAGGGGCGGGTGCAGCGCTCCTGTCGGGCGTGGCGGGGGCGGAGGCAAGGGTCATGGGGTTACTCCCGGTACGGCCATGTGATGGACGGGCAGGGTGATACGGAAGCAGGTGCCGGTTTCCGGCGAGCTGCTGGCGATGATGTGGCCGTTGTGCTTCTGCACGATGCCGTAGGAGAGCGACAGGCCGAGGCCGGTGCCCTTGCCCACGGGCTTGGTGGTGAAGAAGGGGTCGAAGATGCGGTCGAGGACATCGGGCGGAATGCCGCAGCCGTCGTCGGCGATCTCGATCCACACCTCGGTGTCGGTGCTGCCGGTGCAGATGCGGATCGTGCCGCGCCGGCTGTCGGGCATGGCCTGGGCGGCGTTCACGAAAATGTTCATGAACACCTGATTGAGCTGGGAAGGCAGACACTCCACCAGCGGTAGTTGGCCGTATTCGCGCACCACGTCGGCCTTGTACTTGATCTCGTTGCTGGCGATGTTGAGGGTGCTGTCGAGGCCCTGGTGGATGTCGGCAGGCTGCCAGTCCTGGCTGGCGTCGGTACGCGAGAAATCGCGCAGATCCTGGACGATCTTGCGGACCCGCGCGGTACCTTCGGTGGATTCGGCGATCAATTCACCGATGTCGTCGCGCAGATAGGTGAAATCCACCTCCCGCTTGATGGCCTGGATCGCTGCCACCTCGGCGGGCGGCAGGATGGCGTCGCGGGTTTCGTAGGCGTCGAGCACCTGCAGCAGATGGCCGATGTAGGTCTTGAGGCTGTGCAGGTTGGAATTGACGTAGCCGATGGGGTTGTTGATCTCGTGGGCGACCCCGGCGGCGAGCTGGCCGATGGAGGCCATCTTCTCGGATTGGACGAGCTGCTGCTGGGCGTCGTGCAGGCGGCAGTTGAGATCGGTGAGTTCCAGGTAGCGCTTCAGCAGCTCGGTCTCGGCCGTCTCGCGGCGGGCGATGTCCTCTTCCAGCGTGGCCTTGGCGTCTTCGAGGTCGGCGGTGCGCTGGGCGACGGTGGCTTCCAGGTCGGCACGCATCTGCAGCAGGGCGTTTTCGGCGTTCTTGCGCTCGGTGATGTCCTGCAGGGTTTCGATGGCGCCGATCATGGTGCCTTCGGCGTTGAATAGTGGCGCGGCCGTGAAGTACAGCCAGCGCCCCCGATCACCGAGACGGGGAAAGAAATCCTCCGCCTCGTAGGCGCCGGTGATGACAAGCGAGCGGCGGAGGTTCTTGGTGCCGTAGAGCCCGATGATCTCGTCCACGGTGCCCGATACGATGAGGTCGGCGAGGATCGGGCGTTCGCTCTCGTAAAAGGCGGCCCACTGCCGACGGGTGCCCACGAGCGCGGCGGCGGGCAACTCCAGGATCTGCTCGCAGGCGCGATTCCAGTGGGTGACCACATGATCGGCGTCGATGACCAGCGTGGGCACCGGATCGCCATCGATGATCTGGGCGAGCAGTTGCTTGGCTTGTTGCTGGGCGGATTCGGCGCGCTTCCGGTCGGTGATGTCCACCAGGCTGCACACCGTCGTCGCGTCGCCGGCGATGTCGGTCTGGGCCATCGACAGCTCGACCCGGCGTGTCTCGCCGGCGCGGGTGACGATGTCTATCTCGTGACACCGCGGCGGGGCCGCGTGGTCGGCCTCGCGGCTGAATTCGCGAACGCCATCCTGCGTTGCCGCCGGGAACAGTCGTGAGAAGGGCATCCTCACGAGCTCCGCGTCGGTGTAGCCGGTGAGCCGGCTGAACGGCCGGTTGGCGAACAGGATGGTGTCGCCACGGTGCAGCGCGATGGCGGTGGGCACGCATTCAGCCAGGGGAAAGAGGCGGGTGTCGAGCGGGAAGATGGGCGCGTTCATCGCGTGGGCTAGCCGATCAAGGGCAAATGCGCTTCGAACCGCCCGTGCGTTTCGGCCAAGACGGCGGTCAGGTCTTGCCAGTTGAGCCCGAGGGCGTTGACGGCGTCGGCCTGCAGCTTGGCCATCTGGGTGTTCTCGGCGCCTTCCAGGTCGAGTGCCTTGGCGATGCCGTCGGCGTAGTGGATGATCGCCGCGAGACTGCCGGGCTGGGTCTGGGCGGGGTCGTGGTGAAAGGCCAGGGCGTCGACGATGTCGGCCGGGAAGTTCCAGTGCTGGGCGATGGCGGCGCCTACCGCAGTGTGGTCGCAGCCGAAGATCTCGGATTCCACATCCAACAGATGGCAGTCGCGTTCGGTGGCAAGGCCGATCACCCGGGCGAAGCCCTCGGGGTTCGCCGACAGCATCACCAGCCGGCCGATGTCGTGCAGGAGGCCGGCGATGAACAGGCTTTCGGGCTTGCGGCGCAGGGGACGGGCGAGGGCCTGGGCGGCCACCGCCGTGCCCAGCACGTGGCGCCAGAAGCGGTCGGCTGAGAATCCTTCGCAGCGGCCGGCCGGAAGGGCCGTGACCACCGCGCTGGTCAGCACCAGCGAGCGAACGGCTGCGAAGCCGAGCACCACGATGGCATCGTGGATCGAGCCGACACGCATCTGCAGGCCGTAGAAGGGGGAGTTGGCGACCCGGAGTACGCGGGCAGTGATGGCCTGATCCCGGGCAATGCGCTTGGCCAGGGCGTCCACGTCGGGATCGCCACCGGCGAGGGACTGGAGGAGTTCCTGTGCCACCGTGGGCATGGCCGGCAGGCTGTGGATGTGGCTGATGATGTCGGCGAGGCTGGGCTGGCTCACTTCAACTGCTCCTCCCGGAAGGCCAGCACCGCGTGCAGCAGAGGCTGGGCTGCAGGGTCGTCGGCCGTGTGCCGGAAAATGTGCATCACCCGCGCGCGCAGGGCTTCCCGCTGGCGGGCCTTGTCGTCGGGCGTCTCGGGCAGCGTGATGGCGAGCCGTTCGATGCCGCGCCGACGCAGGCTGTCGATGTGGCTGTCGGCCAGGGTCAGTGCTGCCGGTAGCAGCACCAGACCGTTTCGATCCACCACCGCGGCTGCGAGGACCATGCCGGGCTGGACATCGTCGAGGAGGAGGTCGACGCGCTTGCTCATGGGCGTTGTGTCGGTCGGATGAAGGTCAGCAGCGTGCCGCGCGTGCTGCGGCTGCCGCCCAGTGGATGAACCTCGACGCGGCCGCCCAGCTCCGGGCAATCAACGCTGTCGCCATCCGCTGCGGCACCGAGCTGTTCGAGGAGCGCCGCCGGCAGCACCGAGACCGCGTCCAGCCCGATGAGCGGCGCCTGGGCCGGAAAAAGGCGCTCCGCGGCCACATTGGCCAGTGCGATCATCCCGGTCGGGTCGAGGCCCAGCAGCGGCAGGGGAATGGTGGCGAGGGCTTCCTGGACCAGCTCGAGGGAGGCTTCGCCCATGCCCAGGCGGCGCTCCCTGTCGGCCAGCACGCACTTGAGCTGGGTGTTGATGCGTTCGAGTTCGCTGTTGGCCTGGGACAGTTCGGCCGACAGGCGGCGGTTCTCGTCGGACAGCAGCTTGCGGCGGAAGGCTTCGTCGATGTTGGCGACGAGCATCGCGTCGTCCCAGGGCTTGGTGAGGAACTTGTAGATCGCGCCTTCGTTGATGGCGTCGGTGACCGACTGCAGATCGGTGTAGCCGGAGAGCACCATCCGCACGGTGTCGGGCGCCATGTCCTTGGCCTTGCGCAGGAACTCGACCCCCGTCATGCCCGGCATGCGCTGGTCGGAGACGATGACATCCACGCTGTGGGTGGCCAGCAACTCCAGGCCCTCCTTGCCGCTGGTGGCGGTGAGGATGGTGTAGCCCGCCCGGCGCAGCAGGCGGCGCAGGGCGGCGAGAATGTTGGCCTCGTCGTCCACCAGCAGCAGGGTGCGTTCGGTTTCGGCGGCGTGCTGGCGCTTGCCGTCGATGCAGAGGCCTGCCTTCATCTGGGCTTCGAAGCGGGCGGCGGGTTCCGGTGCGCCAAACAGCGGGCCGCGGATTTCGTCGCATCCGGCAGCCGTCATCACCGCGGCCGTATGAGTGTCCGTGATGCCCGCGGCGCATACCGACAGACCGGTCTTGTGGGCGCGGCTGACCAGCGCCCGCACGATGGCCACGCCTTCCGGGTCGACCACCACGTCCTGCACGAGCCGGGACGGAACGTCGAGGCTGTCCAGCGGCAGGCGGCGGGCCCAGGCCAGATGCGCGTTGGCCGGGCTGGCCGCGTCGATGGACAGGCGGATGCCGCAGCGCTTGAGCTGCTGCAGCGCGGCTTCTTCGGTGGTCGAGAGTGTGTCGCTGCAGGTGACGATGGCAAACTCGAGCGCACTCGGTGCGAGCTGGGTATCCAGCAGCACGTGGGACAATTCGTGAACGAAGGCGGGATCGCACAGGGCATCCAGTCGTGCCCCCAGCGACAGCACGAAGGGCCGCGTCCGGCCGCGGGTCCAGCTTGCCGCCTGTGTACAGGCCGCGCGCAGGTCTGCGACATCCGCCACCGAGGCAATCACTGCATCCACAGGGCCGTCGGGCCCGATGATGTGCAGCCGCGCGCCGGCGAGTTCGCCACTGCTGCAGTCAAACCGGGGCTGGTAGGCCCGAGCGTCAAGCGGTTGGATTGTTTGGCCGAGCGTTTCCATCGTGTCTCCAAATAGCGTGGCGGCACGATTCGGTCATCTCCGTGACCGTAGGCGCATGCCGGCCGCCCTGCCAGCAGACAGGCTATCGGCCGAAGTTGCGCGGTCTTTAGCGGGCGTCGACCGGGCGGGCGGGGTAAAATCCCGACCCATGTCCGATCACGCCCACCACTTTCCCGTTCTTGCCCTCGTCGCCATCGGTGTCGGGGCCGCTTTGGGGGCCTGGCTGCGCTGGTGGCTGGGGCTGCGTCTCAACCCTTTGTTCGCCCACATGCCCCTGGGCACCCTGGCGGCCAACCTGCTGGGGGGCTATCTCGTCGGTGTGGCGGTTGCGTGGTTTGCGCTGCGCACCGACCTGCCACCCGAGGCGCGCCTGTTCATCGTGACCGGCTTTCTGGGCGGGCTGACCACCTTCTCGTCGTTTTCGGCCGAGGTCGTCCACCTCATCGACACCGCCCGCTACGCCTGGGCCCTGGGTGCCGCCGCGCTGCACCTGGGCGGCTCCCTGTGCATGACCGCCCTCGGGATGTGGTCCGTTCACGCGCTGCGCGGCTGATCGGCAAAGCCGATACGTTTCGCCCGTTTCTTAAATTTTCGTTGTATCGCAATGCCAGCCTCGCCCGACGCCCAAGACCCCTATCGCCTGCTTGAACAGTGCCTGTCGGCCGACCGCCCGCGCCTGCGCCGGGATTTGCGCAAGCTGCCGCGGCGGCCGCGCCTGCTTTCCGACGTGCCGGAGGCGCTGCGCCTCGCCATTGCCGACTCCGCCGCCAGGCTGATCGCCCGCCAAGCGGCGCTGCCGAAGCCGGATTTTCCGCCGGATCTACCGGTCAATCAGCGCAAGGACGAGATCGCCGCCGCGATCCGCGACAACCAGGTGGTGATCGTCTGCGGCGAGACCGGCTCGGGCAAGACCACCCAGCTGCCCAAGATCTGCCTCGAACTGGGCCGTGGCGTGTCCGGCCTCATCGGCCACACCCAGCCCCGACGGATCGCCGCCCGGGCCACCGCCACCCGTATCGCGCAGGAACTGAAGAGCGAGCTTGGCGCCACCGTTGGCTTCAAGATCCGCTTCACCGACCGCATCGGCCCCCAGAGCTACATCAAGCTGATGACCGACGGCATCCTGCTTGCCGAAACCCAGGGCGACCCGCTGCTGTCGGCCTACGACACGCTCATCATCGACGAGGCCCACGAGCGCAGCCTCAACATCGATTTCCTGCTCGGTTACTTGCGCCAGCTGCTCGTCAAGCGGCCGGACATGAAGCTGATCGTCACCTCGGCCACCCTCGACGCCGAGCGCTTCGCCCGCCACTTCGGCACGGCCGACAAGCCCGCGCCGGTGATCGAAGTCTCCGGTCGGCTCTACCCCATCGAAATGCGCTACCGGCCCGTCGAGCGCGACGAGCCCAAGCCGCTTCGCCCCGGTGAGGCGCCGCGCCCCGAGCCGCGCGGGCCCGACCGCGATCTTTACGACGCGCTGGTCGATGCCGTGGACGAGGCCCAGCGCAGCGGCCCCGGCGACGTGCTGGTGTTTTTGCCCGGCGAGCGCGAGATCCGCGAAGCCGCCGAAGCCCTGCGCAAGGCCCACCACGCCGCCGGTACCGAGGTGCTGCCGCTCTTCGCGCGCCAGTCGGCCCAGGAGCAGGCGCGGGTGTTCGCACCGTCGAAGGGCCGGCGCGTGGTGCTTGCCACCAACGTGGCCGAGACCTCGCTCACCGTGCCGGGCATCCGCTATGTGGTCGATACCGGGCTCGCCCGGGTCAAGCGCTACAGCCACCGCAACAAGGTCGAGCAGTTGCAGATCGAGAAGATCGCCCAGTCGGCGGCCCGCCAGCGCGCCGGCCGCTGCGGCCGGGTGAGCGACGGCATCTGCTTCCGGCTGTACGACGAGGAGGACTTCAACAAGCGCCCGGCCCACACCGATCCGGAGATCCTGCGCTCCTCGCTCGCCGGCGTGATCCTGCGGATGAAGTCGCTCAAGCTCGGCGAGGTGGCCGAGTTCCCCTTCATCGACGCACCCCTGCCGCGCATGGTGGCCGACGGCTACCAGCTGCTGGCCGAGTTGGGCGCGGTCGAAGAGGCCGATGGTGACGCGGTGATGAACCTCACCCCCATCGGCCGCGAGCTGGCCAAGCTGCCGCTGGACCCGAAGATCGGCCGGATGATCCTCGCCGCGCGGGATCGCGGCAGCCTCGCCGAGGTGCTGGTGATCGCCGCGGCGCTCTCCACCCAGGACGTGCGCGAGCGTCCGCCCGAGCGGCAGGCTGCGGCCGACCAGGCCCATGCCCGCTTCCGCGGCCCCGAGCACGACCAGAAATCCGAGTTCCTGTGGTACTGGAACCTCTGGAAAGCCTGGGAGGAAGTCCAGCGTCACGAAACCTCCAGCAAGCAGAAGGCGTGGTGCAAGAGCAACTTCCTGTCGTGGCTCCGCCTGCGCGAGTGGCGCGATGTATTCACCCAGCTCCACACCCTGTGCGCCGAGCATGGCTGGAAGGAGAACGACAAGCCCGCCAGCTTCGAGGACATCCACAAGGCGCTGCTCGCCGGCCTCCTGGGCCATGTGGGCTGCAAGATCGAGGACGCCTCGGGCCCCGCCGCCGGCAGCTATCTGGGCGCCCGTGGCATAAAGTTCTGGCCGCATCCGGGTTCCGCCATCGCCAAGAAGGCTGGCAAGTGGATCATGTGCGCCGAGCTGGTGGATACCTCGCGGCTGTTCGGCCGCTGCCTCGCCCGCATCGAGCCCGACTGGCTGGAGGAAGTGGGCGGGCATCTGCTCAAGCGGCAGGTCTCCGAGCCCCACTGGTCGAAGGCCAGCGGCGCTGTGCGCGGCTGGGAGCGCGGCACGCTGTACGGCCTCACGGTGTATCCGCGCCGCGGCGTGACCTACCGGGAGATCGACCCGGCCCTGTGCCGCGAGCTGTTCATCCGCGAAGGGCTGGTGCAGGGCGAGATCGCCGAAGGCCCGGCCCGGGGCATGGCCTTCCTGGGCCACAACCGCCGGCTGATGGCCGAGATCGAGCGGCTGGAGCATAAATCCCGCCGGCCCGACGTGCTGGTGGATGAGGAGCTGATCTACGCCTTCTACGACGCCAAGCTGCCGCCCGAGGTGCTCGACCTGGCCAGCTTCGAGGCCTGGCGCAAGGCCGCCGAGAAGAAGGCCCCCAAGGTGCTGCAGCTCACCCGCGACCAGCTGATGCGTCACGACGCGGAAGGCATCACCACCGACCGCTTCCCCTCCAGCCTGGAGGTGCTCGGCCAGAAACTCAAGCTCGCCTATCTGCACGAACCGGGCGAGGCCGACGACGGCGTGACGCTCACCGTGCCATTGGCCATGCTCAACCAGATTCCCGCGAGCCGTTGCGAGTGGCTGGTGCCCGGGCTGCTGGAGGAAAAGGTCACCGCGCTCTTGCGCACCGTGCCGCAGAAGCACCGCCACCGACTGCAGCCGATGGCCGACAGTGCGGCGGATTTCATGGCTAAATTTGATGCTGGCGAGTTCGACCTGGACGACCCGCTCATCAAGGCACTGCAGCGTTTCGTGGAAGAACGCGTGTCCCTCAAGCTGCCGATGGAGAGCTTCCGGCCCGAGAACCTCAACCCGCACTGCTTCATGAACTTCCGGGTGCAGGACGAGCACGGCCGCATCCTCGGCCAGTCGCGCAACCTGGCCGAGCTGCGCACCCGGTTCCGCGATCAGGTGGCGGCGCGTTTCCAGAGCGCACGCATCGTGCCGACGGCCAAGGCCGAACCTGCCGCGCCGGCGCCGAAACAGGGGGCCGAGCCTGCGCCCGCCAAGGCCGCCGCCGCGCCGACTGCCGACAAACCGCTCGCCGGCTTTACCGGCTGGACCTTCGGCCCGTTGCCCGAACTGCTCGAGGTGAAGGTGGCCGGCCGCGAGATCGTCGGATTTCCGGCGCTCCACGACGACGGTGCCAGCGTCTCGCTGCGCCCCTACGACACGCCGGAGGAAGCCGCCAAGGTGCATCGCGGCGGCCTGGCGCGGCTCTTTGCGCTGGCGCTGTCGGCCCAGGTGAAGGCCATCGAGAAGCTGCCGGGCATCCGCGAACTGGCGCTGCAGTTCATCGGCTATGGCGCCGAGGCCGAGCTCAAGGCGCAACTCGTCACCGCCACGCTGGAGCGCTGCTGCCTGCTGGAGCCGCTGCCGACGGATGCCGACAGCTTCGACAAGCGCTGTCAGGAGGCCAAGCCGCGCATCACCCTGGTGGCCCAGGAGCTGATGCGCCTCACCGGCCAGCTGATCGTCGAGCACGCCACGCTCACCAAGCGCCTCGCCGGCCTCAAGACCTTCCCGGACGTGGTGGCCGATATCAACACCCAGGTGGCCAAGCTGATGCCCAAGCACTTCGTCGTCGCGCTGCCCTACGAGCGCATCGCCCAGATTCCCCGCTACCTCAAGGGCGCCACGGTGCGCATCGACAAGCTGCGCAACAACCCGGCGCGGGACGCCGAGCTGATGGCCGACTGGAAGAAGCTCGCCCAGCCCTTCGAGCGGGAGTGGCTTGCAAAGGCCAAGGCCGGCGTCACCGACCCGCAGCTGGAGGAATTCCGCTGGCTGCTGGAAGAGCTGCGGGTGGGTCTGTTTGCCCAGGAGCTGAAAACGCCCATGCCGGTGTCGATCAAGCGCCTCCAGAAGATCTGGGAGAGCCGGCCGCGCTGAGTGGGGCGGGGCCGGTGCTGTGGGACGCATTTGTGATGAAGTTGGCAGCGGGCCGTCGTCGGGTTTTGCACTGGCGACGCACATCCGCTAATTTGTCAAATAATGTGTAGTGACGAAGTCGCCTGGCGACGCGAATGGTTTGACCAAGCGGGCGAGTCTGGATCGCATTGCGAGGCATTCAAGATCTGCGTGACAAGGACGTTAATTTAGGCTCGGACAGAAATTTTTCATGAGGCGGGCCGGGATGGCCGGGCCTCATGGGCAAGGAATCCGCTGTGACAGCCGTCGAAAATCGGCTTGCAGTGGGGGCGAGGGAGACGGGGAGGCATTAGCCTCCCCGTCTCCCTTTGTGCGCCGGCTACGGGGTGGGTGTATTTCGACGGGGTGTCCGGCTCAAGAGTGCGGGGCTCCCGTCGATAAACCCTGGAGGCCGTCGCCGGCCATCCCGCACCGAGGGTGAGCCCCCGAGTGCCGGTGATCCAGGCGAAGACCGCAAGACGCCATTCCGCCCATTTCCGACAGGCCTGTCCCGATGCCCTCCTTCCCCGTTCCGGCTGACGAAGCCGCCCGGCTGCGCGCCCTTCACGCCATCGGGCTGCTCGACAGCCCGCCAGACCCCGCCTTCGAAGACTTGATCGAGCTTGTGCGCTCGGTACTGGGCGTGTCCGTCGCCGCCATCTCGCTGGTCGATGCCGACAGGATGTGGCTGAAGGTTGCGGTGGGCGTCGAGGTGGGCGAGGTGTCGCGGGCTGGCGCGCCGTGCGCTTACGCCCTGTGCCACGACGGCCCGATGGTGGTGGGCGACGTCGCAGCCGACCCGCGTTTCGCGGCGCATCCGCTGGTCTGCGGTGCGGCGGGCTTCCGCTTCTACGCCGGTGTGGCGCTGCGTCCGGTGGACGGGCTGGCGGTGGGCACGCTGTGCGTCGCCGACTCGGCGCCCGGTACGCTTTCGGCGGAAGCCCGTAAACGCCTGATCCGCCTGGCCCGCCAGGCCGAGGCGCTGATTCGCCATCATCAGGCCGAGCGCGAGGCCCAGCGCGAGCACGAGGCGCTCCAGCGCACCATCGCCCGCAAGCAGGCGGTCCTCAACCGCGCGGCGGTGGGGATCATCCGCATCACCTCGCGGGGCATCGTCGAGCAGGTCAATCCGTTCGCGCAGCAGATCCTCGGCTACACGGCGGAAGAGCTGCTGGGCCGCAACGTGCGGGTCATCATGCCTAGCCGCTGGGCCGACCACCACGACGAATACCTCGCCAGCTACCTCAAGGGCCGCCCGCCCAGCGTGATCGGCATCGGCCGCGAGGTGCAGGCGCTGCACAAGTCGGGGCGGACGATTCCGGTGCATCTGGCGGTGAGCGAGGTGACGATTCCCGGCCAGGAGGAGGTGGAGTTCATCGGCATCCTCTCCGATCTTTCCGAGCTCTACCGCGCCCGCGAGCGCGAGCAGGCCCAGCACAGCTTGCTCCACGTACTGCATCGGGGCATGACCGACTTCGCCACGCTGATGTCCAGCGACCAGCTGTGGTCCTTCCTCAAGGACGCCCTCTGCGACCTGACCGGCAGCGACTACGCGCTGATCGGCGAGGTGGTGCCGGTCGAGGGCAAGCCCGGTCTCAAGATCCACGCCATCACCGACCTTTCGTGGAACGAGGATTCGCGCCGGCTGATGGAGCGGTTGCGCTCCGGGGATATGGTGCTCACCAACCCGGATTCCATGCTTGGCCGCGTTTTTGCGGGCGGCGAGGTGGTCATGACCAACGATGTGGCCGCGGAGACGCTGCGCACGGGCTTCCCCCACGGGCATCCTGCGTTGCACAACTACCTGGGGGTTCCCATCGTCGATCAGGGGCAGGTGATAGGCATGTACGCCATCTCCAACTCCCGCAACAAGGTGGATGAGGAGTTGCTGGCCTGGCTGGAGCCCTTCACAGCCACCTGCGCGCTGCTCATCAATCTGTACCGCCGGATCAACGAACAGGCCCGCTTCACCCGCGAACTGGAGATCGCCCACGCCGAGCAGGCCCAGGCGAGCCGTGCGAAGACCGAGTTCCTGTCGTCCATGAGCCACGAACTGCGCACGCCGATGAACTCGATCATCGGGTTCTCGCAGCTGCTCCTCAACAACCGCCGCCAGCCACTGCCCGAGCGCCAGGCCGGGCAGGTGGAGCAGATTCTGAAAAGCGGCCAGCATCTGCTCACCCTCATCAACGACATTCTCGATCTGGCCCGCATCGAGGCCGGCAGGCTGGTGTTCTCCATCGAGCCGGTGGAGATTGCCTCGGTGATCGAGGAATCGGTGGCGTCCGTCAGCGCCCTGGCGGAGGCGAGGGGCATTGATGTCCGACTCCGCGCGCCCCAGGTTGGGCGACAACGGGTTCTGGCCGATTTCACCCGTACCAAGCAGGTGCTGATCAATTTCCTGTCCAACGCGATCAAGTACAACCGCGAGGGCGGTCGCGTTGAGCTGAGCTGGGCCTCGGCAGAGGCGGATGCCCTGCGGGTCGAGGTGCGCGATACCGGCTTTGGCATTCCCGCCGAGCGCATCGGCGAATTGTTTCAGCCCTTCAACCGTATCGGCGCCGAACATTCGGGCGTTGAAGGCGCCGGGGTGGGGCTGGCGCTGACCAAGCAGCTGGTGGAGCAGATGTCCGGCCGGGTTGGGGTGAGCAGCACGCGCGGGGAGGGCAGTTGCTTCTGGTTCGAGCTACCCCTTGAGGCGGGCGATGGTCCGGCGCCGGTTGCAGGCGCCGTCGATGCCCCGCTTGTGCCGACGGATGTTTCGGCTTCACGCCTGCGGGTGCTCTATGTCGAGGACAATCCCGCCAATCAGCGCCTCATGACCGATATCTTCGAAGACTTTGCCTGCGCCCAGCTGAGCTGCGCCCACGAGGCCGCGCTGGGCATCGAGCTGGCCCGGGCCGAACAGCCGGCGCTGATCCTGATGGACATCAACCTGCCGGGTATGGACGGCTACGCCGCGCTCACCGCCCTCAAGGCCGACGCTGCAACCCGCCGCATTCCGGTTCTCGCGCTATCCGCCAATGCCCTGCCCGCCGATGTGGAGCGGGGCCTCGCCGCCGGTTTCGCCGACTACCTCACCAAGCCGCTGGACTTCACCCGTCTGTACGCGGTGCTCGAACATCACCTGGGAAACCCTCCCGATGCTTGAAGATCACCTGGCCGACGCCCGCATCCTGGTTGTCGACGACACCCCGGCCAACGTCGAGCTGTTGCTGGGCATTCTCGACGACGCCGGCTATCGCAACATCCACGGCCTCACCGACCCAAGGGAGGTGAGGTCGGAGATCAACCGTTGCGTGCCCGATCTGGTGCTGCTGGACATCCGCATGCCGCACCTGTCGGGTTTTGACGTGCTGCGCCAGATCCGCTGGCAGCTCGGGGTGATGGCGCCGCCGGTGGTCGTGCTCACCGCCCAGACCGACCGGGAAACGCGCTCCGAATCCCTTGAACTGGGGGCCATCGATTTCCTCGGCAAGCCCTTCGACCAGGATGAAGTGCAGCTGCGCATCCACAACATTCTGGCGGCCCACTGTCAGTCCCGCGACCTGCGTGGCCAGACCGAACTCCTCCAGACCCTGGTGGATCGCCAGACCGCCGAGCTGCGGGCCACTGCCCTCACCGACAGCGCCACCGGCCTGCCCAACCGGCGTGCGGTGCTGGCCAAGGTGGATGGACTGCTGGCCATCGCCCGGCAGGTGGCGGTGTTCTTCATCGTGGCCGACGATGTGGAAGACATCGCCCGCCTGCAGGGCTACCCGGCCGCCGAGCGGCTGCTCCAGTCGCTGGGCGAGCTGGCCGCCGCAAGCCCGGTGGCTCAGGGCGGCATCGTCGGTTGCTGGGGCAGCAGCGAGCTGGTGCTGGTCCAGCCGTCCGACGATCCCACCGCGCTGGAGACGACCGCCCAGCGCCTGCTGCGCCTGCTCGAAGGCGACCACCGGGTGGATGACCTGTTGCTCGCCACGCCGATCCGCATTGGCATTGCCCATTCCGGCGACGGCACCGCCGGCGCCGAAGACCTGCTGCGCAAGGCCGCTGCGGCAATTCCGGCGCGCTTGGCCGGTGGGGTCGGGCGCTATGGGCCGGGGTTGGACGAAGCCCTGGCGCGTCGCCGGCAGTTGCGTCGGGCGCTCAAGCAGGCGGTGTCCGGGGGCGAGCTGGCGCTGGTCTTCCAGCCCAAGATCGATCTGGCCAGCCGACGCCTGATCGGCGCCGAGGCACTGCTGCGCTGGCAGTCGGCCAGCGTCGGGGTGGTGCGGCCGGATCTGTTCATCCCCCTCGCCGAGGAAACCGGCGACATCCTCGCCATCGGCGGCTGGGTGCTGGACGAGGGCATCCGCCACTTGCGCAGCTGGCACGACGCCGGTCGGCTGGACGACGATTTCGCGCTGGCCCTCAACGTGTCGAGCCGCCAGCTCCAGCAAGACGGTTTTGTGGAGGACGTGCTGCGGCGGATCGCCGAATCGGGCCTGCCGCCGGCGCGGATCAAGATCGAGGTGACCGAGTCGGGCTTCATCCATGACCTGAAAGAAGCTCAGGCGCGCCTGGGAGCGCTGCGGGCGGCGGGCGTGGGTGTATCCATCGACGATTTTGGCACCGGCTATTCGTCACTGTCCTATCTCAAGTCGTTGCCGGTGTCGGAGCTGAAGATCGACCGCAGCTTCGTGCGCGAGATCGGCCACGACGCCGAAGATCAGAAACTGGTGGAAACCATCATCGTCATCGCCCACCTGTTCGGCTGCTCGGTGGTGGCCGAGGGAATCGAGACTGAAGGTCAGCTGGACGTGCTGCGTCGGTTGGGCTGCGACCAGGGGCAGGGC
The DNA here is from genome assembly GCA_041917255.1 of Zoogloea sp. Taxonomy (GTDB): domain Bacteria; phylum Pseudomonadota; class Gammaproteobacteria; order Burkholderiales; family Rhodocyclaceae; genus Zoogloea. The sequence continues at coordinate 89,516 of JAYRYA010000002.1, forward strand.
TACCTGTTCTCGCCGCCGGTGGACCTGGCGACCTTTGACCCCCTGCTGTAGGGCCGCTTCCTGCCGATCGCGCTTGAACTGAAAGCAGCGCAATGACGCCTTAGCCCAGGATTTTGCGGGGTCGCGGCCTGCACCTGCGCCCCATGAAAAGCCCCGCGCGAGGCGGGGCGTGGTCGGTGGGTCGGCGCGGGCTTACTGCTCGCCGCCGCGCTTGCCCTGGTGTTCGCGGGCGAGGCGTTGCTGGACGTCACCCGGCGCCGGCTCGTAGTGGCTGAAGGCGATGCTGCAGCTGCCGTCGCCGCCGCTGATCGATTTGAGGCGCGACTCGAAGCCTTCCATTTCGGCCATCGGCACCTGGCTGGTGATCTCCGTCCAGCCCGGCTGCGGGCTGTCGGTGCCGGTGACCCGGCCGCGGCGGCCGGAGAGTTCGGCGCTGATGCCACCAAAGTGCTCGTCGGCCACCCGCACGGTGAGGGTGATGAGCGGCTCGAGCACCACCGGGCGGGCACCCTGGACGGCTTCCTGCACCGCGTGGCGGGCGGCGGTGACGAAAGAGACTTCGTTGGAGTCGACCGCGTGGTGCTTGCCGTCGAACACCGTCACCTTCAGATCCTGCAGCGGGAAGCCGGCCATCACGCCTTCGGCGATGGCCTGGCGCACGCCCTTCTCGACGGCCGGCATGAAGTTGTAAGGGATGGTGCCACCCTTCACTTCGTCGGCAAGCTCGAGGCCGGCTCCCCGTTCCAGCGTCTCGACACGCAGCGCGACTTCGCCGAACTGGCCGGCGCCGCCGCTCTGCTTTTTGTGGCGATAGCGGGCTTCCGCCATGCCGGCGATGGTCTCGCGGTAGGGGATGGCCGGCGGACGGGTGCCGAGGCTGAGGTTCCAGCGCGTCTTGAGGGCTTCGAGCACCGTCTTGAGGTGCACGTCGCCCAGGCCGCGGATCACGGTTTCCTTGGCCTGGATGTTGTGCTCGACGGACAGGCAGGGGTCTTCGTCCAGCAGGCGGTGGAGGGCTTCGGAGAGCTTCTGCTCGTCGCCGTGCTTCTCGGGCTGCAGCGCGAGCCCGAACACGGCCTGCGGGTAGCGCGGCGGGGCGAGGTGGAAGTGGTCTTCGTCGTGGGAATCGTGGAGCACGGCATCGCGGTGGATGTCGTCCACCCGCGCCACGGCGCAGATGTCGCCCGGAATGCCGACGGTGATTTCGGTCTGGGTCTTGCCTTGGACGCGCAGCAGGTGGCCGACCTTGAAGGGCTTGCGGGCGTCGCCGATGAAGAGCTGGGTACTCGGGGTGACGGTGCCCTGGTGGATGCGGAACAGGCCGAGTTTGCCGCGGAAGGGGTCGTTGCTCACCTGGAAGACGTGGGCGATGACGTGTTTATCGGCGTCGGTGGTGGCGGTGACCGCTTCGGCCGCCGGGCCTTCGCCCTTCAGGAACTGGGGCGGATTGCCCTCGGTCGGGTCGGGCAGCAGGCGGCCCATGATGTCGAGGAGTTCGGTGATGCCGGCGCCGCTGCGGGCCGAGGTGAAGCACACTGGCACCAGATGGCCTTCGCGCAGGGCGATCTCGAACGGGTCGTGAAGCTGCTCGGGCTGGAGGGATTCACCCTGCTCGAGATAGAGGGCCATCAGGTCTTCGTCCACCTCGACCACCTGGTCGACGATATGGTCGTGGGCGGCGCGGACCGTGGAGAAGGCCGGCTGGGCGTCGTAGTCGGGTTTGAAGAAGCAGTCGATCACCCGGCTGCCGTCGGCGGTGGGCAGGTTGATCGGCAGGCATTCCTTGCCGAAGCTGGCGGTGATGCGTTCCATCAGGCCTGCGAAATCCACGCCCGGGGCGTCGATGCGGTTGATGACGATCATCCGGCACTTGCCGGCGGCTGCGTCCATCACCTTGCGGGTGACAGTCTCGACACCGGCGGCAGCGTTGATGACGACTACCGCGGTTTCGACGGCGGGCAGGGTGGCCAGCGCGCGGCCAAGGAAATCGGGCAGGCCCGGGGTGTCGAGGATGTTGACCCAGTGTTCGGCCCATTCCAGGTGGGCGAGGGCGCTGTTGAGTGAGTGACCGAAGGCTTTTTCTTGCGGATCGTAGTCGCTGACGGTGTCGCCCTTTTCGACAGACCCGGCGGCGCCGATGGCACCTGCGGCGGCCAGCAGTTTTTCCAGCAGCGTGGTCTTGCCGCTGCCGGACTGGCCGAGGAGGCTGAGGTTGCGGATGTCGCGGACCGAGGTGGGTGTCATGCTTGCTCCCTTTGCAGTTATTTTTGAAAGCTGAAACACGCGATCCCGAAAGTATCTGCCTGCAAGGCCATCAGAACAACGATCCAGGTCAACAAAGCCGGTGCTACCACTCGAAGCCGCGGCGCTGGGGGGCTTGCGCCGCTGCGTTGCCGCGCAGGCCGGGGAGAAACTCGCGCAGGGCGTCGTCTTCGGTGCGGTAGGCGGCGTGGGGGGTAAGGTCGCTCCACAGGCCGGTGCGCTCCAGCACGTCGATCACCTGCTTCTTGAGGCCGCAGCAGGCAAGCGCGCGGCCATCGGCCAGCAGCTGTCGGCGGACGCGGCGCAGGGCATCGACACCGCTGGCGTCAATGGCGTTGATGCCGGCGCAGGCCAGCACCAGCACCTTCATGTCGGGTTGCCCGCGGCATGCGGCGAGCACGGCGTCTTCGAAGGTGGCCGCATTGACGAAGTGCAGCGGGCCGTCGAAGCGCAGGATCGCCACCTGTGGGTGAGGTAGCGGCAGGCCGAAGCGCGCCGCGTCGCGCCAGGTGCCGTCCGGGTGACGACCCAGCAATGCGACCCGGGGCGTCATGCTGCGATAGATCAGCAGCGCCAGGGACAGGAACAACCCGGCGAGGATGCCGATCTCCACATGGGGCGCAAAGGCCAGCGTCGCCACGAAGGCCACAGTGCCGGCCAGCCCGTCGTCACGGCCGGCCTGCCAGGCTTCGCGCAGCTGGGCGACAGACAGCAGCTTGGCCAGGGTGACGAGGATCACCGCCGCCAGCACCGGGCGAGGCACATGGGCGATGGGTTCGGGCACCAGCAGCAGGGCGCCCAGCACCACCACGGCGCCCACCACCGACGCGACGCCGGTGCGGGCGCCGGCCGCCAGCAGAAAGGCCGAGCGGCCGAAGGATCCGCTCACCGGATAAGCCTGGCAGACCGAAGCCGTGAGCTTGGCGAGGCCCTGGCCGATGAGTTCCTGGTTGCCGTCCCAGCGCTGGCCGGTGCGTGCCGAGGCGAGCTTGCAGCTCGACATGGCCTCGATGAAGCTCACCAGCGCCAGCACGAAGGCCGAGGGCAGCAGGTCGGTGATCTGGGCCCAGTCTGTGCGTGGCAGCGAAAAGGCGAGGGTTTGTTCCGGCAGCCGGCCGACGACCCGCCCGCCAGTGGATTCAAAGTCGGCCAGCCAGCCTACCGCGGCCAGCCCGGCCACCACTGCAAGTACGCCGGGGCCGCCTATCTTCAGGCGCTGCAGGATCAGCAGCAACGCCACCGCCAGCCCGCCCAGCGCGGCGGAGGGCAGGTGCACATCGGGCAGCGCACGCACAATGTCGACAATCGCCTCGACGAAGGGCTTCTGCCCCGCCGACGACAGGCCCAGCAAGGTGGGCAGTTGGGCCGTGATGATGAGCAGCGAGCAGGCGTTGATGAAGCCGTGGAGCACCGGGTGCGACAGCAGATCGGCAAAGTGGGCGAGCCGCAGCAGCCCGAAGGCCAGTTGCAGGATGCCGGCCAGCAAGGCCAGCTGCACCGCCAGCAGCAGCCAGGTTTCGGAGCCGGGCAGGGCCAGCGGCGACAAGGCGGCGGCGGTGAGCAGGCTGGTGAGGGCGACCGGCCCCGTGTTCAGCTGAGCCGACGAGCCCCACAGGGCGCCGACGATGGACGGCAGCAGCGACGCGTACAGGCCCACGTAGGCGGGCAGGCCGGCGAGCTGGGCGTAGGCCAGGGCCTGGGGAATCGCCACCAGGGCCACCGTGAAGCCGACGACAAGATCGTTGCGCACGGTGGCGGCGTCGAGCTGGCCGCGCCACGCGAGAAAAGGCAGCAGGCGATGCAGCAGCGGGGACGGGGCAGGGGGCATTGGAAAGGGCTCCCGGCGGGGAGATGCGGGGAATTCGAAAGTCTAGCGCGCTGGCGGGGGCCGGTCACGCAGAGGACTTCTCCGGTCGGGCATGTCTTCGTTGTCTCGCTGGGTGAAGAACGCCGGCCCTGAGGCCTGCCCGTGGCGCCATGTCCGGCGGGTGCGGCCAGCGCGACCGTCGATTCACCCGGGCCCCGATTGACCGGGCCGTGCTTTCGGCGGATGCTGGCCAGCCGTTTCTGCTCGTTTCGTGTTTTCCGATGACCCCGTCCCCAGCCAATCCGCCGGCATCGGCCTCGTACTGGCCCCTCATCCTGGCCGCCTCGGCCGTGCTCATGGTCACTGTGGGCGTACGTCTGTCCCTCGGGCTTTATGTGTCGCCGATCAACTCCGCCACCGGCATCGGCATCACCGGCATCAGCTTTGCGATGGCGGTGTCGCAGTTTGTCTGGGGGGCGTCGCAGCCGGTGTTTGGCGCCATCGCCGACCGTTACGGCCCGGCCGGGTCGCTGTTTGGTGGCGCGGTACTGATGGCCCTGGGGCTGGCGCTCACACCCTTCGTCGAAAGCCAGTTCGCGCTCACCGTCACCGTCGGCCTGATGGTGGCGGCCGGCGCCGGGGCGGGCAGCTTCTCGATCCTGCTGGGGGCGGTGTCCCAGCGCCTGCCGGCCGACAAGCGGGCGTTTGCGTCGGGCTTCATCAACGCCGGCGGCTCGTTCGGGCAGTTCGTCTTTGCCCCCCTGTCGCAGTTCTTGATTGGCGCTTACGGCTGGGTGACGGCCCTGTTCGGCCTTGCCGCGGCTACCCTGCTGACGATTCCGCTCTCGTGGCCCTTGCGCCACAAGGCCGAGCACCCGGCGGGTGGCGCAGCGGTGAGCATGAGCCTCACCGAACAACTGCGCATCGCTTTCCGCGACCGAAGCTACTGGTGCCTGCACGCGGGCTTCTTCACGTGCGGCTTTCACATCGCCTTCCTGGTCACCCACCTGCCCGGCGCGGTGGATCTGTGCGGCCTGCCGGCCAGCGTGTCGGCCCTGTCGCTGGCACTGATCGGGCTCGCCAACATCGCTGGCAGCCTGTCGGCCGGCGCGCTAGGGCAGCATTACCGGATGAAGTGGCTGCTGGTGTGGATGTATGGCTCGCGGGCAGCGATGGTGGGCATCTACCTCGTCTCGCCCAAGACCGACCTGACCTTCTACCTCTTCGCCATTGGTCTGGGCCTTACCTGGCTCGCCACCGTGCCGCCCACTGCCGGGCTGGTGGGCAAGCTGTTCGGGCTGCGCTATCTGGGCACGCTGTTCGGGCTCACGCTGCTGTCCCACCAGATCGGCGCCTTCTTCGGCGCCTGGCTGGGCGGTATCGCGTTGGTGGAATCCGGCAGCTACGACTGGATGTGGTACGCCGACATGGTGCTGGCGGGCCTCGCCGCGCTGGTCAATCTGCCGATTCGGGAAGAAAAGCTGCAGCCCGCCGTCTGCGGCGCCCGCTGATCACCCGTCCTGCCGCTTGAACGGCAGGTGCTCGGTCAGCTCGTCCAGATAGCCGTCCACGCCGTCCCGTTCCTGGGCCAGAAAGCGTCGCACCGCATCCCGGAAGCGTGGATCGGCGATCCAGTGGGCGGAGGCGGTGCGAACCGGCTCCAGTCCGCGCGAAAGCTTGTGCTCACCCTGGGCGCCGCCCTCGAAGCGAGCAAGACCTTGGCGGATCGCGTAATCGATGGCCTGGTAATAGCAAGCCTCGAAGTGCAGACAGGGGATGAACTCCGTCGCGCCCCAGTAGCGGCCGTAGAGCGCCTCGGCATCCTGTAGAAAGAGGCTGGCCGCCACTGGCTGGCCAACGCGTTCGGCGATCATCAGCACACAGGCCTCGGGCCGGGTGCGGTGGAAATCCTCGAAGAAGCCCAGCGTGAGATAGGGCGATGAGCGGTGCTCGGCGTAGGTGCGGCAGTAGCAGGCGTGGAAGAACGCCCAGTCGTCCGCGCCAATGGCTGCACTCTGAAGCACCCGGAAAGTCACCCCCGCATCCGCCACCTTGCGCCGCTCCTGGCGGATCTTCTTGCGCTTGGGCTGGGCGAGGCGGGCGAGGAAGTCGTCGAAATCCCGGTAGCCGGCGTTCTGCCAGTGAAACTGCACGCCGTGGCGGATCTCCAGCCCGGCCTCGGCGAGCCAGCGGGTTTCCTCGTCGGTGGGGAACAGCACATGCAGCGACGAGGCGTCAGCATCCCGCACGTGGTCGATCACCCGGCTTACCAGCGCCCGCCGGCTCGCCTCATCCACCCCCAGCACCCGCAGGCCCGGCACCGGCGTGAAGGGCAGGGCCGACAGCCACTTGGGGTAGTAGTCCAGCCCGTGGCGCCGGTAGGCATCCGCCCACGCCCAGTCGAACACGTACTCACCGTAGGAATGGTGCTTGAGGTAGAGCGGCATCGCTGCCAGGAGGTGGTCGCCGTCCCACAGTGCGGCGTGTTGCGGCACCCATCCTGTGCCCGGCGCCACGCAGTCACTGGCTTCCAGCGACGCCAGAAAGGCGTGGGACAGGCAGGGCTGATCGCCGGCGAGGGCGTCCCAGTGGTCGGCAGGGATCTCGGCGATGGCGGGGTGGAGTCGGAAATCGGGCATGGGCGTGGAAGCGGTTCGGTCAGCCCGGATGCTACACGTTGGCGGTATAGTGTCGCCCCATGAAAACCCCACTCTGCGTCGCGATTGCCCAGATCAATTCGGTCGTGGGCGATATCTCCGGCAATGCGCGCCGGATCCTGGAAGCGGTGACCCGGGCCAAGGCCGCGGGCGCCGATGTGGTCCTCACCCCTGAACTCGCCCTGTGCGGCTACCCGGCCGAGGATCTGCTCCTGCGGCCGGCCTTCATCGACACCTGCGCCGACGAGCTGGCGGCCCTCGCCACCCAGGTGCAGGGCATCACCGTGCTGGTCGGTTATCCCGCGTTGTTTGGCGGCGAGCGCTACAACGCCGCCGCGGTGATCCGCGATGGGCGCATCACCCACACCTATTTCAAGCACCGCCTGCCCAACTACGAAGTCTTCGACGAAGAGCGCTACTTCGAGCCCGGCACTGAAGCCTGCGTGTTCGAGCTGAAGGGCGTGAAGATCGGCGTAAACATCTGCGCCGACGTGTGGGAGGCCGGCGCCGCCGACGGTGCCCGCGAAGCCGGCGCCGAGCTGCTGCTGGTGCTCAACGCCTCGCCCTTCCACATGAACAAGCAGCAGCTGCGCTACGAGGTGCTGCGCGAGCGCATCGCCGACACCGGTCTGCCGGTGGCCTACTGCAACCTGGTGGGTGGGCAGGACGAGCTGGTCTTTGACGGCGGCTCCTTCGCGCTCGACGAGGACGGCACGCTGGCCTGGCAGGGTGAGATGTTTGCCGAGGGTCTGTCGCTGCTGCACTTCGCCGATGGCCGATGGCAGGAGCGCAGCGTGCCCGCCGAGCGCCCCGTCGAGGCCGACGTTTATCAGGCGCTGGTGCTCGGCGTGCGCGACTATCTGGGCAAGAACGGCTTCCCGGGCGCGCTGATCGGCCTGTCCGGTGGCGTGGATTCGGCGCTGACCCTGGCCATCGCCGTGGACGCCCTGGGCGCCGACAAGGTGCGCGCGGTGATGATGCCCTCGCCCTACACCGCGCAGATGAGCCTGGACGACTCCCGCGAGATGGTCCGCCGGATCGGTGTGCGCTACGACGAGATCGCCATCGAGCCGGCCATGCAGACCTTCGCCGCGATGCTGGCACCCCAGTTCGCCGGTCTGCCCGAGGATACGACCGAGGAAAACCTCCAGTCGCGCATCCGCGGGATGATCCTGATGGCACTCTCCAACAAGACCGGCGCCATCGTGCTCACCACCGGCAACAAGAGCGAGATGGCCACCGGCTACGCCACGCTGTATGGCGACATGGCCGGCGGGTTCGCGGTCATCAAGGACATCTACAAGACCTTCGTCTATCGCCTGTGCGCCTGGCGCAACGCCCAGCCTGGCGGCCCGGTGATTCCCGACAACATCCTCACCCGGCCGCCTTCGGCCGAGCTCAAGCCCGACCAGTGCGACCAGGATTCCCTGCCGCCCTACGAAGTGCTCGACGCCATCATCGCTGCCTACATGGAAGACGACCTGTCGCCCCGCGAGATCGTCGCCCAGGGCTACCCGGAGGTGGATGTGTACCGCGCCGTCGCGATGCTCCGCCGCAACGAGTACAAGCGTCGCCAGTCGCCGCCGGGGGTGCGCGTCACCCAGCGAGGCTTCGGCAAGGACTGGCGCTACCCGATCACGTCCCGCTACCGCGACGCCTGAGCCCCGCCCATCCGCAACCCGATGGCCCGGCCTTTCGGGCTAGAATGCAGAATCGTTTCCTGGAGACCGCCAATGAAAAAAATCGAAGCCGTGATCAAGCCCTTCAAGCTGGATGAAGTCCGCGAGGCCCTGTCCGAGGTCGGCATCACCGGCCTGACCGTTACCGAAGTGAAGGGTTTTGGCCGGCAGAAGGGCCACACCGAGCTCTACCGCGGCGCCGAATACGTCGTCGATTTCCTGCCCAAGATCAAGATCGAGGTGGTGGTTGCCGGCGACGTGGTCGAGCAGGCCGTGGACGCCATCATCAAGGCCGCCCGCACCGGCAAGATCGGCGACGGCAAGATCTTCGTGATGCCGGTCGAGCAGGTTGTCCGCATCCGTACCGGCGAGACCAACGAATCGGCGATCTGATCCGCGCTCAAGTCAGCCCAAGGCAGAAGGCCCGGTCATGCGCCGGGCCTTCTGCTTTCCGGCGGGCCGGTGGCGATGGGGCTTTTGCTAGAATCGCGGCTTTCGTCTTCACCCGGAATTCCGCCATGGCTTCTACCGTCCGCACCCGCTTCGCTCCCAGCCCCACCGGCTACCTGCACATCGGGGGCGCGCGTACGGCGCTGTTCTCGTGGGCCTACGCCCGTCGCCACGGCGGCACCTTCATCCTGCGCATCGAGGACACCGACGTGGCCCGCTCCACGCCCGAGGCCGTCCAGGCCATCCTCGACGGCATGAGCTGGCTCGACCTGAACTGGGACGAAGGTCCGTTCTACCAGATGCAGCGGATGGACCGGTACAAGGAAGTCATCCAGCAGATGCTTGCCGCCGGCAGCGCCTACCCGTGCTACATGCCGCCCGAAGAGCTCGACGCCCTGCGCGAGGCCCAGCGTGCCCGCGGCGAAAAGCCCCGCTACGATGGCCGCTGGCGGCCCGAGGCCGGCAAGGTGCTGCCCGAGCCGCCTGCCGGCGTGCAACCGGTGATCCGCTTCAAGAACCCGACGGAGGGCGTGGTCGCCTGGGACGATCTGGTGAAAGGCCGCATCGAGATCGGCAACGCCGAGATGGACGACCTCATCATCGCCCGCGCCGACGGTACGCCCACCTACAACTTCTGCGTGGTGGTGGACGACTGGGACATGGGCATCACCCAGGTCATCCGCGGCGACGACCACGTGAACAACACCCCGCGCCAGATCAACATCCTTCAGGCCCTGGGCGCCACCGTGCCCCAGTACGCCCACCTGTCGATGATCCTCGGCGACGACGGCCAGAAGCTCTCCAAGCGCCACGGCGCGGTGAGCGTCACCCAGTACGACGACGACGGCTACCTGCCCGAAGCCGTCATCAACTACCTGGCCCGCCTGGGCTGGAGCCACGGCGACGACGAGATCTTCTCCCGCGAGCAGCTGGTGGAATGGTTCGACCTGGACCACATCACCCCGTCCGCCGCCCAGTTCAACACCGAAAAGCTCAAGTGGCTCAACGCCCACTACATCAAGCAGACCGACAACGCCCGGCTGGCCGCGGATGTATCGCGCCGGCTCGCCCAGCGCGGTGTCGATCCGGAAACCGGCCCCGCCCTGGAGGCGCTGATCGCCCTGTATAAGGACCGCGTGTCCACGCTCGTTGAACTTGCCGACGCCGCAGAACCGTTCTACATCGACCTGCACCCGGCGCCCGAGCTCCTCGCCCAGCACCTTACCGACGCCGCCCGCACCGCGCTCGCCACCCTGCGCGCCAAGCTGGCCGACGTTGCCTGGGAGAAGGCACTGCTGAGCGGCGCGATCAAGGAAACCTGCACCGCCCACGGCGTGAAGATGCCCCAGGTGGCGATTCCGCTGCGTGTTGCGCTGCTGGGCCAGCCCCAGACGCCGTCCATTGACGCCGTGCTCGAGACCATGGGCCGCGAGCTGGTGCTCGCGCGGCTGGATCGGGTGCTGTAAGCCCAGCCGTCGACAGGCGTTCGAACAACAAAAAGCGCGGCCCGAGGGTCGCGCTTTTTGTTTGGGCCGGCTGGATCAGAAGTCGGCGCTGCGGCGGGGTTGTTCGGCGCCGGCAACGATCTGCCCGTTACGCACCCGCACCGGGTCGCCCACGCGCCAGACTGGCGCGCTCTGCTGCTCGATCACCCGGCGGGTGCCGTCTTCGAGCTTCACGGTGATCTGGTAGTGGCTGACGGTCCGGTAGCGGCGCTCTGCCTCGTTGCCGGCAAAGCCGCCCAAAACCGCGCCACCGATGCGTGCGATCTGCTTGCCGGAGCCTTCGCCGACCTGGTGGCCCAGCACACCGCCCAGGATGGCGCCGCCGATCGCGCCGAGGCCGCTGCCTTCGCCCTTCTGCTGGATCGCCTCGATCTGCTCGATCACACCGCAGTCGCGGCAGATCGCGGGCGGCGCATCGGCAACACGCCGACCGCCATACTCGCCCGGCGCAGGGGTGTCGCGTGGCGCCGGTACGGCGTCGGCGGGGGGCGGGTTGCCAGCCGCGGCGGCCTGGGCCGGCTTGGGATGGGGCTTGGGTTTCGGGGGTGCCGGCTTGGCCGGGGCGGGCGAGCTGTGCTCGGCCTTCGCGGCGAGCGGTTCGGGCTTGGTCTCGACGACGCTTGCGGGTGCCGGAGCGGGTTCGGCGGCTGCGATGGGGGCAGGCGCCTCGAGGGGTTTGATGGGCTGGGCAGGGGCGGTGGCCACGTTTTCGATGGGCGCGGGTTTGCTCAGGTCTGGCAAGACACCAGCCAGTTTGGCAACGCCGGCAAGACTGACGGCGGTGACGGATGCTGCGGCGACCCAGAGCATCGGGTGCAGGCCGGGTTTGTTCGGGTTGGTGCTCATGGCTTTTCTCCGTTCGGGATACGAGCTTAACGCCGTCTCTTCGTCCGGGCGCACTGCAGCAATGGCCGCTTACAAAATCACGCGGCGGGCGCAGAGGCGGGTCAGTCGTCGTTGCCTGCGCTGGGGCGCGGGGGCTTGAGGAGGTAGCGGGCCGGGTCGAGGGCGTCCACCAGATCGATTTCCAGGGGGAGTGGATCGCCATTGATCTGACTGGCGAGAAGTTCGCCCATCAGGCTCGTCCAGACCAGGCCGCGGGCGCCGAAACCGGAAACGGCAAACAGTCCGGGTTGACGAGGGATGTCGCTGAGCGGGGTGTCACGGTTGGCTGCAGACACGGCAGGGATGGCGCCAACGATCGGCAGTCGGTCTGGCGATGCAGGTCGGAATGCGACCCGGCCATCCAGGCTGGCCGGGTCGAAGGCCGAGGCAAACCCGGGCAGGATGCCTTCGAGCTTGTCGAGGTTCTCCCGGTGTTCGGTTTCGCGTAATTCGGTGCTCTCATCATCGGCGACAAATGTGGCGCCAGCACAGCGTACGCCATCCACCTCGGGGCTGACGTACCCGCCGCGGCAGACCACGACGCCCGGCGCGCTGCCTGGCTCGGCCGGCAAGTGCGACACCTGTCCCCGCGCCGGCCGCACCGGCAGGCTGACGGCTTGGGCGATGGCGCGGATGCCAACCCCGTTGGCCAGTATCGCGACCGGCGCGCGGGCAATCTCGGCCCCGGATTCATCCAGGGCGACCCACAGGTTGTGGCTTCGTTCCAGCCGCGTCAGGCGGCGGCCGAATAGCGTCGAGATATTCGCGCCAGCTGCGGCCAGATTGGCGGTGCAGAGGGTCGGCGGCTGGATCCAGCCGCCCTGCGGGAACCACCAGCCACCCTGTTCGACCGGCCAGCCGGCGAGGTGCGAGGCCTTGTTCTGCTCGGCGAATGTCAGGTAGTCCGGTGGATAGGCGTGGGCCTCGACAACGGCGCGCATCTTGGCTGCCTGCTTTTCGTCGCGGGCCAGATGGAGCACCCCGGTGGCTGCCCAGCGTACTGGATGGCCAGCCTCGGCGAGTCGGGCGAGGTGATGCCGGCCGTAAAGGAAGCCAGCCCGCGTGATGCGCGCAAGTCGGTTGTCGTCGAGGCTGGGCAGGGGCCGGAAGACCCCCGCCAGGTTGCCGGAGGCGCGCCGGCCGGGCCCGTCGGCTTCGTCGATCACGGTGATCTGCCAGCCACGGGCGGCGAGGCGTTCGGCGACCGAGGTGCCCGCGACGCCGGCGCCGATCACCAGTGCCCGGCGGGGTCGGTCCAGGTAGGCGGCGGGGGCATCCGCACGGTGGCCGGTGAGCATCTCGCGCTTGCGGCCAAAGCCAGGGCGCCGCTCCAGCGTGAAGCCGGCCGTCTCAAGACCTCGGCGGACATTGCCGCTGACCGACCAGGTTGCCAGCGTGGCCCCTGATGCGGCAAGGCGGGCGAGTTGGGCGAACACGGCCGGCGACCACAGGTCTGGATTGCGTGCGGGGGAGAAGCCGTCGAGAAAGAAGGCGTCGGCTGCCGCGTGCACCTGGGGCAGGGCGACGACGGCGTCGCCAAAAATGAGCGTCAGCACGACCCGTCCGTCGTCCAGATGGAGCCGGTGGATGCCCGGCGTGAGCGCCGGCCAGTGGTGGCGCAGTTCGCCGGACAGCGGGGCGAGCTCAGGCCAGGGAGCGTGCAGGCGTGCCAGGTCGTCGGCGCAGAAGGGGTGTTTTTCAACCGAGACGAAATGGAGCTGCGCGCAGCGCGCCGGATCGCTGCGCCAGGCGTCCCATGTGGCGAGGAAGTTTAGGCCAAGGCCAAAGCCCGTTTCGATGATGGTGAAGTGCTCGCGCCCGATCCAGCGCGAGGGAAGCCTGTTGCCATCCAGGAAGACCTGCCGCGCCTGTCCGAGTCCGCCGGCGACCGTATGATAGACGTCGTCGTACGCGTGGGAGTAGGGGGTGTTTTCCGCTCTGAAATCGAGAGTGGCGGGAACGATGGAGGGCGGCATAGGGCGAGATAGCTAGGCTGGGGCGCCGGCAGATGAACGGATGATGCGCTTAGAGATGCTCCCACGCAGCGATTCGTGCGATAGTTCGCATTTTGTTGCATGTTGAGGCAAGAGGGCTTGCTGCATTCGTGGACGTCATCTAGCGATCCGTGGTGCTGATTCTAGGCCGAAGCGCTGACGGTCGAGGTAAAATCCTTCGCTTATTCAATCTGAGCGCGAGGCGGGCTGCGGCCAGAAAAGCTCGCGGCCGCCCAAATGGCATCGTGTCTTGTGGTTAACTCAACTTCGCTGGTTGCTGTGTTGTTCAGATTCGAAAACTGCGATGCAGTAATAAATTCGATTTAGGATGCGTCGCTAATGGAGATACTGAGTGTGGCGGTGGGGGGGGTGGAAAGACCTCTCTTCGAAGTTTGTGTTTAATGGAGGCTCTCATATCCTTTGACTCGCTGAAGTGCCCTGTGTTGCGCGGGCCCACAGTGGCCATCCTGATGGCGACATATGAAGGATGTCAGTATCTCGACGATCAAATGCGTTCCATTTTCTTTCAGAGCTTCCGTAATTGGAAGCTGTGGGTTTCTGACGATTCGGTACGCGATGAAACCTGGCAGCGCCTCACTTATTGGCAGTCGCAACTCGGGCCTGCCATGTCGATTGTGCGAGGAGGTCGGCGCGGTGTTGTGGCTAACTTCATGTCGCTTGTTTGTAGTAATGAAATATCGGCAGATTATTATGCTTTCTCGGACCAAGACGATGTTTGGGGTTGCGATAAGTTGGAGCGTGCGATTGACTGGTTAAACGGGGTCGGTCGGGGTCGGCCTGCGCTCTACTGTTCAAGGACCCTGTTGGTAGATGATTCGAATAGGATCGAGCTCGGTGTGTCTCCGCCCTTTTCCCGGGAGCCGGGGTTCGCGAATGCGCTTGTGCAGAGCATCGCCGGGGGAAATACTATGGTATTTAACAAGGCGGCATGCGAGTTGTTGCGTGAGGCGGGGGGGGATGTCGATGTCGTTGTGCATGACTGGTGGGTTTATCTGGTCGTGGCCGGGTGCGGCGGCGCGGTCCATTTCGATCAGCGACCGTCGTTACGGTACAGGCAACATGGTAACAATCTGATCGGTGCAGGTGATGGTGTCAAAGCCTCGCTGGAACGCATCTGGCATACGCATCTGAAGGGTGTTTATCGTGGCTGGATTGACCGCAATGTCCGTGCCTTGGAGCGCTTGCGCCATCGCATGACCCCGGAGAATGTCCGACGACTTCAGTCCTTTCTCGATGGGCGGGGTAAGGGGCCTTTGGGGCGGGTTGCAGGCATTCGGGCGGCGGGCGTCTATCGTCAGACTTGGACCGGCAATGCGTCGCTTTACCTTTCGGCCTTCCTTGGCAAGCTCTGACTGTTTGTTTATCAAAGTTATTTCATGATCGAGCCCGACCTACGAGGTAGGTCCGTGTTTTTTTGGCGGTTTTGCTAGCGTCATTTGTCTGGGGGTTTTCTTTAACGTGTCTTCGAATGTTTTTTCCGTTTCGCCAGGGAGGGCCTGCCGCGGCCTATGGCGAGACCGAGAGTTGCTGGCGGCGCTTGTTCAGCGCGAAGTGCTGGGGCGATATCGCGGATCGGTGATGGGGGTTATGTGGTCGTTCTTCAACCCCATCCTGATGCTCGCCGTTTATACGTTCGTATTCAGTGTTGTTTTCAAGGCGCGGTGGAATGTCGCCAGTGAGTCGAAGACCGAATTCGCGCTGGTGCTGTTTGCGGGATTGATTGCCTACGGAATTTTCTCGGAGTGCGTCAATCGGGCGCCAATCTTGATCGTCTCTAATCCGAATTACGTGAAAAAGGTTGTTTTTCCGCTAGAGCTGCTGCCGGTCGTGACAATGGGGGCAGCCCTGTTCCATGGGCTGGTCAGCACTGGGGTGTGGTTCATCTTCTATTTATTTTTTTTTGGCGTACCGCCGGTAACTGCACTGCTTCTGCCGTTCGTTTTTCTGCCTCTTGTTCTGCTGACCTTAGGGCTTTCATGGCTTTTAGCCTCGCTCGGCGTCTACCTGCGCGATGTTGCGCAGGTTGTGACGGTGCTCACCGGTGTCTTGATGTTCATGTCGCCCGTGTTCTATCCCATTTCGGCCTTGCCGTCGGAGTTTCAGAGCATTTTGCTTATTAATCCGCTGACCGCGTCCATCGAGATGCTGCGCGATGTCATTTACTGGGGGCGTATTCCCAACGCTCAGACTTATATGGGCAACCTGATCCTCGGCTTGCTTGCGGCGTGGCTCGGATTCGCGTGGTTCCAGAAAACACGTAAGGGGTTTGCAGATGTCCTCTGATTTCGCCGTTTCAGTCGCCAATGTAAGCAAGTGCTACTCCATTTACGAGCGGCCGCGTGACCGTCTTCTGCAGATGCTCAGCATGGGCTCCCGGCGGTACGCAAAGGAATACTGGGCGCTTCAGGATGTATCTTTCGAAGTCCGCAGAGGCGAAGCAGTCGGCATCGTTGGTCGGAACGGGAGTGGTAAGAGTACCCTGCTGCAGATCATCACCGGAACCTTAACGCCGACGTCCGGAGAGGTTCGAACCAATGGTCGTATCGCCGCATTGCTCGAGCTCGGGTCAGGCTTCAATCCCGAGTTTTCCGGGCGGGAGAACATCTACCTGAACGGTGCGCTGCTGGGATTCGAACGATCCCGCATTGACGATCTGTTCGATGACATCGCAGCCTTTGCTGACGTTGGGGATTATCTCGATCAGCCTGTGAAGACCTATTCGAGTGGTATGTTGCTGCGGGTGGCTTTTGCCGTACAGGTCCAGGTTCAGCCCGACATTCTGATCATCGACGAGGCGCTTGCCGTGGGCGATGCATTGTTCCAGAAACGCTGTTTCCAGAAAATCGAGCGTTTGTTGAGCGACGGAGTTACTTTGCTTTTTGTATCCCATGATCAGGAGAGTGTGCGAACGCTTACGAATCGCGCAGTGTTGCTGAAAAAGGGGCGCGTCGCGGCATTTGGTGTGTCGTCGGAGGTGGTGCTGGAATATCGCCGTCAGCTGCATGATGATGAATCGGCCTATTTCGGTGAGATCGCTAAACGGATTGGTGACAAGGCGGCCCAGGCGAATGCCGCCAAGCTCGACGTTTCGGCCGCATTGCCAGAGGCGAAGGCGCAGGAGAGCGTCGGGCTGACGGGGGCTTCGAGGTCCGACAGATTGTCATTCGGTGATGGGGAAGCCAAGATTCTGAAGGTGGAAACCTTTACTGTGGACGGCGAGCCGGCTACGGTTTTTTATCCGGGTGACGTTGTCCGGATACGGATGACCTGTCAGTCCTCGATCACGACAGACAAGTTGAATGTCGGGGTCCGTATCCGCAACAAGGAAGGTGTCAAGGTTTATTCCTGGGGCACACTCAATCAGGATATGGCGCGTCGTGCCCGTAACGAGAGCGACGCGCTCTTTTGGACGCACACGGTGCAGGCTGGAGAGATATTTCAGGTCGACCTGGAAATGCAATGTGCCTTGGGGGTCAATCTATACGAGGTTCAGGGGTCCATCTCTTATGAAGAGACCCCAGATTACATGACGCAGCGAATCTTGCACTGGATTGACGAAGCGGCTTTCTTCCAGGTGCTCATGAAGCGCGATGAGTATTTTTTCGGCGGAGTGTCCGATCTGAAGATGCGGGCGAGCTGGTGATTCGGGGGGTGTTGTGAGCGTCTTTCAGTCGATTTGCACAGGTAATTTTGGAATGCCCGATGTCCGTTGAGCGGAGTAAACGCGTGGTCGATGTAACGGCTCTAGCGACACAGGTTGCAATGACTTGCGGTCCTTGTCGAGTGCTGGTCGTGGGACGCGACACAGACGAGCTGTTGCGCGCCTTGTGGGAGGTCGGCTTCGATGCGAGTCGTTTCGACGTCGAGGCTATTGCGGTTGGTGCGGAGTTTCACTTACCTTTTGCCGAGGACAGCTTCGATGCGGTTGTCTCCTTCGGCGGACTCGAGTCCATCGAGGTTGAGCTTCTGCCGGCTGTGCTCGCCGAGATCCGGCGGATAACCCGACGCGCCTTGCTGTTGTTCGTCGATACCTCGGGAGCGGTGGATGACGCGCTGAAGAATCGTCGCGGCTGGGAGGTCGCCTGCTTCGATGCGGGATTCAGAAAGCATCCGCTTTACTATCGCTGTAACGACTACATGGCCCTTGAGGGAGACAGCGCGCGGATCTTCGTCCCGCTCGAGAAAGTGCCTGCGAATGCGTGGGCGTGCTACCCGATGGCGGCATTGCGGGAGGAGCGCGATCTTCACATGGATATGCTGCGCGAGTCGGGAAGCCGATCCGATGCGCACGTCGGGCGCTACCATTTTGCCGCCCGTTTCGTCCGTCCGGGCGACGCGGTGCTGGATGCGGCGTGCGGCCTAGGGTATGGCACATATGTCGTTCGCAGCGAGACGCGGGCGCGAAGCTTTATCGGCATCGATGCAAGCGAATACGGGGTCGACTATGCCCGGCTGAATTTCGCCGGCGAGGCTATCACCTTTCGTCAGGGTATCTTGCCGGAGTGCCTAGCCAGCGTTCCGGACAATTCGGTTGATCACGTACTGTGCTTCGAGACACTCGAGCATGTCGAGGATCCGGTGCGACTGCTGGCTGAATTCCAGCGGATATTGACCCCTGGCGGACGCGTGACCTGCAGCGTGCCTCATGACTGGAGTGACGAAACCGGAAGGGATCCCAACCCCTTCCACTTCCATGTGTATGACAAGGCGCGCTTTCTTTCGGAGTTGGGGCGCTACTTCGATCTCGAACGTCTCGTCGCGCAAACCGCAGATCGCGTCAAGCAGCCGGGCGATGCGTGTATCTGGTTGAAACGTCCGAGATCGCTCAGCGACATTCCGGTGGACCGAGACGAGATCGAGGCCGAATGGTTGCTCGCTGTGGCGACCAAGAGTCCATTGGACGGTTGGCAGGTTCCGTACCGAGAGAACGCATTCTCGCCGGTCGAGCAGTGGGAGGCGGGTAATGCGCTGGCCTTTGCCCGTGACTATGCTAATCCTTGGCTAATCCGCGCAATGGTCTCGATCGGGCTTCGCACCGATAATGCGTCGCTCCGTGCTCAATGGGCAGAGGCGATCTGGCGTGATTCGAGGTCGGGTGACGCCGACCGGGGGGCTGCGTTGTGCGTTCTGGCTTACGCGAGCCAGGCAGAAGGGAGTGAGCTCCCGAGTGCGACGTTGCTCGACTGGATTGATGGTTATATCGTTGGCGAACGGGACGCGCTGAATCCAACGGTGCTGCGTTGGCACGTGTCGTTGCTGTATGTTGGCGGACTGCTGGCACTGGCCTGCGGTCAGCGGGGCAGGGCTCGCAGCTATTTCGAGCGCGTACTCGCTGCCCCAGTCGCTTCGTATAGTGCCACCCTGCTCACCAAGCCGGCGGAGGCCTCTTACCTGCTCGGGTTGTTGCTTGCCGCGGAAGGGCAGGGCGCCGAGGCTCAACGTATCTGGTGGGATACCTTCCAGCGAATCCTTGCTGCCTTGGGGGAGAGACTGACGCGAGGTTACAGCTCCCGGCCACCGGTATTCGAAGTCCGGGAGCTCGCCACGTCCCTTTCGTTATGCGGCCGGCTCCTCGCGGCAGCCACGCATGGGGGCAGTTTGGCAAGCCGTTCCGGCATTTTCCACGATGAATGTCACGCGGATAGTGTGTTTCAATCGCGGACGCTTGGCGAGTTGGAGCGATTGCTTGCGAACCTGCGGCGGGATTTTCTCGATCAGCAAACGGGCCTCGAAGAGCTTTCCCTTGGGAAGCGGTGGCTCGAGCAGCAATGGAGCGCCTTGCAGCACGAGGTTCGGCTCCGCGATGACGGGCTGGCCCATCTGACTGGGGCCAACGCGTGGCTGGAGACGCAGACGGCAGCCTTGCAGGACGAGTTAGTGCGTCAGCGTGAGGCGAGTGACAAAGCACTCGAATCCTGTCAGAAGGAGGCGTCGGTGCTCGAGGTGGGCAAGGCGTGGCTCGAAGCGCAGTGGCGAGCTTCGGAGGCTGAGCGCAACCGCCTGCAGCAGGCACTTGCCGAACTGGAACGTGGCAAGGCATGGTTGGAGCAACAGTGGAAGGTGGGGCAGGATCAGGCCCGTTTGAAGGATGTAGAGCTCGGTGTCCTGTCGGCGGGTAAGGATTGGCTCGAATCTCAGTGGTCTGCCCGGGGCGTCGAGCTCGAGAATCGCGAACGTCACATCGACTTGCAGCAAGCTGAGATCGCCAGACTGGTGGCCGGGTGCGAAACGGCAGAGACACAGTTGGGGGCGCTCTGTGCGGAGAAGGCCGGGCTTGAAGCTGAGCTGGTCGTGGCTCACGACAAGTCACTCAGGTTGAAGCAAAGCCGACTGTTCCGGTTTTTCAGGAAGCTGGGTTTTTTCAATTTTTTTTGATTTGTGGAGAGATAGCGTGAAGAGAAGTATCGTTTTATTGTCCGCCATTGCATGTGTAGGTCTGGCTGCGTGCAGTTCGAAGGACGATGCAATCGCCGAACTGAACAAGAATGGCGTGGCCCTTTCCGCCGAAGGCCTGACCTATTCGGCGTCTCAGGGTGACAAGCACAGCCTTGAGCTGCTGCTCAAGGCAGGTCTAGATCCGAATGCCAGGGACAATGCTGGCAACACCCCGCTGCATACCGCCGCCTGGGCCGGCAAGAAGGAGGTCGTCGAGCTGCTGCTCAATAACAACGCCAACCCCAATGTGGCGACTCAGGCTGGCCTGACGCCCCTCATCGGCGCAGCCTCCCAAGGTCAGACCGAGGTTGTGAAGCTGCTGCTGGCGAAAAAGGCCGACATCAACGCGAAAACCGTCGAGGGCAGCACCGCCCTGATGGAGGCCGTCTGGAAAGAAAACAAGGAACTGGTCCAGATTCTGCTGGATGCTGGGGCCGATCTGAGCATCAAGAAGGCCGATGGGTATAGCGCCCTGGATCTGGCAAAGGCAAAGAACAACGCCAATCTGGTGGCGATGCTGGAAGCCAAGACGGCGAAATAAGCAGGTGCTTCGACCCCGAGGCGCTGTTCACTGGGTCGAGGTGATCGACCAAGCTCGAAAGAATTCGGCTAATGAATAAAGAAAATGTCGTCGATGTAAGTCTATTGATAACGTTCCACAGCGAAGGAATTCTCGCCCACTCGACATTGAACTCCATCGAGCGTTGCCGGCAATATGCAGAAGCTGCGGGAATCAGGACCGAATATGTGTGGGTGCTTGATGCTGTAAGCGATGAAACTCGCGCTGTATTGATGAATCATCCTGCTGCCGCTGGTAATGTTCAGATTGTGGAGGTGAACAATCGCGATGCAGGTCCATCTCGCAACGCAGGGGTTGAGATGGCCCGTGGGACTGCGGTGGCAATGCTTGACGGCGACGACTATTTTTCGACGAATTGGATTGAGCGTGCTTGGTTCTACCTAAAGCAATACGGTGATCAGGCTATCCTTCACCCCGAGTTTGTCGTGAATTTTGGGGCTCATGCGGCGTATTGCTGGCAGATTGACCAGGCAGGGCAGTACTACGACCAAGGTGGTCTCCTCGTATCGAACTATTGGACCGCTTGGACGTTTGCGAACCGATCTGTCTATTTGGAGTGTCCTTACTCAGAGGCTCGTCCCGCAGAAACTGGATTCGGTTATGAGGACTGGCACTGGAATTGCCAGGTGATCGCCGCAGGGTATGAGCATCGGCTAGCGTGGGGGGTGGTAGGCTTCTATCGTCGGAAGATGGTGAGTCGTGTAGCGTCTGATACAGCGCTTGGAGCCATTATTCCCCCTACTCGTCTGTTTTCCCGTAACGCTCCCAGCAAGGATTCCCTATGAACCGACGAAGCGTATTCATGTCTCTGCGGCTCGTGCATCTTGCGCTTGACCGTTCGCTGACGTCTATTTTCGGCAGTCGGTTCAGGCAGAGCTATATTCGGATGAGCTACCGGATCAAGACATCCCTTTTTCCCGAATACGGTGCTTATATCCCGGCTCCCTCCGAGATTGGCCCCCTCCCACAAAGTGTCGTCTGGATGCCGCCAGCAATTCCTGAATGGGTGCTGGAGGAGATGAAGGATCTAGCTCGCGACATCGACCCCATTCTCTATCCGACCGATCAGTTTCTGGCCAACTGCCGTTACTACTCTTTTCCAGTCCTGCCGCGTCCCGGCAAGATCTATCGTGAATTGATGCAATGCTGCAGGGCCGACCATTACACCCACTGCTATGCGATTCCCTGGCTGAAGCGGGGTGGTGCCGATTTGGTGGCGCTTAAGCACATAGAAGCGAGTGCCCGGACCCCTGGTTGCAAGGTGTTGGTCATAATGACCGAGCCGGGCGACTCTCCATGGTTGTCGCGGATTCCCGCCGGTGTCGATGTCGTCGACGCGTCCTTGTTCGTGGGCGAAATCTCCCATGACGAACTTCTTTTGATTCTAGTGCGAATCGTGGTTCAGTTGCAGATCGACACCTTGCACGTCATCAATTCCCGGCATGTCTGGGAGATCGTGTGCCGTTATGGTCTTGCCGTTTCGCAGCGCACTCAGATCTTTGCGTCGATCTATTGCGACGATTTCGACCGCTATGGTCAGCCAGTGGGTTTTGCCCGTCAGTACCTTCCTGATTGTTATCGCCGATTGACTCGTGTATTTACAGACAACAACGCTTTCCCAGAACTCCTGCGCCAGACCTACGGCTACAGCCCCGAGTTGTTCCACGTTCTGAAGAGCCCGGTGGATGCATCACTGTCGGTGCCCTCGGTTCGTAAGCCCGAGGGGCGCAGGGTGCTATGGGCGGGGCGGCTCGATCGCCAGAAGCGCCCTGATCTGCTATTGGCCATTGCGCAAGCGCTCACCGACGTCGAGTTCCATGTATACGGCGATGCCGTGCTCGATTACAAGACCAGTGTTGTTGACAGCCTTCGACAGCTAAAGAATGTCCGCATGTTGGGAGGGTTCGACGGAGTCGAGAGCCTGCCTTTTGGGGCCTTTTCTGCTTTCCTGTACACGTCCCAGTGGGACGGTACGCCGACGATGGTCATTGCTGCTGCGCTGGCGTCGATTCCCATCGTTGCATCTCGAGTCGGCGGCGTAGGAGATATCGTGACCGAGGAGCGGGGCTACCCGATCGCGGACATCGACAACGTAGCGCTTTACGTGGCGCGAATCAACGAGGCGCTCGGCGATCCGGTTGGGGCTGAATCCAAGGCTGCGAGGGCGCGTGAGTATGTAAAGAGCGAGCACTCGGAGGCATCTTTTGCGCAGGCAATCGCGGCCATCCCTGGCTACATGCCGGCAGCGGCTGGCGATCCAGGAGCTATTTCCGGAGATGTCGAATCATGCGCTGCCTAGTGCTTGGTGCTTGTGGTTTCATTGGCCGGCATTTGGTCGGTGAACTTTTGGCCAGTGGTCAAGATGTCGTGGCTTACGATCGAGCGGAATCGTTGCACGCGATAGCGCAGGATTATCCCCAGATCATGTGCATTCCTGGCGACTTCCAGCAGGAGACCAACTGGGGGGCGATTCTAAAAGGGGTTAGGGTCTGCTACCACCTGATTTCCACCAGTGTTCCAAAATCCTCAAACGATGATCCGATCGGTGACGTGACGGGAAACGTGGTAGGGACGCTGCATCTGCTTGAGGCTGTTCGGCGCCATAACGTGCGGATCGTCTTCACGTCGTCGGGTGGCACCGTCTACGGAACGCTAAGGGGAGAATTGGTCGGTGAGGATCATCCCACCGAGCCACTGTGCTCGTATGGCATCACCAAGCTGGCCATCGAGAAGTACCTGCAGCTCTACCGAGAGCTTTACGGTGTGAGTTCTGTGGTCTTGCGCATCGCCAACCCCTATGGTCCAGGTCAGCGCCCGGACTCCATTCAGGGAGTGATTGCCGTGTTTTCTGGGCGAATCCTTCGGGACCATTCCGTCGATATGTGGGGCGACGGCTCGGTCGTGCGTGACTACGTCTTCGTCAAGGATGTGGCCGCAGCGATGCGTGCGGCTGCTGCGTATGGCGGCCGCCGTACTGTGTTCAACATCGGCTCGGGCCAGGGTTACTCTGTGCGTGAAATCCTTACCTCGCTTGAATCCCTGACTGGCAAGAAGGCGGATGTGATCGTTCATCCGCCGCGGGGGTTCGACATTCCTAAAAGCGTGCTCGACATTTCCCGTGCGCGGGCAGAGCTGGGCTGGTCCCCCCGCGTCGATCTGCACGAAGGGCTCACCCAGACGCTCGACTGGATGCGCGACTATGTCGCGAGTGGTCCCGATCTATGAATCGCCTCGTTTGAACAGTCAAGACGTTGAGTGGGTAGCTGATCGATCAAAGTGCCCCGGTTTCTTGATATCTATGTGGAGCAACTTGCCGGGCGTCTTGCGCTCATGGCGCTGGACGGGTTGCTTCGGTTGTGGGTCACGAAAGCCCGGTCCGACGCAAAAGCCTGTAGTGCAGGCCGGTAGTACCCGTAGCAAGATAGCTGTGCAGCCACCTGCCCGCACCGGGTGATACACCGAAAAATCCTATTGAACCTTCACATTTAGGAAGCCAGGGGCGATTCACTCGGTGATTTTGCTGCAGACGCTCGTGTTTGGGCGCTAAATGTGCGGAAATCCTCCCTTGCGTATGCTCAGGGGCACAATTCTGGGTAATTGAAAAGCTGGAGCGATGCTCACGACGCTAAAATGGCGCGTCGGTAGTCGAGGTCGAAGGGGCGACAAGCCACATGACACTGTGAAAGGATGTGCGTGCAAAGCGCTTCTAATCTTAATGTAGGTGGCCCGCGTGTTCTCGTCGTGGGCGATGTAATGCTGGACCGCTATTGGTTTGGCGATGTCGATCGGATCTCGCCTGAGGCGCCTGTACCGGTCGTTCGCGTGTCGCGCATCGAAGAGCGTCCCGGCGGGGCGTCCAACGTTGCTCGCAATGCCGCTGCGCTTGGCGCCCGGATGACGCTCCTGTCGGTGGTCGGCCGAGACGAGGCTGCGGTGAGCCTGCGGCGCCTGATGGCCGATGGCGGAATCGACGCGTCGCTCCACGAGGACGAGGCCTTCGACACCATCGTCAAGCTGCGCGTGATCAGCCGGCAGCAGCAGCTGCTGCGCATCGATTTCGAAACCATGCCCTCCCACGAGGTGCTTGCCGCGAAGCTGGCTGATTTTGCCGAGCGGGTGGCCGACTGCGACGTGGTGATTCTTTCAGACTATGGCAAGGGGGGGCTCGCGCGCATCGGCGAGATGATCCGGCTTGCCCGCGAAGTCGGCAAACCGGTGTTGGTCGATCCGAAGGGGAGCGACTTCAGCAAGTACGCCGGTGCGACCGTGATCACACCCAACCGCGCCGAGCTGCGGCAGGTCGTGGGCAGTTGGTCCTCGGAGTCCGAACTTGTCGAGAAAGCCCGCGGGCTGCGTGAGTCTCTCGGGATTGAAGCGCTGCTTGTCACCCGCAGCGAGGAGGGCATGACGCTATTCACCTCTGACCAGACACTAACCCACAAGGCACAGGTGCGAGAGGTGTTCGACGTTTCGGGCGCCGGGGATACCGTGATCGCCACGCTGGCAGTGATGCGCGCGGTTGGCGCCGACTGGGCCGAGGCCTGCCGGGTGGCCAATCTTGCGGCGGGCATCGTCGTGGGCAAGCTCGGTACCGCGGTGGTGGAGCGTGACGAATTGATGGCGATGTTGTGACCGCCTTACGTGCGAAGGGCTGGAGCGATCCGCGCGGCAACGACGCGAACACCCCTCTGTGCGTCGATCTCGACGGCACGTTGTTGGATTCCGACCTGCTGGTCGAATCCGGCCTGGCCTTCGTGCGCGCCAATCCGCTGCGGGCGCTGGCGCCGGTGGGCTGGCTGGCGTCGGGCGGCAAGATCGGGCTGAAGGCGCGCATCGCCAGTGAAGTGGACC
The DNA here is from genome assembly GCA_041917255.1 of Zoogloea sp. Classification (GTDB taxonomy): domain Bacteria; phylum Pseudomonadota; class Gammaproteobacteria; order Burkholderiales; family Rhodocyclaceae; genus Zoogloea. The sequence continues at coordinate 114,642 of JAYRYA010000002.1, forward strand.
TCGATGTCACCTGCCTTCCCTACAACAAGGCGGTGCTGGCGGTGATCGAGGCAGAGAAGGCCAAAGGGCGGCAGATCGTCCTCGCGACCGCCAGTCACATCAGCTACGCCCGGCGGATCGCCGAGCACCTGCAGGTCTTCGACCGGGTGCTGGGTACCGAGGATGTAAACCTCTCGTCCCGCCGCAAGGCCGAGCGCCTGATCGCCGACTATGGCGACAAGGGCTTCGACTACATGGGCAACTCGTCGGTCGATCTGCCGGTCTGGAAGCATTCCCGCAAGGCCTGGGTGGTTAACGCCTCCAAGGCGGTGGTGCGGCTGGCCGAAGGGCAGGGCAACGTCGAGAAGGTGATCGACACCCGCGGCAACGTGCTCCTCACCTGGGCCAAGGCGCTGCGCTTCCACCAGTGGATGAAGAACCTGCTGGTGTTTGCGCCGCTGCTGGCCGCCCATCAGGTCGGCCACCTCGATCTGGTGCTGCGGGGCATCCTCACCTTTTTCGTGTTCGGTCTGTGCGCATCCAGCGTGTATGTGCTGAACGATCTGCTCGACCTCCCCGACGATCGCCATCACCCCACCAAACGCAACCGGCCCTTCGCCGCCGGAAGGCTGTCGGTGTTCGCCGGGCTGGCGGTGGCGCCGTTGTTGCTGATCGCCGCCTTCGGAGGCGCGATCTGGCTGCTGCCCTGGAAGTTCACCGCCACGTTGGCCACCTACTACGTGCTCACCCTGGCGTATTCGCTGGTGCTGAAGCGCGTGATGATGGTGGACGTGATCGCCCTCGGCATGCTCTACACCATCCGCATCGTCGGCGGCGCTTTCGCTTTCGGGCTCGATCTCACCTTCTGGATCCTGGCCTTCTCGATGTTCATCTTCCTGAGCCTGGCGCTGGTCAAGCGCTACGCCGAGCTGGTGGATGCCCGCAAGAAGGGCAAGGAGGCCAAGGCTCGTGGCCGCGGCTATTACCCGTCGGATCTCGAGATGCTGTCGTCCCTCGGCGCCGCATCCGGCTACCTGTCGGTGATGGTGCTTGCCCTGTACATTCAGGATGCGCACACCATTTCCTTGTACCGCCACCCTGAGCTCATCTGGCTCTCCTGCCCGCTGCTGCTGTTCTGGGTGTCGCGTACCTGGATGCTCACCCACCGGGGCGAGATGCACGACGACCCGGTGGTCTTTGCGATCAAGGACAAGGTGAGCCTGGTGGTCGGCCTGCTGTTCGGCGTGATCTTCTGGATGGCCCGATGAGCATCGGCAAACTGAGTTCCTGGGGCCGCTACCCGCGCTTCCCGCAGACCGGTCACGGCATCGGCTGGCGGTCCGAGTTGCCGGGCGAGCTCGCCCGCGTCGCGGCCGAGCACGGCACGCTGCTGCCCTTCGGCAACGGCCGCAGCTACGGCGACAGCTGCCTCGCGACGAGCGACCAGGTGCTCCACCTGCGCCCTCTCGACCGCTTCATCCGCGCCGACTGGCAGACCGGCGTGATCCGGGCCGAGGCCGGCGTCACGCTGGACGAGGTGCTGCGCCTGGCGATTCCCCGCGGCTGGTTTTTGTCCGTCACGCCCGGCACCAAGTTCGCCACCCTCGGCGGTGCCGTCGCCAACGACGTGCACGGCAAGAACCACCACGTGCGCGGCAGTTTCGGCTGCCACGTGCGGCGCTTCGGGCTGGTGCGCTCCGACCGTGGCTGGATCGAAGTCGCGCCCGGTGACGCCGACGGCCTCTTCGCCGCCACCATTGGCGGGCTCGGTCTCACCGGCATCATCGACTGGGTCGAGCTGCAGCTCATGCCCATCAAGAGCAGCCTCGTCGATGTGGTGAACATCCGCTTCAACTCGCTGGACGAGTTCTTCGCCCTCTCGCGGGAGCTCGACGGCCAGCACGAATACGCTGTCGCCTGGATCGACTGCGCTGCCCGCGGCGCTTCGGCGGGGCGGGGCATCTACATGGTGGGCGACCACGCACCCGAAGGCGCGCTCGTCTACGACGACAAACCCAAGCTCAGCGTGCCGCTGGTGCCGCCCATCTCGGCGATCAACGCGGTGTCGCTGCGGGTCTTCAACCATTTCTACTACAACGCCGCCAAGCCCGGCCGGCACCCGGGGCGGGTGGGCTACGAGCCGTACTTCTACCCCCTCGACCGCATCCTCCACTGGAACCGCATCTACGGTCCCAAGGGCTTCCAGCAGTACCAGTGCGTGATCCCGGAATCCGCCGGCGGCGCGGCCATCGGCGACATGCTGGACGCCATCGCCGCGGCCCATAGCGGGTCCTTCCTGGCGGTGCTCAAGCGCTTCGGCGACGTCGCCTCGCCGGGCCTGATGTCCTTCCCCGAGGCCGGCGCCACGCTGGCCCTGGATTTCCCCGAGCACGGCGACGCCACCGCGAAGCTCTTCGCCAACCTCGACGCCATCGTGCGCGCCGCTGGCGGACGCATCTACCCGGCCAAGGACGCCCACATGGGCGGCGAGTTCTTCCGCGCCTGCTACCCCCAATGGACACAGCTCGAAGCCCTGCGCGATCCGGCCCTGTGCTCCCGTTTCTGGAAACGAGTCACCCAAGCATGAAAAACATCCTGATCGTCGGCGCCACGTCCGCCATTGCCGCTGCCTGCGCCCGGCGCTGGAGCGAGGGCGGGGCGCGCTTTTACCTCGTCGGCCGCAATGCCGACAAGCTCCGCCAGGTGGCGGATGACCTCTCTGCCCGTGGCGCCGAGGTGCACACCTGCGAGCTCGACCTGAACGTCCTCGACAGCCACGCCAGCCTCGTGCGTGAGGCCTTCGCCTGGCTGGGCCGGGTCGACGTGGTGCTCGTCGCCCATGGCACCCTGCCGGACCAGAAGGCCTGCGAGCAGGATGCCGGGCTGGCGATCCGCGAATTCACCAGCAACGGCCTGTCGGTCATCAGCCTGCTCACCCATCTGGCCAACCCGATGGAAGCCCAGGGCTCCGGCAGCATCGGCGTGATCTCGTCGGTGGCGGGCGACCGCGGTCGGCCGTCCAACTACCTGTATGGCTCGGCCAAGAGCGCCGTCACCGCCTTCTGCGGCGGCCTGCGGGCGCGGCTGTTCAAGGCCGGTGTCAATCTCACCACCATCAAGCCGGGCTTCGTCGATACGCCGATGACCAAGGGGCTGCCACTGCCGGCGCCGCTGGTCGCCACGCCCGAGCAGGTCGCCGCCGACATCGCCAAGGCGATGGACGCCGGCAAGGGCGTGCTCTATACCCGCTGGTTCTGGCGCTACATCATGCTCATCATCATTCACATCCCGGATCGCATCTTCCGCAAGATGAGCATGTGACGCGCGCTGGCCCGTCATCCCGAATTCCGAAAGCAGACATCCAAGCCGAACCCATGAACAAGAACATGAAGATCGTCCTGCCCGGCGGCGCTGGCCTGGTAGGCCAGAACCTCGTCGCTCAGCTCAAGCGCCAGGGCTATACCAACCTGGTGGTGCTCGACAAGCACGTCACCAACCTGGGCATCCTGCGCAAGATGCATCCGGACATCGTCGCCGAGCTCGTCGACCTGGCCGACCGCGGCGACTGGGAAAAGCACCTCGCCGGCGCAGAGGTGGTGGTGATGCTCCAGGCCCAGATTGGTGGCACCGACTACACCGAGTTCGAGCGCAACAACATTACCTCGACCAAGAACGTCATCGAGGCCATGCGCGCCCATCAGGTGCCGTACTACGTGCAGATCAGCTCGTCGGTCGTCGAATCCGTGGCGGACGACTGGTACACCAACACCAAGAAGGCCCAGGAAGAGATCGCGCTGGCCAGCGGTTTCCCGCTGGTGGTGCTGCGCCCCACGCTGATGTTTGGCTGGTTCGACCGCAAGCACCTGGGCTGGCTGTCGCGCTTCATGCAGAAGGTGCCGGTGTTCCCGATCCCCGGCCATGGCCGCTACCTGCGCCAGCCGCTGTACGTGGGCGATTTCTGCCGCGTCATCATCAGCAGCATCGAGCACCGCACCCAGGGCGTGTACAACATCTCGGGGCTCGAGGAGGTCGATTACATCGACATCATCCGCGAGATCAAGAAGGCCACCAAGGCGGGCTGCTGGATCGTCAAGATTCCCTACAGCCTGTTCCACGCGCTGCTCGCCACCTGGGCGCTGTTCGACAAGAAGCCGCCCTTCACCACCCAGCAGCTCGCCGCGCTGGTGGCCCGGGATGTGTTTGAAGTGATCGACTGGCCCGGCATCTTCCAGGTCAAGGCCACGCCCTTTGCCAAGGCCATCGACGAAACCTACAACGACCCCGAGTACGGCTCGGTCGTGCTGGAGTTCTGAGCCATGGCCAAACAACGCATCGCCGTGCTCGGCGCCGGCCCGATGGGGCTGGCGGTGGCCTACCAGCTGGCCCGCGACGGCCATCAGCCGATCATCTTTGAAGCCGACGACCGGGTGGGCGGCATGACCGCCACCTTCGATTTCGGCGGCCTCGACATCGAGCGCTACTATCACTTCCACTGCATCTCCGACACGGCCTTCTTCCAGGTGCTTGACGAGCTGAAGCTCGCCGACAAGATGCGCTGGGTGTCCACCAAGATGGGCTACTACTACCAGGACAAGGTGGTGCCCTGGGGCAACCCGGTGGCGCTGCTCAAGTTTCCCGGGCTCAGCCTCGTCGCCAAGTTCCGCTACGCGCTGCACGCCTTCCTGTCGGTCAAGCGCGACGACTGGAAGCCGCTGGATCACCTGGAGGCCTCCGCGTGGATCCGCCGCTGGGTGGGCGCCGAGGCCTACGAGGTGCTGTGGCGCCGGCTGTTCGACTACAAGTTCTACGATCACGTGGGCAACCTCTCAGCCGCGTGGATCTGGAGCCGCATCCGCCGCATCGGCCGCTCCCGCTACAACATCTTCAAGGAAAAGCTGGGCTACCTGGAGGGCGGCTCCAACACCTTTCTGTCGGCCATGAAGGCCGACATCGAGGCCCGCGGCGGCGAGTTCCGCTTCCGGCAGGCCGTCACCCGGGTGCGCATGGAAGGCGGCGCGGTGCAGGGCGTCGAGACGGCCCAGGGCTTCGAGGCCTTCGATCGCGTGGTGAGCACCATCCCGCTGCCCTACGTGCCCGGCGTGATGCCCGATCTGCCGGCCGACGTGCTGGCCAAGTTCAAGGCCCAGAAGAACATCGCCGTGGTGTGCGTGATCTGCAAGCTCAAGAAGCCGCTCACCGACAACTTCTGGCTCAACGTGAATGACCCGGCGATGGACATCCCCGGGCTGGTGGAATACACCAACCTGCGCCCGCTGGATCACCACATCGTGTATGTGCCGTACTACGTGCCAGGCGAGCATCCCAAGTTCCAGGAGCCCGACGAGGCTTTCCTCGCCAAGGTGAAGCGCTACCTGCAGGAGATCAACCCGGCCCTTGCGGACGACGACTTCATCGACATCCGCGCCAGCCGCTACCGCTACGCCCAGCCCATCTGCCAGCCGTCCTTCCTCGACAGCCTGCCGCCGGTGGCGCTGCCGGTGAAGGGCCTGTGGGTGGCCGATACGTCGTACTACTACCCCGAAGACCGGGGTATCTCCGAGAGCATCGGCTTCGGCCGCAATCTGGCGAAGCAGGCGGCGGCGTGATCCGTCACTTCGCGTCGCGCCAGTTCCTGGTCTTCCTGCTGACTGGCGGCTTTGCTGCTGCGGTCAACTTCGGCAGCCGCATCGTCTACAACCAGTGGACGGATTTTTCGGTGGCGGTGGTGCTGGCCTACCTCACGGGCATGGTCACCGCCTTCGTGCTGGCCAAGCTCTTCGTATTCAAGGAGAGCACCCAGTCCGTCCATCATTCGGCCCTGTGGTTCTGCCTGGTCAATGGGGTGGCAGTGGTGCAGACCTGGCTCATCAGCATGGGCCTCGCCTACTACCTGCTGCCCTGGCTGGGGGTGACCCGCTTCGTGCCCGAGATCGCCCACGCCGCGGGGGTGATCTTTCCGGTGTTCACCAGCTACATCGGCCACAAGCGCTTCTCCTTCCGGTAAGCGCCCATGAAGATCAGGCGCGCCATTGGCGGCTGGGCCATCGTTGCCGGGCTGTATTTTGTGGCGCTGCTGTGGGCCGATTCAAAAACCGGCGTGCTCCGCCGCCTGCCCGAGCTGGCGCCCATGCTGCCGGTGCTGGCCGCCGCCACCCTGGCTTCCATTGGCCTGCGCTTTGCCCGCTGGCAATGGCTGCTGCGCCGGGCCGGCTACCGGGTGCCGGCGGGGCACAGCCTCCTGGCTTATGTGGCCGGCTTTGCCTTCACCGCCACGCCCGGCAAGGTGGGCGAACTCCTTCGGGTGCGCTACCTCGTCACGGCCGGCGTGCCGGCATCGCGGGTGGTGAGCGCCTTCGTCTATGAACGCCTGTTCGATCTGGCCGCAGTCCTCCTCATCGCGCTGCCGGCGGCGGCGGAGTTTCACGTCTTCGGCGTCGCGGCTACCTTCGTCGGGCTGGTGTTCGGCGCGGTCGGCCTGATGGCCGCCAATCCGCGCCTGGGGCAACGGGTCGTCGTGACCTTCCGCCGCGCCGGCATGCTGCGCATCGCGCGGGTCGTCCGCGCCGTTGTGGCCGGGCTCGCCAACATCCGCCTGTGGGCCACGCTGCCGGACATGCTGCTGTCCCTCGTCGCGGGCATGGGCGCGTGGCTGGTCACGTCCTGGTCCTTCGTCTATCTGCTCGCCGCCCTTGGCATTCATCTTGAGGGCTTCAAGGCGCTGGCGCTGTTTCCGGTGGCGATGCTCGCCGGCGCCGCGTCGATGTTGCCCGGCGGTCTCGGATCGACCGAGGCTACGCTGGTCGCATTGCTCACCCTCGGCGGGGCTGCGCTGGTCCCCGCCACCCTCGCCGCCGTCGGCATCCGCCTCGCCACCCTGTGGCTGGCGACGGTGATGGGAATGGGGGCTTTTGGCTGGCTGGAGGCGCGGCGGGGGAATCGCTAGTGCCCAGCGGCTGGTGATCGGCCGGAGCCGACATTCAGCGTCCGGTTTGAATCGGTTGGCTATGCGCCGGTTACCTGCCGTTCGGTCTCTGAAAGCGTTCAATGACGGCTTAAGTCATAGGTGGGGGACGTCACTCAACCCAAAACTGTTGGTCACGTTGAAGGGTTGCCAGACTGCAATCACCTTGTTGCTGTCGGTCGAGTCTTGCTATTTACAAGGGCTGGTACTGAGTTGACCGCAGCTGTCTTCTCACTTTGGAGCCACGATGACCGGGGTGCTTGTATTAAACGAGACAATCAGTCTAATATACGTACATGGAACTACAGCATTTCCCGCCCCGCAAACGCGGCCGCCCGCCAAAGCGGCCGGAAGACACGCTCGAAACGCGAGAACTGCTGGTTCGCGCCGGACTTGAGGTGCTCACCGAAAAGGGGTTTGCGGCAACGGGCATTGACGAAGTGCTCAAGCGGGTCGGCGTGCCGAAGGGGTCCTTCTATCACTACTTCGATAGCAAGGAAGCTTTTGGGGCTGCACTGATTGATCGTTACGCTAGCTACTTTGCCCGCAAGCTGGAGCGCCATTTCATTGACGAATCAATGACACCGCTCGATCGCGTGAGGGCGTTCGTCGGCGACGCGCAAGCCGGCATGGCGCGACACGATTTCCGTCGCGGTTGTCTGATCGGCAATCTCGGTCAGGAAATGGCGGCCTTGCCGGAGAGCTACCGGGCCAGTCTCAGCGCCGTGTTTGATGACTGGGAGCGACGCTTGGCCCGCTGTCTTGAAGCCGCGCAACAACTTGGCCAGATTCCTGGCGCGGTGGATTGCGTGCAGCAAGCCAGTTTCTTCTGGATCGGCTGGGAAGGGGCGGTTTTGCGCGCCAAACTCGAACGTAGCGCCAAACCGCTCGACATCTTTGTACATGGATTTTTCGCCGGGCTGCAGCGGGCCTGATTTTTTTAACTTTTAATAGACGATCGGTCTAAATCAAAAAAGGAGTTGAACATGTTCAAAGGCATTCTGATCGAGAAGGATGACGCCGGCTACCGCGCCAACCTCCGGGATATTGACGACGCGCAGTTGCCCGAGGGTGACGTCACCGTCCGCGTCAGCCACTCGACGCTCAACTACAAGGACGGTCTCGCCATCACCGGCAAGGGGCCGGTGGTTCGACGTTTCCCGATGGTGCCGGGCATCGATCTGGTTGGCACCGTCGAATCGAGCACCCACGCCGATTACCAACCGGGCGACAGCGTGCTGCTTAACGGCTGGGGCGTCGGCGAAGGACACTGGGGCGGGCTCGCCCAGAAGGCACGCCTCAAGGGTGACTGGCTGGTGCCGCTGCCCAAGCAGTTTTCGCCGCAACAGGCCATGGCGATCGGCACCGCCGGCTACACCGCCATGCTGTGCGTACTGGCGCTGGAGCGCCAGGGAGTGAAGCCGGAGCACGGGGAAATCGTCGTTTCTGGCGCAGCCGGTGGCGTTGGCAGCGTGGCAACCGCAGTCTTGACGAAGCTCGGTTATACGGTGGTGGCGATCAGCGGACGGAGCGAAGAAGCCGATTACCTCAAACGGCTGGGCGCCAGTGAAGTGCTCAATCGTGCGGACTTCTCGTCGCCGGGCAAGCCGCTGGGCAAGGAACGCTGGGCCGGTGCGGTCGATGTCGTCGGCAGCCACACCCTGGTAAACATCTGCGCCACCACCAAGTATCGCGGCGTGGTGACCGCATGCGGGCTGGCTGGCGGGATGGATTTTCCGGCGACGGTGGCACCGTTCATCCTGCGTGGCGTGACGCTGGCCGGTATCGACAGCGTGATGTGTCCGCGCCCGGATCGCCTTGAGGCGTGGCGTCGCCTGGGTATCGATCTCTATGTTTCCAAGCTGGAGATGATCAGTACCGAGATTTCGCTCGCGGACGCCATTCCGACAGCGGCAAAGCTCATCAACGGTGAAATTCGCGGCCGCGTGATCGTTGACGTCAATCGCTAAGCGTTGGTGGCTCGCCGAGTCACACCGAGCACTTTGTCGACGCTCGTCGTGCCCACCTGGCGTCTCCCGGCGATTCCGTTACGTGACTGAATGGTTTTGTCACGTCACTCCGGCGTCGGGAGACGGGGCAGGGTAAGTGCTTGCGCCTGCACCAAAAAGAAAGGGCTGCCCTGGGGCAGCCCTTGATGCTGTGCCGTGCCGGGGATCAGACCACGGCTTCCTGCTTTTCCTTTTTCACCTGCATGAACTGCTCGCGGCTCACGCCGAGCCACATGACCAGCGGGCTGGCGACGAGGACGGAGGAGTAGATGCCGAAGCAGATGCCGATGGTGAGGGCCAGGGAGAAGTAGTAGAGGGTCTCGCCGCCGAACAGCAGCATGGACAGCACCATCATCTGGGTGCTGCCGTGGGTGATGATGGTCCGGCTGATGGTGCTGGTGATGGCGTGGTCCAGCACCTGCGGAGTGGTGAGGCCGCGCTTCTTCTTGAAGGTTTCGCGCACGCGGTCGAACACCACCACCGATTCGTTCACCGAGTAGCCGAGCACCGCGAGGGTGGCGGCGAGCACCGGCAGCGAGAACTCCCACTGGAACAGCGCGAAGAAGCCCAGGATGATGATGACGTCGTGGAGGTTGGCGATGATGGCCGACACGGCAAAGCGCCATTCGAAGCGCATTGCCAGATAGAGCACGATGCCGCCGATGACCAGCAGCAGGGCCATGGCGCCGTCGGAGGCGAGTTCCTTGCCCACCTGCGGGCCGACGAATTCGACGCGGCGCAGCTCGGCCTTCGGGCCGTCGATGGCGGCGAGGCTGGCCATCACCTTCTCGCTGACCTTCGCGGTCTCGTCGCCGGAGCGGTTGGGCAGGCGGATCAGCACGTCGCGGGAGCTGCCGAAGTTCTGCACCTGGGCATCCTGGTAGCCTTCCTTGCCGAGGGCGTCGCGGAGCTTCTCGAGGGCCGGGGGCTCGGCGTAGCTGACTTCCATCAGGGTGCCGCCGGTGAACTCGACGCTGAAATGCAGGCCCTTGGTGGCCAGGAAGAACACCGCGAGCAGGAAGGTGATCAACGAGATGACGTTGAACACCAGCGCGTGCTTCATGAAGGGGATGTCTTTGCGGATCTTGAAGAATTCCATGGCGGTGATGCGCTCCGTGCTGGAGTTGATGTTGCTTGGGTTGCCGTTGTCGGACTGAAGTCCGACCTACAGGGTGCTGCGGGGGCGGGGCTTGCAGGTCGGGCGTCAGCCCGACGCCCCGCCCGGGGGCATCAGGTGCCCGGTTTCCACACCTGGCCGATGGCGAGCTTTTCGAGCTTGCGCTTTCGGCCGTAGATCAGGTTGACCAGCCCGCGCGAGACGAGGATGGCGCTGAACATGGAGGTGAGGATGCCCAGGCAGTGCACCACCGCAAAGCCACGCACCGGGCCAGAGCCGAACACCAGCAGGGCGATGCCTGCGATCAGGGTGGTGACGTTAGAGTCGAGGATGGTGTCGAAGGCCCGGTCGTAGCCGGCGTGGATGGCGGCCTGCGGGCTGGATCCGTTGCGCAGCTCTTCGCGGATGCGCTCGTTGATGAGCACGTTGGCGTCGATGGCCATGCCCAGGGTAAGCGCGATGGCCGCGATGCCGGGCAGGGTGAGCGTGGCCTGGAGCAGCGACAGCAGGGCAACCAGCAGCAGCAGGTTGGCTGCCAGCGCCAGCACCGACACGAGGCCGAACAGCATGTAATAGACGCACATGAAGATGGCAATCGCCACGAAGCCCCACAGGGTGGAGTGGAAGCCCTTGGAGATGTTCTCGGCGCCGAGGCTCGGGCCAATGGTGCGTTCCTCGATGATCTCCATCGGGGCGGCCAGCGAGCCGGCGCGCAGCAGCAGGGCGGTGTCTGTGGCTTCTTCGGAGGTCATGCGGCCGGAGATCTGAACGCGGCCGCCGCCGATCTCGGCGCGGATCACCGGGGCGGTGACCACTTCACCCTTGCCCTTTTCGATGAGCAGGATGGCCATGCGCTTGTTGATGTTCTCGCGGGTCACGTCCTTGAAGATGCGGGCGCCGGCGGAATCCAGTGTGAGGTGCACGGCGGCTTCGTGGGTCTGGCCGTCGAAGCCGGGCTGGGCGTCGGTGAGGCGCTCGCCGGTGAGGACGACCTGCTTCTTGACCAGCAGCGGGTTGCCGCCGCGCTCGGTGTAGAGCTCGGTGCCCGGCGGGATGTTGCCCTGCAGTGCGGCTTCGAGGCTGCCGGGGCTGTCGTCCACCAGGCGGATCTCGAGGGTGGCGGTGCGGCCCAGGATGTCCTTGGCCTTGGCCACGTCCTGGACACCAGGCAGCTGCACCACGATGCGGTCGACGCCCTGCTGCTGGATCACCGGTTCGGCCACGCCGAGTTCGTTGATCCGGTTGTGCAGGGTGGAGATGTTCTGGCGGATGGCGAATTCCTGGATGGTCTTCTGGGCCAGGGGGGTGAGGCTGGCGGTGAGCTTGTAGTCGGCGCCGTCCTGGCCTTCGACCAGTTGCAGATCGTTGTTGGCGGCGGAGATCACGCTCCGGGCGCGGGCCTGGGTTTCGGTGTCGCGGAACTTGACGACGACGGTCGCGCCTTCGCGTCCGATGCCGGCGTGGCGGACGTTCTTGTCGCGCAGCAGGGTGCGCAGGTCGCCGGCGGTGGCGTCAAGGCGCTTGGTGACGGCGCCCTTCATGTCCACCTGGAGCAGGAAATGCACACCGCCGCGCAGGTCGAGGCCAAGGTACATGGGCAGGGCGTGGATCGAGGTGAGCCACTGGGGGCTGGCCGACAGCAGGTTGAGCGCGACCACGTAGGAGGGGTCGGCCGCATCCGGGTTGAAGGCTTTCTCGATGGCGTCCTTGGCCTTGAGCTGGGTGTCGGTGTCGCGGAAGCGCGCGCGCACGCTGGTGAGATCGGCGAACAGGCCGTCATGGGCGATGCCGGCCGCCTTGAGGCTCTCTTCGACGCGGGCCATGGTGGCGGTGGCATCGAGCTTGAGGGTGGCCTTGCCGCTGGAGACCTGGACGGCGGGCACCTCTCCGTAGAAATTCGGCAGGGTGTAGATCAGTCCCCACAGCAGGACGATGCCGATGAGGAGATTTTTCCAGAGAGGGTAGCGGTTCATGGTCTGGCGAAAAGGAGAGAAAACGGGTGTTGCAGAGGCGGTGCTGCGATGCGAAACGGCCGGAGCAGGGGCCCCGGCCGGATGCCGGTCAGATCGACTTGAGGGTGCCCTTGGGGAGCACGGCGCCTATGGCCTGCTTCTGGACGACGATCTGGGTGTTGGGGGCCACTTCGACGTGCACGTAGCTGTCGCTGATCTGGGTGACCTTGCCGACGATGCCGCCCTGGGTGAGCACCTCGTCGTTCTTCTGCAGACCTTCGAGGAGAGCCTTGTGTTCCTTGGCGCGCTTCATCTGCGGGCGGATCATCAGGAACCACAGCACGACGAACATGAGAATCATCAGCAGCAGGTTGGCGAACTGGGACAGGGTGTCCGGCGCGGCGGCCGGTGCGGCCTGGGCAAAGGCGTTGGAAATCAGCACATTGAACTCCGGTGAGGGATGCAAAGTTGCAGATTATATCAGTGGGGGGAGCGCCAGCGACCGGTTTGCGCCGGCTGCGGACGGCCGAAAAAAAGCGGCGTCTGCCTTGCGACAGACGCCGTCAAATCTCCACGAGGGAGAGGAGGGAGAAAAACACGGTTTGCCGGCCCCGTGGGTGGGGCCGGCAGGCAGCGGTCAGGCTGCCTTGCGCAGTTGGGTGCAGAAGCGCTGCCAGTTGGCAGACATCGCGGCGATCATTTCTTCGGCGGCCAGCAGGGGTAGCAGACCCATGCGGTGCTGGCTGCGCACGAAGGTTTCGACGTGCGGGGTACAGAGGGTGTTCTGTTCATCGTTGAGCAGGTCGAGGAAACGTGCCTCGGCTGCGCCCCAGAATTCGGAAGTGCCAACCCAGCCGGTGTCGGCGGTGGCTTCTCGGACGGCCTTGCGCCACAGGGCTTCGGCGCGCTCGATGGATACGCCGGCTTTGCGGGCGTGCCACGGCAGGTTCTTGGGTGCTTTCATTTGCGGTTACTCCTATTGGCCGCATCATGGTGTTGATTTGATGCGGACGTTTGGCTCTCTGTTGCGTTGCAGTATTTTGCGTTAAGTATTAAGCCTTTGCGAAACAGAAGGTTTTGTGTTCTGTTTTGTATTCTTTGTTGCACTGCACAACTTCATTCTAGGCAGCTGACACCTCAGCTGCAAGTGCCGCTCGTCGGTGATGGATGAATTTCGTCACGGCGATTTGCGTTTTTGCAACACTCTCTCTGCCCATTTTGCCGGCGGGCTCCAGGGGGTTCGGGAAGGTAGAATGGGGCGCCTCGCAGCCGAACTCACCCGCCTTTTTCCAGCCATGTCCCAGCTTCTCGACAACCTGAACCCCGAACAACTTGCCGCTGTCACCCTGCCACCGCAGCATGCGCTGATCCTTGCCGGCGCCGGCTCGGGCAAGACCCGGGTGCTGACGACGCGCATCGCCTGGCTGATCCAGAACGGCTTCTGCAGTGCCCAGGGCATCCTGGCCGTGACCTTCACCAACAAGGCGGCGAAGGAGATGCTCACCCGCCTGTCTGCGATGTTCCCGATCAACACCCGGGGAATGTGGATCGGCACCTTCCATGGCCTGTGCAACCGCTTCCTGCGCGCCCATCACCGGGAGGCTGGCTTGCCGCAGCTGTTCCAGATCCTCGATTCGGGCGACCAGCTGGCTTCCATCAAGCGCCTGCTGAAGACGCTCAACATCGACGACGAGAAGTTTCCGCCGAGGGAGCTCCAGCACTTCATCAACGGCCAGAAAGAAGCCGGCATCAGGCCGGCTGCAGTAGAGGCGTGGGACGACTACACCCGACGTCGGGTCGAGCTTTACATGGAGTATGAGGCTCAATGCCAGCGCGAGGCAGTTGTGGACTTCCCTGAATTGCTGCTGCGCAGCTACGAGCTGCTGGAGCGTAACGAGCCGATCCGCAGGCATTACCAGGCGCGCTTCCGCCACATCCTGGTGGATGAGTTCCAGGACACCAACGTGCTCCAGTACCGCTGGCTCAAGCTGCTGGCGGGCAACGGCGAGGAGGGCGGGGCGTATCTCTTCTGCGTGGGTGACGATGACCAATCGATCTACCGCTTCCGGGGCGCAGAGATCGGCAACATGCGGGACTTCGAGCGGGATTTCAAGGTGCCGGCGGTGATCCGCCTGGAGCAGAACTATCGCTCCCACGGCAACATCCTCGATGCCGCCAACGCGTTGATCGCCAACAACAGCAAGCGCTTGGGCAAGAGCCTATGGACCGACCGCGGCGCCGGCGAGCCGATCCGTGTGTACGAGGCCTTCACCGACAGCGACGAGGCGCGCTTCATCGTCGAGGAGGTGCAGTCGCTGGTGCGCGAGGGCATCAGCCGCTCCGACATCGCGCTGCTGTACCGCTCCAACGCCCAGTCACGGGTGCTGGAGCACCAGCTGTTCTCCAGCGGCGTGGCCTACCGGGTGTATGGCGGGCTGCGCTTCTTCGAGCGTCAGGAGGTGAAGCACGCGCTGGCCTATCTGCGTCTGATCGCCAACCCGGACGACGACACGGCCTTTACGCGGGTGGTGAACTTCCCGACCCGAGGCATCGGCGCCCGCTCGCTGGAAGCCCTGCAGGACGCCGCCCGCACCTGGAACACGCCGCTCTACCAGACTGTGCCGCACCTTTCGGGCAAGCCGGGCACCTCGCTGGCGCAATTCGTCGGGCTGATCGAGCGCCTGCGCCAGGAAACCGCCCGGCTGCCGCTCCACGAGATGGTGGATCACGTCATCGAGATGTCGGGGCTGCGCACCCACTACCAGAACGAGAAGGAGGGCCAGGAGCGCCTCGAGAACCTGGACGAACTCATCAACGCGGCGGCCAACTTCAATGCCGAGGTGGGCTCGGGTGAGCGTCCCGCCGACATGGGCACCGATACCGGCACGGTGCTGGCCGAGTTCCTCGCCCACGCCTCGCTGGAAGCCGGCGACCACCAGGCCGACGCGGGCGCCGAGGCGGTGCAGCTGATGACGGTGCACGCCGCGAAGGGGCTGGAATTCGACGTGGTGTTTCTGTCGGGGCTGGAGGAGGGGCTATTCCCCCACGAAAACAGCATTCTCGAATCCGACGGGCTGGAGGAGGAGCGCCGGCTGATGTACGTGGCGGTGACCCGCGCCCGCCAGCGTCTGTACCTGAGCTTCACCCAGAGCCGGATGCTCCACGGCCAGGTGCGCTACAACCTGCGCTCGCGCTTCCTGGAGGAGATCCCGGAAGCGCTGACCAAGTGGCTCACCCCGCCTAACCCGCGCCGCAGCTTTGTATCGGAGCCGTCGCCGCGCTATTACAACCCGGGCGCCAGCAAGCCGTCCGCCCCGTCGATGCCGCCGCCCCCTCCGCAGAAATCCCGCGATCTGGGCGGGCTTTCCATTGGCCAGGCGGTGAGCCACATCCGCTTTGGCGAAGGGGTGATCGTTGCCGCCGAAGGCAGCGGCAGCGATGCACGGGTACACGTGAAGTTTGCCGAATCCGGCGCCAAATGGTTGATGCTGGCGGTGGCCAAGCTCACGCCGATCGGCTGAGCAAGCGTTTCAGGGCGACTGCCCGGCGTCCGGTCTGGCGGGCCGGGTGATCGCTCAGCGGCCGTAGCCGGCCAGGGGCGTGACGCCGTTGATCTTCGCGCCGGCGCCCAGGCCCTTCTGGCGGAACCAACCCAGGTTCATTTCCAGGGCAAAGCGTGCCGGCCTGGCTGCGCAGTGGTTGTCCTCGGTCTGGGGCTTCATGTCTTCCACGTTCACGATGCGCCCCTCGTCGTCGAGGAAGGCCACCGACAGGGGCAGCAGGGTGTTCTTCATCCACATGCAGTGGCGCTGGGGTTCGGTGAACACGAAGAGCATCCCGCGGTTGGCGGGCATGGACTTGCGCTGCATCAGGCCGCGCTGGCGGTGCTCGTCGTTGGCGGCCACCTCGGCCTCGACGCGGAACATGCCGATGGTGAGTTCGGTCATCGGCATCGGGGTTTCAGCCGCGGCGGGCAGGGCGACAAGGGTGGCCAACAGGGCGGCGCAGCGGAGCACAGGCGCGGTCATCGGAAGTTCGTTCAAAGGGGTTTGCGGGGACGGGCAACCTTAGCACGTCCGGCGGCGGGCTGTCGTCGCCCGCCGGGCCCGGATGGCGGCGCGGGTGCGCGGCGGGCGGCCTGCAAGGCTGGCGGTGGTGTGGCGACCCGCCAGCTGCCGGGCTCGATGCCGTCGAGGGTCCAGTCGCCGATGCGCACGCGGATCAGGCGCAGGGTGGGGTAGCCGACCTTGGCGGTCATCCGCCGGACCTGCCGGTTCTTGCCCTCGCGCAGGACGATCTCGATCCAGCTTGTCGGGATGGCCTTGCGTTCGCGGATCGGCGGATTGCGCGGCCATAGCCAGGCAGGCTCGTCGGCGAGGCGTGCTTCGCAGGGTTGGGTGACGAAATCGCCCAGATCGACACCGGCGCGCAGGCGGGCCAGCGCGGCCTCGTCGGGGATGCCTTCGACTTGTACGAGATAGGTCTTGGGGAGCTTGTGGCGGGGGTCGGCGATGCGTTGCTGGAGCGCCCCGTCGTCGGTGAGGACCAGCAGGCCCTCGCTGTCCGCATCGAGCCTGCCGGCGGCATACACGCCGGGCACCGAGATGTGATCGGCCAGAGTGGCTTTGCCCGGCTCGCCGGTGAACTGACAAAGCACCCAGTAGGGCTTGTTGAAGAGGATGAGCATGAAGTTCCGGCCCGGCGCCTCGCACCGGGCCGAAGGTGATGCGTCAGGCGTAGCGGCGCAGGCGCAGGGAGAAGTCCTCGAGCTGGCGGATGCCACTCTGCTCGGCCCGGGCGATCCAGTCCTGCAGCTGTTGCAGGAGCTGTTCGCGACTGGCCGAAGAGCGCGCCCACAGGGCGGTGAGTTCGTCACGCATCACCACCACGGTTTCAAGGCGCTGGCTGTCCTTGAGCACGGTGGCCAGCCGCTGGCGCTCCTCCGCACACAGCTGGCCCTCTTCGGCAGCCAGCCAGCGGCGCAGTTCGCGCACGGTGAACTTGCCGCCCGACTGGGCCTTGAGGGCGGTGAATTCTTCCTGGGCGATGGCCTTCAGGCTCTGCACGTAGCGGGTCATCACGTCGTAGCGGTGGGTGATGACGGCCTGGAGGGTGTCGAAGTCGGCGCGGGCCTTGGCGGCGCCGAAGCGTGGCGTCGGGATGGTCTTCTTGACGTGGGCGAGGCCGAGGATCTCGAGGATGCGGATGTACATCCAGCCAATGTCGAACTCGTACCAGCGGGCCGACAGCTTGGCCGAGGTGGCAAAGCTGTGGTGATTGTTGTGGAGCTCTTCGCCGCCGATCAGGATGCCCCAGGGGAGCAGGTTGGTGGAGGCGTCGGAGCAGTTGTAGTTGCGGTAGCCCCAGAAGTGGCCAAGGCCGTTGATGACGCCGGCCGCCCAGAAGGGGATCCACACCATCTGCACGCCCCAGATCAGCACGCCCGGCCAGATGCCGAACAGCAGCAGATCGGCCGCCAGCATCACCACGATGCCGGACTTGGGAAAGCGCGAGAACAGCTTGCGCTCGAAGGCGTCATCCGGCGTGCCGTGGCCGTAGCGCTGGATGGTTTCCTTGTTGCGGGCTTCCTTCACGTAGAGGAAGACGCCGGTCCATAGCACCTTGTTGATGCCGTGGGTCTGCGGGCTGTGGGGATCTTCGGCGGTTTCGCACTTGGCGTGGTGCTTGCGGTGGATGGCCGCCCACTCCTTGGTGACCATGCCGGTGGTGAGCCACAGCCAGAACCGGAAGAACAAGGCCGGCAGCGGATGCAGGTCAAGGGCCCGGTGCGCCTGGTGGCGGTGCAGGAAAATGGTGACCGAGGCGATGGTGACATGGGTCATCGCCAGCGTGACGACAATGTAGCCCCACCAGGGCAGATCGAGCAGTCCGGAGAACATCGGCAGTGCGTTCCTTGAAGTATTGGATTCAACCGCCGGATTCTAGTCGAGCCCTGTGGGCAAACCAAGGCAAATCAGCGGTTTACCCCATATCGTCAGGAAACCGGGTTGTCTTTAGTCGACACCGCCACGTCACCGAGGATGCGCACCTCGCGCTGGGGAAATGGAATCTCGATGCCTTCGGCCTGGAAGCGTCGCCAGATTTCGAGGTTGATCGCCGAACGGATGCCCAGCGTCCCTTCGGTCGGATCGCTGATCCAGAACCCGAGCTGCAGGTTGATCCCGCTGTCGGCGAAGGTTTCGACGAAGGCGCCGGGGGCGGGGTCTTTCATCACGCGTGGCTGGTGCTGGGCGGCCTCGACGAGGATGGCCATGGCCTTCTCGAGATCGGTGGCATAACTCACCTGGATTGGCAGCGCAATGCGCACCCTGGGGTCGGTGAAGGTTTCGTTCTGAACCACCGCGCCGATCAGGGTTTCGTTGGGCACGATGGATTCGATGCCCGTCATGCCCTTGAGCACCGTGTAGCGGGTCGTGATCTGGCTCACCACGCCGCGCTCGGCACCTACCGAGATGAGGTTGCCCATGCGGATCGAGCGGTCGAGGAGCAGGATGAAGCCGGCCACGTAGTTGGCAGCGATCTTCTGAAGGCCGAGGCCCAGACCTACGCCCAGCGCTCCGCCGAACACCGACAGCGCGGTGAGGTCGATGCCCACCAGCGGCAGGCTGAGGGTTACCGCCAGCACCAGCAGCAGCGCCTTCGAGAGCCGCGCAAACACCAGCTGGAGGTTGGAGTCGAGCCCCTCGGTGCGCATCAACCGGCTTTCGAGCACACCGGCCGCCCACATGGCCACCAGCATCGTGACCATCACCGTGAGCGTGCCCTGCAGCAGCATCCACAGGTTGATCTTGGCCTTGCCGACTGTAAAGCCGATCTGCTCCAGCCCGTCGATCACGGTGGGCAGCACGCCGGTGATCTGCAGCGCCACCACGACCCACGCGGCGGCAGCAAAGAAACGCTCGAAGCTCGCCAACCATCCTGCCCGGGGGAAGCTGCGCTTGAGGGCATGCACGGTGAGCCGGATGGCTGCCATTGCGCCGAGCAGCGGCACCGCGAGCTTTAGCAGATTCACGTGGTGCCAGTGGCTCAGGATGATCCGCGCCACCACCACCAGCCCCAGCGCGGTGAGCGGAAAGATCACCCGGCGCAGGCCTTCCTCGCCGGCGCCAGCCAGACTGGGGTTGGCTTCGCGGCGGCGGCGCAGAACGCCCTTGATCTGGCGGGTGATGAGCCCTGCCAGCACCAGGCAGACGGCCAGCGCCCCCGCCTGCCAGAAGATGGCCGGTTGTTGCACGTCCTTCCACAAGTCGATCAGCAGTTCAGCGATCTGATTCTCTTCCATCCTGTTTCCCTCTTTTTGCCGGCAGATCGTCCAGGCTGTCCAGGCGCAGGGCCTCGGCCCGGTGGCGCTGCCAGTTGCGGGCGTAAGCCTGGGCCAGCGCGGGGCTGTCGCGCAGGATCAGCATGTTTTCGGCGTTGGCGACCCGCGCGGAGCGGGTGAAGTTGTATGAGCCCGTGGCCACGGCCCCGTTCCGGGAGGCGGGGTCGACGATCATCACTTTGTTGTGGGCGATGTTGTAACGCGTCTCGACCGCCACGGGGATGCCCGCATTGATCAAGTCGGGCATCACGCTGAGTGAGTTCGGGCGATTGGACTCGGCGTCGAGGAGCACCTCGACCCGCACGCCGCGGCGATGGGCTGCGATCAAGCCGCGGGCAAGCGGCTTGCTGGTGAACAGATAGGCCTGCACGAGGATTTGTTCCCGAGCACCGTCGATCACCTCGAGCAGCGCCTGTTCGGGATCGTTCCAGGGGGAGAAGGCCAGCTCGACCCGCCCTTGGGCGGGCAGATTGAGCGTCGGTTCGCGTTCGGCTGCCGCAACCTGGGCGGCCAGCACGAGGGCCAGCCAGCCCAGCTGGCGCAGACGCATCAGGCTTGGCGCTCCAGCACCGCGGCAAAGAAGCCGTCGGTGTCGTGGGCAGCGGGGGTGAGGCGCAACTGCTCGCCACAGGCGATCTCGATGCCCTGCTTGCCCAGCACATCCTCGGCGCTCTTCGCCACGAAACCTGGATTGGCGGCCAGGAACGCAGCGACGATGGCCTCGTTCTCTTCGGGCAGGATGCTGCAGGTGGCGTACACCAGCCGGCCGCCCGGCTTGACCAGACGCGCCGCGCTGGCCAGGATCGTGGCCTGCTTGACGGTGAGCTCGGCCAGCGCTTCGGGGCTCTGGCGCCATTTGAGATCCGGGTTGCGGCGCAGGGTGCCGAGGCCGCTGCACGGCGCATCCACCAGCACCCGGTCGATCTTGCCGGCAAGGCGCTTGACCCGCGGGTCGTTCTCGCTGGCGATCACCACCGGATGAATGTTCGACAGACCGGAGCGGGCCATGCGCGGCTTGAGCTTTGAGAGCCGCTTGTCGGACACGTCAAAGGCGTACAGGCGGCCGGAGTTGCGCATCATCGCGCCCAGCAGCAGGGTCTTGCCACCTGCGCCGGCGCAGAAGTCCACGACCATCTCGCCGCGCTTGGGCTGGAGCAGGAAGCCCAGCAGCTGGCTGCCTTCGTCCTGCACCTCGAAGCTGCCGTCGAGGAACTGCGGGTGCTTCTGCAGCGCGGGTTTGCCTTCGAGGCGCACGGCGATCGGCGAGTAGCGGCCCGGAGCGCAGGCGATGCCGTCGGCGCGGAGTTTTTCCACCAGCGCGTCGCGGTCGATCTTGAGGGTGTTGGCGCGCAGGTCGAGGGGCGCCGGGCGGTTGAGGCTCTGGGCCAGGGCCAGGGCCTCAGCCTCGCTGCGGGTGGCCAGCAGGCGCTCGGCCAGCCAGTCGGGTAGGTCGGCACCTTCGGCGAAGCTCACCTCGCCGATGTCGCGGCCCTTCACCTCGGTGAAGAAATCGGTGTCGCGGCCGTGCAGGCCGTCGCCCAGCTGGCGCAGGGTCAGGCCCTCGACGCGGGCGAGCCACGCGAGCACCAGCTTGCGGGTCGACACATCCTTGCCACACAGGCGCTCCAGCGTGCGCAGGCGGCGCAGCACGCCGTACACCGCTTCGGCCACGAAGGCCCGGTCGCGGGCGCCGAGCTCGCGCAGGTCGCGGAAATAACGGGACAGCACAGAGTCGGCGGGGTAGTCGAAGCGCAGGACGGAACGGAGGGCTTGGCTGGCGGACTGGATCTGGGCGGCGGTAATGGTCATGGAAATCCGATACTGATTGCGGTGTTCGTTGGGCCGGGCGGGCACCCGATGGGGGCGGAGTCTAAACCGAACTCACTCTTTGCCGGCAGCCCTCGGGCCGAGATCGACGCCGGTAGCCACCTGATCGAGTACTTCTCCGCTCTTGTCGGTGATCTTGAGGCGCACGGGCAGATTGGCGTAATCCCGGGCGAGCCAGATGTCGATCTTGAGCTCGCCCCGGTGACCACTGCTGCCCAGATGGTAGGCTGAAACCTTGCCGGCGGGGATGTCCAGCTCTTCGATGCCGAGGTTCTCGATCACCGAGCGCACCGCGCTCTTGCCGGTGACGACCAGCAGCTCGGCGCGCAGCGGGCCGTCGGGCTGGAAAGACAGGTGGTGCATCAGCGACAGCACGTCCTGATCGCCCTCGGCAATGGAAAACTCCCGCTGGCGGTTGCCGGCCACCAGCACGACCTTGGCGGACGACCAGTCGAAATCGGCGCGCTCCTTCATCTGGCCGTCGCGTTCGACGGTGAATTTCTCGGGCAGCAGGCCCTTCGGTCCGATTCGTCCCTCGCTGCGCTGGACCATCCGGAAGGGCTTGATCAGCCCGACGAGGCCGGAGGTTTCGATGACCGTCTCCATCGAGTAGTGCTCTTCGTCGTGGGTCCACGCGTGGGTGGTGCGGCCAATGATGAAGTTGCGCTCGCCACGGATCACGTTGTACTGCACCTTGCCCGACGAGGCCCACAGCTCGGCGATGCTGGGGCCGGCCGGCTTGCCGGTCTTGCCCTCGCCGCCCTTGCCGGTTTCGGTGTCCGGCGCGGGATCGGGCGGGGTGTTGTCGGCGGGCTTGGTGTCGGTGTCGGTGCCGGCGTCCTCGGTGTTCTCGGTGCCGCTGCCCGAGGTGGGGTCGGGGGCGATGCTGGCTACCGGGCCGGTGGCCGGGGCGGGCTCGGCCGGGCGGGCCGGCTTGCGGGGCTTCGGTTTGGGACGCGGGGCAGGCGCATCGCCGAGGACGACGCGCTTCTCGTCGTCTGCCGGGCGGATGCTGGGCTTGGGCAGGGGCGCGAGGCGCGCGTCGAGGGGCGGCAGTACGTTGGCGTCCTCGCTGGGCAGGCGCCAGCCGGGGATCAGCAGCACGGCCAGATGCACCACCGCCGACACGCCGACGGCGATCCACAGGCTGCGGTTTCGCGCGTCGCCCACGATGTGCCGGTCAGCCCTCGACGGGCGGCACCGTCCAGCCGGCGGGGCCGGTGAGTTCGTTGGTCACCCGCACCTTGCCGTCGGCGGTGAGGCTGAGGCGATTCTCGACGAACCAGCGCACGGCTTGCGGGTAGATGCGGTGTTCCTGCACCAGCACCCGCGCGGCCAGGGCGGCTTCGTTGTCGCCATCCAGCACGGGCACCACGGCCTGAACCACGATGGGGCCGCAGTCGAGGGTCGGGGTGACGAAATGTACCGTGGTGCCGGCGACGCGCACGCCGGCCTCCAGCGCGCGCCGGTGGGTGTGGAGGCCCGGGAAGGACGGCAGCAGGCTGGGGTGGATGTTGAGCAGTCGGCCGTTGTAGCGACCCACGAAGCCGTCGGTGAGCACGCGCATGAAGCCGGCCAGCACCACCAGATCGGGCTGGTGGTCGTCGATGGTCTCGGCCAGCGCGGCGTCGAAGGCCTCGCGGCTGGGGTAGGCCTTGTGGTCCACCACCTGGGCGGCGATCCCGTGGCTGGCGGCAAACTGGAGGCCGGCGGCGTCGGGGCGGTTGGAGATGACCGCGGCGATCTTCGCGCCGGGGATCTGCGCCCTGACGATAGCCTCCATGTTGCTGCCACGGCCGGAGATCAGGATGACGATCTTCTTCATGGGTGCTGCCTCAGCCCGCGGCTTGGGCACGACGGCCCTTCAGCCAGCCGATGGCCACCGGCAGCAGCGAGATGGCGATGATGGCGAGGATCACCACGGACAGGTTCTTCTTCACCACCGGCATGTTGCCGAAGCCGTAGCCCAGCCAGCACAGGGAGAAGATCCAGATGAAGCCGCCAAGAAAATCCAGCGCCACGAAGCGGGTGTAGGTCATGCGTGCGACGCCGGCCACGAAGGGCGCGAAGGTGCGCAGCAGCGGCAGGAAGCGGGCGATGATGATGGTCTTGCCACCATGGGATTCGAAGTAGGCGTGGGTCTTGTCGAAGGCGGCGCGGTTGAAGAAGCGGGAGTTTTCCCAGCGGAACACCTTGGGCCCGATGGTGTGGCCGATCCAGTAGTTGGTGTTGTCGCCCAGCACTGCAGCAGCCAGCAGCACCGCGCACAGCACCCAGATGTCCATGCCGCCGGTGGCAGCCAGCGCGCCCGCCACGAACAGCAGGGAATCGCCGGGGAGGAACGGGAAGATCACCAACCCGGTCTCGCAGAAGATGATGAGGAACAGGATCACGTAGATCCAGGTGCCGTACTGGGCGGTGAGCGCCGCCAGATGCACGTCGAGGTGCAGGATGATGTCGATGAAGGTGGTGAGGAGTTCCATTTGCCGCGGTGCAAAATTTTGAAGGTCGCCCATGATACCGGAGCCATCGCCGGGGTGCCGCCCGCCCGGCGCACCGCCTGCGGCAGATGCCACTGCCGGCGTCGGAAAATGACATGAACCTGGGCCTGCCGGCCGCCGGCCGTCACGGGCCGGCGGGCGGCGGGGATCAGCCCAGGGCCTTGCCGACGATCTCGGCCACGTCCGGCGACAGGCCTTCGGTGGTGGCCACCTGCGCTAGCGCCGCACGGATGCGGGCCTGGATCTCGGGCGTGAACTTGCGCCAGCCTTCCAGCGCCCGGGCCATGCGCGACGCGACCTGCGGGTTGTTGCGATCCAGCGCCACCACCTGCTCGGCCCAGAAGGCGTAGCCGGCGCCGTCGGGACGGTGGAACTCGGCCGCGTTGCTCTTGAAGTAGCCGCCCAGCAGCGAATACACCTTGTTGGGGTTGGAGAGGCTGAATGCCGGGTTGCCCATCAGCGCGCGCACCTGATCGAGCGTGGCGGGCGCGGCGTCGGACCAGCGCCAGGCGGTGGCCTGGAGCATGAACCACTTGTCGAGCACCAGCGCGTCACCTTCGTAGCGCTCGTGGAAGGCGGCCAGGGCGTTGCTGCGCTGGGGCGCGTCGCTCTGCACCAGCGCGGCCAGGGCGCCGTAGCGCTCGGTCATGTTGCTGGCGTGCTCGAACTGCTTGACGGCCAGGTCGATGGCGGTCGGCCCGCCCCAGGCGGCGAGATAGCGCAGACACAGGTTGCGCAGGCTGCGCTTGCCCGCATCGGCGGGGTGGTAGCGATAGTCGCCTTCGACTTCCAGATCGAGATAGCGGCCGAGGAAATCCGCCTGCATGGCGTGGCCGACTTCGCGCATCAGATGGATCAGCGCGGCGCGGAGTGGCGCCGGGTCGGCCGGCTGCATGCGTTCGAGCAGGTAGGCTTCGGACGGCAGGGCCAGGGTTTCGGCAACGAAGGCCGGGTCGAGGCGCTCATTGACCAGCAGCGCCCGGAAGGCGTGGCCGAAGGCCTGGGGCACCTCCATCTTGCGGCCGGCGGCGGCAGCGGCGGCAAGGCCGAGCACGACGCGCTCCATGAAGCGTTGGGCGGCGTCCCAGCGGTTGAAGGGGTCGGCGTCATGGGCCATGCGGAAGGCCAGGCGTTCGTCGTCCTCGTCGATCTCGAGGATCACCGGCGCGGAGTAGCCGCGCAGCACCGAGGGCACCGGTTCGGCCGCGAGGCCGGTGAAGCGCCAGCTGCGGCTGGCTTCCTTGAGGTTGAGCACGCGGGTGGTGTCGCCCGGGTTGGCTTCGCCATCGAGGCGCAGGGGCAGGTCGGCGCCATCGGGCCCGATCAGTCCCACGGCCACCGGGATGTGCAGCGGCAGCTTGTCGGGCTGGCCGGGGGTGGGCGGCGTGGACTGGCTGAGGGTGAGCGTGTAGGTGCCGCTGGCGGCATCCCAGGCGCCTTCGGCCTTGAGGCGCGGCGTGCCGGCCTGGCTGTACCAGCGCATGAAGAGGTCGAGGTCGGCGCCGTTGGCTTCGGCCATGCAGCCCACGAAGTCGTCGCAGGTGACGGCCTGGCCGTCGTGGTACGAGAAATAGAGGTCCATCCCGTTGCGGAAGCCTTCGCGGCCCAGCAGCGTGAGGAGCATCCGGATCACCTCGGCACCCTTCTGGTACACCGTGGCGGTGTAGAAGTTGTTGATCTCCTGGTAGCTGTCCGGACGGATGGGGTGGGCCATCGGGCCGGCGTCCTCGGGGAACTGCCCGCCGCGCAGGCCGCGCACGTTGGCGATGCGGGTGACGGCCCGGGCGGATGCCGCCGCGGCCGGCGAATCGGAGGCCCGCGCCATCATGTCGGCGGTGAATTGCTGGTCGCGGAAGACAGTGAGGCCTTCCTTGAGGGTGAGCTGAAACCAGTCGCGGCAGGTGACGCGGTTGCCTGTCCAGTTGTGGAAGTATTCGTGGGCGACGACGCTCTCGACGTTTTCGAAATCCAGATCGGTGCCGGTTTCGGGGTTGGCCAGCACGTACTTGGTGTTGAAGATGTTGAGGCCCTTGTTCTCCATGGCGCCCATGTTGAAATCCGACACGGCGACGATCATGAAGCGGTCGAGATCGAGCTCCAGCCCGAAGACTTCTTCGTCCCAGCGCATGGAGTGGATCAGGGAATCCATCGCGTGGGTCACGCGGTCGAGATCCCGCGCCTCGACCCACACCTGCAGCAGCACGTCGCGGCCGCTCAGGGTGGTGACGGTGCGCTCCAGGGCCGACAGCTCGGCGGCCACCAGCGCGAACAGGTAGGACGGCTTGAGGAAGGGGTCTTCCCAGCGGGCGAAGTGACGGCCGTTCGGCAGGGTGCCGGTTTCGAGCAGGTTGCCGTTGGAGAGCAGCACCGGGCAGGTGGCGGCGTCGGCCTCCAGGCGCACGGTATAGCGGGCCATCACGTCCGGCCGGTCCGGGAAATAGGTGATGCGGCGGAAACCTTCGGCCTCGCACTGGGTGTAAAAGCCGCCGCGGGACTGGTACAGGCCCGACAGCGTGAGGTTGGTTGACGGATTGATGCGGGTGACGATGGAGAGCACCACCTCGTCGGCCGTCACGTCCACCTCCAGCCCGGATTCCGTCTCGCGCACCTGGCCTTCGGCTGGCGCGGCGCCGTCAATGGCGATGGACACCAGCTCCAGCGCTTCGCCAAACAGCACCACCGGGCCGGCTTCGGCGTCCGGGTTGCGCACGCACTTGAGGCGGCTGGTGACGATGGTGGCCTGGGGATCCAGGTTGAAATCGAGATCGACCGTCTCGACGCCATAGGCCAGGGGCTTGTAGGCCTCGCGGAGGATGAGGTTGCCGGGGGTGGGCATGGGAATCCTTGTGTATCAGCTTTTGCGAAAGCGTGATTCTAGCCCATGCGCCGGGCCGTGCCCGTCCGGGGCCGGCCGGCGGGGGCGACCGGAGCGACCGGGGTCGCCCCTTGCCGCATGGATTCAGGCCGTCAGTTCGAGCAGTTTGCCGAAGGCCACCGCAAACTGGCCAAGGCCGTCGGCCTGCAGGCGCTCGCCGAGCACGTTCATGTCGAGGCCCAGGGCGGCCAGGGCGGTGATGTGGGCGGCGGAGGCCTCCACATCAGCAGTGATGCTGCCCGGCGTGACCTTGCCGTGGTCGGCGAAGGCGGCGAGGGTGGCGTCGGGCAGGGTATTGACCGTCTCGGGCCCGATCAGCGGTTCGACGTACATCAGGTCGGAGTAAGCCGGGTTCTTGGTGCCGGTGCTCGCCCACAGCATGCTCTGGGGGCGGGCGCCCTTGGCGGCCAGCGCCGCAAAGCCGACGCCGTGGAAGCGCGCGAGGTAACGCTGGTAGGCCTGACGGGCCAGGGCCACGCCGGCCTTGCCGCGCAGGGCCAGGGCTTCGGGGGTGCCGATTTCCTCGAGCTGCTTGTCGATCAGGCTATCCCAGCGGGACAGGAACACGCTGGCCACCGAGCGCACTCGGGTCACGTCGCCACCGGCTGCGGCGAGCGTGTCGAGGCCGCGCTGGTAGGCGCCGGCCACGGCGTCCACATGCTTGAGCGAGAACATCAGCGTGACGTTGATGCTGACGCCTTCGCCGGTGAGGGTTTCGATGGCGCGAACGCCGGCGGCGGTGGCGGGGATCTTCACCAGCAGGTTGTCGCGGGCCACGGCGGCGCGCAGGCGGCGGGCGGCGGCCACGGTGCCGGGTTCGTCGTCGGCCAGCGCCGGGGAGACTTCCAGGCTCACGTAGCCGGCGTCGCCGTTGCTGGCGTCGAACACCGGGCGGATCACGTCGCAGGCGCGCTGCACGTCCTCGATCACCAGCCGCTCGTAACGGGCTTCGGCACTGAGGTTTTCGCCGTTCATGGCGTCCAGCCCGGGGCGGTAGTCCGGGCCTTCGGCGATGGCCTTGTGGAAGATCGCCGGGTTGGTGGTGACGCCGGCCACGCCGGATTCGATGTGGCGGGCAAGCTCGCCGGACTGGATGAGCGAGCGGGACAGGTTGTCGAGCCAGACTTGCTGGCCGGCGGCGCGGGCGGCTTGGATCGGATTCATGGCGTGGGTGGCTGTTGCAATCGATGTGGCTGAATTATCCATTCTGGCGGAAGGGGATGACAGACCCACGTGACGGATTTCACCGGGGCGGCCAGTGGATGTCGAACTGCCCCGGTTGGCCGGTGGGGCGGGCGGCGCCGCCGGCAATGGCGGGCAGGCGAGCGAGGAACTCCGGGTCGCCGCTGATCCGCCCGTCGAAGCGCGGCAGCTTGCCGTAGGGGGCTTCGCCCTGGCCGCTGGCCTGGATCGCGCCGGCCAGGGTGGCGAGCTGGAAGCGCAGGTCGCCGGCCTGGGCGGTGAAGCGCAGCGCGTAGTCGCCGAACTGGCGGCCGGGGAACAGCGCGCTGCGGGCGCCGCGCCACAGCAGGCGGGCTTCGCCGCTGCAGCGGCCGTCGGGCGGGCATTGCCAGGTGGGCGCCTCGATGGTCAGGTCGCCCTGCCAGCCGGCCCGGGCGGCCGGGTGGGGGATGGATGACAGGGCGGTGTCGGCAGGGGCGTGGAGAGCGAGCTGGCTGACCTTGACGCCGCTGGCTGAGGCTTCGACCACGCCCACCGGGCTGCCGCTGCTGGAGAAGATCCAGCCCACGGCAAGCCGGCCGAGGGCGGCGCTGTCGAAATCCCACGCCAGCGGCAACCACGGCGTGAGGTTGCGGCCGCTGGCGTCGCGGCTGGCCAGCACGCCGCGGCCGTGCCACAGGCTGCCTTCGGCCTGCTGCAGGCGCAGCCCGCCGTCGGTGGCGTGGGCGACAAGGCCATCCACCAGCCGGGCCGGCGCCTTGGCGACGAGCAGCACAAGGGCGAAGGCGAGGAAGATCAACAGCTTGCGGCGCATGGGGTTTGGCGTGGAGGCGGGGCGGAAATCAGTTGCTGCCCGCCACCAGCACCAGGTCGACGCTGGCGGTGGGCCCTTGCTGCTGGAGCTCCATCCGCGCCACGCGCAGGCCCTGGTCGTGCTGCAGGGCGGCAAGCCAGGCGACGAGTTCGTCGAAGCCGGCCTGGCCCTTGACCTGCAGACCGTCGCCCATCGCCTGGATGGCGAGGCCGAGGCTGCGGGCCTTTGCAGAGGCCTGAACCATCTCGAGCAGGGCCGGGCCGGTGGGGCGCTGGGGCACGGGCTGGGCGCGCAGGCGGGCGATCTCGGTGGCGGATTCCTGCACCTGCTCCAGCTGGGCTTCGGCGCGGGGCAGGCTGCGGCCCAGGCGGGCGCGCTCGCTGCGGCTCCAGTCGAGCAGATTGACGACCAGCGCGACGCCGATGACGGTGGCGGCGGCGATCAGCAGGGTGCGCTCGCGCGGGTTGCGGGCCTGCCAGGCGTTGGCGAGGCGGGTGATCGGGCCGTTGGCGGCCTGGGCGTGGGGCGTGGGGGCGCTCATTGCAGGTTCTCCCGGCGCAGCAGCAGGTGGGGCGTGGCGCCATCGGCGCGCAGGTTGGCGAGGAGCCCGCGGCTGGCGAGGAGGCCGACCACGGCTTCGGCGCGGGCGGCGGCGGGGCCGGTGAGGGTCAGGTCGAGGCGGCCGTCCTCGAAGCGCACCGCGGCGATGCCGCCGGCGGCGTCGGTGCCGAGGGCTTCCGCGGCCTGGGCCAGCAGGGCCAGGGCGTCGTCGTCACGGAGCAGGCCGTGGCGGGCGCGCTCCAGGTTGAGTTGCTGGCGCATCTGGGCGGCCGGGGCGACCACCGGGCTGTTAGGGAAGGTGGTGCGATAGACGCGGTCGATGCGCTCGCCCAGCTGGCCCACCTGATGGCGCAGCCACAGCACCTCGCCGATGTTGATCGTCACCCACACGGCCAGCGCGCCGCAGCCCAGCATGACTGCCGGTTTGAGTTTGCCGAACCAACTGGCGCTGGCGTCGCGGAAGGCGAACTCGTTCTGCAGCAGGTTGGTGGCCTTGCGGTCGACGCCCTGCCACCAGCGGTAGGGCGCGCCGGTGACGAGGGTGAGGCCGGTCTCGGCTTGCAGGGCGCCGAGATCCGGCGTCTGCGTGGCCGGGGCGAGGTGCAGCTCGACCTGCGCGGGCGCGGTGTTGGCGGCGCGGGCGGTGGCGGCCTGTTGGGCCAGCAGCGGGGCGAGGATGTCGGCGTCGAGGGCCACGCCGCTGCCTGTGCCGGTGCGCAGGATGGCGCCGGTGGAGGGCAGACTGAGGTGCCAGCCCTCGCCGGCGGGGGCGGTCTGCACTTCGGCCCAGGCCCGGCGGGCGGGGCGGCCGATGGCAGCGAGCTGGGCGGTGAGCTGGCGCAGGCGCTCCCGGGCAACCACCAGCACGCCGGCCAGGTCGCGTTCGCCGTCGTCGGCGGGGCGGCGGTGGCTGAGGGTGAGGTGCTGGGTGTCCGGGTCCTTCAGCAGGCGGTCTTCCAGCGCGTAGGCCAGCAGGCGAGGGAGATCGCGCTTGGTGCCGCGGGGGAGCGGCACCTCCAGCCACAGGCATTGCGGCCCGGTGAGGACGATCTCGCACTCGGCGGCGGCGGGCCAGTGGCGGGGTTCGGAATGGCCTTCGGAGAGCGGCTTGCCGTCCGGGCCGAGGAGCACCCACGGGCAATCCGGGCGGGCGGGCCATTGTTCGTCGATGGCGAGGAGGAGGCGGGTACTCATGGGCGTATCAGAGCAGTTTTTGCCAGACGATGGTGGACCAGTTCTGGCTGCGTTCGAGCAGCACCTCCATGCGCACCATGGCCACGCCGTAGCGGGCGCGACCGGTGGCCAGGAAGTGGCGGCTGGTGACGGAAAGTCGGGTGAGATCGGGTTGGAGGTCGGCCGAGGGCAGGCGGGCCTTGAAGTCGTTCACGTCCTTGAACCACGCGCGGCTGCGCTGGACGACCAGCAGGCGGGCGGCATCCAGCGACAGATCGGGCACCACGGCGGCGAGCACTTCGGCCGGGGCGGTGTTGACGTTGACCGTGGCACCCGCAGGCATGGCTGCAACGAAAGGGGTGAGTCGCGCCACCAGCTGGGGCGTGAAGCCGCGCACCTGGAGCAGCTCCGACACCGCCACCAGCGGGCCGTTGGCGGCGCGGCGGGCTGGCGTCTGGGCGCCGTACCAGCCGGATTCGGCGCCGCCGGGCAGGCGTGGGGTGTCGTCGGTGTCGAGCCAGTCGAGCAGCGCGGCGGTGAGGTTGAGGGCGTCGGCGTCGGCCACGCCGACCAGCGCCAGCAGACGCTGGAAGCGTTCCACCTCGACGATGTCGGCGCCATCGCTGGCGAGGTTGTTGAGGTTGAGGCGACCGGAGAGCTCCTGCAGCTCGCCGCTGACCTCGCCCTCTTCCACCGGCGTGGGTGGCACCTTGACGGCCCAGGCCTCGCCAAGGTGATCCACCTGGCTGGTACGGGCGTCTTCGGAGAGTACGTTGCGGGCCCAGTCCACCGCGCCGCGGGCGAGCTGGCGGGCCTGGGCCTGGTCGTGGCGGCCGGCAACCTGATCCATCGCCACGCCCAGGTCGCCCACCGAGGCAGCGGCGAGGCCCGCCACCAGCGCCACCGTGAGGAGCGCGAGGATGACTGCGGCGCCTTTCTGGGGGCCAGCGTGGGGGCCAGCGTGGGGGCGGGAGGGAGTGCGGTTGAGCAGCATCAGCGCAGGGCGATCATCCGGGTGAGGACGCCGGTGTCCGGCAGGTCGAGTTCGAGGATTACCGCGTCAGGCAGGGTGAAGCGGGTGTCACCCGGCGGCCAGGCGTCGATGCGGTTGTTGCCCTGCAGGAAGCGCCAGCGCAGGCCGCGCACGTTGTCGAGCAGGGGTTCGACGGTGGGGTCGCCGAGGGCGTCGCGGCCGCTCCAGCGGAGCCATTCGAGGCGGCCATCCACCAGCCGGTAGCCAACCCGGCGCACGCCGCGGGTGTCATCGAGACGCAGGAACTGGAACTCCGGCCCACCACCGCTGGCCGCGCGGGTGAGCAGCATCGGGGCGGTCGCGGCTGTCCGCACGGCTGGCGCCGGGTTTCCGCCGGGTGTCGTGCCGTCCGCACCCGGGGGCCCGGGGTTGCGGCCGGTGGTGGAGACGGCCTGCAGCAGATCGGTGTCGATGCGCTGGATGCTGCGGTTGATGGCGCGCCAGCGTTCGAAGCTGGCTTCGAGGCGGGTGTGGCTATTGGCGACTTCCGATACTGCGCGATAGGACAGCACGCCTAGCACGGCGAACACGGCGAGGGCGACCATCAGCTCGATGAGGGTGAGCCCGCGCTGGTGGCAGCCGGTGCGGGTGGGACGGCCTCCGCCTGTGGCTTCGGCGCGAGCGGCTTCGGGCGGCCGGGCGGCGCTCATTGCAGCGGCCTCGCCACGTAGCCGGACAGGCGGGAAATGGCGTGATCGCCGGAATCCGGCCCGAAGACCGACAGATCGACGCGGCGGAACAGCGGGTTGGCGGTGTTCTTGACGTCCTCGCGCCAGCGATAGGTGCGCCCGGCCTGCTCGGCGGTGCCCTCGTTGATGCCCGGATTGGGCCAGGCGCGGGTGGCGCGCAGCTCGGCGAGGCGATTTTCGGCCACCCAGTCGCCGATCAGGCGTTCGCGCAGTTCGCCCGACGACTGGGCGGTGACACCCAGCGCCCGAAAGGCGGCGGTGAGCGCGATGGCGAGGATCGCCAGGGCGACCAGGGTTTCGAGCAGCGTGAAGCCGCGGGCGGGGCGCGTCATGAGCGGCCCCCGCCGGGCATGGCGAGCTGCACCGTGCCGTTGGCCTTGCCGGTGAAGCGGGCCTCGCCAGCGGGGGTGGCGACGCGCAGCTCGTATTCGGGCGCCTGGGTGCCGAACTGCAGGCGCGGGGTGGCAGCGTCGGGCTGGCCGTCGATGCGCAGGCCAAGCCACGCGACGCCAGCGGGCACGGCGCGGTCGGTGAACACAGGCGGGTCGATCAGCGGGCGCCAGTTGTCGTCGGGATCGAGGGCCGAGAAGCGGTAGCCGTCCGGCAGGAATTCGATGGCGATGGGGCGACCGCGCACGGCGGCCCGGTCGGCGGTGGCTTCGAGCACCAGACGCAGGCGCTTGAGGGCCTGGTCGGTGTCGCGCCCGCGCAGGCTGTCGAGGCCGACGCTGATGCCGGTGGCCATCAGGCCCATGATGACCAGCACCACCATCACTTCGATGAGGGTGAAGCCGGCGTGGCGGCGGGGCGCAGCGATGCGTCCGGGCGCGGGGCCGCGGGACGGACCGGCGAAGCTGCGCCAGAGACCTGCCGCCATCGGGATCGGTCAGAGGCTCCAGGAGCCGATGTCGGCGTCGAAGCCTTCGCCGCCGGAGATGCCATCGGCGCCGAAGCTCATCACGTCCACCTCGCCCTTGAGACCGGGGATGACGTACTGGTAGGGCTTGCCCCAGGGGTCCATCGGCAGCTTGTCGAGGTAGGACTTCCAGTTGTCGGGCACCGGCGCGGCGGCGGGCTTGGCGACCAGCGCCTGCAGGCCCTGCTCGGCGCTGGGGTAGCGGCGGTTGTCGAGCTTGTAGAGCTTGAGGGCCTGCATGATTGACGAAATGTCCTGCTTGGCGGCGACGACGCGGGCTTCGTCCGGGCGGCTCATCACCTTGGGCACCACCAGCGCGGCGAGCACGCCGAGGATGACGATGACGACCATCACTTCGATCAGGGTGAAGCCGCGGGTGCGGCGGGGGGCGTTGTGCATGGCGGTTCCTTATTTCATCAAGGTATTGATTTCGATGATGGGTTGCATCACCGCCATCACGATCACCAATACGAAGCCGCCCATCATGAGCAGCAGGATGGGTTCGAGGAGGGCGGTGAGCGTGGCAGTGCGGTTTTCGAGTTCGGCCTGCTGGAGGCGGGCGGCGCGGTCGAGGAGTTCGTCGACCCGGCCGGTGGCTTCGCCGTTGGCGATCATGTGGATGAGCAGCGGCGGAAACTGGCGGCTGGCGCCCAGCGCGCGGGACAGCGGCTGGCCCTCGCGGACGCGCTCGGCGGCGGTGGCCACCGCGTCGGCCAGGGGCAGGCGGCTGATGACCTGGCGGCCGGCGTCCAGCGCCGAAAGAAGCGGCACCCCGCTGCCAGCGAGGATGGAGAGTGTGCTGGCGAAGCGGGTGGCGTCGAGGGTGCGCAGGTGGCGGCCGAGCACCGGCAGGCGCAGCAGCCAGGCATCCCAGCGGCGCTTGACGGTGGTGTCCTGCAGGGCTGCGCGGCCGGCGAAGAGCCCGCCGATGATGACGACGATCATCAGCCAGCCCCATTCGCGCAGCAGGCTGCTGACCACGATGAGCACCCGGGTGAGGAGCGGCAGGGCCTGCTTGCTCTGCTGGAAGACGGACACCACCTGGGGCACCACGTAGGTCATCAGGCCGACGATGACCAGCATCGCCACGCTGGCGACGATGGCCGGGTAGAGCAGGGCCTGGAGGGTTTTGGTGCGCAGGGCGTGGCTGCGGTCGAGGTAGTCGGCGAGCTGGTTCATCACCCGGGCAAGTTCGCCGGATTTCTCGCCGGCCGCCACCGACGCCCGGTAGAGCGTGGTGAAGGCCTGGGGATAGCGATCCAGCGCGGCGCGCAGGCTGTAGCCGGCAAGGATCTCGGAGCGTACGCCGGCCAGTAGCTGGCGGATGGCTTCGGTTTCGGCCTGTTCGATGAGGGCCGCGAGGGCCTGTTCGACGGTGAGGCCGGACGCGAGCAGGGTGGCCCACTGGCGGGTGAGCAGGGTGAGGTCGGCTTCCTTCAGCTTGCGGCGGACGGACTTGCCATCGCTGGTGCCCTGGGCCACCGAGGCGACTTCCAGCGGAAACAGCCCGCGCTCGCGCAGCAGGCCGCGGGCGGCCTTGCCGGTGTCGGCCTCGAGGACGCCGGCGGTTTCCCGGCCGGCGTTGTCCACGGCGCGATAGCGGAAGGCGGTCATCGTTTAGTCCCGGGTGACGCGCAAAAGCTCTTCGGCCGAAGTGCTGCCGTCGCCCACCAGCCGCAGGCCGTCGTCGCGCAGGCTACGGCTGCCGTGGCTGCGGGCGTGGGCGCGCAGGTCGGCTTCGTCGGCGGTGGTGTGGATCAGGCGCTGGAGGGCGTCGTCGGTGACCATCAGCTCGTAGATGCCGGTGCGCCCGGCGTAGCCGGTGTGGCCGCAATCCGGGCAGCCCGGGGCGTGCCACAGCTGACTGGGGCTGCCGGGGCCGAGGAGGCTGCGGTCGGCGGCGGTGGCGGGCGTGGACGTGCGGCATACCGGGCACAGGCGGCGCACCAGGCGCTGGGCCAGCACGCCGCGCAGGGTGGAGGCGAGCAGGAAGGGCTCGACGCCCATGTCCACCAGCCGGGTGACGGCCGAGGCGGCGTCGTTGGTGTGCAGGGTGGCGAGCACCAGGTGGCCGGTGAGGCTCGCCTGCACGGCGATCTGGGCGGTTTCGAGATCCCGGATCTCGCCGATCATGATGACGTCCGGGTCTTGCCGGAGGATGGCACGCAGCGCCCGGGCGAAGCTGAGGTCGATCTTGCTGTTGACCTGGATTTGGCCGACACCGGGGAGATCGTACTCGACGGGATCTTCGACGGTGACGATGTTGCGGCTCCTGGCGTCCATGCCCTGCAGCGCGGCGTAGAGCGTGGTGCTCTTGCCGGAGCCGGTGGGGCCGGTGACGAGGAGGATGCCGTGGGGCTGGTCGAGGAGCTTCGCGAACGGCGCGACGGTGTCGGCGGCCATGCCCAGGCTGTCGAGGCTGCGCTGGCCGCTGCCCTTGTCGAGCAGGCGCAGCACGATGCGTTCGCCGTGGGTGGTGGGCAGCGTGGAGACGCGCACGTCCACCTGCCGGCCGGCCAGGCGCAGGGCGATGCGGCCATCCTGGGGAAGGCGCTTTTCGGCGATGTCGAGGCTGGCCATGATCTTGATGCGCGAGGCCATTGCCGCGTGGAGCGCCCGGTGGGGTTGGGCCACGTCGACCAGCACGCCGTCGCGGCGGAAGCGGACGACCGAGTGGCGCTCGTAGGGCTCGATGTGGATGTCGCTGGCCAGCTGGCGCACGGCCTGGGTGAGGAGCGCGTTGATCATGCGGATGATCGGCGCGTCGTCCTGGGTTTCGAGGAGATCCTCGACGGCCGGCAGCTCGGTCATGAGCTGGGTGAGGTCGACCTCCTGGCCCACGTCGGCGACCACATCGGCGGCGTTGCCGTCGGCACCAGAGTACGCCTCGGACAGCCGCGCCTCGAAGGTGGCACGGGAGACGTTCTCGATGGTGAGCGGCAATCCCAGAGTGCGCCGGACTTCGGCCAGGGCGGCGAGATCGGCGCCTTCGCGCAGCAGCAGCTGGGCGTGGTCGGCCCCCTGCGCGGCGACGAGGATGCCGTGGGCCTTGGCGAAGGCGTAGGGCAGGGCCGGGCTGGTCATGGGTTGTAGCCGGGCGCCGCGGGGGTCGTGGCTGTGCCGACGGGCGTAGCCGGGGTGGCGGTGGAGGACGAATCGACCCGCGGAACGTTGTAGGGCACGGCCGGCGGCGGGCTGCCCGGCGGCGGCAGCAGCGGTGGGTTGGGTTCGCGGCGCATCAGGTTGCGCGGTTCGTCCAGATCGCGCTGCTGGCCGATGACGTAGTTGTAGCGCTCGGCCGAGATGCCCTGGATGGCGGCGGCGTCCCGCAGGATCACCGGGCGCAGGAAGACGATCAGGTTGGTCTTGGCCCGCTTGCGGGAGTCGTAACGGAAGAACTGGCCCAGGTAGGGGATGTCGCCCAGTACCGGCACCTTCTCGACGCCGCCGGAGTAGGAGTCTTCCACCAGGCCGCCGAGGGCGATCACCGCGCCGTCGTCCACCAGCACGGTGGATTCGATGGAGCGCTTGGTGGTGGACGGGCCGGTGGTGCTGGTGGCGGTGGATTCGATGACGGCCGACGCTTCCTGGTAGATCTGCAGACGCACGGTGCCGCCTTCGGAGATCTGCGGCTTGATCTTCAGGGTGAGGCCCACGTCCTTGCGCTCGACCGTGGTGAACGGGTTGCTGGCGCCGGTGGAGGTGGTGGTGTAGGTGCCGGTGACGAAGGGCACGTTGCGGCCGACGACGATCTTGGCCTCTTCGTTGTCGAGGGTGACCAGGTTGGGCGTGGACAGGATGTTGGCCTTGGTGTCCGATTCGAGGAAGCGCGCCAGCATGTTGAGGTTGGCGATCTCGCGCCCGCCCACCGTGACCGTGCCGCCCCCGAGCAGCAGATTGAGACCGTTGCTCGGCAGTGTCGTCGAGCTGCTGCTGGCAAGACTGGTGGCGAGGTTGAGGATGTTGTTGCCGCTGGAGTTGAAGCTGGTGCCACCGAACACGGTGGTGCTGCCGAGCTTGCCGGCCTGCCACTGGATGCCGATCTCGGCAGCCTTTTCGGTGCTGACTTCGGTGATGAGCGCCTCGACATACACCTGGGCGCGGCGGCGGTCGAGCTGGTCGATGACCTTGCGCAGGTTGTTGTAGATGGCTTCGGGGGCGGTGATGATCAGCGCGTTGCTCATCGGGTCGGCCTGGATGAAGCCGTTGCCGGTGGTGCCGCTGGTATTGCTGCTGTTGCTGAACGACGGGGTGTTGCCGAAGCCGGTGGTGCTGGTCTGGCTG
Organism: Zoogloea sp.; assembly: GCA_041917255.1. Classification (GTDB taxonomy): domain Bacteria; phylum Pseudomonadota; class Gammaproteobacteria; order Burkholderiales; family Rhodocyclaceae; genus Zoogloea. Next base: position 151,857 of record JAYRYA010000002.1, read on the forward strand.
CCGGTGGTGGTGCTGGTGTTGCTGAAGCTGGAGCCGGTGGTGCTGCTGGTGTTGCCGAAGCTGTTCTGGCCGGATCCCGAGGTGCTGGTGCTGCCTGCTTCGCCAGTGACCACGGCGCGCAGGGTCTGGGCGACCTTGGTGGCTTCGGCGTTTTTCAGGTAGACGACGTGGATGTTGCCGCTGGCACCGGGTTGGTCGAGGTTGGCCACCAGCTGGCGCACCGCGTTGAGCTTGGACGGGTTGTCGGAGCGTACCAGCAGGCTGTTGGTGCGCGGATCGCCCGTCACCGACACGCGCTGGCTGGCATCGCCCGCCAGGCCGCCAGTGGCACCGGCCACGCCTGCAGTACCGGCGTCGTTCATCAGGCGGTTGATGGTCTGGGCAAGATCGAACGCCGAGGCGTGCTGGAGCGGCATCACCCGCAGGCCGGTTTGTGGCACATCGATGGATTCGACGATCTGGGCGATGCGGCCGATGTTCTCGGCGTAGTCGGTCACCACCAGGGAGTTGTTGCCCGGATAGGCGGTGACGGTGTTGTTGGGTGACACCAGCGGCCGGATGATTGGCACCAGCTGCGCGGCGGATTCGTGCTTGAGGCTGAACACCTGGGTGGTCAGGCGGTCGCCGCCACCGGCGCCCTGACCCTTGCCCACCGGCACGGCGTGGAGCTTGGCGTCGGCCTCGGGGACGATCTTGGTGACGCCCTGGCCTTCGATGGCGGTGTAGCCCTGCAGGCGCAGCGCCGACAGGAGGATCGAGTAGGTGAGATTGCGCGCCACCGGGCGGGCCGTGACGATGTTGAGGGTGCCCTTGACCCGCGGATCGACGATGAAGTTGCGCCCGGAAATCTTGGAGATGGCCTGGATCACCGCGCCAATGTCGGCATTCACGAAATTGAGCGAGACGGGCTCGGCGTTGCTGCGGCTGTCGGTTTCGGCGGCGAGCGCGGCGGCGGGCGGCAGGGCGAGGCCGGCGGCAAAGGCCAGGGCGCAACTGAAGGCGAGCGTGCGGGTGAGCGGCTGGCGGGCAGAACCCGGGCTACGGCGGGCTGGTTTCATTGGTTGTTCGGGCTCGGAAAGGGCTGGGCCTGGAAATTCAAGGGGAAGCCGGCCTGAGACGGTTGCTGGCTGGCATCGACGGCGTTGACCTCGCTCTGCATGCGCGCGGAGGGCAGGGTCACGACGGGCTGGAGCTGATCTGGGATGAGGGGGGCTGGCAGCGCGGCCGAATTTCCGGGCGTGCCAGCGTTGGCCGTAACCAGGGCGCGATCGGCGAGGGCGACCCGCTGGCGGGCGCCGCCCACCGTGATGTCCACGCCATCGCCGGCCACATGGGTCAGGCTGACGCCGGGGCGGATCTCCTGGCCTTCGACAAAACCCTGCTGGGGGCCGCCGTCGATGGTGATGACCGCCCAGCCAGGGCGGCCGGCTGCGCCGGTGACGACGGCCTGGACGGCGTAGCGGCCGGGCGCGGCGGCCACCGCTGCCGGCGTGCCCGGCGCAGCGCCCTTGCCAAGCAGGTGCCGGCTGGCGATGGCCTGGGCGGCCCGCAGCGGGTCGGATTCGGTGGCGACCGGCAAGGCCGGTGGGCGCGGCGCAGTGAAGCGCCAGAAGAGGTCGACCGCGACCCACGCCGTGATGGCGAGCGAGATACCCCACGCCAGCAGGGGGCCGAGACGTGCGGCGCGCGCCAGGGACAGGCGTGACAGGTCGGAACGGTCGGGGAGCTTCATCGGTGAGCCGGGCAAAAGACCGTCAATCTTAGCCGGCCTCGGTTACAGGTGAAAGCGCCGCGATGTCTCAAGGTGTTGGGGTGACGGCTGCCGGCGCCGTCGGGATGGCTTTAGGCGGCAATGCCGACCGTGAGCGTGGCGGTGTAACCCGTGCTGGTGTTGCCGCTGAGGGTGGTCATCTGCAGGCTGGTGCCGTCGGAGAAGACGTTGTCGGTCGCAAAACTCATGCTGCTCAAGTTGGCGGCACTGGTTGTGTAGTTGGCGGTGGCGTAGACCTCGGTGAGGGTGGCGAGGGGAAAGGTGAGCTGGGACGTCTTGATCTTGTTGCCGTAACCGGTGGCCGTGGCGAGGCTGGGGTAGATCTCGAAATGGATGTGGGGCATCCGCCCGGCGTAACAGCCGGGAAACACGGTGAGGAAGGTGACGCTGCCGTCGCTGTCGGTGGCCTGCACGCCGCGCAGGTAGTTCTCGGCGGTGATCCCGGTGCTGTAGAGCGAGTACAGCCCGTTGCGGTCGCAGTGCCACAGATAGATGGCGTAGCCGGCCAGGTTGGCGCAGCTGTTGGCGGTGTTCACCAGCTTGAGGGTGAGGGTGAGCGGGATGCCGGTAGCGACTGCGCTGGCACTACCGAAGCTGGCGCGGATGTCGCTGCGCACGATGCCGCTCTGGGCGAGGGCGTTGGCGATGCCGCTGCTGTTGTAGTTGGAGCCGTCGCCGGGGTAGGGGCCGGCGGTCTCTTCGGGAACGATCGAGCAGCTGGAGACTGTGCTGGCCACACTCGACGACGTGCTGGACGTGGTGCTGGCGACGCTGCCGAAGCTGCCCTCGGCGCCGCCACCGCAGCCGGCCAGGGAGAGCGGGGCGACGGAGCCCGCCACCAGCCTGCGTAGGGCCTGGCGCCGGTCCACCGGCATCCTGAGCAGGGCTTCGAGGTCGAGGGCGAGGCGCTGGTCGTGATTTTTCATCGGGTGACTCCGGATATTGAAGGGGTTTCCCGGGGTCGCCCGGCATGGGCGGGAGTGTATGAAAAGGGTGTGTTAAGCCGGGTTGGCAGCAGGTAAAGGCACGTAAAGTCCGGGTGGCAGGGCGCTCGTCCAGCCAAGGGCTTCGAGCACTGCGGCGAATTCGCCATCCAGCGGAGCGATGACATCAAGCAGCGCGCCGCTGACTGGGTGGAAGAACTGCATCCGGGTGCAGGCGAGGAGCATCCGATGACAGCCGAAGTGCCGCTGGAAAAAGCGGTTGTGGCGTCCCTTGCCAAAGGTGGCGTCGCCGATGATGGGGTGGGAAAGGTGTTTGAGGTGACGCCGGATCTGGTGTCGGCGGCCGGTGTGGGGTGTGAGTTCGACCAGCGCGTAGCGGCTGGTGGGGTAGCGATCCACGGCGAAGGGCAGCTCGCCGGTGGCGAGGCGGCGGAAATCGGTGATGGCCGGCTGGGCGGCGTCGGAGGCCTCGTCGCCCACCCACTCGGCGTCGTCCCGGCGGCGCGTGAGGGCGTGGTCGATGCGCCCGGCTTCGGGCGGGTGGCCGCGCACCACCGCGAGGTAGGTCTTGGCGACTTCCTGGTGTTCGAACTGGCCGGCGAGCTGGCGGGCGGTGTCCCGGTCGAGGGCGAACACCAGCACGCCCGAAGTGCCCCGGTCCAGACGATGGGCCGGGTGGACGTGACGGCCGAGCTGGTCGCGCAGCAATTGCACGGCAAAGCGGGTTTCGTGGCGGTCGAGTTCGCTGCGATGGACAAGCAGCCCGGCCGGCTTGTGGATGACGACGACGTGGTCGTCGTGGTACAGGATCGGAAGCATGGTGCGATGGTAAACCGGCATTGCGCGCTGCGGGTGGAGCCGCCCCGCCCTGCAGGAAGACGAACCAAAAAGCGCCGTCTCGGGTCATACTTTGCCTATGCCAAACGCGCTTACTCTCGACGCGGCGCTTGCCGAGGCCTTTACCCGCGACGCCCTGCTGGCGTCCATCCATTCCGTCTTGCCCGAGCAGCGCCAGGGGCAGCGCGATCTCCCCAAACTCGCCTCTCGCCTTGCGGCGCTGGTGGCCGCTGCCGACCTGCCCGACCGGCTCGATGCCTGGCGGGCGCTGACCGCATGGCTGGCCGGCGGGGCGCTGTGGAGTGACGTGTATATCGACTCCGCCGACGTGCATGGCTCGGCCACCCAGCGTTTCGCAGTGCTGATGGACGTGCTGGCCGGCAATCCCCCGCTGGCGGCGGCCGTACGTCGGGCAATCCGCTGCATCCTCGATGAAACCGATGGCGCCAATCTGTTCGGCGAGGTGGGGGTTCCCAGTGACCGGGGCTTTCTGTCGGAGTTTGGTGACCGATTTACCGCCAAGATCATCCCCTCGCCCCGGGACGATCACGATCTGTCGCACTTGATGAGTGGCAGCTTCCGGCGCAACAAGGATCTGACTCTCATCCGCGGCCTGCAGCCGTCAACTTTCCAGCGAGCGGTCGATCTGCTTTTCCCGGCAGACGATCCGGGCATGTACACGGCCCTGCAGGGCGCGATGGCCGACGGCTTCCGGCTGTTGCTGGCGCGTGTCCAGGGGCAAGGGCTGTCCCTCAAGCTGCGGGCCCGGGGCGAGCACCGCCCGGTGGCCAGCTCCCCTTTCCGACGGCTTGCCGATAGCGGCGAGAACCTGCTCTGCGCCTGGGAGCAGGGGCGCGTGTCGATGCAACTCGTCGAGGCCTGGCAGCGTGACCTCGCAGCCAGTCGGGACGAGATGCACCTGATCTCCACCCGCCTCGAATCCGAAGGCATCAGCGTCGATATCGTGTATGGGCTGGATGTGCTGGACCGCTGCCTGACCCGGATGGAGACCATCGTCGGCGTGATGGCCGCCGAGCCAGGCTCGCCGGGGCCGACCTTGCTACTGCTCCAGCAACTAGCCTACGCAGCCCACGAGAGCACCAGCCTGCGCCATCTGGTGCGGGCCAACCTGCAGCGCCTGCAGCGGCGCATCGTCGACCGCGCCGGCGAGACCGGCGAGCATTACATTGCAGAGACGGATAAGGATTACCGCCATATCTGGGTGGCCGCCGCGGGCGGGGGATTGCTCACGGTGGGCACTGCGGCGATGAAGATGACCGTCGCTGGCGCCGGGCTGGCGTTGTTCCTGGAAGGGCTCGGTTCCGGCATCAACTACGCGGTGAGCTTCCTGATCCTTCAGGCGCTGGGTCTGATCCTCGCCACCAAGCAGCCGGCAATGACCGCCGCGGCCTTTGCCGCCATCATCCGCGACCGCAAAGGCAACGAACGCCTGGACGTGATCGTCGATTACGCGGCGTGCATCTGCCACTCGCAGTTGGCGGCCACCATCGCCAATGTGGTGGTGGTGGCCTGTGGTGCCTACGCCTTCGATGCGACCTGGCGTCTGGTCACGGGCCACGCCTTCCTCACCACCGAAGAGGCCCGCTATGTCTTCCATTCCCTCAGTCCGGTGGATAGCGGCACGGTGTTCTATGCGGCGCTCACCGGCGTGATCCTGTACCTCGCGGCACTCGTGGGGGGCTGGCTGGATAACTGGGCGGTGTATCACCGGCTGCCCCAGGCCATCGCCGAGCACCGGCTGGGCAACCGTTTCGGGCGGCTGCGGATGATGCGACTGGCCGGCATCGTGTCGCGCAACATGTCGGGCTGGGCGACCAACATCTCCCTTGGGCTGATGCTGGGAATGACGCCGGTGCTCGGCAAGTTCTTCGGGCTGCCGCTGGATGTGCGTCACGTGACGCTCAACTCGGGCATCCTGAGCCTCGCCACGTCGTCGCTCGAAATGAAGTGGGTCGGCACCGGGCTGCTCTCCCTGGCGGTAGCGGGGGTCGGTGTGATGTTCGTGCTCAACCTGGGTGTGAGCTTCGCGCTGTCGCTGATGACGGCCGTTCGTGCCTACGACCTGCCCAAGTCAGACCTGCGCGAATTGCGTCGCCGCCTGTGGCATCGGCTGCGCACCCGGCCACGGGACTTCCTGCTCCCACCCAAGCGGCCGGCGGTTTCCTGAGGGGCGGCGGGGCGGCTCAAGCTTGACGGCAGCGCGCCGTTAATCTTCCCGCGGCAGCCGGCCAGACGATTCATTCGGAATCGGCGGTGGCCTCCGCGCCGATCGATGCGTCCCACCCCCACGGTCCGTCACCGAGAGCCCCGAATGAATGCGCCCGAACGAAACCTCCACCTGAGCATCCGCAGCACCGGCGAGCTTGCCGGCATCGTGCGGGTGAACGAAGAAATCAAGGCCATCGTCGCGACGGCCTTCCGGATCAACCTGATGGCCCTCAACGCCATCTTCCTCGCCAAGCGCGCGGGCAACGCGGCGCTGGGCTTCGGCGTGCTCTCCAATGAGCTGCGCCGCTTCGCCCAGGATCTGACGCGACACATGGCCTCGCTGCGGGACATGACCTCCGGCTCGGTGGGCAGCGTCACGGGCGTCGTACAACAACAGCGCAACTCACGCATCCTCGCCGAGGCGATCCGCCTTTCCGGCGATGTGCCGGGCGTGCGGGAAGCCCGCAAGCGCGGTATGGAGCGCCTGTCAGTGCAGCAGGCAAGTCTGCGGTCGCTTGACCTGCGCCTGCGCGCGGCGGTCGAGGAAACCCAGCAACTGGTGGAACTGGGCGGTGTGCTGGCCCGCTCGGCCAAGATCGAGGCGGCCTACGGCGGCGGGTTCAGTCCGGCGCTGATGCAGGTCTCGACCGATTTCGCGGAGGTGATCGCCCAGATCAAGCGATCCCTCGAAGTGCTCGGCAAGGAACGGCTCGTAAAGGACTAGGAACCCATGAAGCAGGCTCACTGTATCTTCCAGGACAATGACCACCGCTGGCTGGCGATCGCGCGGGACGCGACCAAGCCGGGCTACATCATCGACACCAACGAATACGTGATCGTCGATGGCGAAGAGGCGCTGCTGTGCGACCCGGGTGGGATCGAAATCTTCCCGGCGGTGTTCTCGGCCCTGTCGGCCGAGTGCGATCCGACCCGGCTGGCGGGCATCTTCGCCTCGCATCAGGATCCGGACATCATCTCATCGCTGGCGCTGTGGCTTGAGTTCAAGCCCGATCTGAAGTGCTATACAAGCTGGCTGTGGCAGTCGTTCCTGCCTCACTTCGGCGGCGAGGATTCGACCTTCGTGCCCATCCCCGATCCGGGCATGACCATCAAACTTGGCAGGCTCGAGTTGCAGGCTGTGCCAGCCCATTACCTGCACTCCTCCGGTAACTTCAACCTGTACGACCCGAAGGCCAAGATCCTGTTCTCCGGTGATATCGGTGCAGCGCTGCTGCCGCCCGATCAGGGCGGGCTGTACGTGGAGGACTTCTCCCGTCATATCCGCCACGCGGAGGCCTTCCACAAGCGTTGGATGGGCTCCGACCGGGCCAAGCGCGACTGGTGCGAGCGCGTCTCTCGCATGGAAATCGACATGCTGGTGCCCCAGCACGGTGCGATCTACCAGGGCGCTGACGTGCAGCGATTCATCAACTGGTTCGCTGCGCTGGAAGTGGGCGTGCTGCGCGGCTGAAGTTGAGGCCCCGCAAGGACAGGGGCCGGTTTTCCCTGCAGACTGTTGCCTTGGTGTAACCCTGGCCAGAGGCGACATGTACCTGCTCATCAAGCATCTTCACATCACCTGCGTCGTACTGAGCGGCGCGGGTTTTCTCTTGCGCGGCTGGTGGTCGGTCACCGGCTCGCCGCTGCTCGCGGCCCGGCTGACCCGGCGCCTGCCCCATGTGATTGACTCGTGCCTGCTCGCCAGCGCCATCGCCCTGGCGTGGCTGGCCGGGCAGTATCCTTTTGTGCACGGCTGGCTGACCGCCAAGGTGCTGGGCCTGCTGGCCTACATCGGCCTGGGCGTGGTCGCCCTGCGACCGACGCGGCCGCGAGGCGTGCGTGTGGCTGCGCTCGCCGCGGCGGCGGCGGTGTTCTCGTACATTGTTTCGGTAGCGCTCACCAAGAACCCGGCGGGCTGGCTCGCGCTTGTCTGATCAGATCGTATGGTGGTTCAGCAGTCGCTTGAGCCCGGGGGTGTCGAGGATGCGGATGTGCTTCTGCTGGACGGCCACCAGGCCTTCTTCCTGAAAGCGGGAGAAGGTGCGGGAAACGGTCTCGAGCTTCAGTCCCAGGTAGGAGCCGATCTCGTCGCGGGTCATGCGCAGATGGAACTCGGAAGGCGAGAAGCCCCGCGCGGTAAAGCGCTGCGACAGATTGAGCAGGAACGCGGCGAGGCGCTCCTCGGCCCGCATCGAGCCGAGCAGCATCATCACGCCGTGGTCGCGGACGATCTCGCGGCTCATGATCTTGTGGAACTGGTGCTGCAGACTCTCCACCTGACGCGACAGTTCCTCGAGCCGGCTGAAGGGGATGACGCACACCTCGCTGTCTTCGAGCGCGATGGCATTGCACGAGTGATGCTCGGTGCTGATGCCGTCCAGCCCCAGGACTTCGCCGGTCATCTGGAAGCCAGTGACCTGATCGCGGCCATCCTCGAGAATGACGTCGGTTTTGAAAGACCCGGCACGGATCGCGTAGATCGCCTCGAAGGTTTCGCCCGACCGGTAGAGATGCTGCTGACGCTTGATCTTGCGACGGCTGCCCACGAGCTCATCGAGCTGGTTGATTTCCCGCGGGTCAAGCCCGAATGGCAGGCACAATTCCCGCAGGTTACATTGGGAACAGGCTGTCTTGATCTCGATTGCTGTGACTGGAATCACCGAATTCATCTGTACGCTAAGCACCTGGCTTTGAGAGGATTTACCAACCTTTGGAGCCCTTTGATCCACATCAATACGATTGCAGGATGATTCTGCGATCTTTCTGCCGAATTCATAGAAGCACGCCCATGAACGCGACCCAAAAAGATCTGATTTTCGATCCCGAGCTCATTCGCAAGTTCGATGTGAATGGGCCTCGTTACACTTCGTACCCGACCGCAGACCGCTTCGTCGAAGCCTTCAACTCCGACGCGCTTTGCGACTGGCTCGGCAAGCGGTCGATTGGCGGCATTGGCAAACCGCTCTCATTATACTTCCACATCCCGTTCTGCAATACGATCTGCTACTACTGCGCCTGCAACAAAATCATCACCAAGGATCACGGGCGTTCGGCCAAGTATCTGGAGTACCTCGAGAAGGAAGTAGATCTTCAGGCCGCGCGGTTGCAGGGTTCGCGGGAAGTGCTGCAGCTTCACCTGGGTGGCGGCACGCCCACCTTCCTGTCCCACGACGAGCTGCGCCAGCTGATGGGCATCGTGAAGAAGCATTTCACGCTGGTGCCCGACGGCGAGTATTCCATCGAGGTTGATCCCCGCAAGGTCGATGAAGCCACCGTTGCGCTGCTGGCCGAGCTGGGCTTCAACCGCATGAGCGTCGGCATCCAGGATTTCAACCCGGATGTGCAGAAGGCGGTCAACCGCGTTCAGAGCGAGGAAGAAACCAAGCTTGTCATCGACGCCGCCCGTGCCCACGGTTTCAAGTCGGTGAGCGTGGATCTGATCTACGGCCTGCCCAAGCAGAACGTCATCAGCTTCAACCGCACGCTGGAACAGATCCTGGCCCTGTCGCCGGATCGCCTTTCGATCTACAACTACGCGCACCTGCCTGGCCTGTTCAAGCCCCAGCGCCGGATCATCGACGCGCAGCTGCCGTCGGGCGAGACCAAGCTGCAGATCCTCCAGCTGGCGATCCGCCGCCTTACCGAGGCCGGTTACGTGTACATCGGCATGGACCACTTCGCCAAGCCGACCGACGAACTCACCACCGCCCAGCGTCAGGGCCGCCTGCATCGCAACTTCCAGGGCTACTCGACCTACGCCGAGTGCGACCTGCTGGCCTTTGGGGTCTCTGCCATCGGCAAGGTCGGGCCCACATACGCCCAGAACGTCAAGACGCTCGATGAGTATTACGACATCCTCGACACCGGCCGCCTGCCGGTGCTGCGCGGCATCGAGCTGACCCCCGACGACCTGCTGCGTCGGGCGATCATCCAGGCGCTGATGTGCCACTTCGAGCTGTCCATCGAATCCATCGAGATCGCTCACCTGATCGACTTCAAGAAGTACTTTGCTTCCGAACTCGCCGACCTGCGCGAGATGGAAAAGGGTGGGTTGCTCAAGATCGACGACCAGTGGATCACCGTGCTGCCGGCCGGCCGGATGCTGGTGCGGGCCATCGCCATGGTGTTCGACAAGTATCTGCGCTCCGACCGGGAGCGGACCCGCTACTCCAAGGTGATCTGATCCGCGCTGGCTGGCCGGGAATGGCAGGACTAAACTATGCGCCCCGTGACCTCGCGGGGCGCTTTTCTTTTGCAGGATCGAAACCATGCCGGAAACCGGCTACTTCGCAGTCTTTCTGATCGGCCTCCTCGGTGGTACCCACTGCGTGGCCATGTGCGGCGGGATCGTCAGCGCGCTCACCGTGCAGACTGTCCAGATGCCCGGCCAGAAGCGTCGCGAGTGGCCGCTGCACCTGGCCTACAACCTCGGCCGAATCGGCAGCTACACCCTGGCCGGTGCGGCGATGGGTGCCATCGGCACGGTGGGCATGCTGTTCAACGACATCCTGCCGATCCAGCTCGCCCTGTACGTGGCGGCCAACCTGATGCTGGTGGCGCTGGGGCTTTACCTCACCGGCTTCACCCGTGCGCTGGCGGGCGTCGAGAAGCTTGGCCAGCGCCTGTGGAACCGCATCCAGCCGCTGACCCGGCGCTTCCTGCCGGCGCGTTCGGTGGCTCAGGCGTTTCCGCTCGGGGCGCTGTGGGGTTTCCTGCCCTGCGGGCTGGTGTACAGCGTGCTGGCGACGGCCCTCGTCACCGGATCGGCCGAGCGGGGCGCAGCGCTGATGCTGGCGTTCGGGCTCGGTACGCTGCCCAATCTGCTGCTGGCGGGGCTGGTGCTCAAGCGCCTGCGCGATGTGGTGCGGAACCAGGCGGTGCGCACGGGGTCTGGACTGGTGGTGCTGGCCTTCGGCGTCTACGGTCTGGTGACCACGCCGTCGCTGGGCAGCAAGCTGTGGAATGGCGTGGTGTGCCATTTCTGATCCCTTCTTCCAGGTGACTGCCATGATTTTCCCTCTGCGGGTGCGTCGCCGCCCCCTGCCATGAGCGAGCAGGGCGGCGCGCGCCTTGATCTGCCGGTTTCGGGCATGAGCTGCGCGGCCTGCGCGGTGCGGCTCGAGAAGGTGCTCAACCGCTTGCCGGGCATCGAGGCGAAGGTGAACTTCGCCACCGAGAAAGCCCGCATCACCGCTGCGCCCGACGGCGCCCCAGCCGCCGACATTCTCGGTGCGATCCGCAAGGCCGGCTTCGACGTGGCGCCCCAGGTGCTGGAGCTCGGCATCGGTGGCATGAGCTGCGCGGCCTGCGCGGCGCGGATCGAGAAGGTCGTGGGTCGGCTGCCGGGCGTCGAGGGCAGCGTCAATTTCGCCGCAGAGACGGCGCGGGTGCGCTATACGCCGGGGCTCACCGATCAGGCCGCCATCGTCGGTGCGATTGCCAAGGCCGGCTTTACTGCCACGCCCATCGCCGGCCGCGACCGCGATGCCGAGCGCGCCCGCAAGGAAGCGGAGTTCCGTGCCGAGTTGCGCCTGTTCTGGATTTCGGCGCTGCTGTCGCTGCCTTTCCTGGCCCAGATGATCGGGATGCTCGGCGCCGGCGCGAGCGGCTCGATGCATCACGACGAGTGGCTGCCCCGCTGGGCGCAGCTGCTGCTGGCGACACCGGTGCAGTTCTGGATCGGGCGGCGCTTTTACAAGGGCGCGTGGTCCTCGCTCCTGGGCGGCGGCGCCAACATGGACGTGCTGGTGGCGCTCGGCACCAGCGTGGCCTATTTCTTCAGCCTGGCGGTGGTGCTCCTGGATCGCCACGACCTGCACGTCTACTTCGAGGCCTCGGCCAGCATCATCACCCTGGTGCTGCTGGGCAAGCTGCTGGAGGCCCGCGCCCGGGCGCGCACTTCGGCGGCAGTCGAGGCGCTGCTGCGCCTGCAGCCGCCCACCGCCCGCATCGAGCGCGACGGGCAGATCGTCGAACTGCCGGTGGCGAATGTGGTTGCGGGCATGATCTTTGTGCTGCGGCCGGGGGATTCGGTGCCGGTGGACGGCGAGGTGCTGTCGGGCGAGTCGTCGGCTGACGAGGCGATGCTCACCGGCGAGAGCGTGCCCGTGCTCAAGGCGCCGGGCGACAAGGTCTTCGCCGCCACCGTGAATGGCGCGGGCGTGCTGCGCTGCCGCGCCGTGGGCGTGGGCGCCGAGACGCTGCTGGCCGGCATCGTGCGGCTGGTGGAGCAGGCCCAGGGCGGCAAGCCGGCGGTACAGCGGCTGGCGGATCGCATCGCGGCGATCTTCGTGCCCACCGTGGTGGCGATTGCTTTCGCGACATTCTTTACCTGGTGGTGGATTGGTGGCGAGCTGGCGCTGGCGCTGGTCAATGGCGTCGCGGTGCTGGTGATCGCCTGCCCCTGCGCGCTGGGCCTCGCCACACCGACGGCGGTGATGGTGGGCACGGGGCAGGGCGCCCGTGCCGGAATCCTGGTGCGCAACGCAGAGGCGCTGGAACTGGCCGAGAAGATCAAAACGCTGGTGGTGGATAAGACCGGTACCCTGACCGAAGGCCGGCCAACGGTGCTGGACGTGCGTGTGGCGCCGGGCGCCGACCGGGCTGATTTGCTCATGCTGGCGGCGAGCCTCGAGGAAACCAGCCATCACCCGCTGGCCCAGGCGGTGGTGGCTGCCGCGCGGGGCGAGAATTTGAACTGGGCCGTCGCCGAGGCGGTTCAGGCGGTGGGCGGCAAGGGCGTGATGGGCCGCGTGCGTGGCCGCGAGGTGGCGGTCGGATCGCCGGATTTTCTCGCCGAACGCGGCGCGGCGCTGCCGGTCACGGTGCTCGATCCGCTCCTGGCTGCGGCGCTCACGCCGGTGGGCGTGGCGGTCGATGGCATGGCGCTGGGCGCGCTGGGCGTCGCCGACCCGCTGCGTGTCACCTCGAAGGCGGCGGTCGCGCGGCTCCAGGCGATGGGCGTGAAGGTGGTGATGCTGACTGGCGATCACCCCGCCGCGGCGGCGCGCATCGCGGCTGAGGCCGGCATCACGGATTTCCGCGCCCAGGTGTTGCCGGGGGACAAGGCGGCGGCGGTCGAGGCGCTGCGCGGCGATGGGTTGGTGGGCATGGTTGGCGACGGTATCAACGACGCCCCGGCGCTGGCGGCGGCGGATGTGTCCTGCGCCATCGGTGCGGGCTCGGACGTGGCCATCGAGGCGGCGGATCTCACCCTGGTGCGCAACGATTTGGGCAGTGTAGCCGATGCGATCTCCCTGTCCCGCGCCACGTTGGGCAAGATCCGCCAGAATCTGTTCTTCGCCTTCATCTATAACGTGCTGGGCATTCCGGCGGCAGCGTTGGGGCTGCTCAACCCGGTGATCGCCGGAGCGGCGATGGCGATGAGTTCGGTGTCGGTAGTCAGCAATTCGCTTTTGCTCAGGCGCTGGCGCGCCGGGCGCTAATGAAAGGAAACCAGATGGAAAACGTGACGATCAAGGTGGGCGGCATGAGCTGCCAGGGCTGCGTGAAGAACGTGACCGGTGCGCTGTCGGCGCTGGATGGCGTGGCTGGGGTTGCGGTGTCGCTGGAGGAGGGCGAGGCGAAGGTGGATTTCGATCCGGCGAAGGTCACGCCTGCAGCGCTCAAGTCGGCAATTGAAGATGCCGGCTTCGATGCGACCTGATTTCGCCGGAGTCACTTATAATCGCGAGCTGTTTTCACATACAAGGGAGGCTGAAAAAGATGGGTTTCGATCAAGTCAAGTCTGGCAAGGACGTTCCGAACGACGTCAACGTGATCATTGAGATCTCCGCTCAGGGCGATCCGATCAAGTTTGAAGTGGACAAGGACAGCGGCGCCGTCTTCGTTGACCGCTTCATGGGCACCACCCTGCGTTACCCGATCAACTACGGTTACATCCCCCACACTGTTGCCGGCGACGGCGACCCGGTGGACGTGCTGGTCGTGGCGCCCTACCCGCTGCAGCCGGGCGTCGTGATCCGCGCCCGTCCGGTCGGCGTGCTGAAGATGGAAGACGAAGGCGGCGTTGACGCCAAGGTCGTGGCCGTGCCGGTCTCCAAGCTGACCCCGCTGTACGACAACGTGAAGACCCTCGACGATCTGCCCGAGCTGCTGCTCAAGCAGACCCAGCACTTCTTCGAGCACTACAAGGATCTTGAGCCGGGCAAGTGGGTCAAGGTGACCGGCTGGGGCAGCGTTGAAGATGCCAAGCAGGAAATCCTCGACGGTATCGCTGCTGCCAACAAGTAAGCGATTTCCCCGCTGGATGAACAAGGCCCGCCGAGTGCGGGCCTTGTTTTTTGCGGCTGAGGTCGGGGGGCTGATCTAGAACTGTAACAGTGTGACGTTCATTGTTGCTGCATAGGCAACAATCTGGTCCACCTCAAACCGCCTGACCGGCCGCGTAGCCGCTCGCCCAGGCCCACTGGAAGTTGTAGCCGCCCAGGTGGCCGGTGACATCCATCACCTCGCCCACAAAATAGAGCCCCGGCACCGTGCGTGCCTCCATCGTCTTGGACGACAACGCCCGGGTGTCCACCCCGCCCACGGTGACCTCGGCCTTGGCGTAACCCAGGGTGCCGCCAGGCGTGATCGTCCAGCCTTCGAGCGCGGCAGCGATGGCGTCGAGTTCCTTGCCATTGAACTGGTTGATCGGTTTGTTCCAGCCGCGCTGGTCGCACCAGGCGTGGGCGAAGCGCTTGGGCAGGCGATCCGACAGCAAATTGCCGAGCAGCGTCTTGCCCCGGGCGCGCTCGGCCAGCCAGGCCCGCACGTCCTCGGACGGGAACAGATTGACGGTGATCCGGCTGCCGCCTTCGGTGGCACCCGGTGCGGCGTCGTAGTCGCGGCTCTGCCAGTAGGACGAAACCTGCAGGACAACCGGGCCGGAGAGGCCACGGTGGGTGAACAGCAGGTTCTCGCGGAAGCGCCCCTCGCCGCACTCGGCCACCGCGTCGAAGGCCATGCCGGCGAGCTCCTTGTAGATCGCCAGCTCGTCGGGCGCCAGGGTGAGCGGCACCAGCGCCGGCTTTGGCGCCACGATAGGCAGCCCGAACTGTTCGGCAATCTTGTAGCCGAGGGGCGAAGCGCCGATCTTGGGGATCGACAACCCGCCGGTGGCGACCACCAGGCTCGCGCAGGTGAAACGGCCGTGGGCCGTGTCGAGGAGGAAACGCGCTGCCTCGTCGGGGCTTTTGGCGATGTGCCGGATTTCGCAGGGCATGGCCCATTCCACCTGGCCGTCCTCGCAGCCGGCGCGCAGCATGTCGATGATGTCCTGGGCAGAGTCGTCGCAGAACAGCTGGCCGTGGTCGCGCTCGTGCCAGGGGATGCCGTGGCGCTGGATGCGCTCGAGAAAATGTGCGGGCGTGAAACGCGCCAGGGCCGAGCGGCAGAACTGGGGGTTGCGCGACAGGAAGTTGGCGACGCTCACGTCCAGGTTGGTGAAATTGCAGCGGCCGCCGCCCGAGATGCGGATCTTCTCGGCCAGCTTGGCGGCGTGGTCGATGATGAGCACGCGGCGCCCGCGCTGGCCGGCTTCGGCGGCGCACATCATGCCGGCGGCGCCAGCACCGATCACGATGACATCGAAGTGGACGGGCGGGTTTGGGCGGTTCATGGTGGCAATCGGGCTGGAACGGGACCGCAGGATAGTCCGCCCCTTGTCCTGGCGCAAACGGGGCGCACGATGCCATTCTCAGGTTCGCTTCGGCCTGCTAGGCTTGAACGATGGATGAACACGCGCACCGGGTTGGGGCGCGGCGACAGGAAGAACAAAAAGGGAAGCCGATATGGAGCAGCAACCCAAGGCCGCGCGGCGGCCGCTGAAGTGGGCGCTGTGGGGCGCGGGCATCGTTGCGGTGGTCGGCGTGGCCGGCTCTCTGGTGGCGCCCCCGCTGGTCAAGTCGATCGCCGAGGAGAAGCTCTCGGCGCAGTTGCACCGCAAGGTGACGATCGAGGGCATCTCGATCAATCCGTATGCGCTGTCGGCCGAGGTGCGCGGTTTCAAAATGCTGGAGCCCGACGGCGGGGCGACGGCGGCAAGCTTCACGTCGCTGTACGCCAATGTCGAGGCGGAGTCCCTGCTGCGTGGTGGCGTCGTGGTGCAGGCCGTGACGCTGGTCGAGCCCGTGGTGAGCGTCGTCCGGCTGGGGGGCTCGCGCCTCAACTGGTCCGACGTGATCGACGAGATCCTCAACAAACCGGACGATGGCTCGAAGAGCCTGTTTTCGGTCCATAACATCCGCGTCGAGAAGGGCCGCATCGACATCGACGACCGCGCGGTGGGGCAGAAGCACGCGGTGGCCGATCTGGATCTGGGCATCCCGTTTGTCTCCAACCTGCCTTCCCATGTGGAGACCTTTGTCGAGCCACTGTTGGCGATGAAGGTCGATGGCACGCCCGTCGAGGTGCACGGCAAGGCCAGGCCGTTTTCGGCGACCCGCGAGTCGGTGGTCGAGCTCAAGTTCGATCGCTTCGACCTGACCCGCTATCTGGCCTATGTGCCCATCGACAAACCTTTCCGGCTGCCGTCGGCGCGGCTGTCGTCCGATCTTGAACTCTCTTTTGCACAGCCTGCTGGTGCAGCGCCGAGCGTGACGGTGAAGGGCGGCGTCGGCCTCGACGCGGTGGAGATCCAGCACGCGGATGGTCGGCCGGCGATCAAGCTGCCGTCGGTGAAGATCGGCATCAACAAGCTGGCGCCCCTGGGGGGCGAGCTGGCGCTTGGCAGCGTGACCATCGACAAGCCGGAGTTTGTGGTTGGGCGTGATCGCGATGGGCGCATCAGCCTCCTGTCGCTCGTTCCCAAGCCTGCTGCCAGGCCGGCCGATCCCGCACCGTTGCCGGCCGACAGCAAACCGGCCAAGCCGTTTGCCGTGAGCCTGGCTGAGTTCAAGCTCACGGGCGGCAAGCTGGATTTTTCGGACGATCTGCCTTCCGGCTCCTTCACCAAGACCCTGCAGGACATTCACCTCTCGCTGCAAAAGTTCCAGCTGACGGGTGGCGAGCCTGCGGCCCTGGCGTTCGGGTTTGCGACGCCTTCCGGTGAAACCCTCGAACACAAGGGCAGCATTGCCCTGTCGCCCCTCAAGGCCGTTGGCACGCTGGAACTCGCCGGCTTTGACCTGGTGAGCCCCAAGCCGTACATCGCCGCAGCGCTGCCGGGCGGAGATGTGGTCTCCGGCAAGTTCGATGGGAGGATCGCCTACGACGTGGTG
Organism: Zoogloea sp.; assembly: GCA_041917255.1. Lineage (GTDB taxonomy): Bacteria > Pseudomonadota > Gammaproteobacteria > Burkholderiales > Rhodocyclaceae > Zoogloea. The sequence goes on from JAYRYA010000002.1 coordinate 168,860, forward strand.
CAGGATGCCAGCGGCGAGCCAAAGGTGAAGCTCAAGGCCGAATCCCTTGCCCTGAAGGGCGTGGGCGTGCAGCTCAAGGGCGAGAAGGCGCCACTGCTCAAGCTCGGCGCCCTTGACGTGCACGATGCCGACGTGGATCTTGCTGCCCGCAAGGTGACGGTGGGCGAGGTGAGCGGCAAGGCGACGCGGGTGGCGCTGGTGCGCGACAAGCACGGTGAGTTCAACGCTCAGAGACTTGCTGGCTCGGCACCGGTGGCATCGGCAAAGCCGGCGCCGAAACATGCTACTAGGCCCACTCCGGCCGCCAAGGGCGGGCCGGACTGGCTGGTTGAGGTAAAGCGCGTGGCGCTGGACGACTGGGGCGTGCGCGTCGAGGACCGTACGCTGTCACCGGCCGTCGTGCTCAATGCCGACCCCCTGTCCCTGAAGATCGACGGGCTCTCGACGGCCAAGGGCAGCAAGGCGAAGCTCAACCTGCAGGCGGCCATCAACAAGCGCGGCAAGGTGGGCGTGGGCGGTACGATGGGGCTGGCGCCCATGGCGGGCAACCTGGATCTCGACCTGAAGGCGGTGGATCTGGCGATGCTCCAGCCCTATGTGACCGAAAAGGTGAAGATCGCGATCACCCGCGGCAATGTGACGTCCCGTGGCAAGCTGGCCTTCGAGCTGCCGCCGGGCGGTGCGGTGAAGGGGGGCTTCAAGGGCAATCTGACCATCGGCGATTTTGCGTCGGTGGATAAGCTTAACGCTGCCGATTTCCTCAAGTGGCGCTCGCTCTATTTCGGTGGCGTGGATGTGCGTCTGTCGCCCATGGCGGTGAGCATCGATGACATCGCGCTCACCGATTTCTATACCCGTCTCATCCTCAATGCCAAGGGCGGCTTGAACATCCGGGAGATTGCCGCGCAGCAGGCTGCCGAGGAAAAGGCGGCGGCCGACGCAGGGAGCAAGGAGAGCGCGGCCCCGGTGATCCGTCCGGCCCCGGGTGTGGCGGTCACCAAGCTTGCGCCGCCGCCCGAGCCGCCAAACCCCCTGTCGATCAAGCGCATCACCCTGCAGGGCGGCAACATTGCCTACAGCGACCGCTTCATCAAGCCCAACTATGATGCCAACCTCACCGGGATGGGCGGCAAGCTCGTGAATCTCTCGTCCAACCCCGACGTGATCGCCGAGCTGGATCTGCGTGGCAAGGTGGACGATTCGGCGCCAGTCGAGGTGATCGGCCGGTTCAACCCCTTCCGGCAGGACAAGGCGCTGGACATCCGTGCGTCGGTGAAGGACTTCGAGCTCTCCAGCGTATCCACCTACGCCGGCAAGTACGTGGGCTACGGGATCGAGAAAGGCAAGCTGTCGGCCAATCTCAATTACAAGATCGTCGACCGCAAGCTCACGGCGACCAATCAGGTTTTCCTGGATCAGCTGACCTTCGGGGACAAGGTCGAAAGCCCGAGTGCCCTCAAGCTGCCGGTGCTGTTGGCGGTGTCATTGCTCAAGGATAGTCGGGGTGAGATCGATCTGGATCTGCCCATCGGTGGTTCGCTGGACGACCCCGAATTCAGTGTGGCGCGGATTGTCGTCAAAGTGATCGTCAATCTCATCACGAAGGCGGTGACCTCGCCGTTTGCGCTGCTCGGATCGATGTTCGGTGGCAACGCCGAAGAGCTCGCGTGGCTGGATTTCGAGCCCGGTTTCGGTCGTCTTCCGGACGGTGCCGACACCAAGCTGCAGTCGATCGCCAAGGTGATGAACGGGAAGCCGGGCCTCAAGCTCGACATTGCCGGTCGGGTAGATCCTGTCGCCGACCGGGACGGCCTGCGCCGGGCGATGCTGGTGGGCAAGGTCGAGGCACTCAAGGTGAAGGACATGGCGAAGTCGGGCGAATCCGCTGGCGAGGACGGCCGCGTGCGGGTGTCACCGGAGGAATACCCGGCGCTGCTAACACGGGTGTACAAAGATGAGAAGTTTCCCAAGCCGCGCAACATGGTGGGCCTCACCAAGGATCTGCCGGTGGCCGAGATGGAGAAGCTGATCATCACCAACACCACGGTAGCCGACGAGGATGTGCGTCTGCTCGCCCAGCGGCGGGCCCAGAACGTGAAGAACTGGCTGGTGAGCAAGGGTCAGGTGCCGGCCGAGCGCATCTTCCTGCTGGCTGGTCGTGAAGGCGACGACGGCAAGCAACCGAAGGCCAAGGTCAGCCGGACCGACTTTTCGCTGCGCTGACCCCGATTGGAGACACGATGCGCCCCCAAAAACTCGATGCCGCCGCGCAGGAAGCACGTCTTGCCCGCCTTGACGGCTGGCTGCGGGTGGAGGGCCGTGAGGCCATTACCCGCAGCTATCGGTTTGCCGACTTCAACGCCGCCTTTGGCTGGATGACCCGGGTCGCGTTGATAGCCGAGAAGCTGGATCACCATCCCGACTGGCGCAACAGCTACAACCGTGTCGAGGTGGTGCTCACGACCCATGACGCCGGCGGGCTGACCGACCTGGATTTCCAGCTCGCCGCGTTCATGGATCGCGTGGCGGACTGAGCCGTTTTGCCGCATTGCGGAATGCTTGTCTGCGCCGAGGGTGATACCCTCTGTAGCAAAAATCGACAAGAACCCAGTGGGAGAGGACGGCAAATGCACCTGACGTTTGACTGGAGTACGACCCTGCGTCGCGTGCGCGGCCGGTCGAGCTTTGTGCCGGACGCTGCTGCCGCAGCGGGTACACGCTGCGGCTGGAAGCGTTTTCCCTTTGGTGATCGCATCTACCGCTATGGGGGAAATGCCCTTGCCGCCAACTGGGCGCGCCTCCACGCGGGCGATGCCGAGCCCTATCCCGATGTCGCCGCCCTGGGGCGGCTGATGCACGCCAATCCGGCGCTTGGTGCGCGGGTGCCCGATCTGGCCGCCGCCGCGCGGGATGTGGAGGAGGCCTGGCGGGCCTATCACGCGGGTGATTTTGCCGAGGCCGTGGACCGCGGCGAGGCAGCCGGCCCTGTCGGTACGGTGGTTGCTTCCAAAGCGGCGATCGTTTACGCCACCCACCTCGAAGAAGACGAAATGCGCCGTGCGGCCATCCTGCGGGATACCGTCGATGCCTGTTCGGTGCTGGTCGAACTGGCGCCCCACTGGGGCAACGCGTGGTTCGTGCATGGACTTGCAATCGGGCGCTACTGCCAGCACGTGCCGCTGGTGCGCAGCCTTGCCCGGGGTCTGGGTGGCAAGTCGCGGGAATCGTTGCAGCGGGCCCTGCAACTCGAGCCCGGCCACGCCGATGCCCACGCCGGGCTTGGCATCTACTGCACAGAAGTCATCGACAAGGTGGGGGCGATGGTGGCCGCGCTGACCTACGGCGTGAAGAAGGAAACCGCCATCGAACACTTCGAGGCGGCCCGCGCGCTCAATCCCCGTTCGCCGACAACCCTGGTGGAATACGCCCGGGCGCTGATGCTCGCCGGGGGTGTGGCCGGCCTGGGGCGGGCCCATGAGATCTTCTCGGAAGCGGCGGCTTGCCAGCCTCTCGATGCGCAGGCGCGGCTGGATATGGAATGGGCGCGCTCTGAACTCGGCTGAGCCCGGCGCGCCCGGCCGGTCAGACCTTGGCGCGGATGAGGCGCGCCTTTTCCCGCTCCCAGTCGCGTTCCTTCTCGGATTCGCGCTTGTCGTACTGTTTTTTGCCCTTGGCAAGGCCCACGCTCACCTTCACCCGGCCCTTGGTGTAGTGCAGGTCGAGGGGCACCAGCGCGTAGCCGGCGCGTTCAACCTTGCCGATCAGCTTGGAGATTTCTTCGGCGTGGAGCAGCAGCTTGCGGGTGCGGGTCGGGTCGGGGTGAATGTGCGTCGAGGCGGATTCGAGCGGCGTGATGTGCATGCCCACGATGAAGATTTCCGCCCCGCGGATCACCACGTAGCTCTCCTTGATGTTGGCGCGTCCGGCGCGGATGCCCTTCACCTCCCAGCCTTCCAGCACGAGACCGGCTTCGTATTTATCCTCGATGAAGTAGTCGTGGAAGGCCTTGCGGTTGTCGATGATGCTCATGGCGATAGGCTCGTGGATGGCGCCGCCTTGGCGCGGGCCGGGTGGGACGCGTAAAATCGCGTATTTTAACAGGTCGCATCCCCGCTCGCTCCCCGATGGCTGCCGTCAAGAAAATTGTCCTGATCGAGTTTACGCCGGCCCAGATGTTCGATCTGGTGGACCGTTGCGAGGATTACCCCAAATTTCTGCCCTGGTGCGGTGGCAGCGAAGTGCATGGCCGGGACGATAAAACCACCCGGGCAACCCTGCACATCAACTACCACGGCATCAAGTCGCATTTCAGCACCGAGAACGAGAAGGTCTACCCCTCGCACATGCTGATCCGCCTGACTGACGGGCCCTTCACCCATCTTGACGGTTCGTGGGATTTCACGCCGCTGGGCGACGCGGCCTGCAAGGTAGAGTTCAACCTGCGCTACGAGTTCTCGAGCCGCCTCATCGAGAAGGCCGTCGGGCCGGTGTTCAGCCACATCGCCAATACATTCGTCGACTCCTTCGTGAAGCGCGCCGAACAAATCTATGGACGGAAATGACCATGTCCGATGATGTCAGCCAGGATTCCATCAACGTAGACGTGTGCTACGCGCTGCGTGACCGCCAGGAGATCGTCCGGCTCAAGCTGCCGGCCGGCGCCACGGTGCAGCGGGCCATTGATGCTTCCGGGCTGCTCCAGAAGCATCCCGAGATCGACATCGTCAAGACCAACAAGCTTGGCGTGTTTGCCAAACTGGTGAAGGCCGACACCGTGCTGCGCGACCGGGACCGGATCGAGATCTACCGTCCCCTGATTGCCGACCCGAAGGAAGTGCGCCGCAAGCGCGCAGAAGAGGGAAAGGTCATGAAGAAGGGCGGTGGCCCCGCTGAAGAGGCCACCTGAAGGGCGGCGTTCAGCGGCAGGTCTTGTCCACGGCGCGGCGGGTGCGCTCGATGGCGGCGTTGCGCTCGTCGTCGTCCAGGAAGACCCGCTCGCCGTTTTCGTCGAAGCGGCTCATCCGTTGTCCGCTCTCGAGCGCCGTGAGTTGGGCGCGGTTCTCGGCGCATTCCCGCTGCCGCGCCTGATCGTTGGCCTGGGCCTTGCGGGCTTTCTCCTCGGCTTCCGCGGCTTCGGCCCGACGCTTGCGGAAGGCCAGTTCCTTCTCGGCGTAGCTTTGCGAAGCGGCGGGTGCAGTTGCCGCGCTGTCGCCACCGTCGCCCGACCGGGCAGGGGGTTGTGGCGCGATCGACCCCTGACGGACCGTGCGGATCTTTGCATCCGGCGGAGGCATGTCGGAATAGTGCACCTGTCCGCTGGCGTCCTTCCAGCTGTAAATACCCTGTCCAAAGGCTGCCGGTCCGGTGGAAAGCAGCAGGACAAGGAAAAAATTGCGGAACATCAGAAACTCCAGTCAGACAAAGCTTTTGCCGGGAAGCGGCGACCTACGTATAATACGGATTTGATTCAAGGGATTAAAGCCATGCGAGTGATTCAGAAGGCGCTGACGTTCGATGACGTCCTTCTCGTCCCGGCCCATTCCAGCGTTCTCCCGCGCGACGTCAACCTCCAGACGAAACTCACGCGCAACATTACCCTGAATATTCCGCTGGTGTCCGCAGCCATGGACACCGTCACCGAAGCGCGTCTTGCCATTGCTCTCGCCCAGGAAGGCGGGATCGGTATCGTTCACAAGAACCTTACCGCCCAGCAGCAGGCCGCCGAAGTGGCCAAGGTAAAGCGCTTCGAATCGGGCATCCTCAAGGATCCGATCACCATTCCGCCGACCATGACGGTCCGCGAAGTGCTGACCCTGACCCGCAGCCACAAGATCTCCGGCCTGCCGGTGGTCGAGAACGGCAAGGTCATCGGCATCGTCACCAACCGCGACACGCGTTTCGAGACCAACCTCGATCAGCCGGTGTCCGCCATCATGACGCCCCATGCGCGGCTCGTCACCGTCAAGGAAGGCACCAGCCTCGATGACGCCCGCGCCTTGATGCACAAGCATCGCCTCGAGCGCGTGCTGGTCCTGAACGACGCCGGCGAGCTTGCCGGGCTCATCACTGTCAAGGACATGATGAAGTCCACCGAGCACCCGCTTGCCGCCAAGGACAGCCACGGCCGTCTGCGCGTGGGCGCCGCCATCGGCGTGGGTGCGGGCACCGAGGAGCGGGCGGCGCTGCTGGCCGAGGCCGGTGTGGACGTGATCGTCGTCGATACCGCGCACGGTCACTCCCAGGGTGTGCTCGACCGCGTCAACTGGGTCAAGAAGAACTTCCCGCAGGTCGAGGTCATCGGCGGCAACATCGCCACCGCGGCGGCTGCGCTGGCGCTGGTCGAAGCCGGTGTCGATGGCGTCAAGGTCGGCATCGGCCCGGGCTCCATCTGCACCACCCGTATCGTCGCCGGCGTCGGCGTGCCGCAGATCACCGCGGTCGACAACGTCGCCACCGCGCTGGCCGGTTCCGGCGTGCCGCTCATCGCCGACGGTGGCATCCGCTACTCCGGCGACATCTCCAAGGCCATCGCCGCCGGTGCCAACGTCGTGATGCTGGGCGGCCTGTTCGCCGGTACCGAAGAAGCGCCGGGCGAGACCGTGCTGTTCCAGGGCCGTTCCTACAAGTCCTACCGGGGCATGGGGTCGCTGGGTGCGATGCAGCAGGGCGCTGCCGACCGTTACTTCCAGGACAACGAAGGCAACGTGGACAAGCTGGTGCCGGAAGGCATCGAAGGCCGCGTGCCCTACAAGGGCGCGGTGACCGCAGTGATCCATCAGCTGATGGGTGGTCTGCGTGCCTCCATGGGTTACGTGGGCTGCGCCACCATCGACGAGATGCGCTCCCGCGCCGAGTTCGTCGAGATCACGTCGGCCGGCATTCGTGAATCCCACGTCCACGACGTGCAGATCACCAAGGAAGCGCCGAACTACCACGTGGATTGATCGCCCGCGATCGTCCCTGAAAGAAGGCAGCCGAGAGGCTGCCTTCTTTCGTTTGGGCGGCGGTGTCGCCAGCAGGCGGAGGATAATCGCCATCCGGCTGAACCTCTGCGCTGCCGCGCACTCCATCCGACATGCTCAATCGAACCCGCTCCGAAACTTCGACGACCGCCGCCGTGCTCGAACCGGTCGTGGAAGTCAGCCACCTCTCCCGCGCGGTCAGGTCAGACGATGGCGTACCGCTATCGATCCTCGACGACGTCTCCTTCACCATCGCTGCCGGTGAGGCAATTGCCATCGTCGGCGCGTCCGGCTCTGGGAAGTCCACGCTGCTGGGGCTGCTTGCCGGGCTGGATTCGCCCAGCGGCGGTAGTGTGCGCATCCGCGGTCAGGATCTGTTCGCCCTCGACGAGGATGGCCGGGCCGAACTGCGCGGGGCCTGCGTGGGCTTCGTGTTCCAGTCCTTCCAGCTGCTGCCGGCGCTCACCGCGCTCGAGAACGTGATGCTGCCGCTGGAACTCGCCGGCCGCCGCGATGCGCGTCAGGAGGCCGAAGCCTGGCTCGGTCGGGTCGGGCTGTCGGGACGGCTCGGGCATTATCCACGCCAGCTTTCGGGCGGTGAGCAGCAGCGGGTGGCGGTGGCCCGGGCCTTTGCGCCGCGGCCGGCGCTGGTGCTGGCCGATGAGCCCACCGGCAATCTCGATGTGGCCACTGGCGAGGCGGTCATCGAGCTGATGTTCTCCCTCAACGCCGAATCCGGCACAACCCTGGTGTTGGTGACCCACGACAACGCGCTGGCCGCCCGCTGTGGCCGCACCCTGCGGCTGGCAGCAGGGCGCCTGGTCTAAGCGGTTCTGAAGCGCGCTTACGGAACGCTCAGCAGATTCTGCTCGCGCAGCCCGCAGCGTTTGAGGATGCTGCGCCCGGCGATCACGCCGCTCTGCACCGCGGCCTCGATGGTCGCCGGGTATTCCGACGCCACGTAATCGCCCGCCAGCCACAATCCCGGATGGGGCGTGGCGCAGCGCGGGCGCTGGACGCCCGGCGTGCAGGCGAAGGTGGCGCGCTTCTCTGTGATGATCTGGGCCCATTTGAGCGCCGGCAGCGGGCCGAGGATGGTCTGAAGCTCCTGCAGCAGCGCGATCTCCAGCGCCTCCTTGCCGATCTCCTGATGGGTGCCGCTGGCGCTGATGACGACGCTCACCAGCCCCTCCGGTCCGCCCAGCGCGGCGCGATCAAAGGCCCACTGGCCGTAGCCGCCGCTCATGCCGATCATCGGCTCGGGAAACCTCACCGGCCCATCGAAGGCCAGCCATGCGGTGACGATGGGTTCGTGGCGCAGGGCGTCGATCTGGGCCACTACCGGTGCCATGGCCGGCAGCGGCTCGACCAGCGCCGCCACGTGATAAGGGGCGGTGGCGACAACCACGTGATCGTAGCGGGTGCTCCACGGGTCACCGTCGAGGCGGAAATACTCGCCTTCGGGCTGGACGGCCTTGATCGGCTCGGCGGTGCGCACGGTGTGGCCGCGCATCGCCAGCCAGCGGGACGCCGGGACCGGAAAAAGCTCCGACAGATCGACCTTCGGCAGCAGCAGATCCGAGGCCGATGCGCCGGCACCGAGGCTGTCGCGCAGCACTTTGGCGAAGACCTGGGCGGAAGCCTGGGCGACCGGCGTGTTGAGCGCCGCCACGCACAGGGGCTCCCAGATCAGGCGGGTGAGGGTGTCGGTCTGGCGGGTGTCGGACAGCAGCGCCGAGACAGGTCGATCCGGTTCGACAACGAACTTGCGGCCCTTGAGAAATCGCATCAGCCGGGCCATCGCCAGCTTGTCGGCGAGGCCGAGGCCGCGGGCCATGAGCAGGCCCAGGGCCAGATGCAGCGGCGCGGGTAGCGGCGCGGCGCGCAGCTCGCACAGGCCGGGATAGACCAGCGCCAGCCGGCGGGTTTCGAGCACGCTGGGCTTCACGCCCACCAGACGCAGCATGCGCAGGGTTTCGGCGTAGGCGCCGAGGAGGATGTGCTGGCCGTTGTCGAGCAGGTAGCCGTCCTTCTCGACCACCCGCGCCCGGCCACCGAGGGTGCGCGAAGCTTCGAACAGCGTGACCCGCGCGCCGCCGCGGGCGAGGGTGACGGCCGCCGCAAAGCCGGCGTAGCCGCCGCCGATGACAGCCACCTGGGGCGCGGTGCTCATCGCGCGATACCGTTCATGCCCCGAACCACGTCTTGCCGGCGAGCCAGATCTTGCGCAGCGGGGTGAGGGAGGTGCGGCGGTCGAGCACCTGGAAGCCGTCGGCCTCGATCTCGTCGAGGAGGGTGCGGTAGATGGCGGCCATGATGAGGCCGGGGCGCTGGGCCTTGCGGTCTTCGGCAGGGAGCTGGGCGAAGGCTTGCTCGTAGAGCTGGCGGGCGCGCTTGGCCTGGAAGGCCATCAGCTGGCGGAAGTTGTCGGAATACTGGCCGTCGAGGATCTGCTTGGCCGGCACGCCAAACTGCTGGAGTTCGTTGATCGGCAGGTAGATGCGGCCCCGGCGGGCGTCCTCGCCCACGTCGCGGATGATGTTGGTGAGCTGGAAGGCGAGGCCCAGATCATGGGCGTACTTGAGCGTCTGGCGGTTGGTGTAGCCGAAGATCTCGGCCGACAGCAGGCCCACCACGCTGGCCACCCGGTAGCAGTAGAGGTTGAGCGCCTTCCAGTCGAGGTAGCGGGTCTGCTGCAGGTCCATCTGCATGCCGTCGATCACTTCGAGGAGCAGCTCGCGGGGCAGGTTGAAGCGCTGGCTGACGTCCTTCAGGGCCTGGCCGACCGGGTGCTGGGGCGTGCCTTCGAAGACCAGCCCGACCTGATGGCGCCACCAGTCGAGGGTGGTCTGGGCGATCTGCGGGTCCTGGCATTCGTCCACCACGTCGTCCACTTCGCGGCAGAAAGCGTACAGGGCGATGATCGCCTGGCGCCGCTCCGGGGGCAGGAACATGAAGCTGTAGTAGAAGCTGGAGCCGCTGGCGGCGGCTTTCTCCTGGCAGTAGGCGTGGGGGTCGGTCATGGGGGCTAGCGGGTGAGTGCGCGCCAGGCGAGGCGCAGCCAGTCGGTTTTGCCGAGGATCGGGCGATGGTTGAAGACGTCGTAGGCGTTGGCCTCGATCTTGTCGAGCACGCCGAGGCCGCCCTGCACGATGAGGCGCAGTTCCCAGCCGATGCGGCCGGGCAGGCGACGAGCCAGGGGGGCACCGTGGAGCATCATGGTGCGGGCGCGCTGGATCTCGAAATCCATCAGCGCCGAGAACTGGCGGGTGACGTCGCCCCCGGCGATGCAGGCTTCGGCCACGCCGAAGCGCTCCATGTCAGCCTGGGGCAGATAGATGCGCTGCTTCTGCCAGTCGATGGCCACGTCCTGCCAGAAGTTGATGAGCTGCAGGCTGGTGCAGATCCGGTCGGACATCGCCAGGTTGTCGGGCGTGGCGGCTTTGTAGAGGTGCAGCAGCAGCCGGCCCACCGGGTTGGCGGAGCGCCGGCAGTAGTCGGCCAGCTCGTCGAAGTTGGCGTAGCGGGTCTTCACCACGTCCTGGCTGAAGGCGTCGAGCAGGTCGAGGAACAGGCTGATCGGCAGCTTGAATTGGCGGACGTTGTCGGCCAGGCGATTGAAGATCGGGGCGAGCTTCGGATCGTCGATGGGCTTGCCCTGCTCGATGCAGAACAGCGCCCGGCGGTAATCGTTGAGGTGGGCGAGGCGCACCATTGGCGGCGCGTCGCCCTCGTCGGCGATGTCATCGGCCGAGCGCGCGAAGGCGTAGATGGCCTCTACCGGCTCGCGCAGGTGCGCGGGCAGCAGGAAGGACGCAACCGGGAAGTTCTCGTAATGGTCGACAGACATGGGCCGGCGGAGTATACCGAGGTCGGGCAGGGTAGAGGGGAGTAGGGAATGGGTAGTGGGAGGTGGGGGCTGCGTTAAGCTTTGGGCGCTTGCGACCGCTCATCCGGATTCCCACTCCTCATTACCCTATTCCCGCTCCCGACGCTTCCATGCTCGAAATCCACAGACTCTCCCGCCGCTTCAACGGGCGCCCGGTGCTGGCCGGGATTGACCTGTCCCTCTCGCCCGGCGAATACGTGGCGATCGTCGGTGAGTCCGGCGTCGGAAAATCCACGCTGCTTAACCTGATCGCCGGGCTGGATCGGCCCGACGGCGGCCGGCTGTCCCTCGACGGTTGCGATTACGCCGGGCTCGACGAAGACGCGCTGACCGGCCTGCGCCGGGACAAGCTGGGCTTCGTCTTCCAGGCCTTTCATGTGCTGCCCCATCTCACCGTACGCCAGAACGTCGCCTTGCCCCTGTGGTTGCAGGGCGTCGATGGCGATGCGGCCGACGCGCCCGCGCAGCAGCTCCTCGATGCCGTGGGCCTGGGCGACCGGGCCGGCAGCTGGCCGCGGGAGCTTTCCGGTGGCGAGATGCAGCGGGTCGCCATCGCCCGGGCGCTGGTGCATCGGCCGCGGCTGGTGCTGGCCGACGAGCCCACCGGCAACCTCGACCCGGCCAACGGCAGGCGGGTGCTGGATCTTCTTGCCACGCGCATCCGCGCGGCGGGGGCCATCGGCATTCTGGTGACGCATTCGCTGGAAGCCGCCGCCACTGCCGACCGGGTGCTGCGCCTCGACGCCACGGGGCTGCACGGATGAAGGCGCGGGCGCTGGCCCCGGTCTTCCTCGGCTCACTGGGGCGGCGGCGGGTGGCGACGCTCTTCTCCTTCGTCGCCATCGTGCTGGGGGTGGCGCTGGGGATGGCGGTGCAGGTGGTGCACGAGGCGGCACTATCGGAGTTTGGTCGCGGCATGCGCAGCCTGGCGGGACAGGCCGATCTGCAAGTGGTGGGGCCGAAGGGCGGCTTCGACGAAGCCCTCTACGCCACGCTGGCGGCGCGGCCGGAGGTGGCCGAGGCAAGCCCGCTGATTGAACTAGACCTCAAGCTCGTCGGCCGCGACGAGCCGCTGCACCTGCTGGGCGCGGATCTCTTTGCGCTGGCCCGGGTCGCGCCCCGGCTGCTGCCGCGGCCGCGGGAAGAATCGGCACGCTTTGCAGTGCTGGAAGACGACGCGCTCTTCCTCAGCCATGCGGCGGCGGACGCCCTGGGTGTGAAGCCCGGCGAGCGCCTGGGGGTGCTGGCCGGCGCAGCGGAGGTGGATCTCAAGGTTGCGGGCGACCTGCCCGGCGTGGAGGAAGGCCGCCGCCTGGCGGTGATGGACATCGCCGCGGTGCAGACCCGCTTCGGTCGGCTGGGCCGCTTGACGCGGATCGACCTGAAGCTGGCCGAGGGCGTGACGCCGGACGCCGCCATCGCCGGGCTGCAGCCGCTGCTGCCGGCCGGCGTCGAGGTGACGGCGCCCGAAGCGGCGGAGGACGAAGCCGCCAAGCTCTCCCGCGCCTATCGGGTGAATCTCACCATGCTGGCGGCGATTGCGTTGGTGACGGGGGGCTTTCTGGTCTTCTCGGCCCAGGCCTTGTCGGTGGTGCGGCGGCGCACGGAGTTTGCCTTTCTGCACGCCATCGGCCTGGCCCGGCGGCAACTCTTTGGCTGGCTGCTGGCCGAAGGGGCGGCGGTGGGGCTGGCCGGTGGCATCGTCGGCGTGGGTGTGGGTTATGGACTGGCCTGGGGTGCGCTGGCGCTCTTGGGGGGCGATCTGGGGGCGGGGTATTTTGCGGGGCTCAAGCCGGCGCTGGTCTTCCAACCGGGGCTCACGGCGGCCTACGTGGCCTTGGGCGTGCTGGCCGGCGCGGCCGGGGCGTGGCTGCCGGCGCGGGAGGCGGCGACGGTGGCGCCGGCCCGTGCGCTCAAGGCCGGCGACGAGGCGGCGCTGCTGTCGGGCCGCGGGCGTCCGTGGATGGGGCTGGCCTTGCTGGTGGCGAGCGTGGCGGCGTGCCGGATTCCGCCGCTGGATGGCTTGCCCGTGGGTGGCTATCTGGCGGTGGCCTGCCTGCTGGCCGGCGGCGTGCTGCTGCTGCCGGCCGTGGCGGCGGGGCTGGCGCGGTTGTTGCCCGATCATGGCCCGGTGCCGGCGCGGCTGGCAGCGGCCCGCCTCGGCGCGGCGCCCGGCCACGCGGTGGTGGCGGCGGCCGGGGTGCTGGCGAGCGTGGCGCTGGCGGCGGCGATGGCGATCATGGTGGCGTCTTTCCGGGATTCGGTGGATGCGTGGCTGACCCAGTTGTTGCCGGCCGATCTTTACCTGCGCACCAGCCGCAGCGCCTCCAGCGGTTTTCTCGACCCCGCCCAGCAGGCGCGCATCGCCGCGGTGCCTGGCGTGGCAGAGGCGCGCTTCACGCGGATGGACAGCCTGCGTCTGGCGCCGGGGCGCCCGCCGGTGGCGCTGCTGGCGCGGCCACTGCCGCCCGATGGCGCCGGCCTGCCCCTGGTGGGCGCGGCGGTGCCGGGGCAGGGTGGGGTGACGGTGTGGATCTCCGAAGCCGTGCAGGACATGCTCGGCTGGCGCCCCGCCGACACGGTGACGCTGCCCCTCGCCGGGCGCAGCGTACCGGTGCGTGTGGCCGGCGTGTGGCGGGATTACGCCCGCCAGACCGGCGCGGTGATGATCGACCTGGCCGATTACCGGCGCCTCACCGGCGACCCGCTGGCGAGCGACGTGGCGATCTTCCTCTCGCCCGACGCGGCCCCGGCGGCGGTGGAGGCTGCGCTGCGCGCCACCGCGCCGGCCGGGGTGCTGGAAGTCGCCCGGCCGGGGGAGATCCGCGCCATCACCCTGCGCATCTTCGACCGCACGTTTGCGGTCACTTATCTGCTGGAGGCGGTGGCCGTGGCCATCGGCCTCGCCGGCGTGGCGGCGAGTTTTGCGGCATTGGCCGCGGCGCGGCGGAGGGAGTTCGGGATGCTGCGCCATCTGGGCCTGACGCGCAGTCAGATCGCCTGGATGCTGGCCCAGGAGGGCGCGCTGGCGGCCGGCGTGGGCGTGCTCGCCGGGTTGGCAGCGGGCGGCGCCATCGGGCTGGTGCTGATCGAGGTGGTCAATCGGCAAAGCTTCCACTGGAGCATGGACCTGCACGTGCCGTGGCTGTCGCTGGTGGTGTTCGGCGCGGGGCTGGTGGCCTTGGGGGCGGGCGCTGCCGTGCTTGCGGGACGGCAGGCGATGCTTCAGGACGCGGTGCTGGCGGTGCGGGAGGACTGGTGATGACGCTGCAGTGCAGAACGGGAGCAATGCAGCGCCGCGCTGCATGCGTGCACCTTTCAAGTGCAACACCCGAGTTCGGAGCTTCAACGATGCTGCAAAAAGCATCGGCACCGGAGTCCGGACCTCGACCATTGCTGCTTTTTGCTGCATCGATGCACTTATCAAGTGCATGTGCCGAGCTTCGAGCTTCGGCATTGATGCTTTTTGCAGCAATGGTGAAGCTCGGAACTGCGAGGGCGAAGCTTGGAGCTGCAATTGCGAAGTTCGGAACTGCAATCGCGGTGCGCTGTGCTGCAGCGCTGCAGACGGGTGCGCGGCACCCACGCCTCGGATGGGGCCGGTCCGCAGGCACCGCTGCACCAGGCCTGCCCGACGCTGGAGGACTGGCATGACGCACGATGCAAACCCGCATCCGGTGCGCCGTCGCCTGCTGCTGGCGCTGGCGACCCTGCCAGGGTGGAGCAGGGCGGCAGACTTCACCCCCGTGCTCGCCGGGCGGCGGCTGGTGTTTCCGGCGGATCACGGCGCGCACCCGGATTTCCGCACCGAGTGGTGGTATGCCACCGGCTGGCTCGCGCTGCCGGACGGCCGCCCGCTGGGTTTTCAGGTGACCTTCTTCCGGGTTCGGACCGGCGTGGGGGAGGGCAGCCCCAGCGCCTTCGCCCCGCGTCAGCTGGTGATGGCCCACGCGGCGATTGCCGACCCGCAGCTCGGGCGCCTGCGCCATGACGAGCGCTCGGCACGGGTCGGCTTTGGCCGCGCCGGTTTCGAGACCGGCCACACGGCGGTGTGGTGCGGCGACTGGCGCTTTGCGCTGGATGGCGGGCGCTATCGGGCCGCGGTGCGTGCGGCGGATTTCGCCTATGCGCTGGATCTGCAGCCCGACGGGCCGCCTCTCCTAAATGGCCGTGAGGGGTTTTCGGCCAAGGCGGCCGACCCGCGCCACGCGAGCTACTACTACAGCCGGCCTCAACTGGCGGTGAGCGGCACGGTAACGCTGGATGGCCGCAGCCAGCGGGTGACCGGCAAGGCCTGGCTGGATCACGAGTGGTCCAGCGAGCTGATGCCCGAAGGTGCCCAGGGCTGGGACTGGCTGGGCGCCAATCTGGACGACGGCAGCGGCCTGATGGCCTTCAGGATGCGCGGGCAGGACGGCAATGCGATGTGGGCGGCGGCCAGTTGGCGGGCGGCCGATGGCACGGCGCGCATCCTCGCGCCCGCGGATGTGCGCTTCGAACCCCTGCGCGAATGGCGCTCGCCCCGCACCGGCATCCGCTACCCCGTTGCCTGGCGGCTGACGGTGGCGGGCCGGGTGTTCGAACTGCAGCCCCTCATCGACGACCAGGAACTCGACAGCCGCCGCTCCACTGGCGCGGTGTACTGGGAGGGCTTGGTGCGCCTGATGGCCGACGGCCGCGAGGTGGGGCGGGGCTATCTGGAGATGACGGGGTACGGGGAGCGGATTCGGGTGGGGTAGGAGCCGCCGGGCGCTTCACGGCGAATGGGTCGGGGGTGGGCCGTTGTACGGCAGGCTGGAGAGCGCCTTGAAACTCAGCGCGGTGTAGCGCAGCGCGGCGAGCCGGCAGGCCATCGGGCCGATTTCGTGCTGCCTGAAGATGTTATTGCCCGAGAGGTTGATCTGGTGGCAATGGACCTGCGCCGTGACGCCCGGGGCGATGGGTTCGCCGTTGCGGCACTCGTTAAGGTAATGCAGCACGTCGGCGTCTTCGAAGATCAGATGAACGGCTTGCAGGTTTGCCAGATTGCGGGTGCGCCGTTCGTAATCGGTGGCGAAGAAGCCACTGACCGGGGTGGGGTTGAAGCCGATCACCTTGTTCACCCCCGGGTTGCGGAAGGCCGTGTAGAGGGCCAGCCCGGCCCCCAGCGAGTGACCCACCAGCGTGATGCGCGGGGCGCCGGGTCGGGCGGCATCGCGCTCGCGGAGTTCCTCTTCGCGGATCAGGATCTGATCGAGCAGGCGCGGATAGGTGCGCGCGGCCTGGCTGTACTGGTCGTGGAAGAGCGGCAGCAGGGCGGTGAGAAAGCGCAGGTTCGACCACCAGCCGCCGCTGCCCTGGGTGCCACGGAAGACGATGGCGTATTCGGTGCGTGGGTCGGTCTCGCCGGCGGCCCTGGCCACCCGGTAGTCCCGTGCCCACACTTCGATGAGGAGGTCCGGCACAAAGAAGTGATAGCCGAGGGCGCGGGGAATCCGGTCGAAATCGTAGAGCCGCTCCCAGCCGGGGATGAGCAGCGGAATGGCGACGCGGGCATCGTTGGCCGGGTCGCAATCGGCGTGGAAGTCGATGCTGCTGACCTTCTTGTCCTTGAAGGCCCGGTCACCGAAACGGGCCAGGACGTCCTGCCGCCAATCTTCGGTCTGGAGTGCGTCGAACCCCTCGGGCGCGGCCGTGGGGTCGGTCGGGAGGTCGCTGAGCCCCCGGGCCTGCCGGCGGGCCTTGAGCCATTCCTTGCGGTCGAAGGCGCGGTAGGTGTCGGCGGCCATCAGCGCATAGGGGGCAAACTGCTCGGCCACGTCGAAGTGGTGACGGCAGTTGTCATTGCGCGCTTTGCCATGCCAGGGGTAGCAGTCTTCCGGCGTCATGCGCGCAACGGCGGCCTGGGCCGGTGCGGGTGGCGCCGTCAGGTCGATGAAGTCGCCCGACCAGACCGTGGTGGAGACGAAGAGGCCGGCGATCCACACGAGCAGTGTGACCAGGCCGGTGGGGCGTCGGCAGGGAGCGTTGCGCATTGCGGCTTTCATCGACGGGGATCAGCGTTTCTCGAGATCGGCGCACCGGACGGGGTAGGCGCGGGTGATCACCTTGCCGCGCACCTGCAGGCGCACCGCACCGCTGGCGCCGCGTGCGTCGACGGTGGGCGACAGCGTGTCGTTTGCCGGCCGCTCCCGCTCTTCGCAGGTGCTGCCGGCGTTGGCGGGGGCGTCGCCGATGGACCAGTGCGCCAGGGCCTTGGGGTCGCCCGCCGGGGCTGGGCCGACATCGACGCCGTAGCCGGCCAGTCGTTGGATCATCCAGCCCAGGGAAATGTCGGGCAGCCCTGTTTCGCCGTCATAGCCGCCGCCCACATCGGCGTGGGCGCCGGGGAACCATTCCTGTTCCAGCGTGGTGTGCTGAGCGTTGTATGCCGGGCACAGGAGCAGTGGATGGAAGCGGCTGCGCTTCTCATCCAGTGAAACCGCGTGGGCGATGTGGTGGATCGGTGGATAGCTGCCGGTCTTGTAGCGGTCGCCTTCCTTGCGGTTGGGCATCTCCTTGCATACCCCATACTTGACGAAGGCCGAGCCGGGCACGGTGTCCCACACGCCGAGGAGGGTGATCTCGGCGCCGTGCACGTCGCGACCGAGGCGCTGGCCGATCTTCGGCGCCATCGGCGGCACGGTGCCCGGCTTCCAGTTCGTCCATGCCGTGGCGTGATCGTCGTCGGCTTCGTCCTTGACGATTTCCTGGATGGCGTTGGCGAGCTTGAGTTGCCTGCGTCGGCTGTCTTCCTTCGGGGGTACCCCGGCATAGGCGATCAGCCCGGCGAGGTTGCGGGCCTCGTGGGCGCCACGGCTGAAGCCGAAGATGAAGATCCGGTCCCCTGACTCGTACTGCTCGGCCAGGAAGGCGTAGCCGCAGCGCACCCGGCGTTCGAGCCCGTGCCCCAGGGCGTTGCCGAAAACTGGATTGGTGGTGGAGCCGACACCCGGGATGTAGGCGGCGGCAAAGCCGTCCTTGCGGTGGGCGAGCAGCCGGTCATGGAGCCGCCAGACATTGGTGCGGGAGTCTGCGCTGTTGCCGGTGCCATCGAGAAAGACGAACAGATCGTGGGTCGCCCGCGGGCTGCCCGCCGTTGGGCGCTCGGTGACGTCCATCTCACATTCGTAGGCAGCGACACCTGCGGCGTGGGCCAGGAGCATGACGCCCGCCAGCAAGGCTTTCTTGCCCCGAGGGGCGGAAAACAGCGTGTTCATTGTGCCTCCCAGGCGGTTGGTCGATCTTGTAGTCGGGCATTGTTCCGGTATAGCAGGCGAATGGCATTCATGCAGATTTGGCGGGCAGGCATCTTGAAGTCCGCGGGGTGCCCCTCATCTATGCCCCAGACAGAAATCCGGAGGCCTTATGCGCTACGACAAGTTCACCACCAAGTTCCAGCAAGCCCTTTCCGATGCCCAGAGCCTCGCGGTGGGCAACGATCAGCAGTTCATCGAGCCCCAGCACCTGTTGCTGGCGCTCCTCAATCAGGACGACGGCAGCACCGCTTCGCTCTTGCAGCGGGCCGGCGTGAATGGCGCCGCGCTCAAGACGGCGCTCGTCAAGGCGCTGGAGCGTCTGCCCAAGGTGCAGGGCCACGGCGGCGAGGTGTCCGTCGGGCGTGATCTGGGCAACCTGCTCAACCTCACCGACAAGGCTGCCCAGCAGCGCGGCGACGAGTTCATCGCCAGCGAGATGTTCCTGCTGGCCCTGGCCGACGACAAGGGCGAGACCGGCCGCCTGCTGAAGGAACACGGCCTCACCAAGAAGGCGCTCGAACAGGCCATCGACGCCGTGCGTGGCGGCCAGAACGTGGGCAGCGCCGACGCCGAGAGCCAGCGCGAGGCGCTGAAGAAGTTCTGCGTCGATCTGACCGACCGCGCCCGTCAGGGCAAGCTCGACCCGGTGATCGGCCGCGACGACGAGATCCGCCGGGCGATCCAGATCCTCCAGCGTCGCACCAAGAACAACCCGGTGCTGATCGGCGAGCCGGGCGTGGGCAAGACGGCCATCGTCGAGGGCCTGGCCCAGCGCATCATCAATGGCGAAGTGCCCGAGACCCTGAAGGGCAAGCGCGTGCTCGTGCTCGACATGGCGGGCCTGCTGGCCGGCGCCAAGTACCGCGGCGAGTTTGAAGAGCGCCTGAAGGCGGTGCTGAACGACATCGCCAAGGACGAAGGCCGGATCATCCTGTTCATCGACGAGATCCATACCATGGTGGGCGCCGGCAAGGCCGAGGGCGCCATCGACGCCGGCAACATGCTCAAGCCCGCCCTGGCCCGGGGCGAACTGCACTGCATCGGCGCCACCACGCTCGATGAGTATCGCAAGTACATCGAGAAGGACGCCGCGCTGGAGCGCCGCTTCCAGAAGGTGCTGGTGGATGAGCCAAGCGTCGAATCGACCATCGCCATCCTGCGCGGCCTGCAGGAGAAGTACGAGCTGCACCACGGCGTGGACATCACCGACCCGGCCATCGTCGCCGCGGCGGAGCTTTCCCATCGCTACATCACCGACCGCTTCCTGCCCGACAAGGCCATCGACCTGATCGACGAGGCCGCGGCGCGCATCAAGATGGAGATCGACTCCAAGCCTGAGGTAATGGACAAGCTCGAGCGCCGCAAGATCCAGCTGGAGATCGAGCAGCTGGCGGTGCAGAAGGAGAAGGACGAAGCCTCGTTGAAGCGTCTCGGCCTGATCGAGGAAGAGATCGCCCGCATCAAGAAGGAATACTCGGATCTGGAGGAAATCTGGAAGGCCGAGAAATCCGCGGTGCAGGGCTCGGCCCAGATCAAGGAAGAGATCGACCACCTGAAGGCCGACATCGCCCGCCTGCAGCGCGAAGGCAAGCTCGAGAAGGTGGCCGAGCTGCAGTACGGCAAGCTGCCGCAACTCGAGGCGCAACTCAAGAAGGCCGAAGCCAGCGGCGACGCCAAGCCGGCCAACAAGCTGCTGCGCACGCAGGTCGGCGCCGAGGAAATCGCCGAAGTGGTGAGCCGCGCCACCGGCATCCCGGTGTCGAAGATGATGCAGGGCGAGCGCGAGAAGCTGCTGCACATGGAAGACAAGCTCCACCAGCGGGTGGTCGGGCAGGACGAGGCCGTGCGCCTGGTGGCCGACGCGATCCGCCGCTCCCGCGCTGGGTTGTCGGACGAGAACCGGCCCTATGGCTCCTTCCTGTTCCTCGGCCCCACGGGCGTGGGCAAGACCGAGCTGTGCAAGACGCTGGCCGAGTTCCTCTTCGACAGCGAGGAGCACCTGATCCGCATCGACATGAGCGAGTTCATGGAGAAGCACTCGGTCGCCCGCCTGATCGGCGCGCCTCCGGGCTACGTGGGCTACGAGGAAGGCGGTTATCTCACCGAGCAGGTGCGTCGCAAGCCGTACTCGGTGATCCTCTTCGATGAGGTGGAGAAGGCCCACCCGGACGTCTTCAATGTGCTCCTGCAGGTGCTCGACGACGGCCGCATGACCGACGGCCAGGGCCGCACGGTGGACTTCAAGAACACCGTGATCGTGATGACCAGCAACCTGGGCAGCCAGATGATCCAGCAGATGTCCGGCGACGATTATCAGGTCATCAAGCTGGCGGTGATGGCCGAGGTGAAGACCTACTTCCGGCCGGAGTTCATCAACCGGATCGACGAGGTGGTGGTCTTCCACGCTCTCGACGAGAAGCACATCGCGTCCATCGCGCGCATCCAGCTGGCCTACCTCGAGAAGCGTCTGGCGCGGCTCGACATGCATCTGGACGTGAGCGACGCGGCCCTGATGGAGCTCGCCAGCGCCGGTTTCGACCCGGTTTTCGGCGCCCGGCCGCTCAAGCGGGCGATCCAGGAGCACATCGAGAACCCGCTCGCCAAGCGCATCCTCGAAGGGCAGTTTGCCGCCAAGGACACCATCAAGGTGGATTGCACCGACCGGAAGATCACGTTCGTGAAGGCATGATGGCCGTCTGACCTTGTTTGCCAGGAAGGCCCGCAGCGATGCGGGCCTTCTGCTTTGGTGGTCAGGAGGCTGAATGCGGATTGACTTTCAATATCGCTGAAATTATATTCAGATAAAATCAATAAAACTGTTCCGGATAGCCTCATGCCCGTCGTCGTCCAGCGCCTGGTTGCGCTGCTGTTGTGTCTTGCCCAGCTGGGCTGCATCACCTCGTCGTGGATGGAGGATCAATACTCCACGGACACCATCCGGAGCTTCACCGTCACCGGTGATGGCAGTGAGCTGGTCGTGCTGGGCGACAAGTACCACTATTTCTTCCCCTCGTCGTCGGCGCTCCTGAAGTTACTGACCTGGGAAGGGCGGGCCTTGCTGGAGGCGAACCTCAACCATACATTCTCTGCCGACGGGGACAAGGTCAAAGGGGCGCTCTACCTGTCGGCGAGGGGCGCCAGCCTCGACGCCGCGCAGCGGGCGTTCCTGCTCAGGGCGGGCTTCAGGGAGTTGGAAGCCCAGAAGATGTTGTACGAACGTGTCGATCTGGAAGGCCGTCGCTACAGCGCTGTGGGAGTGCAGGTGCCCGACGACGTTGCCTTCGCACGCCCCTACGAGGTTGAAATCCGGGAGGTGACGCCACCGGGCAAATACGCCGCCAAGCTGCTGGCGACACCGGTTACGGTGGCGGCCGACGGCGCGCTGATCGTGGGCGGTTTCGCGGTGCTGCTCGTTTTCTGTACGGCGACGATGGTTGTGGACGGCTGCCGGGTGCGTAAATGACCATCCGCTTGACTCATTAAAGACACGCTATTTAACTTTTTATGTCGGTCGAAGCTTAGGCGACTGCGGATAAGCCTATATACTTGCAAGGTTTGATTGAAACCATTACTTGGAAAGGACTTTTCATGCAGGAAGACGACGACAACCAGAACCTCGTGCTCGGCATTCTCTTCGGCGTCATTGCACTGGTCATCGGCCTGGTGATCGGTCTCGCCTCCTACGTGTCTGGCCAGACCCGTGACGCTGCGCCGGCACCCGTCGCTGCCGTCGAGGCGCCCGAGATTGCTGAAGTGGGTGAGCCGCTGATCAAGCTGTACTTCGACTCCGGCAAGGCCGATCTGCCCGCCAACGCCGCCGAGGAAGTCGCCAAGGTCGTCGCCAAGCTGCACGAAGAACCCGCCAAGCTGGTGCTGATCTCCGGCTACCACGACGAAACCGGTGGTGCTGCCGTCAACGCCGAAGTCGCCAAGGCCCGTGCTCTGGCTGTCAAGGACGCCCTGATCGGGGCCGGTGTCCCCGCCGACAAGGTGAACCTGCGCAAGCCGGCCATCACCCTGGGTGGTGGCGAGGCTGCCGAAGCGCGTCGCGTGGAAGTGCGCGTGCAGTAATCGCTGCACCGCGCCGCATGAAAAAAGCCGGGTTCATCCCGGCTTTTTTTCGCCCATATTTTCGCCTGTCTCCCGGGCAGATCGCCGGCGCGCTCGGCTACCATCCGCCCATGATCCGCTACCAGACCCTCGCCGAGCAGACCGGGCAACTCATCGAGAGCGGCGTGCTGCGCCCTGGCGAGCGCCTGCCTTCGGTGCGCCAGGCCTGCCGCATCCACGACGTGAGCCCGATCACCGTGACCCAGGCCTACGCGTTGCTGGAGAGCCGCGGGCTCATCGAGGCGCGGCCGCGCTCCGGCTACTTCGTGCGCGCCCGCCGCACCCAGCGCCTGCCCGAACCCGCCATGAGCCGTCCGCAGCCGGATTTCACCGAGCTGCAGGTAAGCGACTTCATCTTCCAGATTTTCGACAGCGTAAAAGATCCGGCGGTGGTGCCGTTGGGTTCCAGCTTTCCGGCGCCCGAGCTGTTTCCTCTCGATCGCCTCGGCCGCTGCCTTGCCCACGCGGCCCGGCATCTCGACCCGCGCGCCACCATCACCGATCTGCCGCCGGGCAACGCGGAACTGCGCCGCCAGCTCGCGCTGCGCTATCTCGGCCACGGCGCCCAGGTGTCGCCGCGGGAGATCGTCATCACCGCTGGCGCGATGGAGGGGCTCAACCTGTGCTTGCAGGCGGTGACGCGGCCGGGCGACCTGATCGCGGTCGAGTCGCCCACCTTCTACGCCGGCCTGCAGGCGGCCGAGCGGCGTGGGCTGCGGGTGGTGGAGATCCCGTCGCACCCGCGCGAGGGTGTCAGCATCGAGGCGCTGGCCGAGCTGCTGGGCCACCACCGGGTGAGCGCCTGTCTGTTCATGCTCAACTTTGCCAACCCCACCGGCGCGCGGATGCCCGACGCCCGGCGGCGTGAGCTGGTCGAACTCCTCACCCTCCACCAGGTGCCGCTGATCGAGGATGATGTGTACGCCGAGCTGTACTTCGACGATACCGCGCCGCTGTGTTCCAAGGCGGTGGACGCGGCCGGTATCGTGATGCATGTGTCGTCCTTCTCCAAGTGCCTTGCGCCGGGCTACCGGATTGGCTGGGTAGCGGCCGGGCGCTACGCCGAGGCGGTGCAGCGCCAGAAGCTGACGACCAGCATCGCCACCACTGTGCCGGTGCAGATCGCCCTGGCGGACTACCTCAAACAGGGCGGCTTCGACAAACACCTGCGCGGCCTGCGCCAGCGTCTCGCGGCCCAGGCGGCGGCGCTGGTGGCGGCGGTGGAAGCGCACTTTCCCGACGGCACGCGGCTTGCCAGGCCAGATGGCGGCTACTTTCTGTGGCTGGAGCTGCCGCCTCAGGTGGATGCCCTGCGCCTGCACCAGGCCGCGCTGGCGGCGGGGATCAGCCTCGCGCCGGGGCCGATCTTTTCGGCCTTGCGGGAATTCCGCCACTGCATTCGCCTCAACTTTGGCCACCCCGATCCTGCGCGTCAGCTGGCGGCGGTGGAAACTCTCGGCAAGCTGGTGGCGGCCCAGCTGTAGTGCATCTGTGCCTATTGTTTTTCTGATTTTCTGAATCTGTGCCTGTCTGGCGGGGGGTGGTCTACTTCGCCCATCGGGGATTCGCCCCGTCCGGAGGCACACGATGCATGGCAAGGCCCACACAGCGCGGGTGACGCTGTACCGCAACAAGGGAAAGATCCACGCCCGTTCCACTCGCGGACGTTTCAACAGCCTGCGCTGGGCCATGGTGTGGCTCACCCAGCTGGTTTTCTACGGCGCCTGCTGGCTCGGCTGGACCGACGATGGAGGCGCCACGCGGCAGGCGCTGCTGTTCGACATCGCCCACGAGAAGTTCTATCTCTTCGGCCTCGTGTTGTGGCCCCAGGACGCGCTGCTGCTGGCGATCGCGCTGATCCTCGCCGCCACCGGGCTGTTCCTTGTCACCGCGGTGGCGGGCCGGCTGTTCTGCGGTTTCGCCTGCCCGCAGACGGTTTACACCTCAATCTTCATGTGGATCGAGGAGAAGGTCGAAGGCGACCACCTCGCCCGGCGCCGCCTCGACGACGCCCCGTGGTCCGCTCGCAAGCTGGCCTTGCGCGCCACCAAGCACGGCCTGTGGCTGGCGCTGGCGGCGTGGTCCGGGATCACCTTCGTCGGCTACTTCACGCCGATCCGCGAGCTGCTCCCGGCCGTGGCCGGCTGGCAGCTGGGGCCGTGGGAAGCCTTCTGGGTCATCTTCTACGGCCTCTTCATGTACCTGCAGGCCGGCTTCGCCCGCGAGGCCGTGTGCCAGCACATGTGCCCGTACTCGCGCTTCCAGGGTGTGATGTTCGACCCGACCACCCGCACCGTGGCTTACGACACCACCCGCGGCGAGCCGCGCCGGGCCAAGGGCGGCGCGGGTGCCGGAGATTGCGTGGATTGCGGCATCTGCGTGCAGGTGTGCCCCACCGGCATCGATATCCGCGACGGCCTGCAATACCAGTGCATCAACTGCGGCCTGTGCGCCGACGCCTGCGATACGGTGATGGGGCGCATCGGCAAACCGGCCGGGCTGATCCGCTTCGCTTCCGAGAACGAGCTGGCCGGTACGCCCGCGTCAGCGCGGCCGCGGCTGGCGGTTTATGGAGGGTTGCTGGCGGTGTTCGTCGGGCTCGGGGCGTGGACGCTGGCCGATCGCTCGCTGCTGCTGGTAGACGTGCTGCGCGACCGGGGCAGCCTGGCGCGGGAAGCCGCAGATGGCCGCATCGAGAACGCCTACACCCTCAAGATCATGAACCTCTCCGAAGCGCCGCGGGATTTCCGCGTGGCGGTGAGCGGCATCGACGGCGCCGAGATCGTCGGCCCAACGCGCTTTGCCGGCGTGCCCGGCGGCATCCGCACGGTGCAGCTCACGGTGGCCGTGCCGGCGGGCGAGGGCGGAGCGACCGTACGCCCGATCGCCTTCGAGATCGCCGCCGAGCAGGACGCCGCCACCCGCGTCGTCGAAAAGAGCACCTTCGTCCTTCCCTGAGCCAATCTCATGTACCCATACGACCACACCGACCAGCGGCTGGTGGACGACCGCGTCGCCCGCTTTCGCGACCAGATGGGCCGCTTCCTAGACGGCAGGCTGAGCGAGGACGAGTTCCGCCCGCTGCGCCTCCAGAACGGCCTCTACATCCAGCGCCACGCGCCCATGCTGCGGGTGGCGATCCCCTACGGCACCCTGGCCGCCCGGCAGCTGCGCCAGCTCGCCCGCATCGCCCGGCGCTACGATCAGGGCTACGGCCACTTCACCACCCGCAGCAACATCCAGTTCAACTGGGTGCGGCTGGAGGACGCGCCGGATATCCTCGCCGAGCTCGCGACGGTGCAGATGCACGCGATCCAGACCAGCGGCAACTGCATCCGCAACATCACCACCGACCCCTTCGCCGGCGTGGCGGCCGACGAGCTGTTCGATCCGCGCCCGGCTTGCGAGATCGTCCGCCAGTGGTCGGCGTTGGCGCCGGAGTTCCAGTTTCTGCCGCGCAAGTTCAAGATCGCCTTCGCCGGTGGCGCCGAAGACCGCGCCGCGCTGCGCTTCCACGACATCGGCGCGGCCGCGCGTATCGACGGCGATGGCCGACGCGGCTTCGAGATCTTCGTCGGCGGCGGACTCGGGCGCACCCCGATGGTCGGCCACCGCCTCAAGGCTTTCCTGCCGCAAGCGGAGCTCCTCAACTACTTCGAGGCCATACTGCGCGTGTATAACCGCCACGGTCGGCGCGACAACAAGTACAAGGCGCGAATCAAGATCCTGGTGAAGGACCTGACCCTCGAAGGCTTCGCCGCTGAGGTGGAGGACGAATGGGCGTGGAGCCGCGGTGGCCCCAACACCATCGACGCAGCCCACTTTGCGCGGATGGAAGCCTTCTTCGCCGGCCCCGCCGACGTGCCGGGTGCGCCCGCGGAGATCCCGGATCAACCCGTCGCCTACACCCGCTGGCTGACCCGCAACGTCGCCGCCCACCGTCAGCCCGGC
The DNA here is from genome assembly GCA_041917255.1 of Zoogloea sp. Classification (GTDB taxonomy): domain Bacteria; phylum Pseudomonadota; class Gammaproteobacteria; order Burkholderiales; family Rhodocyclaceae; genus Zoogloea. The sequence goes on from JAYRYA010000002.1 coordinate 195,049, forward strand.
CGCGTCATCGTCACCCTGTCCCTCAAGGCGCCGGGCCACGCCCCCGGCGACGCCACCGCCGACCAGATGGACGGCATCGCCGATCTGGCCGAGCGCTACAGCCACGGCGAGATCCGGGTGAGCCACGAGCAGAACCTCGTGCTGCCCCACGTCGCCCGGGCCGACCTGCATGCGGTATGGGCCGCCGCCCGCGCCCTGGGCCTCGCCACGCCCACCATCGGCCTCCTGCCCGATCTGGTGTGCTGCCCCGGCGGGGATTTCTGCTCCCTCGCCAACGCCCGCTCGCTGCCCGTCGCGGCGGCCATCCAGCAGCGTTTCGACGATCTGGACTACCTCTTCGACCTGGGCTCGCTGGAGCTCAACCTCTCCGGCTGCGTCAATGCCTGCGGCCACCACCACATCGGTCACATCGGCATCCTCGGCGTCGATAAGAACAACCAAGAGTGGTTCCAGATCACCATCGGCGGTCGCGAAGGCACTCAGGCCGCGCTGGGCAAGGTGATCGGTCCCAGCTTCGCCGCCGACCAGGTGCCCGACGTGATCGCCCGCCTGCTCGAAACCTACGTGGCCGGTCGGCGGGAGGGCGAGCTGTTCATCGACGCGGTGGCGCGCCTCGGCCTCGACCCCTTCCGTCGGGCGGTTTATGGAGACAGCCATGTCCCACGTCATTAAGCACGGCATGCTCGTCGCCGACGACTGGACGCTCGTCACCGACACCCCGCCCGCCAACCCTGGGCGGGCGATCCTTCCCCTGGTGGACTGGCTAGCCTGCCCGGAACACCCGGCGGTGTGGCTCGCGCCGGACGACTCGCCCGACGCGCTGCTCCCGCAGCTCGACCGCCTTACGCTGATCGCCATCCACTTTCCGGTCTTCACCGACGGCCGCGGCTACTCTCTGGCCCGGCTGCTGCGTCAGCGCCACGGTTACCTGGGCGAACTGCGTGCCGTTGGCGACGTGCTGCGGGATCAGCTCTACTTTCTGCACGCTTGTGGTTTCGACGCCTTTCGCCTGCGCACCGACCAGTCGCCGGCCGAAGCGGTGGCCGGGCTGGCCGACTATCGCTGGAAGCCGCTGGGGCAGCGCTGAACCCGCTGGATTTGTGAATTTCATCGCATTCGCCGGTCATTAGCCCTGCTTTCCGGCAGGCGAACCCAAGTTGGTCACGGCCGCGCAGCATTGCCGGCGGCATCATGCGCACACCGACTCAACCGACCGATTGCCGATGTCTGCTGCCACGTTTGCCCGCTTTGCCCTGTCTGCCCTGTTCAGTCTCGCCGCCTTCGGTGCGTCGGCGGCCGTGCAGGACGAGGCGCCCGAGTGGAGTGACGAGCCGCCGGCCCTCGCGCGGTTGCTGGAGAGCGGCTACAAGGCCGAGAGCCTGCGCCAGCCCGGCGTGGCCGCTGCCCACTACTGCGCCGCCGCTCGCGACGGCAGCGTCGAGGGCCAGTATCGCCTCGGCCGGCTCTACCTGATGGGGCAGGGCGTGGCACGCGACAACCAGATCGCCACCACGCTGCTCTCCATCGCCGCCCAGCGCGGCCACGAGAAGGCCCGCAGCCTGGTGGTGCCGATGGCCGGTGCCGAACGCCTGCCCGACTGCCTCGTCACCGGTGCGCCGCCGGCAGCGATGATGGCCGCCCTTGCCACCGACGAAGTGGTGCCCCAGGAGGTGGTGGACCGCTTCGTCAAGGCGCTCCCCGCCGACAAGCGCCGCCACGCCCAGCTGATCCAGAAGCTCGCCCCGCGCTTCAAGGTGGACCCGCGCCTCGCGCTGGCCATCGTGCGCACCGAATCCAACTTCGACGCGGCCGCCCGCTCGCCCAAGAATGCGCTGGGCCTGATGCAGCTTATCCCCGACACCGCCGAACGCTTTGGCGTGCGCGACGCCCTCGACCCCGAACAGAACGTCCGCGGTGGGCTCGCCTACCTGCGCGTGCTGCTGTCCCAGTTCAAGGGCGACGTGGCCCTGGCCGCCGCCGCCTACAACGCCGGCGAAGGCAACGTGATGCGCTACAAGGGCGTGCCTCCGTTTGCCGAGACCCAGGAATACGTCCGCCGCATCCTCGCCTTCTACCGCGCCCCGCGCCACCCCGAAACCCTGCGCGGCTGATCGATCCACGCAGGGTGTTGGTCATCAACGCGCGGGTGTTGATCGATGTTCTCGGGGCGTATTCGATCAACACCCGCCAGTAATCGATATCGCAGGCCAGGTAGATCATGTTCACGAGGGTGTTGAAGGAACACGGGGGCTGCCTGAGCGATCGCAGCCTTCTTCATCCGCGTCGGCATGGCGCAGCTTAACCGGACGAATCCGCTGCGGCGTGTGTGTCCCGGCGCTGGGTATGCCGAGCTCCGCCCTTCCCATGCCGGCCCGTCCCGGCTAAGTTATGCCCCTCGAAAGAACAACAGCAGGGGACCGCATGCATCAACAGCAGTTTTACATCGACGGCCAGTGGGTCGAGCCTTCCTCGGGCGCCCGGCGCGAGGTCATCAACCCGGCTACCGAGGCGCCGGTGGACGTGATCGCCATGGGCGCGGCGGCCGACGTGGATCGCGCGGTGGCCGCGGCGCGGGCGGCCTTCCCGGTTTTTGCGGCCACCACCCGCGAGGAGCGGCTGGACCTCATCGCCCGCATCGGTGTGGCCTACAAGAAGCGCTTCGACGACATGGCGAAGGCCATCAGCGCCGAGATGGGCGCGCCCTTCAAGATGCTGGCGAGCGGCGCCCAGGCAGCGTCGGGTCTTGGCCACTTCCGGGCGGTGGCGGCGGCATTGAAGGACATGGAGTTCGAGCGCCTGCAGGGCACTACGCTCATCGTGAAGGAGGCGGCTGGCGTGTGCGCCCTCATCACGCCCTGGAACTGGCCGGCGAACCAGATGGCCTGCAAGATCGCCCCGGCGCTGGCGGCGGGCTGCACGATGGTGCTCAAGCCCAGCGAGCTGGCGCCGCTTTCTGCCGTGGTGCTGGCCGAGATCCTCGACGACGCTGGCCTGCCGCCGGGGGTGTTCAACCTGGTGCAGGGCGACGGCGAAGGCGTCGGCGCGCCGCTTACGGCCCATCCGGATGTGGACCTGGTGTCCTTCACCGGTTCCACCCGCGCCGGCAAGCAGGTGATGAAGACCGCCGCCGACACGGTAAAGAAGGTGGCGCTGGAACTCGGTGGCAAGTCTGCCAACATCCTCCTGGACGATGCGGATTTCCCCCGCGCGGTGAAGCAGGGCGTGCTGACCCTGATGCTCAACAGCGGCCAGAACTGCAACGCTCCCTCGCGCATGCTGGTGCCAGCGGATCGGCTGGATGAGGTCGAGGCCATCGCCACCGTAGCGCTCGGCAAACTGGTGGCGGGCGATCCCCAGGATGACACGACCACCCTCGGCCCGGTGGCCAACGGCGCCCAGTTCGCCCGCGTGCAGCAGATGATCGAAAGTGGCATCGCCGAAGGCGCCAAGCTCGTGGCCGGCGGGCCAGGACGGCCGCAAGGCATTGCACGTGGTTATTTCGTGCGGCCGACGATCTTCAGCCGCGTGACGCCGGCGATGACCATCGCCCGGGAGGAAATCTTCGGCCCGGTGCTGTCCATCATCGCCTACGCGGACGAAGACGACGCGGTGCGCATTGCCAACGACACGCCCTACGGGCTCTCCGGCTACGTGTCGTCGGCCGATCCGGCCCGTGCCCGCCGCGTGGCCAGGCGGCTGCGCACTGGCAACGTGCATCTCAACGGCGCGCCGGTGGATACCCATGCGCCCTTTGGCGGCTACAAGCAGTCCGGCCTCGGGCGGGAGTGGGGCGCCTGGGGCATCGAGGAATACCTTGAGACCAAGGCGATCATCGGCCATGGTGCCGACTGAGCGTTGGAGCGCGGAGCGCGGAGCGCGGCGTGCGGCGTGCGGCGTGAGGCTGGTTGTGCCCGTGGTCGATGCTGTGGTGGCTTGGGCGATCCAAGTGGGCGTCGAGTGCCCGCTGGGCAAACGACTGCGCAGGATGCTTGAAGGGCCGCGACTCGCCGCGCGGCTGTCGTTCACCGGCTGAAACCCGCCTACCATGCTCGTCGTTGCCACCCTCTGCCTTGTCCTGCTGGTGCTCACCACCGTGTTGCACTACGAGGTCTTGCGCTGGCTCTCCGCGGCCTTGCCGGTGCTGAGCGTCCGCCCGCGGGCCAAGCTGGTGGTGGTCATCATTGCGGCCTTCGCGGCCCATGTGGCGGAGATCGGCCTTTACGCCCTGGCAATCGTCGCGCTGGTGCGCGTCGGCGGGGTCGGCACGCTCGGTGATCCTGCGCGCTTCGGCTTTGACGTGGCTTTGTACTTCTCAGCCGAGACCTTCACTTCCCTCGGCTACGGCGACGTGGTGCCGAGCGGAGACCTGCGCCTGCTGGCGGGCGCCGAGGCGCTCAACGGCCTGCTGCTCATCGGCTGGTCGGCGTCCTACGCTTACATCGCGATGGAGCGTTTCTGGAACGGGAAGTCCCTCGGCAGCGACTGACGAAAGGACCGGGACATGCGCGTGCTGGTTGTCGAGGACGATCTGATCCTCGCCGAAGGACTGGTCGAAGGGCTGGAAAGGGGCGGCTTTCAGGTGGATCACCTGGGCGCCGCCGAGCCGGCAGAGAGCGCGATGGCGCTCACCGCCTACGATCTGGCGGTGGTGGATATCGGCCTGCCGGGGATGGACGGCCTCGAGCTGATCCGCCGCCTGTGCCGGCGTGGCGTGCTCACTCCGATCCTGATCCTCACCGCCCGCGACGGGCTGGACGACCGCATCGTCGGCCTGGATGTGGGTGGCGACGACTATCTGGTCAAACCCTTCCTGCTGCCCGAACTGATGGCCCGGGTGCGGGCGCTGATCCGCAGGAGTCGCGCTGCAGCCAGCCTGGTGCTCAGCACCGGCCCGCTGACCCTCGACGTGCACGGCCACTCGGCCACTCTGGCCGGCGCGCCGCTGGAACTCACGGGTCGCGAGTGGGACGTGGTCGAGCAGCTGATGCTCGCCGTGCCGCGGGTGGTGGCCAAGCAGAAGCTGGCCGACAGCCTGAGCCAGTGGGACAAGGAGATCACCCCCAACGCGGTCGAGATTTACGTGTCGCGGGTGCGCGCCAAGCTCGCCGGCAGCGGCGTGGGGATCCGCACCATCCGTGGCATCGGCTACCGGATCGAGGTGGAGGCGGGCGATGCCGCTGCGGACTGAGGGCCACACGCTCCGCCGTCGGCTCCTGCTGTTCATCTCGTGGCCGCTGCTGATCGTGCTGGGCCTGAGCATGGTGGCGGATTACCGTTCGGCGGTCGGCATCGCCGGCGAGGCCTACGACAACGCCCTCTCCAGCACCGTGGTGGCGCTGGTTACCCGGCTGGAGCGCGACGACGACGACAAGGACATCGAGGTGGACGTGCCGCCCGCTGCCGATGAGATCCTGCGTTCCGATTCGGCCGATCGGGTGCAGTACGTGGTGTTCGACGACCACGACAAGGTGGTGGCCGGCGACAAGGAGCTGCTTGCCCTGCCGCGCCCGCGCGTTGCCAACCGGACGATCCTGCAGGACGCGCAGCTCGGTGGACAGGCGGTGCGCACCGCCAGCTTTCGCTACGAGAGCCCGGCCATGACGGCCACGGTGATCGTCGCCGAGACCACCGTCAAACGCAGCCGCGCGGCGCAGCAGATCCTCGTGGCAATACTGTGGCCCAACCTGCTGTTGATCGTTGCCGCGCTGCTGCTGGTCTACTTTGGCGTTCGCTTTGCGCTGCAGCCCCTCGATGCCCTGGGCGAACGCATCGGGCGGCGCGGGCCCGGCGACTTCCGTCCGCTGCCCGACCAATATGTGCCCGGCGAGGCCGGCCCACTGGTGCGCGCCATCAACCGCCTGATGAGGAACCTGGACGAGGCCGGGCGGGCCCAGCAGGCTTTCCTGTCCAACGCCGCCCACCAGCTGCGCACGCCGCTGGCCGGGCTGCAGACCCAGCTCGAGCTGGCGGTCGAATCCCTGCCGCCCGAGGCGCGTCCGCGCATCGCCCGTCTGCACGAGGCGACCCGCCGCCTGTCCCACGTCACCCACCAGCTGCTGGCCCTCGGCCGGTCTTCGTCGGAAGGGGCGATGATCGGCGACCACCGACCGGTGGATCTGGCCGGCATCCTCGAAGACGCTGCCTCCGATCTCATCGACACCGCCCTGGCCAAGGACATCGACCTGGGCTTCGACGCCGCCCCGGCGGTGGCCGACGGCTCCCGCTGGATGCTCCGGGAGATGGTCGCCAACCTGCTGGAGAACGCCATCGCCTATACGCCTGCTGGCGGCCGGGTGACGGCCCGCTGCGGCTGCCGGGACAGCGGCGCGCCCTTCGTCGAGGTGGAGGACGATGGCCCCGGCATCCCGCCCGACGAGCGCGAGCGGATCTTCGAGCGCTTCTACCGGGTGGGCGGCACCCAAGCGGAAGGCTCCGGGCTCGGGCTGGCCATCGTGCGGGAAGTGGCCGAGCGCCACGGCGCGCAGGTCGCTGTGCTCGACGGCGCCGACGGGCAGGGCGCCCGCTTCGTGGTCGATTTCCCGCCGCCGCAGGCGGGTTGAAAGCAACGCTCAAACCTGCCGCAGCGGGCTAATGCCCACGAGACTGTCAGGGAATTGAAGGCGAGCGGGGGAAAAGGTCCGGGCTGTTTCCATCGAGGATAGCCAGCCCATGTCCGGACAAGCCACGCCCACCCTCTCCACCGCCAGCCTGCGTCGCCCGGCCGCGGTGATCTTCCTGCACTGGCTCACCCTGATCCTGATCGCCCTGGTGGTCGGCATCGTATTCGTGCGCGAAGGCATCGAAGAGAAGGCCGTGCGCACGGTGCTCATCAATCTGCACCGCAGCCTTGGGCTGGCCGTGGGCCTGCTGGCCATCACGCGCATCGGCGTGCGCCTCGCCAACCGGCCGCTGCCGCCCACCGCCGAGATGTCGCCCATCGCGCGACTGGCTGCCGGGGGCGCCCACCTGGTTCTGTATTGGCTGCTGATCGCCCTGCCGCTGCTGGGCTGGGCGCTGTCCAGCGCCAACGGCAAGCCGGTGAGCTTCTTCGGGCTCGTCACCCTGCCGCCCGTCGTGGCGCAGGACGAAGACCTGGGCGACAGCTTCGCCGAATACCACGAGGAAGCCGCCTGGCTGCTCCTCGGCCTCATTGGCGGCCATGCCGCCGCCGCCCTGTTCCACCACTACGTGAAGCGCGACAACGTGCTGCGCGCCATGCTGCCGGCTGCGCTGGCCCGGCGCCGCTGAGCGCCTCCCGCTCCGCTTTCGATTTCCAACGACAAAACTCAAAGGGATGGCCATGAAACCGCTCGCTTCCGGACGGCGAACCCGCCTGTCCGCCCTGCGCAACGCCGGCTCCGCGCTGCTCGCCGCCGTCGGCCTGATCGCCGCCGCGCCCTCGGCCCACGCCGTGCCCAGCTTTGCCCGCCAGACCGGCGCCGACTGCGCCGCCTGCCACGTGGGCGCCTTCGGCCCGCAGCTCACGCCTTACGGCATCAAGTTCAAGCTCGGCGGCTACACCGAGACCGACGGCAAGGAAGGCAAGATCCCCCTGTCGGCGATGGTCGTCGCCTCCTACACCAAGACCAGGAAGGACCAGGCCGAGCGCCCGGCCGACAACTTCAGCGTCAACAAGAACCTCGCGATGGATGAGGCCTCGCTGTTCCTGGCCGGTCGCCTGTCCGAGAAGATCGGCGCCTTCATCCAGGCCACCTACGATGGTGTCGGTCGCAGCTCGGCCCTCGACCAGGTGGACATCCGCGCCGCCCACATCTTCGAACTGGCCGGCAAGGAGACCATTGTCGGCCTGTCTCTCAACAACAACCCGGGCGTGCAGGACCCGTTCAACACCAACGGCGTGTGGGGTTTCCCGTACACCTCGTCGGCGGTGGCCTTCGGCCTTGGCGACGCCGCCACGATGATCAACGGCGGGCTGGAACAGCGCGTCGCCGGCTTGTCGGCCTACACCTTCTGGAACAACCTGATCTACGCCGAACTGGGCACCTACCGTACCCTGTCGCCCACCATGCAGAGCAAGTTCGGCGTGGGCCGCGCGGATGATCCGGGCAAACTGGGCGGCAGCACCGCGTACTGGCGCCTCGCCCTGTTCCAGGATCTGAAGAAGCAGGCCTTCTCGGTAGGCGTGTTCGGCTTCAACTCCACCATCCAGCCTCGCGGCGAAACCGGCAACAACCGCTACAACGACCTGGGCGTGGACGCCTCGTACCAGTTCCTCGGCACCCGCAAGCACGTGGCCACGGTGAACACCAGCTACGTGCGCGAGCGTCAGACCCTCGGCCAGCTTTTCGACGCCGGCGAGGCCGACAACCGCAAGGCGCGCCTCAACGAGTTCAAGCTGAGTACGTCCTACCACTACGACCAGACCTGGGGCCTGACCCTCGGCCGATTCCTGACCAACGGCACCGCCGACGCGACCCGCTACGACTTCTCGTCCACCGGCTCGCCCAACAGCGCCGGCTACATCGTTCAGGGCGACTTCACGCCGTGGGGCAAGGAAGCCTCCTTCGGCGCGCCGTGGGCCAACCTGCGCCTGGGCGCCCAGTACACGATGTACACCAAGTTCAACGGTGCCAAGAACGACTACGACGGCACCGGCCGCAACGCGAAGGACAACAACACGCTGTTCCTCTTCGCGTGGACCTCGTTCTGATCGGAGGCGGGCGATGAAGACCATCAACCGACTCCTTGCCCTCTTGCTTCTCGTCGGCGCCGCGCTGCCGGCGCTGGCCGCCGGCGATGTGGAGAAGGGCAAGGACGTGTTTGCCACCGAATGCGCCGAATGCCACAGCGTGCGCGAAGGCAAGAACAAGAAGGGCCCGAGCATGTTCGCCGTGGTCGGCCGAAAGGCCGCCATCGTGACCGACGCCACCTACTCCGACGCCCTCAAGGCGAGCGGCATCGTGTGGACCGCCGACAAGATCGACGCCTACGTGACCGCGCCGAAGAAGCTCGTGCCCGGCGGCAAGATGAAGTACGACGGCCTTGGCAGCGCCACCGAGCGGGCCGATCTGCTGGCCTACCTCGCCACGCTGCGCTGACGGCGTTACGCTGAAGTGCAGTCCAAAGCGCCCGGTTCGGGCGCTTTTTTTCGTCGAGGACAATGATCCGTTCAACTTCGTTGCCCTCATTGACTCAAAGGAGACAGACGCAGGAGAAAGGGACCAAGCGCGCTTGGGCGCGAGCCGCTACAGTCTTGAGGATGGCCGACGTTAACCCCTTGTCCCTTCACCCACCGAGTCGATGTCATGACCCTGTTTGCCGATCTGCGCCACGTCATCTACGCGCTCTCCGACGCCCTCGACCTGGTGGGCGTTGATGACGTTGCCCATGGCAAGCGGGTGGGCATCATGGCCGCCGAGTGCGGACGAGTGGCCGGCATGTCGGAAACAGACACCACCTTTCTGCTCGACCTGGGCATGCTCCACGACATCGGGGTCTCCTCGACCCGGGCGCACTGCAATCTGGTCGAAAAGTTCGACTGGAATGGCTCCCAGGTGCATTGCGAAGTAGGCCACGCGCTGCTCAAGGGCTTTGGGCCCCTCGAAGCCATCGCCGAGCCGGTGCGCTACCACCATACCCGCTGGGATGCACTGCCCACCTGCGACGTTGCCCCCGACACCCTGCGCGCGGCCAACCTCATTTACCTGGTGGACCGGGTCGATGCCCTGGCCGCAAGCCACTATGCAGACAACTCGCTGCTGCTGTACACCGACGACATCCGGGCCCGCATCGCCGAGCATGCCGGCACCTTTTTCTCACCGGAGTTGGTGGAGCTCTTCCTCGACGCCTCCCACACCGAAGCCTTCTGGCTCGATCTCGAACCCCGCTCGATCCAGGCCCGGATGGTGGACTCACTCACCATCGCGTGGGATTACCCCGCCGCCACCGACGAGCTCAAGCACCTGGCCGCCATCTTCGCCCGCATCGTCGATGCCAAGAGCCCCTTCACCGCGGAGCACTCCCTGGGCGTAGCACGCCTCGCCCGCCATCTGGCCGAGCGCCTCGGCGTGTCGCCCGACAACTGCGACAAACTCGAGATCGCTGGCATGCTCCACGACCTGGGTAAACTGCGCATCCCCGACGAAATCCTCGACAAGCCCGGCCGCCTCGACGCGACCGAGCGCAAGATCATCAACACCCACAGCTACGAAACCTTCCAGATCCTCCACAGCATCCGCGGCTTTGAGGAGATCACCCGCTGGGCCGCCTACCATCACGAAGAGCCCGACGGCAACGGCTACCCCTTCCACCTCACCGCCGCCGAGATGCCCTTCGAGGCCGCCATCCTCCGCGTGGCTGACATCTTTCAGGCGATGGTCCAGGAGCGCCCCTACCGGCAGGGGCTGGGCAACGCCGAAGTGAGCGACTTCATCCGCCGCATGGCCAACGACGGCCGCATCGACAGCCGCGTGGCCGAGGCCTTGCTGGCGGATGTGCCAGCCGCAAGGCTCGCGGCGTGCCCGACACTGGATGATCTTCCAGAGGCCGCGCTAGTTGTGAAGAGTCAAGACGTTGTTTCCGTTCCCTGGTAGCCGAGAGCTGGGGGTTTGGCAGCCGATGCCGTGGTGGGGTCGATGCCAGTTATAGAAGTGATTCCAGAGCGGCAAGGCCGCACGG
>JAYRYA010000003.1:0-195040 GCA_041917255.1 Zoogloea sp.
GGCTGCCCCTACGAGGGCGAAGTCGATCCCCAGGCGGTCGCCGATGTGGCCGCCACGCTCTACCAGATGGGCTGCTACGAGGTGAGCCTCGGCGACACCGTCGGCGTCGGCACCCCGGGCAAGACGCGGCGGATGCTCGACGTGGTGGCCCGCAAGGTGCCCGTCGAAAAGCTCGCCGGCCACTACCACGACACCTACGGCCAGGCGGTGGCCAACATCTACGCGTCGCTGGAGGCCGGTGTTGCGGTGTTCGACGCGGCGGTGGCCGGGCTCGGCGGTTGCCCCTATGCGGTGGGCGCCTCCGGCAACGTGGCGACCGAAGACGTGGTGTATCTGCTGAACGGCCTCGGCATCCACACCGGCATCGATCTCGACAAGCTGGTGGATACGGCCGGCTGGATCAGCGAACGTCTGGGCCGCCCGCCGGCTTCCAAGGTGGCGCGGGCGGTGCTGGCGAAGCGGGCCAAGCCCGTATAAGCTCCGAGGTCCACGAGGACCCGCCGACCACGAGCGGCGGGCATCGACCCCCAGAGCGCATCATGACCATCCAATCCCCCTGTACCTCCGTCTGCCGCATGAGCCCCGCCACGGGCTACTGCGAAGGCTGTTTTCGCACCATCCCCGAGATCACCGAGTGGAGCCGCGCTGGCGACGAGCGCAAGCGGGCGATCCTGGCCGAAGTGGCCAGCCGCCGGGCAGCGGCCGACCTTTTCGAAGGCGGCCTGCGCGGCGAATGCGTGGGCAACGGGTGAGGCCGCAATGAGCGACGAGAGCCCCTGCATCGGCATCTGCGAGATCGAGGACGGCTACTGCATCGGCTGCGGCCGCAGCGCCGACGAGATCTTCGGCGAGACCGACGCCGACCCGGCCGGCAGCGAGGCTGTGGCCGAAGCGCCTCGACCTGCGACCGGCCCCGCCGAAGAATCCGACTGAGCCCCATGCTTCCCCCCGGCATCCGGGTGCTGGAGCGGGGCTGGCTGTCGGCCAACAACATCCTGCTCTTCGATGGCGACGACGCCACGCTGATTGACAGCGGCTACGTCACCCACGCCGCCCAGACTGTCGCGCTGGTCCGCGAGGCCCTCGGGCCGCGCCGACTGGTCAGCCTGCTCAACACCCATTCCCATTCCGACCACATTGGTGGCAATGCCGCGCTGCAGCGCGCGTTCGGGTGCCGCATCGGCGTGCCCCAGGGTATGTTCGCAGCGGCCGAAAGCTGGGACGAGGCGGCGCTGCTCCTCTCCATCACCGACCAGCAGGGCGAGGTGTTTCGCCCCGATCACGCGCTGGCGCCCGGCGAGCAGTGGGTAATGGGGGGCGTCGAATGGCAGGCGCTGCCGGCGCCCGGCCACGACATGGACGCGCTGGTCTTCCATGCGCCGGACGCCCGAGGGCTGATCTCCGGTGACGCATTGTGGCAAAACGGCTTCGGTATCCTGTTCGCCGATGTGATCGGTAGTGGCGGGGGGCTCGAGGCGGCACGGTCGACCCTTGAGGCCATCGGTCGGCTGCCCATCGACTGGGTGATCCCGGGCCACGGGGCGCCCTTTGTCCAGGTGGATGAGGCGCTCGATGCCGCCTTCGCACGCTTGCGCTATTTTAAAGAGGACGGTGCGCGGATGGCCCGCAATGCGATCCGGGCATGTTTCACCTTCACGTTGCTCGAGCGGCGGACGATGCCCCTCGACAGCCTGCCGGCCCATCTGGATAGGGTGGCGCTGTTCCGTGGTGCTAACCGGCGCTTCCTGGGACTGTCGGCAGAGGCCCTGGCCGAATGGCTTGTGGCGGAGCTGATACGCGCCGGCGTGGTGGAAATTTGTGAAAACAACCTGGTTGCCACATAAATTAACAGTTGTGTGACTTTTTGTAGAGCGGGAGAGTAGCTTGTGCCAAGCTTGGTCATTACTCTCATGAGAACTGCGGCATCTCGTCGCACCCAGGCTGCCCACCTTCGGGTGTGGGCCTCCCCTAAGCAGGTTTCAACATGCAACTCGTCCTGATCAGTGGTCTGTCCGGCTCCGGCAAGAGCGTCGCGCTCAATGTGATGGAGGACTGTGGCCATTACGTTGTCGACAATCTGCCGGCTGCGTTGCTGCCGCAGCTTGTCACTCATCTTCGTGGGGCGGGCTACCAGCGTATCGCAGTGGCGGTGGATGTTCGTTCGGGCGCCAGCATTGCTGCGCTGCCCCAACAGATCGAATCCCTGCGCGCCATGATCGGCGACGTGCGCTTCCTGTTTCTGGATGCGCGCGACGACACCCTCATCGCCCGCTTCTCCGAAACCCGACGCAAGCACCCCCTGGGCGACGACGAGGTGACCCTCGCCGAGGCCATCGCCCGCGAGCGGGAAGCCCTTGCGCTGATCTCCGAACTGGGCCACCGCATCGACACCAGCGATCTGTCGGCCAATACCCTGCGCAACTGGGTAAAGCGTTTCATGCGCCTGGAGGCCGGCGACCAGATCACCCTGCTGTTCCAGTCCTTCGGGTTCAAGCACGGTATTCCGGTGGATGCCGACCTGGTGTTCGACGTGCGCTGCCTGCCCAACCCGCACTACGATCCCGTGCTGCGGCCCCTCACCGGGCGTGACCAGCCGGTGATCGACTTCCTCGAGCGGGTGCCCGAGGTTGGCCAGATGACCGACGACATCTTCCGCTTCGTGGCCCAGTGGCTGCCGTCCTACGTGAACGACAACCGCAGCTATCTCACGGTGGCTATCGGCTGCACTGGCGGCCAGCACCGTTCGGTGTACATCGCCGAGCAGCTTGCCGAGCGCTTTCGCGAAACGGCCCGGGTGCTGGTGCGGCACCGCTCCTTCAAGACCTGAGCCGTGCCGGATCTGCCCGCCATCCGTCGCTGGCTGTCTGCGTGGGCTGTCCACCTGCGGATGGGCGACGGGTTGGTGCTGGCGGCGGCGCTGGTTTTCTGCGTGGGCTCGGCGCTCGTGCTGTGGCAGGGCGGCAGGCCGGACAAGGCCATCATCAAGGCCGGTGGGCAGGTGTTCGCCGAGGTCGATCTCTCTGCCCCGCGCGTCGTCGAGGTGCCCGGCCCGCTTGGCGCCACGCGTATCGAGGTGCAGCCTGGCCGCGCCCGTGTGGCCAGCGACCCCGGCCCGCGGCAGTATTGTGTGCGCCAGGGCTGGCTGTCCAGCGCCGGGGCCGTGGCGATCTGCGCCCCCAATCAGGTGAGCCTCGCCCTCTCCGGGCGGCGGGCCGACTATGACTCCCTCAACTACTGAGATCCGCCTCGTCCCCACTGCCGACGACCACCGGGTGGCGCGTCACGCGGCGGCTGCCATCGTGCTCACCGTGGCCGAGGCAGCGATCCCGCTACCGCTGCCGGGCGTGAAGCCGGGGCTCGCCAACATCGTTACCTTGGTGGTGCTGGCCCGCTGGGGCTGGCGTGAGGCGGCTTGGGTGGCGCTGCTACGGGTGCTGGTGGGCAGCCTCGTGCTCGGGCAGTTTCTGGCGCCGGGTTTCTTTCTGAGTCTTGCTGGCAGCTTTGCCAGTCTGGCCATGCTGGGTGCGGCGATGCACCTGCCGAAGCGCGCGTTCGGCCCGGTGAGCCACAGCGTGCTGGCCGCTTTTGCCCACATCGGTGGCCAGTTGGTCGTGGCGCGCGTGTGGCTGGTGCCCCACGACGGGGTGTTCTATCTGGTGCCGGTGTTTGCGCTGGCAGCGACGCTCTTCGGGCTGGTCAACGGCCTCGTCGCGGCCCGGCTGCTGGATGGCGAACTAACGCCGGCGGCGCCGCGAAGCGGGGCGTAGCGGCGGCTTGTCGACCAGGCCGATCGCGGCCCGGGAGAGCCGGTCGGCGTCCGGGTTGCGGTGGCGCGGCACCCATTCGAGACGCACGGACGCGAAGCGACCCAGCAGGGCCCGGGTGTCGTCGATCAGGCCAGCCAGCCTTGGCACCGCGGTGTGGGCCTCGCCCGTCAGGTGGCGCACTGCAAAGTCGCTGTCTCCCTTCACCACCAGATGTTGTGCACCCGCGGCGAGCGCCAGCTCCAGTGCCCGTCCCAGGGCCAAGAGTTCGGCTTCGTTGTTGCAGCCAGGGTGTCGGCCGGGCTCGGATACGTCCATCCGCTGACCCGCAGGCCCCAGCAGCAGCGCGCCAAGGCCAATCCGCCCAGGGTTGGGTTGGGCAGCGCCGTCGAACCAGATATGCCAGGTGTCGGCGGGTGACGGGAGGGGAGCGGGACGCGTCACGGTAGCGATGGAAAATCCGGGAGGGGAGAGCAGGCCCCGACTTTACGGCCTTCCCGCGGGTTTGTCGCGTCTGGTGGAAACAAGTGGATAGATGTAATTCTTACAGAAGATCACCGCCAATCCCCTGTCGCTGCCAAGGGGGCTCCCATCTCGTGGCGGCATCATGGTCGCTGCCCGCACTGTCTTTGCCGAAGGCGAGCGGATTGCCGTGGCGGGCGGCTAGCTTCCGCTGAAGTTGCTCCACCGCAGCTGATCTGCTGTGTCGATTGCATGGCTGATGATGCTCTCGACGATTACCCGATGACTTCGACCATCGCCCACCTGCCGCGCTTCCAGGTCTTAGCCTGTGCCGGCAGCGAAGTGTTGGGCAAGTCGGCAGGGGCGACGGCTGACGGTGGGTTCGATGGATGCGCCGACGTCCATTCGCGCGTGAAGCAGCGGTTGCTGGTGGAAGACGGCTATCGAGTGGAGTCCAGCAACTCGGGCGGCGCGCTGGTGGCGTTGGGGGGGGCGGGCCCGCTGGGGTTGGCTCGCGGTAGGCGCTGTGCCTGCTCGTACAGCAGCACGACAAAGGCGCCTTCGGACGCCGTCGTTGTTGGGGATTACAGGGGAAGCTGCAGCCTCCCGCCTTCCATCGGTGGGCACCAGAAGTACGCGCCTGACAGTGGCTGGGTGAAGCGGAACAGGGCGTCGACGATGCCGTCGTCCAGCCCGACCATGCGCCGCATCTGGGCTTCGAAGGCGTCGACGGTGTGGCCAAAGGCGACGAACATCAGGCCGGCGGCGCTGGCGTCGGCCCAGGGCATGGAGCGGCGCACCACGAAGGCTTCCGGGTCGAAGCTCTCCTGGGCGGTGCGCTTGACGTGGGCGGATTCGGGGGCGTCGTCGAGTTCTTCGTTGTCCGAGCGGCGGCGGCCGATGCAGTGGTCGCGCTCCTCGGGCTGCATGGCGTCGAAGCGGCCGAAGTTGTGCACCCAACGCTGCACGGCGACGAGGCTGGCGCCGTTCGAGGCGATGGCGGCGGCGACGGCATCCTCGCCTTCGGGGTTCTCGGTGCCGTCCTCGTAGCCGGTGAGGTCGCGGCCGCTGTCGTGCTTGAAGCCGTCCCAGGTTTCAATGAGGCGGAAGGCGGGGGCCAGCGCCTGCTCGATGCGGCGGCCGCGCAGCAGCAGTTCGCCCCGGTCGTCGCCGCGCAGCCACAGCCACAGGGCAGCGGGTGTGGACGGGATGCTCACGCCGGGCCCGGCGAGGGGCGGAAAGGGGCGCAGGCCCGGGGCGCTGCGGCCGATGGCAGACAGGGGCGCCTCGCCGATGCCGGCGACAGTGGCCTCGCCATCGACGAGCGCCACCAGCGCCTCAAGGCCGGCGGCCACGTTGGTGTCGGGCTCAAGGGCGAAGACCAGGTAGCGGGAGAGGGGCGGCAGCGGTTGAAGAATGCCGGGTTGCGGGGTGGGCATGGCGGTCTCCGGGAAGGTCGCGGGGGGCGGCGGGGATGATAGTTCAATCCCTGCCGGGCCGTCAGCCGGCGGCGCCGTCGGCCCGGGCGAGCCGGTAAAGCGCGACGCTGGCGAGGAAGTTGGGTTCGTCCACGATCACCTTGTCCTCGTCGAAGGCCAGCCGCTCGCGGATCACGATGCCTTCCTGCTCGCACAGGGCGTCGAAGTCGGCGATGGTGAAGAAGCGCACGTTGGGCGTGTCGTACCACTGGTAAGGCAGGTTCTTCGACACCGGCATGCGGCCGTTGAGGATGGACTGGCGGTGGCGCCAGTAGGCGAAGTTGGGAAAGCTGACGACGGCCTCGTGGCCAACCCGCAGCATCTCCTTGAGGATGCCCTGGGTGTTGCGCATGGCCTGCAGCGACAGGCTCATGATGACGTGGTCAAAGAAGCCGTCGTCGAAGCCGGCGAGGCCTTGTTCCATGTCGATCTGGATCACGTTGACGCCGTTGCGGGCGCAGGCCAGCAGGCGCGCCGGGTCGTTCTCGACGCCGTAGCCGCGCACCTGACGCACGTCGGTGAGGTAGCGCAGCAGGCTGCCGTCGCCACAGCCGAGGTCGAGCACGCGTTCGCCGGGCTCGATCCAGTTGGCGATCACGTCGTAGTCGAAGCGGTGGAAGCTCATCGTGCCGCCCTCAGAGTTGGATGTTGTCGATGTAGGCCTTCAGCACGGCGTGGTACTGGGGCTCATCGAGGAGGAAGGAGTCGTGGCCAGCGGCACAGTCGATCTCGGCGTAGCTCACGCGGCGGTCGCTGTGCATCAGGGCGTAGACGATCTCGCGGCTGCGGGACGGGGCGAAACGCCAGTCGGTGGTGAAGGACACCACCAGGTAGTCGGCCTTGGCGCGCCCCAGGGCGGCCACCAGATCGCCGTTGTAGTCGAAGGCCGGGTCGTAGTAATCCAGCGCCTTGGTGGTGAGCAGGTAGGTGTTGGCGTCGAAGAAGCCGGCGAACTTGTCGCCCTGATAGCGCAGATAGGATTCGATCTCGAATTCCACGTCGTAGCTGAACACCGGTTTGTCGTGGCGCAGCGAACGGCCGAATTTCTGGCCCATGGCGTCGTCCGACAGATAGGTGATGTGGCCGATCATGCGCGCCAGGGCGAGGCCGCGGGTGGGCACCACGCCGTGCTCATAGTAGTGACCGGCGTGAAACTCCGGATCTTTCAGGATCGCCTGACGGGCGACTTCGTTGAACGCGATGTTCTGGGCGGTGAGCTTGGGCGCCGAGGCGATCACCAGCGCGTGAGCGACACGGTCCGGGTATTGCAGCGTCCACGACAGGGCCTGCATGCCGCCAAGGCTGCCACCGACCACCGCCGCAAAGCGCTCGATGCCGAGGCGGTCGGCCAGGCGGGCCTGCGCATCGACCCAGTCTTCGACGGTGACGAAGGGGAAATCGGCGCCCCACGGCTTGCCGGTGGCCGGGTTGGGGCTGTTGGGGCCGGAGCTGCCATAACAGCCGCCCAGGTTATTCACCCCGATCACGAAGAAGCGGTTGGTGTCGAGGGGCTTGCCGGGGCCGACCAGGTTGTCCCACCAGCCAATGCTGCCGTCGGCGTACTGTCCGGCCACGTGATGCGAGCCCGAGAGGGCGTGGCACACCAGCACCGCGTTGCTGCGCGCGGCGTTGAGGTTGCCGTAGGTTTCATAGACGAGATCGTACTCGGGCAGCACGCCGCCGCTCTTGAGAGGCAGGGGCTCGCTGAAGTGGGCCGTCTGGGGTACGACCAGACCCACCGATTGTGCGATTGATTGAGCTTCTTGCATTCGTGTTTCGTCCCAAAAACGAAAAACCCAGCCGGCGAACGGTCGCGGACTGGGCTGCCGTCGCTTTAGCCGTACTTTTAAAGCGCCCGCAAGCTGAAGGGTTCAAATCGGCGCTGGGTGGCAAGATTAGCGCGCCGGTGCCGGGCAAGTCAAACTGGGGACAACCGCAATCGCGCCTCGGTTCCGGTCAGAGCTTCTCGACAGCCTCGCGGACCCGGTCCGGGTCGTCGAGCTTCAGCAGGCGCTGGACCTTGACCGTGAGGTCGGCGGCGTCGGCGCGCAGGATGGCCTGCTTCACCTCGAGGATCTGCGCCGGGTGCATCGAGAACTGGCGCAGGCCCATGCCGATCAGGAGTCGCGCGCAGTCCGGGTCGCCGGCCATCTCGCCGCACACCGAGACATCCACCCCGGCCTTGGCGCCGGCCTGGATGGTCTGGTGGATCAGCCGCAGCACGGCTGGGTGGAGCGGGTTGTAGAGGTGGGCGACGGCCTCATTGCCCCGGTCGATGGCGAGGGTGTACTGGATCAGATCGTTGGTGCCGATCGACAGGAACTGCAGGCGTTTGGTGAAGGCACCCAGGCACAGCGCCGCGGCGGGCACCTCGATCATGCCGCCCACGGGCACCGCTTCGTCGAACTTGATCTTGCGTTCGCGCAGCTGGGCCTTGGCCTTGTCGAGGAGGATCAGGGTCTGGTCGATCTCGTGGCTGCTGGCGAGCATCGGGATCAGGATCTTCATCCGCCCGAAATGGCTGGCGCGCAGCAGCGCCCTCAGCTGGGTGAGGAACATCTTGGGCTCGGCCAGGCAGTAGCGGATCGCCCGCAGGCCGAGGGCGGGATTGTCTTCCTGGCGGGTGGCGCCTTCGAGCTCCTTGTCGGCGCCTACGTCGAGGGTCCGCACGGTGACCGGCTTGCCGGCCATGGTCTTGACGACTGACTTGTAGGCTTCGAACTGCTCGTCTTCGTCGGGCCACGAGTCGCGGCTCATGAAGAGGAATTCGGTGCGGAACAGGCCCACGCCGTCGGCCTCGACGCCCTTGGCCTGGATGGCGTCGGGGGGGAGTTCGATGTTGGCGAGGATCTGCACCTCTTCGCCGTCGAGGGTGGCGGCGCGAGTGGATTTGAGGCGCTTGAGCTTGGACCGTTCGAGTTCGACCGCGGCCTTGCGCAGGCGGTATTCCTCGAGCACCCGCTCGTCGGGATCGACGATGACCACACCGCGGATGCCGTCGATGATGAGGAGCTCGTCGTCCTTCACCACGTGGCGGATATGGCGCAGGGCCACCACCGCCGGGATCGACATGCTGCGGGCGACGATGGCCGTGTGACCGGTGGGGCCGCCTACGTCGGTGATGAAGCCGGCAACGGCGTGATCCTTGAAGCCAATGGTGTCGGTGGGCGAAAGATCGTGGGCGACGACGATGGTGCCGAGGCCGTCCTTGCGCTTGGGCGGCAGGTGGCCCGGGTGGCCCAGCAGCACCTTCACGACGCGCTCGACCACCTGCACCACGTCGGCCTTGCGCTCGCGCAGGTAGGCGTCCTCGATGGCCTCGAACTGCTCGACGAGCTGTTCCATCTGCTGCACCAGCGCCCATTCGGCGTTGGAGCGACGGTTGCGGATCAGCGTCTCGGCGGCATCGACCAGCATCGGGTCTTCGAGGAACATGATGTGCATGCCCAGAAAGGCATCCACTTCGGATGGCGCCGAACCCGAGGCGGCCTTGAGCCCGGCGAGTTCTCCTTTCACCTTGGCCACTGCGGTGCGCAGCCGGGTGACTTCGGCCTCCACATGCTTGGGTGCCACGGTGAAGTGTGCGACCTCGAGCAGGGCGTGGGATACCAGGTGGGCATGGCCGATGGCGATGCCCTGGGAGACGGCAAGACCGTGGACGGTGAAGCTCATGGCGGGGCCTTTATGGATGTGGGCAGCAGGCTGTGGAGCGGAGGGCACTGGGCTGGGCCGGGTGGTTGCCTACCCGTTTCCCACTTCCCAATGCCCAATTCTCCGCCTTACTCCCCTTCGCCGAACTTGTCGGCGATCAGGGCCTGGATGGCCGTCATGGCCTGATCGGCGTCAGCTCCGTCGGTATCCACGACAATGGTGCTGCCCTTGGCGGCGGCGAGCATCATGACGCCCATGATGCTCTTGGCGTTGACCCGCTTGCCGTTGCGTTCGAGCCAAACGTCGCAGCTGTAGGCGCTGGCGACCTGAGTGAGCTTGGCGGAGGCCCGGGCGTGGAGCCCGAGCTTGTTGATGATGTTGGCTTCCTGGCGTGGCATTGCGCTTGTCTTCCTTCCTCGCTGATTCTTCTTATTCTGGTCTTGTTGGTTACTTCATGTGAACGACGCCTTCGCAGGCGCCGGCGATGGCCTTCTTGAGCAGGACATCCATGCTGCGTTCGCGGTAGGTGATGACCCGCAGCAGCATCGGTAGGTTGACGCCCGCAACACCGGCGACGCGGCCCGGCTCGAGGAGCTTGGCGGCGATGTTGGCGGGGGTGGCGCCAAGGATGTCGGTGAGGATCAGCACACCGCTGCCGTCGTCGACCATTTCGAGGAGCCGGCGGGCCAGCGGCAGTGCGTCGAGAGGATCGTCCTGACCGGCGACGCCCAGCTGCAATATCTGGGGCGGGCGACGGTTGAGCACATGGCAGGCGCACTGAAGGAGTGCTTCGCCGAGGCTGCCGTGGGTTATCAAGAGAATCCCGATCATCCGACCCATTCTATCCAAAGTGGGCCGGGCAGCAAGCCGAAAAAAGCGGCGTCTTTGTATCAGTTGCCGACGATGGCGGGCTTGATGCCGTCGCCGTACTGAAGCCGGCTGTGCAGCGCAGGGGTGACTTCGATCTTGCCGTCGGCGTCGACCCGCAGGGCGTGCTCGATGCCGAAGCGCTTCGCAAGGTCGCGCCAGTGCTCGCCACTGAGGTAGATGGGCTTGCTGGCGGCGTCCGAGAGCGTGCCGGCCTGGGTGGAGCCAGCGGGCCGCGGCGTGATGAGGATGGTGACGGCCTGCGTGCCTTTTGCCGGGCGGCCGCTGCGTGGGTCGAGGAGGTGGCAGTAGCGTTCCCCGTCGAGCTCGAAGAAGCGCTGGTAGTCGCCGGAAGTGCCGATGGCCTCGCCGTCACGCAGGGGCAGGGTGGCCAGCGGGCGCGGTTCGCGCGGGTGCTGGATGCCGACCCGCCAGGGCTGGTCGCCCTTGCTGCCCAGCGCCAGCACGTTGCCGCCGATGTTGATGAGGGCGTTGGCGACGCCGTGGGCTTTGAGGATGGCGGCGGCGCGGTCGAGCGCGTAGCCCTTGCCGTAGCCGCCCAGGTCGAGCTGCACGGTGGGGTTGCGGCTCGTCACCTTGCCATCGGCGATGCTGAGGTCGGCCATCGTCGGGTGGGCGCGCACCAGCTCGGCGAGCTTTGCCGGATCGGGCCGCACGGGCACGAAGGTGTCGGTGTGGAAGCCCCACAGGGCGATGAGCTTGCCGAGGGCCGGGTCGAAGAGTTCATCGCCGGTGGCCGCGATGGCCTTGGCTTCGGTGAGCATCGCGGCGAGCTCGGGCGAGACCGGGATGTCCCGCTGGCCGGCGGCAATGGCCTGGTTGAGGGCGGTGAGTTCGGACGGCTCCCAGGCGTGGTAGGCCCGGTGCAGGCGATCGAACTCGCGCAGCACCTCGGCCACTGCAGCGCGGGATTTGTCCTCTGACGCGTCCCAGGTGAGCACCTCGACGCGGGTGCCGAAGACATAGGATTCCTGCTGGTGGATGCGCTCCCGGCTGCAGCCGGCGAGCAGCCCGGCCGCAAGGGCCAGGACCGCCAGCCAGCCGGCGGCGCGGCGGAGGTGAGTCAGGCGCACACCGCTTCGAGGGCGTCGATCACCGCGCCCGGCACGTCGAAGCCGGTCTGGTCGGTGATCTCGACCATGCAGGTAGGGCTGGTGACGTTGATCTCGGTGAGACGGTCGCCGATCACGTCGAGGCCGACGATGAGCAGCCCGCGCGACCACAGGATGGGCGCGAGGTATTCGGCGATGGCGCGCTCGCCGTCGGTGAGGGGCATGGCCACGCCGCGCCCGCCGGCAGCGAGGTTGCCGCGGGTTTCGCCGGCCATCGGGATGCGCGCCAGCGAATAGGGGATGACCTGCCCGCCGATCACCAGCACCCGCTTGTCGCCGCCCGAGATGGCCGGCAGGTAGGCCTGGGCCATGATGGTGCGGCGCTCGTCCTGGGTGAGCGTCTCGATGATGACGTTGCGGTTGGGGTCGTCGGTGCGCACGCGGAAGATCTGGCTGCCGCCCATGCCGTCGAGGGGCTTGAGGATGGTGTCGCCGTGGGCGTCGATGAAGGCGTTGATGTCGACGGCGGCACGGGCCACCCGGGTGGCTGGGGTGAACTGCGGAAACTCGGTGATCGCGAGCTTCTCGGAGTGGTCACGGATGGAGCGTGGGTGGTTGAAGATACGCGCGCCGGCCTGCTGGGCGCGTTCGAGCAGCCATGTGGCGGTGACGTATTCGAAGTCGAAGGGCGGGTCCTGGCGCATCAGCACCGCGTCGAAATCGGTGAGGGGCATCATCGCCTCGGGCCCGCTGGGCGCGTACCAGGCGTGATCGAAATCCGATACGCCGATGGGCAGGCAGCGGGCCGATACCACGCCGCCTTCCCAGATCAGCGCCTCGCGCTGGATGGCGAAGATCTCGTGGCCGCGCCGGGCGGCGGCCCGCATCATGGCGATGCTGGAATCCTTGTAAGCCTTGAGATGGTCGAGGGGGTCGAGGATGAAGGCGAATTTCATCGGGCGGTTCCGTCAGGCAGTGGCTTCTTCGAGGAACTGCGGCTCGGTTTCCTCGATCTCGACCGAGGCGGCCAGCAGCGCCAGCCGGGCCACCACGCCGTAGGCGTAGAAGCGGTTGGGCGGTGCGTCGGGGCTCTGGTTGCAGTCGGGCAGGCTGCACGGAGCTTCGAAGGCCAGCGGCTCGAAGTGCATGCCGGGCGCGTTGAGGTTCTCGTCGCGGCCACGTTGGGTGTGGACGCGGTAGAAACCGCCCACCACGTAGTGGTCCATCATGTAGACCACCGGCTCGGCCACCGCGCCGTTGAGGGTCTCGAAGGTGTGCACGCCTTCCTGGATGATCACGTCGTGCACCTCGAGGCCTTCCTTCACCACGCTCATCTTGTTGCGTTGCTTGCGGTTGAGGCCGATCAGCTCGGATGCGTCCTTGACCGTCATCACGCCCATGCCGTAGGTGCCGGCATCGGCCTTGACCACCACGAAGGGCTCGTCGGCAACGCCGTATTCCTGGTACTTGGCGCGGATGTCGGCAAGCATCTTCGAGACCTTGTCGGCCAGTTCCTGTTCGCCGGTGCGGGCGTGGAAATCGAGGCCGGAGCAGGTGTCGAAGGCCGGGTTGATGCGCCACGGGTCGATGCCGATGGCCTCGCCGAAATCGCGCGTCACACGGTCGTAGGCGGCAGCGTGGTTGGACTTGCGGCGGGTGTGCCAGCCAGCGTGCACCGGCGGGATCACCCATTGGTCGTGGAGATCCTTCATCAGCGCCGGGATGCCGGCCGAGAGGTCGTTATTGAGGAGCACCGCGCAGGGGTCGAAATCCTTCAGGCCGAGGCGGCGGCCGTTGCGGATCAGCGGCTCCAGCGTGAGGGTCGCGCCGTTGGCGAGTTCGACCACGGTGGGTTCGGTGATCTCGGGCAGCAGGCTGCCGAGGCGCACCTCAAGGCCGGTGAGGCGCAGGATCGACACGAGCTTGGCGACGTTCTGCAGGTAAAACTGGTTGCGGGTGTGGTTCTCGGGCACCAGCAGGATCGACCTGGCGCCGACGCAGATACGTTCGATGGCGGCCTGGGCGGCCTGCACGCACAGGGGCAGGAAGGCGTCGTTGAGGTTGTTGAAGCCGCCCGGGAAGAGGTTGAGATCGACCGGAGCGAGCTTGAAGCCGGCGTTGCGCAGGTCGGTGGAGCCATAGAAAGGGGGCAGATGCTCCTGCCACTGGGTGCGCATCCAGCGCTCGATCGCACAGGCGTTGTCGAGAAAGTGCTTTTCCAGCTCAAGCAGGGGGCCGGTGAGCGCTGTGGTGAGATGGGGGACCATGGAAACCTCGTGGACTGTTCTCAAAGGGGCGCTGCGTCGGGTGGTTTGCGGCGCAACAGCACCGTGGACCCGCGCGGCCCGTGATTGTTCTGGCCGGATGTTACACCATCCGTCCGACCCCCCCGGCAGACCCTAGCCGGGCGTCGGCAGGAAGGCCCGGAAGCGCCCGGGCAGCGGTGCGTTCTCGAGGCTGCGTTGGGAGAACAGGTAGCGCCCGTCGCACACGAAGCCCAGATCAGCCCAGTCCACCCCGTTGAGGGCGTCGCGGAAGGCTTCCAGGTCCACGTCCAGACGATGGGGGAAGACGCCCATGACAGCGCCGCCAAAGTGGATGCACGGGTGCACGAAGAACGGCGCGGTGCAGCGGGTCTTGGTGTTTACGTAGACGCGCGGTGCGTCGCTCTGGGGGTAGCCGCGGCCCCAGTGCCACCAGTTGGTCTCGTCGAACTGACGGATGCGTCGGGCGATCAGGGCGTTCCGGTGGGGTTGCAGCGCCTCGGGTGCCGGCGCGTCGGGCTCACACCAGATCATCCGGCGGGTCTGGCCGGTGCGGGCGGTGGCGGAGGTGACGAAATCCCGGTTGCCGTAGGCCTCGCTAACGTACACCTCGTCGAGTCCCGACACCGCGCCGACCCGCACGCTCGCCACATCGGCAAAGCTCAGGCCGTACTCGCCGTGGGAAAACAGCAGGTGTCCGGCGCTTTCAAGGAAGTTGCGCCGCTGCCATTGAGGGTGCTCGAGGCTGTGGGCGAGGTCGTCGCCCTGGCTGATCCGCGCCCACGCGGTGTGGTGGCCGGTCTCGCCCAGTTCGTAGCGCCAGATCAGGCAGTTGGGCAAGGCGTCGGCAAACACGCGGGCATCGCCCAGCTCGATGGCGTGGGTGATCGTGCCGTGCCGGTGCAGCCAGCGGTTGAGCTGCAGGGCGCTGGTGGATTTGAGGAAATCCCGCGGGGTGATGAAGATCAGCTCGCCGCCCGGCCGCAGGTGACGCACGCACTTCTCGATGAAGAAAAGGTAGAGGTTGCTACGCCCGTCGAAACCGTCCCGGCGCAGTAGCGCGCGGGTGGAGGGGGCGATGTCCTGGTAACGCACATAGGGCGGGTTGCCGATCACGGTGTCGAACTTCTCGTCTTCGGGATAGGCGAAGAAGTCGATGTTGTGGGCGCCCGGCGGGCAATGACGGGCATCGAACTCGATCCCGACCGCGTGATGCAGCGCGCGCAGAAAGGCGCCGTCGCCGCAGGAAGGCTCAAGCACCCGGCCAGCGTTCTGACGCAGCCGCAGCATGGCGCGTACCACCGGTTCGGGCGTGAATACCTGGCCGAGCTTGGCGATGTCGGTGTGGGCTGGCAGAGGTGGGGGCGATGCGAGTGGAGCAGAGTGGGCCATGGGGGTGGATGGCGGCGCGGGGGTCTGGCGCGCATTGTGCAGTAAGCGGAAACGCCAGGCTAGGGCGGCCCAGGCCGAGAACAGTGGGTGCCAGGACGGGGCGGACGCGGTGTGTTGTCTGTGTGTAACACTGCGTCATCAAATTGTCGAACCGGCTGAATCTGCCCATGACATAATCTCAGTCAATTCTCGCATGCGCTGAAAACCCGCATGAACACTTGTTTCAGCTTCACGCGTAATCTAAAAGGCATGTTATGAATGACTCTCCGGGCAGGTGCTTGTCTCTGCCTTTCGTAATAGGCGGCCGGCGCCGTTTTGCGATGCCGTTGAACCTTGCCGTTCGTCAGGCAACCTTGGCCGATGTGCTTGCCGGCAATGCACGTGAACTCACCACCCGGGCTTTGCCGGTGGGCCTGGACGGGCATCTGCTGTGCGGTGTGGTGGATCAGGGTTGGCGCACCCACAGCGTGCTCGACGACCGGGTGATGTACGTGGTGAAACGTGACGTGTGGCATTACCTGGCTTGGCCTGGCGGTTACGATGCCTATCTGGAAGGTCGCTTCTCGGCCAAGACCCGCGATTCCTTCGCTCGTGACGAGGCTCGCTTTATCGAGGCCTTCGGGGGCGCTGAGGCTAGGCTGGACATCCAGGCCTTCAGCACCCCGGCAGAGGTTGAGGCGCTCGTGCGTCACGCGGCAATCGTGAGTCCGGGCCATGCGCCTGGCGGCGCGTTGCGCGATGCGGCCGCTGACGGGCGTCTGCACGGTTTGGTGCTGTTTGCCAACGGTGCGCCTGCGGCTTTCGTGTGCCTGGCGGCGGTGGGTGATGTGCTGCAGTACATCACCGGCGGAGAGCGGGCCGATTTTCGTTCGTGGTCCGCGGGGTCGATCCTGCATCTGGCGGCGCTCCGTCAGCTGTTTGCCGACGGCCGCTTTCGCATGCTGGATTTTCGCCCCGGTGAGGGCGAGGTGAAACGTCAGTTTGCCAATGGCTCCCTGCGGGCGGCAACGGTGTTGCAATTAAAACGAAATTTGTTTCATAGGCTACTGTTGGGGGCGCACGCCCTGCTACAGCGGCGGGATGAGGACAAGACCGCAACCGAGGCTGTCAGCGAGGAAATCCAGACCCTGCTCGGCGAGCGGGCCTGAATCCGGCTTCCTGCCAGGCCGTCAGGTCGGCAGGAAGCGCATCAGCAGTTCGTTGAGGAAGTGACGGCCGCGGGTGGTCGGCCGGATCGTCTCGCCATCGACCTCGATCAGCCCCTCGTTGCGGGCCCGGATCAGCCCGGGCTCGACGGCCTCGAAGGGCAGGCCGGTGCGTTCGGCAAACAGCCGCTTCGGAAAGCCCCGGTTGAGGCGCAGGGCGTTCATCATGAATTCGAAGGGCAGCTCGGCGCCGCCGATGCTGCGCCTCTCCTGCACGAAGCTGCCGTCCTGGTGGGCGGCAAGATAGGCCGCCGGGTGCTTGGGCCGCGTCTCGCGGACGATGCCTTCGTGGGATGACAGCTTGCCGTGGGCGCCGGCGCCGATGCCCAGGTAATCGCCGAAAGTCCAGTAATTGAGGTTGTGCCGGCACTCGCGGCTGGGTTTGGCGAAGGCCGAGGTTTCGTAGTGGACGTAGCCGGCGTCGCCCAGGCGGCCTTCGATGTGGTCCTGCATGTCGGCCGAGGCGTCCGGGTCGGGCACTTCGGGCGGGTTGGCGGCGAAGGCGGTGTTGGGCTCCAGGGTCAGGTGGTAGCACGACAGGTGCGTGGGGCCCAGGGCGAGGGCGGTGGCGAGGTCGGCCTCGGCTTCGGCCAGCGTCTGACCGGGCAGGGCGTACATCAGGTCTAGATTGACCGCCTCGAAGTGGGTGAGCGCAGCTTCGGCGGCGGCGATGGCGTCGGCTCGGCCGTGGATGCGCCCGAGGGCCTTCAGGTGGCGCTCGTCGAAGCTCTGGATGCCCACCGACAGCCGATTGACGCCGGCCTCGCGGAAGGCCTTGAAGCGGCCGGAATCCACCGTGCCCGGATTGGCCTCGAGGGTGATCTCGGCCAGCGGATCGAGCTGCACGCGCATCCGGATCGCGGTGAGGAGCGTGTCCAGTCCTTCGGGGCTCATCAGGCTTGGCGTGCCGCCGCCGATGAAGACGCTCAGCACGCGGCGACCCCAGATCTGCGGCAGCGCGCCTTCCAGATCGGCGACGAGGGCTTCGATGTAGGCCGCCTCGGGGATGCCTTCGTCCTTCACCGCGTGAGAGTTGAAGTCGCAATACGGGCACTTGCGCACGCACCACGGGTAGTGGACATACAGCGAAAGCGGCGGCGACGCGGTGAGGCGCGATTCCCACGGGCCGGCCGCGGGCTGCGCCGGCCGCGCGGGGGCGGCGGCGATCGGGATGATGCGGGGTTCGGACATGCAGGGCGTCAGGCGGCTTCGGCGCGGAGCTTGTCGAGGAGCTGGCGGAAGGCGGAGCCGCGGTGGGAGAGGACGTTCTTGAGTTCGGCGGGGATCTCGGCGGCGGTTTGCTCGAGGTCGGGTACCAGGAACAGCGGGTCGTAGCCGAAGCCGGCCTGGCCGCGGGGCGCGTCGAGGATCACGCCGCGCCACTCGCCGGTGGTGATGAGCGGCTGCGGATCGTCGGCGTGGCGGACGAGGGCCAGCGCGCAATAGAAGCGCGCGCGGCGGTCGGGCTGGCCAGCGAGGCGCTCCAGCAGCAGGTTGTTGTTGCGTTGGTCGGACTTGGGCTCGCCGGCGAAGCGCGCCGAGATCACGCCGGGCGCGCCGCCGAGGGCGTCCACGCACAGGCCGGAGTCATCCGCCAGGGCCGGCAGGCCGGTGGCGCGGGCGGCATGGCGGGCCTTGGCGATGGCGTTTTCGACAAAGCTCGGGTGGGGCTCTTCGGCTTCGCTCACGTTGAAAGCCGACTGCGGCAGCACCTCGATGCCCAGCGGGGCGAGGAGAGCCGAGAGTTCCTTGAGCTTGCCGGCGTTGCCGCTGGCGAGGACGAGCTGTTTCATGGCGAGCTTCCTTCCCGGCGCTCAGGCGATCCCGAGGGCCTTTTTCTGTTCGATGACCAGTTGGGCTATGCCGTCGCCGGCAAGTTCCAGCAGGGCGTCGAGTTCGGCGCGGGAGAAGGGCGTGCCTTCGGCGGTGCCCTGGACTTCGACGAAGCCACCGGCGCCGGTCATCACCACGTTCATGTCGGTCTCGCAGTCGGAATCCTCGGGGTAATCGAGATCGAGCACCGGCACGCCCTTGTAGATGCCCACCGAGATGGCTGCGACGAAATCGCGCATCGGGTTGGCCCGGAGCTTGCCGGCCTTGACGAGACCATCGAGGGCTTCATGCACGGCGATGCAGGCGCCGGTGATCGACGCGGTGCGGGTGCCGCCGTCGGCCTGCAGCACGTCGCAGTCGATGGTGATCTGGCGCTCACCCAGGGCGGTCATGTCCACCACCGCGCGCAGGCTGCGGCCGATCAGACGCTGGATTTCCTGGGTGCGGCCACTCTGCTTGCCCTTGGCGGCTTCCCGCGGGCTGCGGGTGTGGGTGGAGCGGGGCAGCATGCCATACTCGGCGGTCAGCCAGCCCTGGCCCTTGCCGCGCAGGAAGGGCGGCACCGATTCCTCGACGCTGGCGGTACACAGCACCCGGGTGTCGCCGAACTCGATGAGCACCGAACCTTCGGCGTGACGGGTGAAGCCACGGGTGATGCGGACCGGGCGAAGCTGGGCGGGAGTGCGGCCGCTGGGGCGAGCGAAGGCGGTGCTGGGCTGGGTCATTTGAATTTGTGGATGGCTGCGTTGATTTCGCGGATCGCGCGTTCGATTTCGTCTTCGCTGAGGTCTTCCTGCTCGCGCTTGCCGCGGCCGAAGCCTTCCATCTGGGTGGTGTAGGCATCGGCGGGCATGGTGCGGGTGGAGACGGTGTCGGGAATGTCTTCCTGGTGGTCGTCATGCCAGGTCATGGCGATCAGGGTCATGTTGTCGCACTGGTGGCCGCCGAGGAGTTCGGCCTCGTTCATGATCTTGGGTACGCTTTCCATGACTCGCCCGTCGGCCAGGGACTTGACCAGTGCGTCGGGTTCGAGCGGGCCCCACACGCCATCCGAACAGATGGCAATGACATCGCCGTTGGCGAGCGAGGCGCCGCGGGAGAACTCGATCTGGGGCGGGTGATTGCCGCCCAGACAGCTGAAGATGCGGTTGCGGCCGGGATGGACGGCTGCGGCTTCGGCGTCGAGCAGGCCCTGGTCCAGCATCAGCTGGACGCGGGAGTGGTCGCGCGTCTGGGCGACCAGGCGGCCCTTGCGGATCATGTAGAGGCGCGAGTCGCCGGCGTGGGCCCAGTGGGCGACGCCTTCCTGGATCAGGCAGGCGACGATGGTGGTGCGCGGGATGTCGGCCAGGTGCTTGTCGAAGGCGTAGTCGAGGATCGCGTGATGGGCGTTGCTGAGCACCCGCGACAGGAACAGCACCGGGTCGGTGACCTTGGGGCGGGCCTCCTGCTGGAAGGACTGGGCGATGAACTGCACGGAGATCTGGGCCGCGACCTCACCGTAGAGATGCCCGCCCATGCCGTCAGCAAGCACCATCAGCAGGGCATCGCGGGTGTAGGAATACGCCACACGATCCTGGTTGGTGCGGCGCTTGCCGATCCGGCTCTCCTGGAAAATCGTGAATCTCATGTACGGCCTATCATTGTTTTTAGTCGGGAGCCGAGGCCTTCGAGCCAGGTCTTCTGCTGCGGAGGCGCTTCCCGGTGGCGTTGGGCGAGGACTTTTTGCAGGGCGAAACAGCTCTGGGGGCGATTGAGCGGATCGAGTTGCAGGCACCAGTCGATGGTCGCCAGGAAGTGGGGGGAAAACTGCCCGGCCCAGGCCTTGGTGGCGGGGACGACCGTGTCGTGTTTGATGCGTTCGTCGGACCGCTGGGGAGAGGTGCCGGCGAGACAGGCGTACATCGACGCGCCCACGCTGTAGATGTCGCTCCAAGGGCCAAGCGCCTCGCGGCTGGCGAACTGCTCGGGCGAGGCGAAGCCGGGGGTGTACATCGGCTTGAGGATGGGGGTGTCGGACATCAGCGTCTGGCGGGCTGCGCCGAAATCCAGCAGCACCGGCGTGCCGTCGGCGCGCAGATAGATGTTGGAGGGCTTAATGTCGAGATGCAGCAGCTTGTGGGCGTGAACTTCACGCAGGCCGTTGAGCATGCGGGTGAACACCCCGCGGATGAAGCGCTCGCGCACGTTGCCCTTGTTTTTCTGGACGTAGTCGTGGAGCGTCCGGCCGCGCTCGAACTGCATCACCATGTAAACCGTGCCGTTGGCGCGAAAAAAATTGAGCACGCGCACCACGTTGGGATGCACCAGCTTGGCGAGCGCCCGGCCTTCCTCGAAGAAACACTTCATGCCGTATCGGAAGGCTCCCTGGTGGGCTTCCGTGACGTGGGGCGTGACCTCACCCTCGCCGCGCAAGGCCAGCGAGTTCGGCAGATATTCCTTGATGGCAACGGGCGAGCCATCCTGATCGTACGCCAGGTAGACGATCGAGAATCCGCCCAGCGACAGCTGCCGCTCGACCCGGTAGTGGTCGAGCAGGAAACCTGGCGGGAGGGCGCAGTTCTGTTGAGTGGCCATCGGGCGGGGCGCTACACTTCGTCTCTTGGTGGCGTTCGGTCTGCTAGTTTACTTCGACTGCCGCACTTTCTCGGGAAAAACAGGATGATCCACAGCATGACGGGCTTTGCCGTCCAGGTTCGCGACCTGGGCCGTGTTGCCCTGCACCTCGAATTGCGAAGCGTTAACTCCCGCTATCTCGATCTTGCGTTTCGCATCAACGACGACTTGCGTCAGGCCGAGCCGCTGATCCGCGAGGCGATCACCTCCCGACTGCGCCGCGGCAAGGTCGAGTGCAGGTTCAACCTGCAGGCGAAGGATAGCGCACCTCGTGATCTCGCGATCAACGATGTGCTCTTCGGACAGCTCAAAACGGCCCAGGCCGTCATTCTTGCCGAGTTGCCCCAGGCCGCGCCCTTCTCGGTGGCAGAAATCCTGCGTTGGCCGGGCATGCTGGCAGATGATGGCGTTACCTTCGAGGCGCTGCAGCCCGAGATCGGCCCGTTGGCCAGTGCCGCACTGGATGAGCTCGTCGCAACCCGTCGCCGCGAGGGTGAAAAGCTCGCCGAAATGATCCGCGGGCGCATCGCCCACATGCGCGACCTCGTCGCCAAAGTGGCGCCTCGCGTGCCAGCGCTGGTGGCTGAATACCAGGAAAAGCTCGCCACGCGCCTGCGCGATGCGGCCGCCACGCTGGATGAAGATCGCATCCGCACCGAAGTCGGCCTGTTCGCCCAGCGGGTGGATGTGGCGGAGGAGCTGTCCCGGCTGTCCACCCACCTCGACGAGGTGGAACGCATCCTCAAGGCCGGCGGCGCTGCCGGCAAACGGCTGGATTTCCTGATGCAGGAACTCAACCGCGAGGCCAATACCCTTGGCTCCAAGGCGATGGCCGCCGACATGACCGCCATCGCCGTCGAACTCAAGCTGGCCATCGAACAGATGCGCGAGCAAGTCCAGAACATCGAGTAAGGATCGGCCATGCCCGGCACCCTGTTCATCGTCACTGCCCCATCCGGCGCCGGCAAGACCACCCTGGTCAGCGGGCTGCTGGAGCGCGATCCCCAGGTCAAGCTGTCGATCTCCTACACCACCCGCGCGCCGCGGGCTGGCGAGGAGAACGGCCGTCATTATCATTTCGTAGACGTCCCCACCTTCCGCCAGCTGCGGGATCAAGGGGAATTTCTCGAATGGGCGGAAGTCCATAACAACTACTACGGAACGTCCAAGGGCTGGCTTGAAGCGCAGATTCACGCCGGCAAGGACATTCTCCTCGAAATCGACTGGCAGGGCGCCCAGCAGGTGCGCAAGGTCTTCCCGAAGGCGGTCGGGGTATTCATCCTGCCGCCATCGGTCGAAGAGCTCGAGCGTCGCCTGCGCGGTCGTGGCACCGACAGCGAGGAGGTGATCGCCCGCCGAGTGCTCGCCGCCCGCGGAGAGATGCGCCATGTGGCAGAGTTCGACTACGTTATAATCAATGAAGACCTGCCCATGGCGATTGACGATCTCGTGGGCGTGGTAAGAGCATCGCGGCTGCGCTACGCCAACCAGGAGGCGCGCAAGCCGGAGTTTTTCCGTTATCTGGAACAGGATTGAGGCAAATATGGCCCGTGTAACCGTTGACGACTGTCTGAAGAGAATCCCCAACCGCTTCCAGCTCACCCTGGCAGCGACCTATCGTGCCCGTCAGCTGACGGCCGGCGCCACCCCGCAGGTGGACCTCGACCGCCACGACAAGGACAAGCCCACGGTGATCGCCCTGCGCGAAATCGCCGCCGGCAAGGTCGGCACCGAAGTCCTCAACCGCGGTCAGGCCTGATCGGCCTCCCGCCAGAGAGCAATGTCATGGAATCCGCCGCCCCGGTTCCCGTTAGCGGTGGCGGCGTTTTCCAGCCTCCAGCCTCCAGCGTCGTGCCCCTCGACTTCGGTCGGCTCCGGGCGCTCGTCGCAACCTATCTCCGTGCCGAAGACGTAGGCCGCATCGAGGCCGCGTACCACTTCTCCGCCGACGCCCATCAGGGCCAGATGCGGCAGAGCGGCGAGCCCTACATCTCCCATCCGGTTGCCGTTGCCGAGATCCTCGCCGGCTGGCACCTGGACGCCCAGGCCCTGTGCGCCGCGCTCCTCCATGATGTGATGGAGGACACCCACATCACCAAGGCCGAGATCGCCGAGCGCTTCGGGCGCACCACGGCCGAGCTCGTCGATGGCGTGTCCAAGCTCGACAAGATCGAGTTCCAGTCGCAGGAAGAAGCCCAGGCCGAAAATTTCCGCAAGATGCTGCTGGCGATGGCCAGTGACCTGCGGGTGATCCTCATCAAGCTGGCCGACCGTCTGCACAACATGCGTACGCTCGATCACATGCGGCCCGACAAGCGCCGTCGCATCGCCCGCGAGACCCAGGAAATCCACGCACCCATTGCCAACCGGCTGGGGCTCAACAGCATCTACCGCGAGCTCCAGGAGCTCGCCTTCAAGCACCGCCACCCGATGCGCTTCCGGGTGCTGTCACGGGCCATCCTCTCTGCCCGGGGCAACCGGCGCGAGGTGGTCGGCAAGATCCTCGGTGCCATCGAAGAGCGCCTGCCCCAGTGGCACATCGACGCCGAAGTCCGCGGCCGCGAAAAGCACCTCTACAGCATCTACCGCAAGATGTCCGAGAAGCGTCTCAGCTTCTCCCAGGTGCTGGACATCTACGGCTTCCGCGTCATCGTGCCGGATGTCCAGACCTGCTACCGCGCCCTCGGCGCGCTTCACGGCCTCTACAAGCCGGTGCCCGGAAAGTTCAAGGATTACATCGCTATTCCCAAGGCCAACGGCTACCAGTCGCTCCACACCACGCTGATCGGCCCCTTTGGCACGCCGGTCGAGGTGCAGATCCGCACGCCGGAGATGAACCACGTGGCCGAAAGTGGCGTGGCGTCCCACTGGTTTTACAAGGAAGACGAGAAAACCCTCACAGAGCTTCAGCACAAGACCCACAGCTGGCTGCAGTCGCTGCTTGAACTGCAATCCACGTCTGGCGATTCCAGCGAGTTCCTCGAACACGTCAAGATCGATCTCTTTCCGGGTGAGGTCTATGCCTTCACCCCCAAGGGCAAGATCTTCGCCCTGCCGCGAGGCGCCACGGTGGTGGATTTCGCCTACGCGGTGCACACCGATGTGGGCAACCGCTGCGTCGCCGGACGCATCAACGGCGAGCTGATGCCCCTGCGCACCGAACTCCACAATGGCGACCAGATCGAGATCATCACCGCCGCCCACGCCAGCCCCAACCCAGCCTGGCTGAGCTATGTACGCACCGGCAAGGCCCGGGCGCAGATCCGCCACTTTCTCAAGAACGCCCAGCAGGAAGAAGCCTCGACCCTCGGCGAGCGGCTCCTCAACCAGGCTCTGCGGCCCCACGGACTCACCCTGGGGCAGGTCAGCACCTTTGCCTGGGATCGCTTCCTGCGCGAATTCACCCTCGCCACCCGTCGCGAGCTGATGACCGACATCGGCCTTGGCCGACGCCTGCCAGCCATCGTCGCCCGGCGTCTGGCCGAGATCCAGGACGTCGAATCCGGCCGTGCCGACGTGGTCAAGCCCAAGCCTGCGGGCGCGATCCTGATCCGCGGTACCGAAGGCGTGGCGGTGCAGCTCGCCCGCTGCTGCCGCCCGATCCCGGGCGATCCGATTGTCGGCATCATCCGCAAGGGCCAGGGGCTGGAAGTCCACATGCACGACTGCCCCCAGGCCAGCAAGCTGCGCAGTGAGCGCGACCGCTGGATCGACGTCGAGTGGGAACCCTCCACCGACCGCCTGTTCGACGTCACCCTCAAGCTGCTGACCAAGAATGTGCGCGGTGTGCTGGCCAAGGTCGCCAACGCCATCGCCGAGCAGGACTGCAACATCCAGAACGTGTCCACCGACGGCGAACAGGGCACTTATTCAACCCTGTACATCACTGTCCAGGTCACCCATCGCCTGCATCTGGCCAAGGTCATCCGGGGCCTGCGCACCATTCCCGAAGTGGTGCGCATCGGGCGGATGCGGGGCGACCAGAAATGAACCGCCGGGGCCAGCGCGCCCCGACGCTGATAGAATCACGCCGCTAAAACGGGAGATCACTCAATGGCAATTTACGAATCCGAACACACCAAGTTCATGCGCGAATGGATGAAGGCCCATCCGGAAGAGCGCGAAGAGCAGCAGAAGGGCCGCGCCCTGTGGTGGGACAAGCCGCAGGATCTGGCAACCCAGGGCGAGTACGCCGCTGGCAAGGTGCCCCACAAGGCCTACCCGTACGCCACTGAATAAGCCCGCCGGCTGACGCCCTCGCGGGTGCGTCGGCCGGGGTTCAGGTTCAGCTTGCCAGCCCGCCGGGCGCCTGGATGGCGTCGTGGCGAGGGTCTGGTTGTCATCTCCGGTGTGCCGCCGACTGGCCGCACGCCGTCTTTTCGTTTTCTCGACGCCGCAGCCGTGTTCGCCCCCAAGATCGCCTTCATCGACGTTGAAACCACTGGCGCCAATCCGGTGGTCGACCGGGTCACCGAGATCGCGATCCTGCGCATCGAGGACGGCGTGCTGGTCGAGCGCTGGTCCAGCCTCGTCAATCCGGGCATGGCGATTCCGCCGACCATCCAGGGCTTCACCGGCATCACCGACGCGATGGTCGCCGATGCGCCGCCCTTTGCCGATCTCGCCGACGGGGTGCGGGCGCTGCTCGCCGATTGCGTGTTCGTGGCCCACAACGCGCGCTTCGACTACGGCTTCATCAAGAACGAGTTCTCGCGCATCGGCGAACGCTTCGACGCGCCGGTGCTGTGCACCGTCAAGCTATCCCGCGCACTCTACCCCCAACACCATCGCCACGGGCTGGATGCGCTGATCGCCCGCCACAACCTCACCTGCGCGGCCCGCCACCGGGCGATGGGCGACACCGAGGCGCTGTTCCAGTTTGCCGGCATCGTCGCCGACGCGTTTCCGCCCGAGATCCTCGGCATCGCCATCGCCAAGGCCATGAAGGCCCCCAGCCGGCCGGTGGGGCTGCCCGAGGGCGTGCTCGAAGGCGTGCCCGAGGGCCCCGGGGTGTATCTCTTCTTCGGTGAGAACGAACTGCCCATCTACATCGGCAAGAGCGTCAGCCTGCGCTCCCGGGTGATGAGCCACTTTTCGTCCGACCATTCGAGCACCAAAGAGGCCAAGCTCGCCCAGCAGGTGCGCCGGGTGGAATGGTTGCCCACCGCGGGCGAGCTGGGCGCGCTGCTACTGGAGGCGCGCCTCGTCAAGGAACGCAAGCCCACCGAGAACCGCAAGCTGCGCGAGACCGAAGCCGTGTTCGGGCTGCGCTACGACCCGACGAAGAAGCGCGGCCCGGTGCTGGTGCGCGAAGCCCTCAACGGCGCCGACCCGGTCGGGTGGGACGCCGTCTACGGCGCCTTCCGCAGCAAGAAGGAAGCCGACAACGCCCTGCGCGAGCTGGCCCTGCTCTACAAGCTGTGCCCCCGCCGCATCGGCACCGAGCCGTGGGGCGACGGCGCCTGCCTGGCCCACCAGATGAAGCGCTGCGCCGGCGTGTGCTGCGGCAAGGAAGCCCACGCGGAGCATGACGAGCGACTCCTCAAGGTGCTCGAGAGCCTGCGCATCCGCCGCTGGCCGTGGGATGGCCCGGTGGCGGTGCGCGAACACCACCCGGACACCGGCCGCAGCGCGGTGCATGTGGTGGATCGCTGGTGCCTGCTGGGCAGCGTCGAGGACGAAGGCGAGTTGGGTGCGCTGCTCGAAGCCCTGCCGCCGCGCCGCTTCGACCTCGACACCTACCGCATCCTCCAGCGCTGGCTGGACACCCCCGCCGGCCGCAGCGCGGTCACGCCCCTGGGCTGATCCGTCCTCGTCGGCCATGCATTGCCGCTCGCGGGTATCCGCGGGCCCGTCGGGCGCGGCGCTGCCTTGCTCGGAGCGCACGCAGGGCTGCCCGGCTGATTCTGTCGGGCCGAAGCAAGAGTCGCCGGATGGGGGGTGACCATCCCGATGTCCCTCGCATGGGGCTTTGAGGCACACAGGTCCATTCCGCGAGTTTGTCGGTTGCTGCTTTTTGCAGCTCGGCTGGGACTCGGAGACCGAACCGTCCTGTCCTGGCGTCTCTCGGCTGGCTCTTCGGGATAGGACGGCCTACCCCGGAGATACACGTGAGTCTCCCGGAGATGCTCGTGTCCCTCTCCGGGATACGCGAGCCGGGGTCTGGCCGACGCGTGCGGCCCTATCGGGTGGCGGCGCGGCGTTCGCGCCAGCCTTCGAGCAGCGAATACACCGCCGGCACCACCACCAGGGTGAGCAGGGTGGAGCTGATCATGCCGCCGATCACCGCGATGGCCAGCGGCTGGTTGGTCTCGTTGCCGGCGCCAAAACCTGCCGCGGCCGGGGCGAGCGCCAGGATCACCGTCATGGACGTCATCAGCACCGGGCGCATCCGGATCGGGCAGGCGTTGCGCAGGGCGGCGTCCACCTTGAGGCCGTCGGCGCGGCGCTGGTTGGTGAGGTCCACCAGCAGGATGGAGTTCTTGGCCACGAGGCCGATCAACAGCACCAGCCCGATCATCGAGTAGATGTTGAGGGTCTGCCCGGTGAGCCACAGGGCCGCCACGCCGCCGACGATGGCCAGCGGCTGGGCCAGCATCACGATGGCCGGCTGCAGGAAGCTGTTGAACTGGCTGGCGAGCACCATGTAGAGCAGCGTCATGGCCAGGGCGAAGGTGAAGCTCATGTATTTCTGGGTCTTGCCGAACTCTTCGGCCTGACCGATCAGCTTGACCTGGTAGCCGGTGGGCAGCAGCTCGGCGGCGGTGGCCTTGACCACCTCGACCGCCTCGCCCAGGGGCAGGCTCGGGGTGGCGAAGAAGGTGGCGGCGTACTGCAGGTCGAAGCGCCCGACGATGGCGGGGCCCAGGGCCTCGCGGAAGCCTGCCACGCTGTCCAGGCGCACCAGCTCGCCGGCCTTGTTGCGCAGGAAGATCTTGGAAAGATCGGCCGGCTGGGTGAAGGTGCCCTCCCTGGCCTTCACGCGGATGTCGTAGCGCTGGCCGTCGCCGGGCTCGTCGTTGTATTTGGCGATGTCCACCCCGCCGGTGAGCATGTTGATCGCCAGCGCCACGTCCTGGGTCGTGAGGCCGGCGTCGGCGATGCGCAGACGATCCGGCGCGAAGATGAGCTGGGGCAGGTCGAGCTGGAGGTCGGTGTCCATCCGCCCGATGCCGGGCAGGGCGGTGAGCTTCTTCTGCAGGGCCACGGCGTGGCGGCCAAGCTCCTGCAGGTTCTCGCCGGTGAGCACGAACTGCAGCGGCTCGCCCCGCTGGCCCTGGACCATCGGATAGGGCGCGGCGAACACCCGCGCGCCGGCGATCTGGGCGAACTCCTTGCGCAGCAGCGGGATGATGTCCTGTTGCTTGACCGTGCGCTCCTCCCGCGGGGCCATGCGCACCACCACCGTGCCCTGGTTCACCTGCCCGGCGGTGCCGAGGCCGATCAGGGCGAACTCGGAGCGCACCTCCGGGTGACGGTCGAGGATGGCCTCGACCTCCTTCAGCTTGCTGTCGGTGTAGTCGATGCTCGAGCCCAGCGGCGTGCGCAGCGACACCAGAAAGCGCCCCTCGTCCTGCTCCGGCGCGAAGGCCTTGCCCACGTTGGCGAAGAAGAAGGCGCTCGACCCGACCACCGCCAGGGTCGCCACCAGCACCCACAGGCGGTGGGTGAGGGCGCCTTCCAGCAGGCGCACGTAGAGCGCGTCCAGGCCTGCGAAGACGCGGTCGAAGAAACGGTAGATCGGACCGTGCTGCTTCTCCACCTTGAGGTAGCGCGCGCACAGCATGGGCGTGAGGGTGAGCGAGACGAACAGCGACACCAGCACCCCGAAGGTGACCACCAGCGCAAAGCTGCGGAAGAACTGCCCGATGATCCCCGAGATGAAGGCCACCGGCGCGAAGATGCACACTAGGGACAAGGTGGCCGCCATCACCGCGAAGACCACCTCGTTGCTGCCATTGACGGCTGCCGAGACGGGGTCGGGGTCGAGCGCCTCCCGGTGGCGGAAGATGTTTTCGAGCACCACGATGGCGTCGTCCACCACCACCCCGATCAGCAGCAGCAGCGCAAGCATGGTGAGGGAGTTGAGGGTGAAGCCGGCGAAGTAGATCACCGCGATGGCGCCCAGCAGCGACACCGGGATCGCCAGCGAGATGATGAGGGTGGAGCGCACCGAGCGCAGGAAGACCCACACCACCAGCGCGGCGAGCAGGGTGCCTTCGATCAGGTGCTCCTTGAGGGAATCGACGATCTCGAGGATGAACACCGCGTCGTTGGAGACGACGGAGAGCGTCATGCCCGGCGGCAGCATGGGGCGCAGATCGCGGTCGAGGCGTTCCTGGGTGCGCTCGGTGATCGCCACGGTGTTGGCGTTGGCGATCTTCACCATGCCCAGGCCGATGGTGGTCTTGCCGTTGAAGCGGGCCAGCTGGCGGTTGTCCGTGAGGCCGTCCTCGATCTCGGCGATGTCGCCCAGGCGCACCGGCGCCTTCTCGCGCCAGGCCACCACGAGGGTCTTGAGTTCGTCCACCTGGTGGAATTCCAGATCCAGCTTGACCAGGCTTTCGGTGGTCTTGCCCACCACGAAACCGCCGGCCAGCTGCACATGCTCCTTGGCGAAGGCGTCGGTGATGTCCTGGGCGGTGATCTTGTGGGCGGCCATCCGATCGGGCAGCAGGTTGACCCGGATGGTGCGGTCGCGCCGCCCGCCGAGGCGCACCTCGCCCACGCCGTCGATGGTCTCGAGGCGCTTTTTGAGGGTGTTGATGGCGTACTGGTTGAGCTGCTGCTGGGTGCGGTCGCCCTGCAGCGCCAGCCACATCACCGGCTGGGCGTTGGTCTCGACCTTGGCCACCACCGGCGGGTCCACGTCCTTGGGCAGCCGGCGCAGCACCTGATTGACCTTGGACTGCACCTCGTTGAAGGCCACGTCCACCTTCTTCTCCAGCGAGAAGGTGATGTTGACGGTGGACACGCCCGGCGACGAGGTGGACTGCACGTGCTCGATGCCAGGCACGCTGTTGACCGCCGATTCGATGACGTTGGTGATGCTCGAATCCACGATGTCGGGGTTGGCGCCCTTGAGCGAGGTGGTGATCGAGATCACCGGAAATTCGATGTACGGGTAGCGGTCCATGCCGACCCGTTGGTAGCCGATGATGCCGACGAGCACCAGCACGGCGCTCATCATCCACGCCAGCACGTGGCGCTTGACGGACAGCTCGGGCAGGGTCATGGCTTGGGCGCGGCGGGAGCGGTGGGCTGGGTCTTGATGTTGACGGCGGCACCGTCGGTGAGGAAGCCTGCGCCGTCCTCGACGATGGTCTCACCGCTGGCCAGACCCTTGACGATCTCGACGCGGCCGCCCTGCTTGACACCGGTTTCCACCACCCGCTGGCGGGCCTTGCCGTCAGCGATCACATAAACCACCTTGCCGGCCGGGCGCAGCACCACGCTCTGTTCGGGCACTACCACCGCGGCGGGCTTCGTGCCGGTGACGATGGCGGCGTTGACGGTGCCACCCGAGAGCATGGAGCCGTCGTTGTCGAGGCGCACCTGCACGTCGATGGCACGGGATAGGTCGTTGATGGTGGGCTTGACATCCTCCACCATGCCGGTGACGACCTTGCCGGGCTGATGGGGCAGGGCGAGGCGCACCGTCTGGCCGGGGCGGATGCGCCCGGCGGCGGACTCGGGAAACGGCAGGTGGGCGCGCAGCACCCGGTTGGAGACGAGCTTGAAGAGCGGATCGCCCACCTTCACGTAATCGCCCGGCGAGACGATCTGGGTTTCGATGATGCCATCCACGGGCGCGACCACCTTGGTGCGGGCCAGGTTGCTGCGGCTGGCGCCGCTCCGTGCCTTGGCGGTGGCAAGCTGGGCGCGCAGGGCGTCGCGCTGGGCGAGGGCGTCATCGGCGCCGTTGCGGGAGATGAAGCCCTTGGCGACGAGATTCTGCTGGCGTTCGGCAAAGCGTTCGGCCTGGGCCACCAGGGATTCGAGGCGGGTGATCTCGGCGGCGTCGGTCTGGCCCTGGATCTGGAAGTCGGTGGGGTCGAGCTCGGCCAGGCGCTGGCCCTTCTTCACGTGGTCGCCGCTGTGGGCAATGACTGCGGTGACGCGCCCGGCCACTTCGGCGCCGATCTTCGGGTCGATCAGCGCCTCCAGCGTGCCGAGGGTGTCTTCGGTCACGTCGAGCGCCACGCTGGCCGCCTTGAAGGCGGTGACCGGGGTGGCTGGCGGCCCGGCAGGCTTGCTGGCAGCAGGCGCCGGTTTTTCACCGCAGCCGGCGAGTCCGAGGGCGAGGAACAGGGCGATGCAGGAGACTGAACGCATGGTCGGTGACGTCGGACTCGCCGGCGGTGAGCGGGATCAGGGCAGCGGGCGTTCGCCCTTCAGCAGGTGCTCGAGGGTTTCCCGCTCGCGGATGACGTGGATCTCGTTGCCATCCACCAGCACCTCGGCGGCGCGGGGGCGGGTGTTGTAGTTGGAGCTCATCGTCATGCCGTAGGCCCCGGCCGAGAGGATCGCCAGCAGGTCGCCGGTATCCACTGACAGATCGCGGTCGTGGCCGAGGAAATCGCCGCTCTCGCAGATCGGGCCGACCACTTCGTAGCGGGTGGTGGGCACATTGCGCGGGGCGACGGCGACGATCTCGTGGTAGGCGTCGTACAGCGCCGGGCGGGCGAGGTCGTTCATTGCCGCGTCGATGATCGCGAAGTTCTTCTCGACGCCGGGTTTGAGGTATTCGATGCGCGTGAGCAGCAGGCCGGCGTTGCCCACCAGCGAGCGGCCCGGCTCGAAGCACAGGGCTTCGTCGCGGCCTTCGAAGCGGGCCAGCAGCGGAGCGAGATATTCGGTGGGGGTGGGGGGCTCTTCGTCGCGGTAGCGGATGCCGAGGCCGCCGCCCAGGTCGATGTGGTCGAGCTTGATGCTCTCGCTGGCAAGCTGATCGACGAGGCCGAGGATCTTGTCGGCGGCTTCGGCCATCGGCGCCGGGTCGAGGAGCTGGGAGCCGATGTGGCAGTCGATACCGGAGATCTCGATGTTCGGCAGCTTGCTGGCCTTGCGGTACAGATCGAGCGCCTCGGTGAAGGCCACGCCGAACTTGTTGCTGCGCAGGCCGGTCGAGATGTACGGGTGGGTGTTGGGATTGACGTCGGGATTGACGCGGAAGGCGATCGGCGCACGCTTGCCCATGCTGGCGGCCACTTCGGCGAGCCGATCGAGCTCGGCGGCGGACTCGACGTTGAAGCAGCCGATGCCGGATTCGAGCGCGTAGCGCATCTCGTCGCGGGTCTTGCCGACGCCCGAGAAGATCACCTTGCCGGCGTCGCCACCGGCGGCCAGCACGCGGGCGAGTTCGCCGCCCGAGACGATGTCGAAACCGGCGCCCAGCTTGGCAAAGACGGACAGGATGC
The DNA here is from genome assembly GCA_041917255.1 of Zoogloea sp. Lineage (GTDB taxonomy): Bacteria > Pseudomonadota > Gammaproteobacteria > Burkholderiales > Rhodocyclaceae > Zoogloea. The sequence continues at coordinate 32,026 of JAYRYA010000003.1, forward strand.
CGAGGCTGGAGTTGGCCTTGACCGCATAGCACACCAGCGATTTGCGGAGGCCGAGCGCCTGCTGGTAGGCATTGAAGGCGGCGGTGAGGGCAGCGCGGGAATAAACGTAGGTCGGCGTGCCGAACCGGGCGGCGATGTCTGCGAGGGCGACCCCTTCAAGGGTCAGGCCAGCGGGGCCGGCGGCAAGCGTCGGCACGGGCAGGGCGAGCGTCATTGGGCAGAGTCCTGGGATGCGGGTTTGTTATGATCGGCGCCCGGTGCCGGCGTGGCGGCCGGGGCGGGCGCGGGCTTAGGTGCAGGTTTGGCGGCCGGCTTGGGGGGCTGCGGGATATACAGCGGCCCCTTGATGCCGCATCCGCCCAGCACGATCAGGCCGCAGGCTGCGGCGGCAATGGCGATGGTTCGCATGGATTCCGCGCAAAAGCAGGAATGTTAACAGATCAACGGAGACGGCGATGAACGAAGCAGATTTCAACGCACTGGCAGATGCCGAACTGGCCCGCCTGGAAGGCTTGCTGGACAAGTGCGACCTGGATTTCGATTACGAACTGAAGCCCGGCGGGATCGTCGAGCTGGAGTTTGAAAACGGCAGCAAGATCATCGTCAATCGCCACACCGCGGCGCGGGAGATCTGGCTGGCGGCGAAATCCGGTGGGTTCCACTTCCGGCCCGAGGGCGGGCGCTGGCTGGGGACGCGGGACGGGGCGGATTTTTATGCGGTGCTGTCCCGCTGCATGACGGAACAGGCTGGCGAGCCGGTCAGCCTGGCGGGCTGACCGGGCTTCGCGGGAACTACTCGGCCGGCGCCGCGGCGGCGGTCGGCGGAGGCGCTGCAGCCGGCGCCTGAGCCGCCGGCGCGGGGGCTTCGTCGGCGGGGGGCGAGTTGGCCGGTTCGTGGGGCACCTCGGGCGGCGCGGCAGGCAGGTTTTCCTTGTAGATCATCTCTTCCGTGGTGCTGCCGGAAGGCTGCACGCGGATCAGGCCGGCCGGCGGAGTCGGGTAGGTTTCCGGCACGCCGTCGAGGGCTTTCCGCATGTAGTTGATCCACATGGGCAGCGCGGCGGCGCCACCGGTTTCGCCGCTGCCGAGTTTTCTGGGCTGGTCGAAGCCGATCCACGCCACGGCCACCACGGTGGGTTGATAGCCGCAGAACCAGGCGTCCACGTATTCGTTGGTGGTGCCGGTCTTGCCGGCCAGGTCGCCCCGCTTGAGCACCAGCGCCTTGGTGGCGGTGCCGCGGCGGACCACGTCCTTCATGATCGAATCCATCAGGTAGGCATTGCGCTCGTCGATCGCGCGTTCGGCGGTCTCGCCGGCTACTGGCGGGTCGACGCGCGCCAGCACATTGCCGGCCTCGTCGCGAATCTCCTTCACCAGATAGGGTTCGATGCGGTAGCCGCCGTTGGCAAACACCGAGTAGCCGCGGAGCATCTGCCACGGGGTGACCGAGCCGGCGCCCAGCGCCATGGTGAGGTAGGGCGGATGCCGTTCGGCGTCGAAGCCAAACTTGGTGATGTAGTCCTGGGCGTAGCGCGGGCCGACCGATTTGAGCAGGCGGATCGACACCATGTTCTTGGAACGTGCCAGCGCGGTGCGGATGGTGATCGGGCCGTCGTAGCGGCCGTCGTAGTTCTTGGGCTCCCAGGCCTGGCTGCCGGTCTCGCCGGCTGGGAAGGAGAGCGGGGAGTCATCCACCACGCTGTTGGGGCCGTAGCCTTTCTCGAAGGCGGCCGAGTAGATGAAGGGCTTGAAGCTGGAGCCCGGCTGGCGCCAAGCCTGAGTGACGTGGTTGAACTTGTTGCGGTTGAAGTCAAAACCGCCGACGAGGGCGCGGATCGCGCCGGATCGCGGGTCGGCTGCGGCGAGGGCGCCTTCGACTTCGGGTAGCTGGGTGATCTCCCAGTGGTTGTCGATCCGCGTGATGCGGATCACGGCGCCGGGGCGGATACGCTTGTTGGGCGGCGCCTTGTCGCCGAGCATGGCGGAGGCAAAGCGCAGGCCTTCGCCGCTGATCTTGATGGATTCGCCATACCGGTAGGCCGTCACGCCGCCGCCGCCGGCCTTGGTGACGATGGCGGCGAGCATGTCGTCGTAGTCGGGTGTTTCGGCGAGCAGTTCGTCCAGCGTCTCGGTCTGCTCCGCGTTCATCCGGGCCGGATCGACGTAGGCTTCTGCGCCCCGGTAGCCGTGGCGGCGGTCGTAGTCCGTGATCCCGCGCCGCAGCGCATGGTAGGCAGCGTCCTGCTCGGCCTTGTTGATCGTGGTGATGACCTTGATGCCGCGGGTGTAGGCCTCCTCGCGATATTGTTCGAAGGCGATCTGGCGGGCCATCTCGGCCACATAGTCGGCGCTGCCGCCGAAGTCGAAGTTGACGGTGTTGCCGCCGGTGGCAACCTTGAGCGGGGCGTCGATGGCTTGCTGCTGTTCGGCAGGGGTGATGAAGCCAAGCTCGCTCATCCGGCGCAGCACGTACTGCTGGCGCAGGGCGGCGCGCTTGGGATTGACGATCGGGTTGTAGGCCGACGGCGCCTTGGGCAGGCCGGCGAGCATCGCGGCCTCGGCAATGGTGAGATCGCGCAGCGGCTTGCCGAAGTAGGTCTGGGATGCCACCGCGAACCCGTAGGCGCGGCGGCCGAGGAAGATCTGGTTGATGTAGACCTCGAGGATCTGGTCCTTGCTGAGGTTCTGCTCGATCTTGAAGGCGAGGAGGATCTCGTAAAGCTTGCGGGAGATCGTCTTTTCGCGCGTGAGGAAGAAGTTGCGGGCCACCTGCATGGTGATCGTCGAGGCGCCCTGACGCTTGCCGCCAGTGGCGAGGTTGGCCCCGGCGGCGCGCAGGATGCCGAGGAAGTCGACGCCCGAATGCTGGTAGAAGCGGTCGTCCTCGGCGGCAAGGATGGCGTGCTTGAGGACCGGCGGCACATCCTGGATGTGCACCACCGCGCGGCGCTCCTCGCCGTATTCGCCGATCAGCGCGCCATCGGCGGTGTAGACCCGCAGCGGGATCTTGGGGTGATAGTCGGTCAATGCTTCGAGCGAGGGAAGCGTGGGCCAGGCAAAGGCGACAGCGAGGGCGACGATGGCGATGCCGACCGCGATGAGGCCGAGCAGGACGGCAAGGGGGTAGAGGACCCAGCGCATGGCGGAAAGAGGGTGCAAGTAAAGTGCGGCATTATACGAGCACGCACTGTTGCTCGCCCGTTCTGGCGTTGGCGGTGTTTTACAGGGTGTTGCTTTACACCTGTCATGGTTGTTGCTAGGATTTCATGTAGATTGTTGTTATTGCGCCTAACATAAAGAATTTTCAGGATTTTTTGTGATCGACCTATCCTTTCTCAGCCCCAGGGCGCGGCCCCTGATCGGCGTCGACATTTCGTCGTCGTCGGTCAAGATGGTCGAGTTGTCGGCTGTTTCCGGGGGCGGGTATCGGGTCGAGCGCTATGCGATCGAAGCCCTTCCCCGCGAAGCCGTGTCCGATGGCAATGTGGCCAACCTCGATGCCGTCGCCGAAGCCATTCGGCGAGCCTGGCGCCGTCTCGGGACCACCACCAAGTTCGTCGCGCTGGCGCTGCCTGCCTCGGCGGTCATCACCAAGAAGATCATTCTGCCGGCGGGGCTTCGGGATCAGGAGCTGGAGGTTCAGGTCGAATCCGAGGCCAACCAGTACATCCCGTTTGCCCTCGACGAGGTGAACCTCGATTTTCAGGTCATCGGCCCCGCAGCGTCGAGCACCGAAGAAGATGAAGTGCTGATTGCCGCGTCGCGCAAGGAAAAGGTCGAAGACCGCGTGGCCGCGGCCGAAGCAGCCGGCCTCAAGGCGCTGGTGATGGATGTCGAGTCCTACGCTGCGCTGTCGGCATTCGAACTTGTCCAGGCCCAGCTGCCCGGCCAGGGTGAGGACAAGATCATCGCCCTCGTCGATGCGGGTGCCAACGTGATGAACGTGTCGGTGCTCCGAAACGGCGTTCAGGTCTATGCGCGGGAGCAGGCCTTCGGAGGCTTCCTGCTCACACAGGACATCATGCGTCACTTCGGGATGTCCCTCGAAGAGGCCGAAAGCACCAAGCGCACCGGTTCCCTGCCCGAGAGCTACGAACCCGAACTGCTACGTCCTTTCATGGATGCCCTGGCGCTGGAGGTCTCCCGGGCGCTGCAGTTCTTCTTCACCTCGACTCAGTTCAACCAGGTGGATCACATCGTGCTGGCCGGTGGTTGCGCGGTCATTCCTGGCCTCGCCGACACCGTTGCAGGCCGGACCCAGGTCGAGACCCAGGTCGCCAATCCCTTTGCAAACATGAGCCTGAGTTCCAAGATTCGCCCCAAAAATCTGGCGGCCGACGCACCCGCCCTGCTCGTGGCCTGCGGACTGGCGCTGCGGAGGTTTGATTCGTGATTCGCATCAACCTGCTCCCTCACCGGGAGGAAAAACGTAAGGCCCGACGCCAGCAGTTCTGGCTTTTTGCGGCGGTTGCGGCGCTGTCCGGCGTGGCGGTGTGGTTCATCGGCCACACGATCATCGCCGGCTATGTGGATGGTCAGGAGGCCAAGAACGTCTTCCTCAAGGAAAGCATCGTCGAACTCGACAAGGAAATCGCCGAGATCAAGGGCCTGCGTGAGCAGGCCGAGGCGCTGTTGTCCCGCAAGCAGGTGATCGAATCCCTGCAGACCAACCGTACCGAAACCGTCCAGATCTTCAATGAACTCGCCAGCCAGATGCCCGAAGGCGTTTATCTCAAGGGCCTCAAGCAGAGCGGTTCGCGGATCAATCTGACGGGGTATGCCCAGTCCAACGCGCGGGTGTCGAACCTGATGCGCAATCTTGAGGGTTCGCCCAATCTCGAGCGTGCCGATCTCGTCGAGGTGAAGGCCGCAACGCTGAACAATCGGCGCGTGAGTGAATTCAGTCTCAATTTCACGATCGAGCGTCCCAAGACAGAAGAGCCGGTTGGCAAGACCAAGGGAAAGATGCCCGTGATCGCAGGGGGTAAGCCGTAATGGGTCTCAGGGTGCCAATGGAGCAGATCCGGAGTCGGGATTACCAGAGCCTGATGCGGGACTTCAAGGGGCTGGATCCCAACGATCCCGGCCAGTGGCCGCTCCTTCCGCGGATTACCTTTCTCGTGGCGATCTTCTTCGCCATCGTCGTGGGTGGCTGGTGGCTCGATTGGAGCAACCAGTGGTCTCAGCTCGAAACCAAGCGCGAGGAAGAGTCCCGGCTCAAGCAGGAGTGGAAGGACAAGAAGGAGCAGGCCGTCAATCTGCCCGAGTACAAGCGCCAGCTGAGCGAGATCGACCGGCAGTTTGGCGCGTTGCTCAAGCAGTTGCCCAATCGCTCCGAGATGGAGGCGCTGCTCGCTGACATCAATCAGGCAGGTCTTGGCCGTGGGTTGCAGTTCGAGCTGTTCAAGCCGGGCTCGGAAGTCATGAAGGATTTCTACGCCGAACTGCCCATCGCGGTGCGCGTCATCGGTGGCTATCACGATCTCGGCGAATTTGTGAGCGATGTGGCGCAGATGCCGCGGATCGTCACCCTCAACGACATTGCCATCGAGACGCAGAAGGATGGCGTGCTCAAGTTCGATGCGACGGCCGTGACCTACCGCTACCTTGACGATGACGAAGTGGCCAAGCTGCGCAAGGAAAAGGCCAAGGAAAAGGCGGCTAAATGAAGAGCGTCCGATTGACCGCGCTGCTGCCGCTGGCTGCGGTGCTTCTGTTATCCGGCTGCGGGGACGAGCAGGACGACCTGCGCGGCTGGATGGAAGAAAATTCCAAGGGGCTCAAGCCCAACCTCAAGCCGCTTCCGCCGATCCAGCAGGTCGTGCCGGTGAATTACCAGGGCGCGAGCAAAGTCGATCCGTTCCGGGTCGCCAAACTTGAGCCTGACAAAAAAGGGGGGCAGTTTGCTCCCGATGCCAATCGGCGGCGAGAACCGCTCGAAGCCTATCCCCTGGAGTCGCTGAAAATGGTCGGTGTGCTGATGAAGCGTGGGCAGTCCCACGCCATCATCTTTGCCGACAAGACGCTGCATCAGGTGAAGGTTGGCAACTATCTCGGACAGAACTACGGGCAGATCACCGCCATCACGGAGACGGAGGTCACATTGAAGGAACTCGTCGAAGATGCGAGCGGTGAGTGGACGGAACGCATCAGCACGCTGCAATTGCAAGAGCAGGCGCCTCAGGAGTCGAAGAAATGAAAACGGGACGTTGTGGCGTCAAGCTTGGCGCGTGGGTCATTGCAGCATGTTTCGGGGGGCTGACCCCGCTGGCGCCAGCCCTGGCGCAGACGCCGCCGGGGGCTGAAGCCCGGGCAGCCAACCGCATCGAGAACATCGTCGCCGCCGATCAGGGCGGCAACGTCATGCTCAAGCTCACCATGGCCCAGCCCCTGGCGGCCGTGCCGGCGAGTTTCAGCGTGGCCAATCCGGCGCGGGTGGCCTTCGATTTTCCCGATACCGCCAACGGCCTCGGGCGCAACAGCCAGGCGCTCAACGCCGGTGATCTGCGCAGTGTCAATATCGTCCAGGTGGGCGACCGCACGCGGCTGGTCCTCAACCTGACCCGCGTCTCGCCCTACGATGTCCGCATCGATGGCAAGGACGTGCTGATCACCCTCTCGTCGGCCCAGATGAAGGAAGCCACCGGCGTGGGCGTGGCCCAGTCGTCGCAGTTTGCGGCACCGTCGGCGGTCGGTATGGGCGAGCGTCACGCGATCCGCGACATCAACTTCCGCCGCGGCAAGGAAGGTGAAGGCCGGCTGGTGGTGGATCTGTCCGATCCGAACGCCGGCATCGACATCCGCCAGCAGGGCACCAGCCTGATCGTCGATTTCCTCAAGACCGACGTGCCCGAACAGCTGCGTCGCAAGCTCGACGTGTTGGATTTCGGTACGCCGGTGTCCACCGTGCTGACCCAGGCCCAGGGCGGCAACGTGCGCATGACCATCACCCCCAAGGGGTTGTGGGAGCACAACGCCTACCAGAGCGACAACCAGTTCGTGCTCGAGGTGAAGCCGGTCCGCGAAGACCCGAACAAGCTCACCCAGGGCTCCGCCAAGGGGCGTTTTGGCGGCGAGAAGCTGTCGCTGAACTTCCAGAACATCGACGTGCGTTCGGTGCTGCAGGTCATCGCCGACTTCACGAACTTCAACATCATCACCAGCGATTCGGTGCAGGGCAACCTCACCTTGCGCCTGAAGGACGTGCCGTGGGATCAGGCGTTGGACATCATCCTGCAGGCCCGTGGTCTCGACATGCGCAAGAACGGCAACGTGATCTGGATCGCGCCGCGGGATGAACTCGCCGCCCGCGAGAAGCTCGATCTCGAAGCCAAGGCCCAGATCGGCGATCTGGAACCCCTGCGCACCGAGAGCTTCCAGATCAACTACCACAAGGCCAAGTCGGTGGCCGAGTTCCTCAAGAGCAAGGATCAGACCGTGCTGTCCAAGCGCGGCAGCGTGGTGCCCGACGAGCGCAGCAACAAGATCTTCGTGAACGACATCCCGTCGCGCCTTGAGGAGATGCGACGCCTGATCGCCGAGATCGACGTGGAGGTTCGTCAGGTTCTGATCGAGGCTCAGATCGTCGAAGCGACCGACACGTTCTCGCGCAACCTGGGTGTCAGACTCGGATTTGGCGGAAAGACCGGCGGCTTGCTAGGCACCACCACCGACGGTGTTCAGGTGTACCGCAATACATTCGGGACGGGCAATCTGTCCAACACGGGCTATCAGGCGGGTCAGATCCTCACGGTACCCAACTTCAGTGATTCGCTCGGGGTCAACCTGCCGGCGTCCACGATCAACAACAAACAGGCTGGCGCTTTCTCGCTCGCACTTTGGAACAGCGCCGCAACCCGCTACATCGATCTCGAAGTCTCGGCGTTGGAGGCCGATGGTCGCGGCAAGGTGGTGTCCCGTCCGCGTGTGATGACCGCCGACAAGGCCGAAGCGATCATCGAGCAGGGTACCGAGATTCCGTACAACTCCGCCACCAGTTCCGGCGCCACCAGCGTCTCGTTCCGCAAGGCCAACCTGGCGCTAAAGGTCAAGCCGCAAGTGACGCCGGATGGCAAGATCATGATGACGCTCGAGGTGAACAAGGATTCGCCGAATTACAATGTGGCGCTGACCTCGGGTGTGCCGATCGATACCAAGCACGTCAAGACCGAGGTCGTCGTGGAAAATGGCGGTACGATCGTCATCGGCGGTATCTATACCCAGGATGTCTCCAACGCGACGACCAAGATTCCGCTGCTTGGTGATCTGCCCGTGCTCGGCTATCTATTTCGCAGCAACGAGCGCAAGGACAACAAGACTGAACTGCTTGTCTTCATCACGCCGCGTATCATCAACGACCAGCTCGGTCTGCGTTGAACCTGTTTTGAATGGAAAAATCTATGCGTAATCTGAGAACTGCCGGCTGGATGTCCCAGAGTCGGATGGCCGTAGCCATGGCTGCGGCACTGGTGTTGGCCGGGTGTGGCGGTGGCGGTGGCGGTGGCGGTGGTGGTGGCAGTTCAAGCGGTTGTTTGCCTTATCAGACATCCACCGAGTGTGCCTCGGGGGGTGGCACCACCACCACGCCGCAGACGGCGACCCAGCTTTCGTTGACCGTGGACACGCCCACAATCCAGACCAATGGCAGTTCGACCGTCACCCTGTCGGCGACCCTGAAGGACTCGAAGAACGCCGTCGTGCCCGGCGCAACGGTGACCTTCACCGCAGATTCCGGAACGATCTCCGCCTCGACGGCAACGACCAACGCCAGCGGCGTCGCATCGATCACCTTCAATTCCAACGACAACAAGACCAACCGCACCGTCAATTTCACCGCCACCTCCGGTTCCCTGAGCCAGGCGACTTCGGTGGTTGTGCAAGGTACGCGGATCGGTTTCGGCGGGGACACCTCCTCGGTGGCCGGTAAGGTCGTATCGATGTCGGTAGTCTTGCTTGATGGAGCGGGCAAAGCAATTGCAAATCAGAGCGTTGGCATACGCTCTAAGCTTGGAAACCGTGTACCAGGCTCGGTCACAACGGACGTGAATGGTCAAGCGACCGTAACGTTTACTCCTGATGTTGCAGGGACCGACACAATCACTGCGTCTGCTCTCGGAGCTCAGCTATCTCAAGATCTAGTCGTGTCTGCAGTGAACTACGCCTTTGTCTCTCCGGCGGTAGACTCCACGATTAACGTAAACGTATGTTCCCCCGTAACCGTTCGGCTTGCTGGTGCAGTCGCCACGCATGCTAAGTTTACGGTTTCTCGTGGGCAGGTATATTCGGATAGCGGTTGCACTAGCAGTGCCACTCCGCAACTTATTCCGTTTGTTGGTGCAACGGCAACGGCGTACGTGATGTCGCCTGGGGCAGGGGCTGCGACAGTGTATGCAGAGTTGTACGGTAGTTCATCTGCAGCGCAGGCTAATTTGCCAATCAAGTTTATTGCGACGGTAGCCAATAGCATTATTGTACAGGGCGATCCCACTGTCGTAATTGTAAACGGCTCTTCAAGTGTTACGGCTATTGTGAAGGATTCTAGTGGTAATCCTGTTTCCGGCCAGACGGTTGTTTTTTCGGTGCCTAATGGTGGTGGAGTTCCTGAGCCTACGACCGCAGTCACCAATGATTCAGGCGCAGCTTCCACTACTTTTAAGGCTGATGCGTCTATCAGTGGTAAGGATTCTGTACAAGTAAAGGCTTCGGTTGCAGGCGTTGCGCCAGCGGTTGCGACGTTGACTGTGGCTGGGCAAGCCGTGAACATTGCAATCGGAACCGATAATCAGGTTGTTATCGTTGACTCTACACCGACCTTCCGCAAAGTTTGGGCGGTGCTTGTATCTGATCCCGCGAGCGGACCAATCAAGAACCAGGTTGTTACAGTCTCTCTTCGTGGGGTTGCTTTCCATCGAGGCTATTACTCGATTGCTACAGGGGAGACAAAGTGGTCTCAGCAGATTACGACGGAGACCCTCTATCCTGGGATATGCTTGGCTGAAGACGCTAACAACAATGGCACTGTCGAGACGGGCGAGTTGGGCGATCGTAATGGAAATGGGGTGCTTGAACCGAATGGTGCGGCAATCGTGCGTGCGCCAACCTCCTCAGGAGGTTTGAGTGCCACTGTCACAACCGATGAAACTGGAACGGCGACTTTTTATGTCGAGTATCTGCGAGCTTATGCATCGTGGGTGATGGTTGAGTTGAAGGCAACGGCATCTGTCGCTGGCAAGAACAGTTCCGCCTCGAGAACCTTCTTTTTGCCTATCCCTGCATCAGAAGTGTTGGATAAGGATGTTGAGCCATCTTTCAGGTGGTCTCCTTTTGGTCAAAATCCCAGTTGCTTGTCGTACTGACACACTCGTAAGACAGTTTCTTCAAAGGGCTGGCCCAACCCGGGCCAGCTTTTTGCTGTCCACACACACCCGATATGTCCGTAGTGAATCCTGAAAAAGCGCGCTGCATCGTTCTTGTCGGAATGCCGGGTTCTGGAAAGACCACGGTGGGTCGGGAGCTTGCCAAGCGTCTCGGCTGGCGTTTTGTCGACTGCGATCACGAACTTGAAGCCCGAACCGGGGTCAAGATTCCTACGATCTTCGAGATCGAAGGCGAAGAAGGCTTCCGGCGTCGGGAGACCCAGACCCTCGAGGCCCTCACCGAGGAGTCCGATCTGGTGCTGGCGACCGGCGGCGGCGCCGTGACGCGAGCCGAAAACCGTTCCCTCCTCGCCGAGCGGGGCGTGGTGATCTACCTCAACGTCACCCCGCAGGTGTTGTGGGAGCGTACCCGCCATGACCGCACCCGGCCGTTGCTCCAGGTGCCGGACCCGAAGGGCCGGCTCCAGGAACTCTACGTCGCCCGCGATCCCCTTTACCGGGAAGTGGCCCACGTCGTCGTCGAAGGTGGGCGTGGCACGCCCCACGCGATGGTGAGAACGATTGAAAAGGAACTGCAGACCCTATGCGCACTTTGAACGTCGAACTCGCCGAGCGTAGCTACCCCATCCAGATCGGCGCGAATCTCCTCGGGCAGCCCGGGCTCATCAAGCCCTACGTCAAGACGCGGCGCGTGGCGGTGATCACCAATGACGTGGTCGGGCCGCTGTACCTCGACGCGTTTGTCGCCGGGCTGGAGGCAGAGGGCCTCACCGTCACCCGCATCGTGCTGCCCGATGGCGAGGCCCACAAGGACTGGCCTACCCTCAACCTGATCTTCGATGGACTGCTGGCCGCGCGCTGTGATCGCGGTACCACGCTGATCGCCCTTGGCGGCGGCGTGGTGGGCGACATGGTCGGTTTTGCTGCCGCCACCTACCAGCGCGGCGTGCCCTTCATCCAGGTGCCCACCACGTTGTTGTCCCAGGTGGATTCGTCGGTGGGCGGCAAGACGGCAATCAACCACCCCCTCGGCAAGAACATGATCGGCGCGTTCTATCAGCCCCGGCTGGTGATCGCCGACACCACCGCCCTCAACACCTTGCCGGATCGTGAGCTCAAGGCGGGGTTGGCGGAGGTCATCAAGTACGGCCTGATCCGCGACCTGCCTTTCCTCGACTGGATCGAGGCCAATCTCGAGCGCCTGCTTGCCCGCGATCAGGATGCCCTGGCCGAGGCTGTCGAGCGCTCCTGCCGCAACAAGGCAGAAGTCGTGGCCGCCGACGAGACCGAGCAGGGCGAGCGCGCCACGCTCAATCTGGGTCACACCTTCGGGCACGCCATCGAAACGGGCCTCGGCTACGGCGAATGGCTGCACGGCGAGGCCGTCGCGGCCGGTGCGGTGATGGCGGCCGATCTTTCGCGGCGCCTCGGCTGGCTCAGCGACGCCGATGTAGAACGCGTCCGCGCGATCCACGTCCGAGCCGGCCTGCCGGTCAAGGGCGCGCCCCTGGGCGCCGACCGCTACCTTGAGCTGATGGCCCACGATAAAAAAGTCTCCGACGGCACGCTGCGTCTCGTGCTGCTCAAGCAGATCGGCAAGGCGGTGATCACCGCCGAAGCGCCGGTCGATGCAATCCGCGCCACCATCGAGGCCTGCTGCTGAAACGCCGGGCCGGGAAACCATGACCGATCTCGCGCCCTACGCCGTCACCGAAGCCAATTCCCGCGGGCGCCAGCTGCCCGAACCGCCGCCCCTCGCTCGCGGTGAATTCCAGCGCGACCGGGATCGCATCGTCCACTGCACGGCCTTCCGCCGGCTCGAATATAAAACCCAGGTCTTCGTGAATCACGAAGGCGACCTGTTCCGCACCCGCCTCACCCACAGCATCGAGGTCGCCCAGATCACCCGCTCGATTGCCCGGGCGCTGGGTCTGAATGAAGATCTCGCCGAGGCTGTGGCGCTCTCCCACGATCTGGGCCACACGCCCTTCGGCCACGCTGGTCAGGAGGCGCTCAATGGCTGCATGAAGGATTTCGGCGGGTTCGAGCACAACCTCCAGTCCCTGCGCATCGTCGATCTGCTCGAAGAGAGCTACGCCGAGTTCAACGGCCTCAACCTTCTGCACGAAACGCGGGAGGGCATCCTCAAGCATTGCTCCCCGAAGAATGCCGAGCTGCTGGGCGATATCGGCCGGCGCTTTCTGGAAGGCCGCCAGCCGTCCCTCGAAGCGCAGCTCGCCAATCTCGCCGACGAGATCGCCTACAACAATCACGATGTGGATGACGGCCTGCGCTCCGGGCTCATCAGCCTCGAGCAGCTCGATGCCGTGCCGATCTTCGCCCGCAATCGGCGCACCGTCGAGGCTGCTTACCCGGGCCTGACCGGTCGTCGGTTGATCCACGAAACCATCCGACGGATGATCAACCTGATGGCCGTGGATCTCATCGAACAGACCCGTGGCAACATCCTGGCCGCCGGCGTCGTCAGCCTCGACGACGTGCGTAATGCGCCGCGGTTGGTGGCCTATAGCGCCGATCTGCTGCCCCAGCTGCGCGTCCTGAAGACCTTTCTTCGCGAAAATCTCTACCATCACTATCAGGTGCTGCGCATGACCGACAAGGCCCGGCGCATCATCCAGGACCTATTCGGCGCTTTCATGAGCGATCCGCGTCTGCTGCCGCCCCAATACCAGCAGATGGCGTGTAGCGACAAGCCGCGGGCGATCGCCGATTACATCGCCGGCATGACCGACCGCTATGCCATGAAGGAACATCGCCGGCTGTTTGCCGTCGGCGAAATCTACTGACGTTCCGTCGGTCTTGCGGCAGCGCAAAAAATCCTTGAAGGACGGGCGCCTGCGGCGGTATATTCAACCCTCGCCCAATGTGTTTGAACGGTCTCCTCGTCGGGATCTTGCGTAGCCGGCCGGCCATGCTTTGCCGGCTTTTTCACGGTTCGGACGGGGTGATTTCCGCAGTTTGAAGGTCCGGCGTTACAGCAACGCGAACGCCGGTGTGTGTTGTGTCGAGGAAAAACAAGATGGATCTTCCCCTGGAGCAGGGTCTGTACGACCCCGCCAACGAACATGACGCCTGTGGTGTCGGCTTCATCGCACATATCAAGGGCAACAAGACTCACGACATCGTTCTGCAGGGGCTTGAAATCCTGAAGAACCTGGATCACCGGGGTGCTGTCGGTGCCGATCCGCTGCAGGGCGACGGTGCCGGTATCCTGATCCAGATTCCGGATACCCTGTTCCGCGAAGAAATGGCCAAGCAGGGCGTGACCCTTCCGCCCGCCGGCGACTACGGCGTCGGCATGGTCTTTCTGCCGAAAGAGCACGCCTCCCGCCTCGCCTGTGAAGACGAGATCGAGCGCGCCACCCGCGCCGAAGGGCAGGTCGTTCTCGGCTGGCGCGACGTGCCCACCGACCCTGCGATGCCCATGTCGCCCACCGTCAAGGCCAAGGAGCCGGTGATCCGCCAGATCTTCATCGGCCGCGGCCCCGACGTGATGGTCACCGACGCCCTCGAGCGCAAGCTGTACGTGATCCGTCGCCGTGCCGCCAACGCCATCGCTGCGCTCAAGCTGAAGCACTCCAAGGAGTTCTACACCCCGTCGATGTCCGCCCGGACCATCAACTACAAGGGTCTCCTCCTCGCCGATCAGGTTGGTCAGTACTACTTCGACCTGCAGGACCCGCGTTGCGTGTCCGCGCTGTCGCTCGTCCACCAGCGCTTTTCGACCAACACCTTCCCGACCTGGCACCTGGCCCACCCGTTCCGTTACATCGCCCACAACGGCGAAATCAACACGGTCCGCGGCAACTACAACTGGATGCGTGCCCGCGAGAAGGGCACCCACTCGCCGCTGCTGGGTGAAGACCTGCAGAAGCTGTGGCCGCTGATCTACCCGGGTCAGTCCGACTCCGCCGCCTTCGACAACGCGCTCGAACTGCTGGTGATGAGCGGCTACTCCCTGGCCCACGCGATGATGATGATGATTCCCGAAGCCTGGGAATCCCACACGCTGATGGACCAGAAGCGTCGCGCCTTCTACGAATACCACGCCGCGATGATGGAACCGTGGGACGGCCCTGCCGCCGTGGCCTTCACCGATGGCCGCCAGATCGGTGCCACCCTCGACCGTAACGGCCTGCGCCCCGCCCGCTACCTCGTCACCGACGACGACTATGTGGTCATGGCGTCCGAATCCGGCGTGCTGCCCATCCCCGACGAGAAGATCGTCAAGAAGTGGCGCCTGCAGCCGGGCAAGATGTTCCTGATCGACATGGAGCAGGGCCGCATCATCGACGACAAGGAACTCAAGGAGTCCCTCGCCGCCGCGAAGCCCTACCAGGAATGGCTGTCCCGCATCAACATCAAGCTTGACTCCTGTGCCGAGCCGAAAGTCGATGAGGCCCCGACCTTCTCCGCGTCCCTGCTGGATCGCCAGCAGGCCTTCGGCTACACCCAGGAAGACATCAAGTTCATCCTCGAGCCGATGGCCAAGAGCGGTGAGGAAGCCGCCGGCTCGATGGGCAACGACAGCCCGCTGGCCGTCCTGTCCTCGCGCAACAAGCCGATCTACAACTACTTCCGCCAACTGTTCGCGCAGGTGACGAACCCGCCGATCGACCCGATCCGCGAACAGCTGGTCATGTCGCTGGTGTCCTTCGTCGGCCCGCGTCCGAACCTGCTCGGCATCAACGAGATCAACCCGCCGTACCGCCTGGAAGTCACCCAGCCGGTGCTCACCTTCGCCGACATGGCGAAGCTGCGCGGCGTCGCCGGCTACACCGGCAACAAGTTCCGCTCCGCCGAACTGGACATCTGCTACCCGCTCGCCTGGGGCAAGCAGGGCGTCGAGGCGCGCCTGGCCTCCCTGTGCGCCGAAGCCGAGAACGCGGTGCTCAGCGGTTCCAACATCCTGATCGTCTCCGACCGCAAGGTCGATGCCGACAACGTCGCGATCCCGGCGCTGCTCGCCACCTCGGCGATCCACCAGCATCTGGTCACCCAGGGCCTGCGCACCCGCACCGGCCTGGTGGTCGAGACCGGATCCGCCCGCGAGACCCATCACTTCGCCGTGCTGGCCGGCTACGGTGCCGAGGCGGTGCATCCCTACCTCGCCCTCGAAACCCTGGCCCAGATCGCCAAGGGCGATGCCGAAACCACCGAAAAGTACACCAAGCACTTCATCAAGGGTGTCGGCAAGGGCCTGATGAAGGTCATGTCCAAGATGGGCATCTCCACCTTCATGTCCTACACCGGCGCGCAGATCTTCGAGGCCATCGGTCTCCAGAAGTCGCTGGTCGAAAAGTACTTCACCGGCACCTCGTCGCAGGTTGAAGGCATCAGCGTGTTCGAGGTGATGGAAGAGGCGATCCGGCTGCACCAGCAGGCCTTCAGCGCCGACCCGGTGCTCGCCAACGCCCTCGACGCCGGCGGCGAATACGCCTTCCGGATCCGCGGCGAAGAGCACATGTGGACCCCGGACGCCATTGCCAAGCTCCAGCACTCCACCCGCTCCGGCAAGTACGACACGTACAAGGAGTACGCCAAGATCATCAACGACCAGAGCAAGCGCCACATGACCCTGCGCGGCCTGTTCGACCTCAAACCCGCTGGCGCCCCTGTGCCGCTGGAAGAGGTCGAATCCGCCAAGGAGATCGTCAAGCGTTTTGCCACTGGCGCGATGTCCCTCGGTTCGATCTCGACCGAAGCCCACACCACCCTCGCCGTGGCGATGAACCGCATCGGCGGTCGCTCCAACACCGGCGAAGGCGGTGAAGATCCGAAGCGCTTCTTCCCGATTGCCAAGGACACCACCCTGTCCGAAGTCATTGGCGCCAGCCGCGTCGAGCGTGATATCGAGCTGAAGGCGGGCGACAGCCTGCGTTCTTCGATCAAGCAGGTGGCATCCGGCCGCTTTGGCGTGACCACCGAGTACCTCGTCAATGCCGACCAGATCCAGATCAAGATGGCACAGGGCGCCAAGCCCGGTGAAGGCGGTCAGCTGCCCGGCCACAAGGTCTCCGAGTACATCGGCTTCCTGCGTCACTCCGTGCCGGGCGTCGGCCTGATCTCGCCCCCGCCGCACCACGACATCTACTCGATCGAAGATCTGGCTCAGCTGATCCACGACCTGAAGAACACCAACCCCGTCGCCGACATCTCGGTGAAGCTGGTGTCCGAAGTGGGAGTCGGCACGGTTGCCGCCGGTGTTGCCAAGGCCAAGGCCGACCACGTGGTGATCGCCGGTCACGACGGCGGCACCGGTGCCTCGCCCCTGTCGTCGATCAAGTATGCCGGTTCGCCGTGGGAGCTCGGTCTTGCCGAAACCCAGCAGACCCTGGTCCTCAACCGTCTGCGCAGCCGCATCCGCGTGCAGGTCGATGGTCAGATCAAGACGGGTCGCGATGTGGTCATCGGCGCCCTGCTGGGTGCGGATGAATTTGGCTTCGCCACCGCGCCGCTGGTCGTCGAAGGCTGCATCATGATGCGCAAGTGCCACCTGAACACCTGTCCGGTGGGCGTGGCGACGCAGGATCCGACTCTGCGCAAGCGCTTCTCCGGCCAGCCGGAGCACGTGGTGAACTACTTCTTCTTCGTTGCCGAGGAAGTGCGTGAGCTGATGGCCCAGTTGGGCATCCGCAGGTTCGAAGACCTGATCGGCCGCGCCGACCTGCTCGACATGCGCGCCGGCATCGAGCACTGGAAGGCCAGCGGCCTCGACTACAGCCGCATCTTCCATCTGCCGAACGTGCCCGCCGACGTGCCGCGCATCCACACCGAAACCCAGGACCACAATCTGGGCAAGGCGCTGGACAACCAGCTCATCGAGTTGGCCAAGCCGGCCCTCGAGAACGGCGAGAAGGTCAATATCGAACTGCCGGTGCGCAACATCAACCGCACGGTCGGCGCGATGCTGTCGGGCAAGTTCGCCGCCAAGTACGGCCACGCCGGCCTGCCGGACGACACCGTGCACATCAAGCTCAACGGCACCGCCGGTCAGAGCTTCGGTGCCTTCCTGTCCCGTGGCCTGACCCTCGAACTGGTGGGTGAAGGCAACGACTATGTCGGCAAGGGCCTCTCCGGTGGCCGCATCGTCGTCCGCCCGGCGGCCGGCTTCAAGTGCGAGACCCCGTCCAACATCATCATCGGCAACACCGTGCTGTACGGTGCCACCGAAGGCGAAGCCTACTTCGCCGGCGTTGGCGGCGAGCGGTTCGCGGTGCGTAACTCGGGCGCCACCACCGTCGTCGAAGGCGTGGGCGACCACGGCTGCGAATACATGACCGGCGGCACCGTGGTGGTGCTCGGCATGACCGGTCGCAACTTCGCCGCGGGCATGTCCGGGGGCGTTGCCTACGTGTTCGACGAAGACGGCACCTTCGAAGGTCGCTGCAACATGGCCCAGGTGGCCCTGGAGCCGGTCGAGGAAGAATTCGCCGCCCGCAAGGGTTCCGAAGCCGGCGACGACCTGGAAGGCCACGGCCGCGTCGATGTGCGTCACCTGGGCATGGCCGACGAGGCCCTGCTGAAGATGCTGATCGAACGTCACGCCACCTACACCGGCAGCGAACGCGCCAAGGCCATCCTGGCCGACTGGGCAGCCTACCGCTGCAAGTTCGTCAAGGTGATGCCGCACGAATACCGTCGCGCGCTGGCCGAAATGGCCGCGCAACAACAGAAAGAACTGGAGGCCGCGTAACATGGGCAAGCCAACTGGGTTCCTCGAATTTGAGCGCCTCTCCGAGGCTTACGCGCCGGTCGAGGCACGTCTCAAGAACTACAAGGAGTTCGTCGTCACCCTGACCGACGAAGAAGCGAGCAAGCAGGGCGCACGCTGCATGGACTGCGGCATCCCGTTCTGCAACAACGGCTGTCCGGTGAACAACATCATTCCCGACTGGAACGATCTGGTTTACCGCGGCAACTGGAAGGAAGCGATCGAGGTCCTGCACTCGACCAACAACTTCCCGGACTTCACCGGCCGCATCTGTCCGGCGCCCTGTGAAGCCGCCTGCACCCTGAACATCAACACCGAAGCCGTGGGCATCAAGTCGATCGAGCACGCGATCATCGACAAGGCCTGGGAAAACGGCTGGGTCAAGCCGCAGCCGGCTTCCGTCAAGACCGGCAAGAAGGTCGCGATCATCGGTTCCGGCCCTGCCGGCCTGGCCGCCGCCCAGCAACTCGCCCGGGTCGGCCACGACGTGACCGTCTTCGAGAAGAGCAGCCGCATCGGCGGTCTGCTCGGCTTCGGCATCCCCGACTTCAAGCTCGACAAGTCGATCATCGACCGTCGCGTCGAGCAGATGAAAGCCGAAGGCGTGGTCTTCAAGACCCAGGTGCTGGTGGGCGACAAGAACCTGCCCGCCGGCATCAACAACGATGCCACCGAGGTCGTCTCCGCCGACGCGCTCAAGGCCGAATTCGACGCCGTGATCCTCGCCGCTGGCTCCGAAGTGCCGCGCGATCTGCCGGTTCCGGGCCGTGAGCTGAAGGGCATCTACGCCGCGCTGGAATTCCTGATCCCGCAGAACAAGGAAGTCCAGCAGGGCATCGCCAACCCGATCAACGTCAAGGGCAAGCACGTCATCGTGATCGGCGGTGGCGACACCGGTTCCGACTGCGTGGGCACCTCCAACCGCCATGGTGCGGCTTCCGTGACCCAGTTCGAGCTGATGCCGATGCCGCCGGAGTCCGAGAACAAGGCGTTGACCTGGCCGTACTGGCCGTACAAGCTGCGCACCTCGTCCTCCCACGACGAAGGCTGTTCCCGTGATTTCGCGGTGGCGACCAAGGGCTTTGTCGATGACGGCAAGGGCAACGTCAAGGCCCTGACGGCGGTCCGCCTCGACTGGAAGGATGGCAAGATGGCCGAAGTGGCCGGCTCCGAGTTCGAGCTGCCCTGCGACGCCGCGTTCCTGGCGATGGGCTTCACCAACCCGGTGGGTTCGCTGCTCGACGCCTTCGGGGTCGAGAAGGATGCCCGCGCCAACGCCAAGGCGACCACCGATGGGGAAGGCTGCTACCGCACCAACGTCGATAAGGTCTTCGCCGCCGGTGACGTGCGTCGCGGCCAGTCCCTGGTGGTGTGGGCGATCCGCGAAGGCCGTCAGGCTGCTCGCGAGGTCGATGCCTTCCTGATGGGTTCATCCGTCCTGCCGCGCTGATCGAACGATCGTCGCAGCCAGCAAAAAGCCCGGGGTGACCCGGGCTTTTTGTTTTTGCTGCCCCGGGTGGTCGCCGGGGCGGGGGTGGGCTCAGCCCAGCCCGAGCAGATTGACCGCGTGGTGGCCGATCATCCATTCCTCGTTGGTCGGCACCACCAGCACCTCGACCTTGCTGTCCTTGGTGTGGATGCGCGTGGCGTGACGCTGGTTGGCTGCCGGGTAGAGGCGCAGGCCGGTCCATTCCAGCCATTCGGCGATGCGGGCGCGGATCGGCGCGGCGTGTTCGCCGATGCCGCCGGTGAACACCAGCGCCTCAAGGCCGCCGGCCGCCATCGACAGCTGACCGATCATGCAGGCGGCGCGGTAGCAGAACAGCTCGATGGCCTCCTTGGCGGCGTCCTCGTCGGATTCCAGCAGCGCGCGCATGTCCTGGCTGATGCCGGAGACACCCAGCAGGCCGGATTGCTTGTAGACCAGGTTTGACAGCCCCTTGGCGTCCATCCCCTTCTGTTCGAGGAGGTGGAGGATCACGCCCGGGTCGAGGCTGCCCGTTCGGGTACCCATCATCAGGCCGTCGACGGCCGTGAAGCCCATCGAGGTGTCGCGGGACTGTCCTTCGTTCAGCGCACACATGCTGGCACCGTTGCCCAGGTGGGCGATGATGATGGCGCCGCGCGCCTTCTCTTCGCCGAGGAGATCGGGCAGTTGACGCGACACGTATTCATATGAAAGGCCGTGAAAACCGTATCGTTTCACGCCTTCGTTGAACAGCGCGCGGGGCAGCGGGAAACGCTCGGCCACCGGCAGGCGGGTGCGGTGGAAGGCGGTGTCGAAGCAGCCCACCTGACGCACGTCGGGCATCAGCCCGAACAGCGACTTGATGGCACGCAGGTTGTGGGGCTGGTGGAGCGGTGCGAGGGGAATCAGGGTTTCCAGCTCGGCGACGACTTCCGGCGTGAGCACCACCGGCGCGCCGTAGTGGTCGCCGCCATGCACGATGCGATGGCCGGCGGCGACGATCTCGACGCCCGGGCTGTGGCGGTTGATCCAGTCGAAGATGAACTCCAGCGCCAGCCGGTGCTGGCCGTTCTGGTCGGTGCCGGCGGGCACGGTGAGCGCTTCGGTGAAGCGTTCGCCGGAGCTGGTGTCCTTGGCGGTCATCAGCGGCTCGGCGCCGATGCCTTCGACCTGACCCGACAGGCGGGGCATGTCGGACAGCTTCGGGGTCATCGGGAAGAGGGCGAACTTCAGGCTGGACGAGCCCGCGTTGAGGATGAGGACAGCTTTCACAGACGAACTCCCTGGCGACGTTTATGGGCCATCAGCTGCGCAATCGCGCAGGATGCGGTACGGGTTTCGGCGGTATCGGCGCGGCTGGTGAGCACGATGGGCACCCGGGTGCCGAGCACCACGCCGGCCATCAGGGCGTCGGCGAGGTATTCGAGCTGCTTGGCGACCATGTTGCCGGATTCGAGATCGGGCACCACCAGGATGTCAGCCTGGCCGGCAACGGCAGAGCGGATGCCCTTGGTCTTGGCGGCCACGAGCGACACCGCGTTGTCGAAGGCCAGCGGGCCGTCGAGCAGGCCGCCCTTGATCTGGCCGCGGTCGGCCATCTTGCACAGGGCGGCGGCGTCGAGGGTGGAGCGGATCTTGACGTTGACGGTTTCGACCGCGGAGAGGATCGCCACCTTGGGCTCGGGCACGCCCATCATGATCGCAAGTTCGATCGCGTTCTGGATGATGTGGACCTTGTCTTCCAGGGTCGGCTCGATGTTGATCGCCGCGTCGGTGATGAGGAGCGGATGCGGGTAGGTGGGCACGTCGGCCATGAACACGTGGGAGATGCGGCGCGAGGTGCGCAGGCCGGTCTCCTTGGCAACGACCTCGCTCATCAGCTCATCGGTGTGCAGCGAGCCCTTCATCAAGGCGTCGACTTCGCCATTGCGGGCCATGCGCACCGCGGTTTCCGCCGAGGCGTGGCTGTGGGGCACGTCGACGATGCGCACGCCGTGGAGGTCGATGCCGTCGCGCTCGGCGACTTCACGGATCTTGCTTTCCGGGCCGATCAGCACCGGAATGACGAGGCCGGCGTCGCGCGCCTGGATCGGCCCGCGCAGGGATTCGGTGTCGCAGGGGTGGGCCACCGCAATGGGGATCGGCTCCATGCCCTTGGTCATCTCGAGCACGTGCAGGTAACGCTGCTGGCGGTCGGAGATGGTGATCTCGGGCAGCGCCATGCGTGGGCGCTTGATCTTCTCGGTGGGGGCCATCACCTCGGCGGTGCCGTCGATGACCTTGAGACCGTCCTGATTGACGCACAGGCACTCGAGGATCAAATGGTGGTTGTGCTCGAAGCGCTGGATGCAGGTGATGGTGACGGTGAGGGTGTCGCCGATGGTGATCGGGCGCCAGAACTTGAGGGTCTGGCCAACGTAAACGGTGCCGGGGCCGGGGAATTCGGTGCCAAGGATCGAGGAGATCAGCACGCTACCCCACATGGAGTGGCCAACGACCTCGCGGAACTGGCTGGAGCGCGCGAACTCCGGATCCACGTGGGTTGGGTTCACGTCGCCCGACATCACCGCGAACAGGTGGATGTCCTCGGGCAGCAGGGTGCGGACGAGCTGGGCGGAGTCGCCGATGAGGATTTCGTCGAAGGTGCGGTTCTGGATGAAGTCGCGAGCTTGAGTGGTCATGATGTTTCCTGAAATATTGCCTTGCAGCACGACGATTCTACGGAAAGACTCGAAACTAACTTTAGCACTAGATCAAATGATTGTTGCGTTGCATCAGGTGTGGTGCGCAACGGGCCCCGTTCCGAGAACTGCGCCGCAATATCTGTAAAACATCACGTGCTAAAATCGCCCGGAATCGAATTCAAACCGCATTAAGGGATGTCCATGGAAGTGATCGTTCTCGCCGCCGGTCAGGGTAAGCGCATGCGCTCGGTGTTGCCCAAGGTGCTTCAGCCCCTCGCGGCCAAGCCGATGCTGGGCCATGTGCTGGACACTGCCCGGGCGCTGGAAGCCCGACGCATCGTGGTGGTGTATGGCCACGGCGGCGAAGTGGTGCGCGAAGCCCTCGACGCCCCCGATCTCGCCTGGGCCCGTCAGGACCCGCCCCAGGGCACCGGCCATGCGGTGCAGCAAGCCATGCCGCTGGTCGACGACGGCGACATCGCGCTGATCCTCTACGGCGACGTGCCGCTGATCGGCGTGCCCACCCTGCAGCGCCTGATGGCCGCCGCCAGCGACCGCCAGCTGGCGCTCCTCACCGTCAATATGGACGACCCCACCGGCTACGGCCGCATCATCCGCGAAGGCGGCAAGGTCACCTGCATCGTCGAAGAGAAGGACGCCTCGCCCGAGCAGCGCCGGGTGCAGGAGGTGAACACCGGCATCCTCGCCGCCCCGGTCGAGCGCCTGCGCGGCTGGCTCGCCAACCTCAAGAACGACAACGCCCAAGGCGAGTACTACCTCACCGACATCATCGCGATGGCGGTGGCCGATGGCCTGGAGGTGGTCACCACCCAGCCCGACGCCTTCGAGGAAACCCTCGGCGTCAATAACAAGACCCAGCTCGCCGAGCTCGAGCGCATCCACCAGCGCAACATCGCCCGCGGCCTCACCGACGCCGGCGTCACCGTGATCGACCCGGCGCGCATCGACGTGCGCGGCACGCTCACCTGCGGGCGTGATGTCGAGATCGACGTGAACTGCATCTTCGAAGGCAAGGTCGAGCTCGCCGACGGCGTGCGCGTGGGTGCCAACTGCGTGATCCGCAACGCCACCATCGGCGCCGGCACCAGGATCGCCCCGTTCTCCCACATCGAAGACACCACGATGGGCGCCGCCTGCGCCATCGGCCCCTACGCCCGCACCCGCCCCGGCACCGTGCTGGGCGAGGATGTGCATCTGGGCAACTTCGTCGAGGTGAAGAACAGCGTGATTGCCGACCACTCCAAGGCCAACCACCTGGCCTACGTGGGCGACGCCGACATCGGCCAGCGGGTCAATGTGGGTGCTGGCACCATCACCTGCAATTACGACGGTGCCAACAAGTTCCGCACCATCATCGAGGACGACGTGTTCATCGGGTCCGACACCCAGCTCGTCGCCCCGGTTCGCGTAGGCAAGGGCGCCACCCTCGGTGCCGGCACCACGCTCTCCAAGGATGCCCCGGCCGGCGAACTCACCGTCTCCCGCGCCAAGCAGGTGTCGATTCCTGGCTGGAAGCGTCCGGTCAAACTCAAGAAAGCCTGATACCCTCATTCTTTTGGCCCGGCAATGATGGTCGGGTCTTTTCGAAAGGTTTCCGCTCATGTGTGGCATCGTCACCGCCATTGCCCGTCGCAACATCGTCCCCGTGCTGCTCGAAGGGCTGCGTAAGCTTGAATACCGTGGCTACGATTCGGCCGGCCTTGCCGTCCTGAAGACCGAAGGCACGCCCGAGCTGACTCGCCTGCGCGCCGTCGGCCGAGTGGCCGAACTGGCCGCCCAGGCCGATGAGTCCAAACTCGAAGCCAGCATCGGCATCGCGCACACCCGCTGGGCCACCCATGGCGTACCCTCCGAGCGCAACGCCCACCCGCACATCTCCGGCGGCCTGGCGGTGGTGCATAACGGGATCATCGAGAACTTCGAAGAGCTGCGCACCCGGCTGCGCGCCAAGGGCTACGTATTCACGTCCGAAACCGACACCGAAGCCATCGCCCACCTGCTGCACGACAAGCTCAAGACCATCCCCGATCTCTTCGACGCCGTTCGCGCCACCGTGGCTGAACTGGTCGGCGCCTACGCCATCGGCGTCGTGGCCGAGGCCGACACCCGCCGCGTGATCGTCGCCCGCAAGGGCTCGCCGCTGTTGCTGGGCGTGGGCGAAGACGGCCACTACGCCGCCTCCGACACCGCCGCGCTGCTGCAGGTCACCCGCAAGGTGGTCTATCTTGAAGACGGCGACGTGGCCGAGCTGACCCTCGACGGCTTCCGGGTCACCCTCACCGACGGCACTCCCGTCGAGCGCGCGGTCAACATCTCGGGCCTGTCGGCCGACGCGGTCGAGCTGGGCAAGTACCGCCACTACATGCAGAAGGAAATCTTCGAGCAGCCCCAGGCCCTGGCCAACACCCTCGAGCCCATCGCTGGCGCTGGCGCCATCAGCCCCCAGATCTTTGGTGCCGAGGCTATCGATGTCCTCAAGGCTACCCGTCGCGTGCTGATCCTCGCCTGCGGCACCAGCTACCACTCTGGCTTCACCGCCCGCTACTGGCTCGAATCCGTCGCCAAGATCCCCTGCACCGTCGAGATCGCGTCCGAATACCGCTACCGCGAATCGGTGCCCGAATCCGATACCCTGGTCGTCGTCATCTCCCAGTCTGGCGAGACCGCCGACACCCTGGCCGCGCTCAAGCACGCCAAGAGCCTGGGCATGACCAAGACCCTGGCGATCTGCAACGTGCCCGAATCCGCCATCGTCCGCGAATCCGCGCTGCGCCTCATCACCCGCGCCGGCCCGGAGATCGGCGTGGCCTCCACCAAGGCCTTCACCACCCAGCTGGCCGCCCTGGCCCTGCTGGCCCTCGCGCTGGCCAAGATCAACGGCCGCCTCTCCGCCGAGCAGGAAGCCGGCTTCCTCACCCAGATGCGTCACCTGCCGGTGGCCGTGGGCAAGGTGTTGGAGCTCGAGCCCGAGATCGAAAAGTGGGCCCAGCGCTTCGCCGGCAAGCACCACGCGCTCTTCCTGGGCCGTGGCAGCCACTGGCCCATCGCGATGGAAGGCGCTCTCAAGCTCAAGGAAATCTCCTACATCCACGCCGAAAGCTATGCCGCTGGCGAACTCAAGCACGGTCCGCTGGCGCTGGTGGACAAGGAGATGCCCGTCATCGCCGTGGCCCCGGCCGACGAGCTGCTCGAAAAGCTCAAGAGCAACCTGCAGGAAGTCCGCGCCCGTGGCGGCGAGCTTTACGTGTTTGCCGACGCCGGCTCCGAGATCCCCGAATCCGAAGGCGTGCACATCCTGCACATGCCCGAGCACTACGGCATGCTGTCGCCGATCCTCCACGTCATCCCGCTGCAGCTCCTCAGCTACCACGCTGCCCTCGTCAAGGGTACCGACGTGGACAAGCCGCGTAACCTCGCAAAGTCCGTGACCGTCGAGTAAGCGGCGCGGTCTGTTGTGACTGGAGCAAATAAAGTTCGTCGGATCCGAATAAAGTTCGTCGGACTCTGAGCGAAGAGAGGGGGCCGCTGGCCCCCTGTTTTTTGGGTTGGGGCGTGTCTGCCGTGGTCGTCGTGGAGGGCGTGCGGGACGGCTGCTTTTCGTCCCAAGCCGACGGTCGCCTCACGGGGTGATCCGGCCGAGGATCAGGTCGTAACCGTGCTGGGTGACCTTCAGGCAGCGCTGGGCCTGTCCGGGCGTGAAACCGTCCGCGTCGTCGGCCAGTTCAGCCAGACCTCGATCCATCAGCAGGCTCGCCTGTTCGGTAGTGAGATCGGGGCGAACGCGCACGCGGACGCCGCTGACCAACATGCACTGGCGGGCGAGTTCGAGATCCGTGTGGAGGGTGTTGGGCATGGGGTTCTCCGGGTGTGGCGCGGGGGCTGTGCTCAGGCAAGCGTCTGGAGGGGGCGGACGTGGCGATCCGCGATCCAGATGCCCGCTTCATCCTCGACGAGATCGATGGCCGTGAGGCGCTGCCCGCGGCAGATCTCGCTGAGGGATTCACCCGTGCGCGGATCGTAGACGATCCCGTGCATCGAGCAGCGCAGGTAGCGGCCGCTGGCGTCGAAGATCACGTCCTGCTCGCAGTCCAGCGTGCGGGGCATGTGCACACACAGGTTCTTGTAGGCGCGACATTCGCCGCCACGGCGAAACACGACAACCGACACCGGCACGTCGTCGTAGCGGACGTCGATCTTGAGGTAGGCACCTTCTGCGATCCTGTCGAGAGGGCCGATCCACAGCCGTTCCGGGCCGTAGGGCGTCAGAGCTTGAGGTTTCATTCGGGCTTCGACCTTGTGGCAAATCCAACCGGGAGCTTCGAACGCAGCAAGTTGGATGCCAGTCTGCGTCTGATGGACGCAGCCCGCCCCGTCGGTTAGCGGGCGGCTGCCGTCAGGCTCTCCACCAGCGCCGACGCAAAGCCCGACAGTGTCTCGCGCTTCTTCACGCATACCTTCAGATCGCGCTGGGCCCAGCTCTCCTGGAGTTCGAGGATTGCCAATGCGGCGCGGGCAGGGCCGTCGGGGATGGCGCTGCGGGGCACCATGCCAAGGCCGACGCCGGCCCCCACCATCCGGCACACGGCCTCGAAGCTCCTCACCTGGATGCGTACTTCCAGATGGCGGCCCAGCGCGGCGGCGGCGTTCATGGTGAAGGTGTGGATGGCCGAACCGGCGTGGAGCATCACGAAGGGGTGGTCGAGCACATCGACGAAGGCCGTGCTGGGCTGGGCGGCGAGGGGGTGATCGCGCGGCGCGATCAACACCAGCCGGTCGGCCCGGTAAGGGATGAAGACCACTTCGGCGCCCTCGACCGATTCGGCCACCACGCCCACCTCCACCTCGCCCCGCGCCACCGCCATCACGATCTCGGGGCTGGTGTGTTCCTCCAGGGTGATGCTTACCTGCGGGTGGCTGCGCAGAAAGGCCGACAGGCTTTCGGGCAGGAAGGTGTGGGTGGCGTGGGTGTTGGCCCACAGATTGACGTGACCCTTCACGCCCTTGGCGAAGGGCGAGAGGTCGGCGTGCATCTGCTCGAGCTGGGCAAACACCTGCCGGGCGTGGCGCAGCAGGGCTTCGCCGGCGCGGGTGAGGCTTACCCCGCGGGCCTCGCGGATCAGCAGCGGGGTGCCGATGGAATCTTCCAGCAGACGGATGCGATGGCTGGCCGAAGACGGCGCCAGATGCACCCGCTCGGCCCCGCGGGTGAGGTTGTGGAGTTCGGCAATGGCCACGAAGAGGCGCAGGTCTATGAGGTCGTAGTGCATCTTTGTTGGTGATGGGCGAATGCTGGCTTGGGGAAAAGCCAATTTTCAGTGGCGGATTGGCCAGTCATCATTCGTTTTATCACAACACTGGCAGGAGCGCCCCCATGCCCTGGAAACATTGGTCTGCCGAGCGGATGGGCATCGCGATGGCGGTGCTGGCGGCCTTCGGGTTCTCGTTCAAGGCGATCTTCGTCAAGCTGGCCTACGCCGCCGCGCCGGTGGATGCCATCACCCTGCTTACGCTGCGGATGAGCTTTTCGCTGCCCATCGCGCTGGGCGTGGCCTGGTGGATCGGGCGCGATGCGCCTCCCCTGGCCCGCGTGGACTGGGGCATGTTGGTGATGCTGGGGCTGCTGGGCTACTACGGCAGCAGCATCCTGGACTTCGTCGGGCTGCAGTACATCACCGCGGCGCTGGAGCGGCTGATCCTGTTCGTCTATCCCACCCTCACGGTGCTGATCGGCGTGCTCTTCATGGGCAAGCGGCTGGAGCGGCGGCAGGTGGCGGCGCTGGTGCTCTCTTACGCGGGCATCGGGCTGGCCTTCGCCCACGACCTGAAGATTGCCGGTGACACCCACGCGGTGTGGCTGGGTGCGGCTTTTGTGTTCGGGTCGGCGCTCACCTACGCCCTTTACAGCGCCGGCACCGAGATGGCGGTGCGCCGGCTCGGGGCGATCCGCTTCGCGGCGCTGGCGATTATCGTCTCCACCGTGGCCACCCAGCTCCACTTTGTGGCGAGCCAGCCGATCACGGCCCTGGTGCAGCCGCTGCCGGTGTATCTGTACGGGGCGGGGATGGCGCTATTCTCGACGGTGCTGCCCGTGTTCTGGCAGTCGGTGGCGATCCGCCGGATCGGTGCTGCGCGGGCGGTGCTGATCGGCACCCTGGGGCCGGTGCTCACCATCTTCTTCGGTTGGGTGCTGCTGGGCGAAGCCATCTCACTGCAGCAGATGCTCGGGGCCGCGCTGGTGCTGGGGGGCGTGCTGATGGTGACACGGCGCAGCGCTGCGCGCCCGGCGGTGGGGATTGGCGGCAAGCCGGCCTGATGTGGGAGATATACCCATTACGGGCGGCTTGTGACGATCGGATACAGATGCGGGGCTGGTTTCCGAATGGCATCTGCGCAATACTTCGGCATACGCTGTACACGATATGCCGGAGGGCATGCCGTTCATCGAGGAGACGCCCGTGCCCCCCCTTTGTTACCGCTCCATCCTGAGCCCCTTGCTGCTGGCCATCATGCTGGTGGCGGCCAAGCCGGTACCGGCTCAACCCAAGCCTGCGGCGCCGGTCGTGCCACGCAGCGGCGAGCAGGTGTACCGGGAGACCTGCTTTGCCTGCCATGAAACCGGCGTCGCCCGCGCACCCCGCATCGGCGACCGTGCGGGCTGGGCGGCGCGGATCGACGAAGGTTTGCCGATGCTCGCCAGCCACGGCTGGGTGGGCGTGCAGGCAATGCCACCCAAGGGTGGCAACCCCGATCTCAGCCTCGGCGAGTTCGCCAGTGGCGTGGTGTACATGGCCAACCAGTCGGGGGCCAGCTGGAAGGAGCCTGACGCACCAACCCTCCGCCGCATCCTGAAGGAAACCGAGCGGCGCCTCGAACTCACGATCCGCGAGGCCGAAGCCATGAAGCGCGATCTGCGCCGGCAGCGTGAGGCGCTGCGCTGAATTCGCCGTCCGCGGCCAGCCCGACAAGCTGATCGGGCTGATCCGCGCCAGCAAGGACAAGCGCGGCGACTGACCGCGCCGGGGATTCCCAGCGCCGCGGTGGCGTGGGACGATTGGGGTGATTCTCGCCCCCATTTCCGTGTCGCCATGTACATCCCGCCCGCCTTCCGCGAATCCGATCCCGAACCCATGCACGCCTTGATGCGTGTCCACCCGCTGGCGTTGCTGGTCACGCATGGCCCCGGCGGGCTGATGGCCTCGCCGGTGCCCTTCCTGATCTATCCGGACGAAGGGGCCCACGGCGTGCTTCGCGCCCATGTGGCCCGGGCCAACCCCCACTGGCGCGAGCTGGCCGGGCTGGACGAGTGCCTGGTGGTGTTCCAGGGCGACGAAGCTTATGTCACGCCGGCGTGGTATCCCACCAAGGCGGCAACCGGCAAGGTGGTCCCCACCTGGAACTACGCCACCGTGCATGCCTGGGGCCGGCCGGCGGTGGTGGAGGATGCCGGGTGGCTGCGTCGTCAGGTCGATGATCTCACCCATCTGAACGAACATATCCGCCCTAGGCCGTGGGCTGCAGCGGACGCGCCGGACGATTTCATCGCCGGCCAGCTCAAAGCCATCGTCGGCATCGAGATTCCCGTCGCGCGGATCGAGGGCAAGTGGAAGATGAGCCAGAATCGCTCCGCGGAAGACCGGGCCGGTGTCGTGGCCGGCTTGTCGGATGCAGGCGACCCGCACCACGATGCGGCGGTGGCCGATGCGGTGCAGCGCCGGCTGTAAATCCAGCCGCGTGCGGGCTCAGGGGGCCAGCCGCACCTTGCGCCACTGGCCGCCCTGCAGCCGGTAGGCGATGCGGTCGTGGAGGCGCGACGCGCGGCCCTGCCAGAACTCCCAGTAATCCGGCACCAGCCGGTAGCCGCCCCAGTGGGGCGGGCGCGGCGGGTTGAGGCCGAACTTCAGTCCGTATTCGGCCGCACGGGCGACGATGGTGCCACGGCCGGGAATCGTCTCGCTCTGGGGCGAGGCCCAGGCGCCGATGCGGTGGGTGAGCGGCCGGCTGGCAAAGTAGGTGTCGGATTCCTCGTCCGACACCTTCTCGACGCGCCCCTCGATGCGCACCACCCGCTCCAGCTCCACCCAGTGAAACTGCAGGGCCGCGAAGGGTTGGTGGGCCAGCTCGCGGCCCTTGCGGCTGGCGTAGTTGGAGAACCACACAATGCCCCGCGCGTCGCAGCCCTTGATGAGCACCACGCGGGTGGATGGGCGGCCGTCGGTCCCGACGGTGGCGAGGGTCATCGCGTTGGGTTCGGGCAGGCCCCTGGCGAGGGCTTCGTCCAGCCACGTGGTGAACTGGGCGGTGGGTTCGGCGGCCACCTGGTCTTCGTCCAGGCTGCCGTGTTCGTAGCTCTTGCGCAGGTCTGCGAGCTTGGGTTTGTCGGTCATGGTGGGCTCCGGGATGCTTGCCGCGTTGGATGTGGATTTAGCCGCGGAGGTTCGCGATGGCCCGCGGCGCCACGCCCAGGTCGCGCCAGTCTTCGGGGTGGCAGCTGAACAGCAGGATCTGATGGCGGATGGCGGCGTCGAAGAGGACGCGCTTCATCTGGGCGAGGCGTTCGGTGTCGCTGTGCACCAGGGCGTCGTCGAGGATGATGAGGGTCGGCCGGCCGGCTTCCTTCAGCAGGTCGGCGTAGGCCAGGCGGGCGATCACGCCCATCTGCTCCCGGGCGCCAAAGCTGAGGGCGTCGAAGGGGCCCGTTTCTAGTGCGCTGCCTTGCCCCCCGCGGGTGAGGGCGCCGGGCTGCAGGCTTTCGTCGATCTCCAGGCTGGCGCCGGGAAAGAGCAGGTGCAGGTAGTGGTCGAGATGGCGTTTGAGGGGCGCCTGCAGGCGCCGGGTCAGGGCCTTGCGGCGGACCTGGAGCAGGCCCAGCAGGTGATCGAGTGCGCTGGCACGGCGGGCGAGTTCGGCGCGGCGGCGCTGGGCCTGGACGAGGTCGCGGGCCACTTCGGCGCGCTGTTCGTCGAGGCCCAGGGCGCCTGCGGTCTGTAGCTCCACGTCGAGGCGGAGGAGCGCGTCGCGGCGTTCGGCGAAGCGTTTCTCGTGGAGTTCGGCGCTGCGGGTGAAACGTTCCACGTCCTGCCGTAGGAGTTCGGGGCGGGCCGCGTCGATCTGGCGGGCGAGGGCTTCGATACGGGTGGCGACTGTGGCCTGGGCGGCCTGGGTGTCGATGAGGTCGGTCTGGCTGCGGGTGAGCGCCGCGGCGCGCTCCGGCGCATCCATCACCGCCTGGGCGGCGGTGGCTTCGCGGCGGGCAGCGGCGTGGGCGGCCTCGGCGGTGGCAGCGTCGGCCTGGGTTCGGGCTAGCTGGGTGGCGAGGGTGTCGGCCGCGTGGCGGGCGGCGTCCTCGGTGGCTTCGGCGGTGGCGATGGTGGGCGGCGGGGTGTCGGGCGCGGCGGGCAGGCGGTCGAGGGCCTGCTGGGCGTCGGCGGCGCGGGCGAGCTGGGTGTCGCGCTCGCTTCGCAGGGCCTCAAGGCCGCGGGGAGCAAGGTCTTTCAGCCGGGCGGCGGCGGTCTTTACCTCGAAGTCGAGCTGCTGACCGGCGCGCTGGCGGGCTTCGGCCGCGTCGAGGGAATCGAGGCCCAGGCGCGCCAGGTGGGCGGCGTGGGCGTCGGCGAGGTCGATGCCGGCCTGGGCCAGCCGGGGCAGACCGGCACCGCCCGGGGTGATGGTGAGCTGGCCGATGCCGGGCAGCTCGATGCGGGTGGCGTCGAGAAGCTGGTGCTCACCGCTGCCTGCTACCGGAGCGTCGCCGATGCGGATCGTGCGGCCGTCGTCGAGGGCGAACTGCAGCCGGGTGGCGGCAGCGGACTGGCGGATGCGGTTCTCATCGAGCTGACGCTGGCGCTCACGCAAGGCGCTCAGGTCGGCGTCGTCGAGGCGGCTGGCGGCGGCCTGAACCTGCAGGGCGCGCAGGGTGGCCTGGGCGGCTTCGGCCTCGGTGAGGCGGGCGGCGCCGTCGGCGGCCTGCTGGCGCAGCGCGGCGAGCTGGGCGGCCAACTGCTGTCGGGTGCCTTCCTGGCGGGCGAGGCGCAGGGTCTGGCGGGCGGCATCGGCGGCGCGGGCGGCGTCGGCGTGGCGGGCCTGCAATTGGGCGGACTGGCGGCGGGCGTCGTCGACCCGGCGTTCGGCCGCGATGGCTTCGGCGTGGCGGCGGCGGGCGTCGTCTTCCTGGCGGGCGAGGGTGTCGAGCTGCTGGCGCAGCAGGCGGATCCGCTCGTCGAACTGGCCGGCTTGCTGGCGGGCGCCGGCGAGGTCGCGCTCCACGCTCTGGATGGCAGCGAGGCGCTCGGCGGCGCCTTGGGCTTGAGCGCGGAAGGCAAGCCAGGGTTGTTCGGCTTCGTCGGTGCGGTGCTCGCGGCGGAGGGCGGCGAGGTTGTCCACCTGCCGGCAGTAGGCTGCGGTGGCGCTGTCGAGCTCGGCGAGCCGGGTGTCGAGGGTGGCCACCAGGGCGTCGGCGTCGGCGTAGGGGCCGCGGGGCCGGCCGCCGGCGGGGGTGAGCAGTTCGTTGCGGGCGGCCTCGACCCGGGCGAGGATGGCGTCGCCCCGGCTGCTGGCGACTTCGCCGAGGGTGTGGTCGAGAGATTGGCCGAGCACGCGGTTGAGGTGGCTGGCGGCGTGTCTGACCGGATCGTCGATGGTCTGGGCGGTGCCCTGGGTGATCCACAACAGGCCGGGGATGCCCCAGTGCTCGCTCTTGCTCACGCCCTTCTGGGCGAACTGGAAGCCGAGGAGTTCGGCGAGTTGGTCTTCGGCGTCGGCGCCGTCGAACTGGCGGGCGCCCAGCTGCAGATCGCAGCGGGCGCGGCCGAGGAAGCGCTTGGCGAGCCGACAGGGCTGGCCGTCGAGATCGAAATCCAGTTCGATGGTGGGCGCGGCACTGCTGTCGCCCCAGGGCTGCAGATCGTCGACGCTCCTGGAGCGGTGGCGCTCGAAGAAGGCGGCGCGGATGGCGGCGACGAGGGTGCTCTTGCCGGCCTCGTTGGGGCCGGTGAACACGTTGAGGCCGGGCTCGAAGCCGGTGATCTCGAGGGGCTGGCGGAACTGGCGGAGCTGCTCGACGCGCAGGCGGGTGAGCTTCATCGGGCACCTCCGCGTTCGTCGGCGAGAAAGCCGGCCAGCAGGGCCAGGGCGTCGCGGGCAGGGCCGTCGGGGCGGGCCTTGATGTCGTCGCCCAGTTCGGCGATGACTTCGCCCAGGTAGCCGTCGGCGTCGAGGGCGGCGATGTCGGCGTCGGTGGGTTCGAGGCGCAGGGCGTCGAGGTCGGCCGTGAGGCTGCGGGCCTTGCCGCCGGCGCGGGCGAGGGCGTCCTGCAGGCGGCGGTGGCCGGCGAGGTCGGTCTGTCCGGTCACGCTGAGCTGCACCACGTCGGCGGGGCCAAAGGCGTCGATGCGGGCGAGGGCGGCGTCGAGGTCGGTGGGCACCTGCAGGTCGATGGCTTCGCTTTGCCAGCGGTACTGGCCGGTGGCGACGGGGGTGACGTCGGGCAGCGCGCCGGGGTCGGCGAGGCGGACGAGCAGGGCCTGGCCGGAGTCGTTGGCCCGGTGGCGGTCGGTCTCGGGGGTGCCGGCGTACCAGCAGCGTTCATCGACCCGGCGGGTGCCGTGCCAGTCGCCCAGGGCCAGGTAGTCGAGGCGGGCCTGGGCGGCGCGGCCGGCGGCGATGGGGTTGGACGAGTCGATGCCGGCGGCCAGCAGGCCCTCCACGCTGCCGTGGGCGAGGCCGATACGCGGCAGTCCGGCGGGGGTGTCGGCCCCGGCAAACCAGTCGGTGAGGTCGGCGTGGGTGATGCGCTGGGTGAGCGGCGCCGGGAGGATCGCCAGCCCGGCGACGACGAGGGGGGCGGGCTGCAGGCAAACGTGCACGTTGGCGGGGATGGCGCCCAGGCGGGCGGCACGCGTCCACACCGATTCGGCGAGGCCGGCGTCGTGGTTGCCGGGGATCATCACCCACGGCCCGGCATAGCCGGCCAGGGCGTTGAACAGGCGGAAGACGGTGCGGTCAGTCACGCCCTGGGCGTCGAACACGTCGCCGGCCACCAGCACAGCGTCGGCGCGGTGGTCGGTGGCGAGGCGGGCGAGGCGTTCGATGGCGGTGAAGCGGGCGTCGGCGAGGAGGGCCGCGTCGTCCGGGTCGAACTGGCCGAAGAGCTTGCCGATCTGCCAGTCGGCGGTGTGCAGGAGGGTGATCACGGGCGGCAATCGAGAGCGGGGAGGCGGCGCGGATTGTGGCACGCCCAACTCGCAGGCGTGCGGGTCAGGCCCGGCAGAAGGCTTCGAGCTGGTCGGGTGGGACGGCGCGGGAGTAGAGGTAGCCCTGGGCGTAGTCGCAGCCGATCTGGCGCAGCAGGTCGCGCTGGAGTTCGGTCTCGACGCCCTCGGCGATGACCTTCAGGCCCAGCTTGTGGGCCATCACGACGATGGCCTCGCACAGGGCGAAGTCGGGGGCGTCGGGGCTCAGGTTGCGGGTGAAGGACTGGTCGATCTTGAGCACGTCGATGTCGAACTTCTTGAGGTAGGCGAGCGACGAGTAGCCGGTGCCGAAGTCGTCGATGGCCACCCCGATGCCGGCGTCGCGGAAGCGCAGCAGGATGTCGAGGATGCCCGGCTCGGTGTTCATCAGCAGGCCTTCGGTGATCTCGATGACCAGGTTGGCGCCGGGCAGGTCGCCGTTGGCGAGGATCTCTGCCCATTGGCGGCAGCTGGGGCCGCTCACGTTGAACTGCACCGGCGACAAATTCATGCTCACCTGGAAGTCTTCGCCGAGGGTGTCACGCCAGCGACGGGCCTGACGGATGACCTGGCGGAAGACCCACTCGCCCAGATCGTGGATGATCCCGGTGTCTTCGGCGACGGGGATGAACACCGCCGGGCTGATCGTGCCCTGGGTGGGGTGGCGCCAGCGCAGCAGGGCTTCGGCCTTGGTGACGCGGTTGGTGTCGAGTTCGACGATGGGCTGGTAGAAGACTTCGAGCTGTTCGGCCTCGACCGCCTTGCGCAGCTCGCCGGCAAGGCGCACGCGCTGCTCGGCACTCTGCTGGAGTGCCCGGGTGAAGAAACGGAAGCAGCCGCGTCCGGCATCCTTGGCAAGGTACATCGCCTGGTCGGCGTGCTTGATGAGTTCGCTGATGGTGAGGCCGTCCTCGGGAAACACGGCGATGCCGATGCTGGCGGAGACGAAGTGTTCCTGGAGCGCGAGGACGAAGGGCTGGGACAGGCGGTCGATGATGTCCTGGGCGACCCGGCCGATCTCGCCGCCACCGTGGAGTTCGGACAGGATCACGGTGAATTCGTCGCCGCCCAGTCGGGCCACGGTGTCGTAGTCGCGCACGCACTGGCGGATGCGGCTGGCGGCTTCGATGAGGAGCAGGTCGCCGATCTCGTGGCCCTGGGTGTCGTTGACCTCCTTGAAGCGGTCGAGGTCGATGAACAGCAGGCCGACCGTGGTGCCGTTGCGCTGGGCCTTGCGCACCTCGCGCTCCATGCGGTCGTTGAACAGGCGGCGGTTGGGCAGGCGGGTGAGGTGGTCGTAATTGGCCTGGGTCCAGATGAGGTTGTCGACCTTTTTCCTCTCGGTGATGTCGGAGAACAGCACGACGCGCCGCTGCACCGAGGCATCCTCCCGGTAAAGGGTGCTGACGGTGACCCAGGCGATGAACTCGCGGCCATCCCTGCGCCGGCTGGTGATCTCGCCCTGCCAGCGGCCGGTGCTGTTGACCGCCGCCCACAGGTGCCGGAAAGGGTCGGGGTCGGAGGGGTCGGTGGGCAGCATCACGGGCTCGTGGCCGGCGGTTTCTTCCTGGCTGAAGCCGGTTATCTCGGTGAAGGCCGGGTTGACGGTGAGCACCCGGTTGGCCGCGTCGATCACCATCACCGCCTCGGAGGTGGTGGCAAACACGGTGGCGGCGAGGTGGAGCTCTTCTTCGGCGCGCACCCGGCCGGTGATGTCGCGGTTGCTGCCCCGGGTACCCAGGAATCGCCCGCGGGCATCGACCACCGGCTGGCAGATGTGCTCGATCCAGCGTTCGGAGCCGTCCCGGGCACAGATGCGGAAATTGGGCAGGTGGTGGCCGTCGGGGGAGGGGCGCTGCTCGTCGTGGGCATCCCAGATGGAGAGGTCGTCCGGGTGGATGATCTTGCGCATCAGGCCGGGGTCGCCAACGAAATCGACGGCGCTGTAGCCCGAGACGTCCTGACAGGCCGGCGAAACATAGAGGTAGCGGCCCTGGGGGTCGAGCCAGTATTCCCAGTTGGGGGAGTACTCGGCCAGGATGCGGTACTTCTCCTTGCTCTCGGCGAGTGCTTCGTTGGCTTCCTGCAGCGAGGCCATGCGCTCTTCGATGAGCTTTTCGAGGGAGCGCTGGAGGCGGCTCAGATCGAGGTGGGTGCGCACCCGGGCGCGCACTTCGTCGATGTCGAAGGGTTTGGTGATGTAGTCGGCGGCGCCGATGGAGAAGCCCTGGAGCTTGTCCACCACACTGTCGGCAACGGTGACGAAGATCACCGGGATGCGCCCGCCGCCAGGGCTTGACTTGATCCGCCGGCACACCTCGTAGCCATCCATGCCGGGCATGATGATGTCGAGGAGCACCAGATCCGGCGGGTTGGGGCCGGTGGCCAGCTCGACGGCGCGCTGGCCGTTGGCGGCGACCATGATGCGGTAGTCGTCCTGGAGCGCGGTGGACAGGCCGTGGATGTTCTCGGGGATGTCGTCCACCAGCAACAGGGTGGGTTTCTCGGCGCGCAGGGCCGCTTCGGCGCCATTGCTGGCAGCCGTCTTGCGGCGGTGGCTGCGCAACTCGAGCTGGTTGCGCACGCGCAGCAGCAGCAGTTCGGGGTTGACCGGCTTGGTGACGTAGTCGGCGGCGCCCAGGCGCAGGCCGACGGCTTCGTCGGCTGTTTCGGCCAGGGCAGTAACGAAGATCACCGGGATCTCGGCGGTGGCCGGATCGGACTTGAGGCGGTGGAGCACCTCGTAGCCGTCCATGCCGGGCATGCGGATGTCGAGGAGGATCAGCTCCGGCGCTGGCTGGCGGGTGGCCAGTTCGAGGGCCTTGGGGCCGGAGGTGGCGACGACGACGGCAAACTCGTTGCGCAGGATGCCGACCAGAACATGCAGGTTCTCGTGGACGTCATCGACGATGAGAACGCGCGGCTTGTGGGTCTTGTCTGCAGGGGCGGGGTTTTCGTTCATGGCGGACCGGCCAGTTCAGCGTGCAGGCATTTGAGCAGGGTGATGGCCTCGTCGATCTCGAAGAGATCGACCTTCTCGGCGATCTCGCGGATGACGGTTTCCACCGTCGTGCCGGCGACGCCTGCGCGCAGCGTCGTCATGACCGCCTGAGCGGCGCCCAGGTCGGATTCCAGCAATTCGGTCAATTGTGCCACCTGTCGGA
Organism: Zoogloea sp.; assembly: GCA_041917255.1. Lineage (GTDB taxonomy): Bacteria > Pseudomonadota > Gammaproteobacteria > Burkholderiales > Rhodocyclaceae > Zoogloea. Next base: position 69,701 of record JAYRYA010000003.1, read on the forward strand.
CCACCTCGTCGTGATCCATGTGCCCGGCGGGGGCTGAGGTTTCCGGCCTGGCGTCGAGGCGCTCGATGTCGGCCATCACCTCGCCCAGGAGCTGGGACATCCGGGTGAGCGCGGCGGAATCGGGACGGGCTTCCTGCTTGAGCTGGTTGTCGATGGTCGTCACGCTGGCGAACAGGGTGTCGGCGCCGATATTGCCGCAGACGCCCTTGAGGGCATGGCAGAACTCCTCGGCTTCCCGCAGGGGGCGCTCGGCGATCAGGGTGCCGAGGGTGTCGGCGGCGTTGGCGTAGCGCGCGCGGAAGCGCTGGAGCTGCTTGCGGTAGGCGCCCTGGTCGCCGCCGATGCGGCGCACGCCCTGCTCGCAGTCGATGGTGGTGAGGCTGCGCAGGTCGTCATCGAGTGTGCTGGCGTTGGCGAGCAGGACCTGGGAGGCCTGGGGGATCTTCAGCCAGCGGGCGAGGGCGGCCTGCAGGCGGTCGGGGGCGACGGGTTTGGTGATGTGGTCGTTCATGCCGGCGGCGAGGCTGCGCTGCTCGTCGTGGGCCATCGCCAGGGCGGTCATGGCGATGATCGGCAGGTCGCGGAAGCGCTGGCCGCCCGGCTGCTCGCCCAGGGCGCGGATCTGCCGGGCGGCTTCGAGGCCGTCCATCACCGGCATGTGGATGTCCATCAGCACCGCCGCGTAGGCGTTTTCGCGGACCATCGCGACGGCCTCGGCGCCATTCGCGGCAGAATCGACCACGGTGTTCATGCTGCGCAGCAGCTCGGTGGCGAATTCGCGGTTGATCTCGTTGTCCTCGACCAGCAGCAGGCGTGCGCCTCGCAGGTCGCAGCTGCCCGGACGCAGTGCGCTGGCCCGGCGTTCCTCGAGGATGCGCCCGCGGCCGAGGCTGGTCAGGATGGTGTCGAGGAGAATCGACGGCGACACGGGCTTGACCAGGAAGGCGTCGGCACCGGCCTGCTCGGAGGCGCGGATGACGTCCTCGCGGCCATAGGCGGTAATCATCGCGACCTTGGGTTTGTGACGGATGGCCGGGTTGGCCTGGATGCGGCGGGTGACCTCGTCGCCGTTCATCATCGGCATGCGCCAGTCCATCAGCACGATGTCGAAGGGCGGGTCGGCGGCCTGGAGCATGGTCATGGCGGTGGCGCCGTTGGACGCGACGCTGACTTCCAGATGAAAGAAGCGCAGCATCTCGGCGAGGATCTCCCGGGAGACCTCGTTATCGTCCACCACCAGCACATGGATGCCGGCGAGGAGCGGCCCGGCTTTTTCGACCAGGCGCTGACGGTGGGTGCGGGCTTCGGGGGACACCTTGAGATGCACGGTGCAGCACACGGTGGTGCCCTTGCCCGGGATGGACTCGTCGATCCAGATCCGGCCGTCCATGAGCTCGACCAGATGTTTGCTGATCGCCAGCCCCAGGCCGGTGCCGCCAAAGCGGCGCGTGGTGGTCTGGTCGGCCTGGGTGAATTTCTGGAACAGCCGGCTGACCAGCTCGGGCGTCATGCCGATTCCGGTGTCACGTACCGTGAATTGCAGCGCAAGGTCGGTGTCGGTGGCTTCGATGCAGCGGAAGGCCAGTTCGACCTCGCCCTTTTCGGTGAATTTGACGGCATTGCTGCACAGGTTGAGCATCACCTGCCCCAGGCGCAGCGGATCGCCCACCAGCACCGGGGGGATGGTCACGTCGTAGCGGATCAGGAACTCGATGCCCTTCTGCTCGGCCTGCAGGACGATGGTGTCCTTGAGTTGCTCGAGCACGGCGTCCAGGCCGAATTCGATGGATTCGATCTCGAGCTTGCCGGCCTCGATCTTCGAGAAGTCGAGGATGTCGTTGATGATGCCCAGCAGCGAGTGGGCGGCGCCCTGGGCCTTGGAGAGGTAGTTGGCGAGGCCGGCGGGCAGTTCGGTCTTGAGGGCCAGGTAGAGCATTCCGATGATGGCGTTCATCGGGGTGCGGATCTCGTGGCTCATGGTGGCGAGGAATTCGGACTTCATCCGTGAGGCGTCCTCGGCCAGGGTCTTGGCACGGATCATCTCGTCCATGGCGGCGCGCTCGGCGGTGATGTCCTCGATCACACCCACCATGCCGCGGGCCGGGTCGGCGGCGTCGATGACCCGGACCGACATGCGCACCCACATGCGGCGTGCGTCGGGCTGGGGGATTTCCAGTTCGCGGCGGATCGTTTCCCCACGGGCCAGCGCGGCGTCGGCGCTGACGCCGTCGGGGCCGCTGCGCCACAGGGAGCCGAGGTCGGCGACAGTGGTGGTGCCGGTGCTGAACATTTCGTCCATGCGCCGGTTCCGGTGGGTGATGGTGCCGTCACGCACCAGGACGATGCCGACGCTGGCCGAATCGAACAGGGCCTGCAGTTCGGCAGTGCGGGCGCGCACGCGCTCTTCGAGCGCTTCGTTGGCGAGCTTGAGCTGGGCTTCGTTGTCGGAGAGGCGGTGGTTGCTGTCGATGAGTGCCTGGTTGCGTTCCTCGATGGCGTCGAGCATGCCGTTGAAGACCTCCACCAGGGTGCCCACCTCGTCTGTGCTCTCGCCGGTGGCGCGCAGGCTGTAATCCTTGTTCGTGGAGATCGTCTTGACGGTGTGGGTGAGGCGCTCGATCGGCCCGGCAACGATGCGCTGCCAGCGGGTGGCGGCCAGCAGGGCGATGAAGGACACCGCCAGGGCGATCAGCCCGGCGAACAGCAGGTAGTCGCGCCACAGCTGGTTGAGCTCTGCAAAGCTGGCGCGGATGAACACGGTGCCCAGCTGCACACCGTCTTCGATCACCGGCTCGGTGAGATGGAGGTAACCGTCCTCGATGCGGGTGCCGCTGACGGATGCCGGCGGCGGGAAGCGGAAGGGGCGTTCCTCGCCGCTGTCGTAGCGGGCGAACACGCGCCCGTCGGCGTCGTAGACACACGCCGCGACGATGGCCCGCTTGACCTTCAGGGCGGTGAGGGTCTCGCCCACGACCTTGTCGTCGTTGAAGATGAGCGCGGCCGTGCTGCGGTTGGCGACGATGCGGGCGAGGGAGGACAGATCGCCGATCAGCTGATCGGTGACACGCACCCGCTCGTAGGCCACGAAGCCGGCGGCCTGCACGATGAGCGCGACGACGCTGGTGACGACGATCAGCAGTACCAGCTTGGTCTTGATCTTCATGCGGTCGAAAAAGCCGCGCCTGTCGGTTGAGGGCCGCATCATTGCACCGTTCTTGCCAGCTCGAGGAGCTTGGCGCTGATCTTCAGGTTGGCCTGGCGCGCCGCGTCGGGATTGATGTCGAGCTTGATCCGCCCACTGTCTGAGAAGAAGCCGACGATGCCGCCCGCCGAGGCGAAGCCGTCCACATCGCTGATGGTGAGGATGCTGCCCCGCAGTCGCCCGAGGATGTCGTGCCAGCGGCGCTCGGAGCGGCCGATGAAGAGGGCGTTGCATGTAACGAGATCGGAGCCCGGATCCGTGTCGACCCGCAGGCTTCGGTCCTTGATCTGCTTGCCGGAGAGTTCGGAGAGGAGTTGGGCGACGGCGTCGGTGCCGGTGACGCACAGGCGCAATGGTTCGTTGCCAGCCTGGGGCCAGTCGACGAACTTGAGCACATGGAAGACGTAGGCGGCCTTGATCTTGGCTTCCAGCTCGCCGGCGGCCCAGGCGGGTGTCTGGACCAGGACGAGCTGCAGGCCGAGCAGCACGGCAAGCATGGACGCACGGCGGCGTGGGCAGGAGGCGGGGGCGCGCATCGCGTGGTGGCCGCGGCGGTCAGTAGCGCACTTCGACGCCGGCAAAAGCGCTGATGCCTGGATCGCGGAAGTCGAAGGGCATGCGGTACTGGCGATCGGTGAGGTTGTTCAGGTCGGCGGTGGCAAGCGCGGTGTAGCCGGCTGCGCGCGAGAGCACCTTCTGGGCGCGCAGGTTGATGACCCCATAGCTGCCGAAGGACTGGCGGCTGGCCCGGTCGGTGCTGTCGTAGTACCTGCCCACCCAGTGGTAGTACGCCGCGACGACCAGTTCGCCGGGCAGCGGGGCAACCAGCCCGGCGTTGGCGAGCCGCTCCGGCGCGAAGGGGATCTGGGCACCGTCGTTGCCGGGGTTCAGGCTGTCGCTGATCCGGGTACGGTTGTGGGTGAGGTTGGCGAAGGCGGTAAGGCCGCCCCCGAGGGTGTAGCGGGAGTCCAGTTCGAAACCGGCCGAGCGGGCGCCGCCAGCGTTCTCGGAGCGCACCTGGGAGGGCACGGCGCTCACGATGTTGGTGACGATGGCGTCGCTGATGGTGTTGAGGAAGCCGCGCAGGTTGAGATGCAGGTCGGAGGTGGCCTGCCAGTCGACACCCAGGTCGCGACCGATACCGCTTTCGGGGCGCAGCGCGGGATTGGGCAGCTCGCCGCTGGCGCCCGGCGTGGGCACCGTGCCGCCGATTTGCTTGGCGGTGGGCACCATGAAGCTGGAGCCGGCGTTGCCGTAGAACGCGAGCCCGGACGACAGGTTGTAGCGCGCGCCCATGCTCCACAGGTTCTTGCTCCAGGCCGCGCTGGTGGTGGTCGGCACGCTACCACCAAGGAGCGCGTAATCGTGGTGGATGGTGTTGCGGCGCAGGCCGGCGCGTAGCACCCAGTCGTTCCAGCGCAGCTTCTCCTGGACGAAGTAGCCGGTGGAGCGGGCCTCGGCCCGGTTGGCGGGGGTGGTGGCGCCGGCCGGGCTGCGGGTTTCGGTTTTGTAGTCGACCCATTGACCGTCAACGCCCAAGGTGAGCACGGAATCCCGCGCGTGGCGGTAGCTGGCGGTCAGATCGGCCGGGCGGATGGTCTGGCGGTTGAGGTCGCGATTGACCAGGGCCAGGCTGGAGGGGTAGTCGTCGATGGAAAAGCGACGGTAGTAGTGGCGTTCGCCGTACTTGAACTGGAGGTGCCAGTCGTCGTTGAGCGCGTTGTTGTAGGCGAAGTTGACGGTGTTGTAGGTGTGGTCGAAATCGCGATTCGGACGACCCATGGTGCCCTGGTGGGCGGTGTACTGGTAATACAGGCTGATCGTGTGATCGGGCCGCCCGAGGGCGTAGGACAGGTTGGTGAAGACCCGGTCTTTCTCGTAGTGGGGCCGGCTGGTGGTCTGCAGCCACGAGCCCGGGTTGCCGTACTGGCGATAGTCGGAAAGTTCGTGGCTGGCGCTCACGATGTAGCTGAGCGGGCCGCTGGCGCCCTGGGTGTAGGCCCGCGCCGCGCGGGTGCCCCACGAGCCGAAGCCGGCGGCGAAGCGGGTCAGCGGGGTCTCGATGCGGTTCTTGAGCACGAAGTTGGTGGTGCCGGCCAGCGGCGCCTCGTTGCCCACGAAATCCATCGTCAGGTAGTTGGAATACAGCACCGAGGCCGGACCCTTGTGGATCTCGACCCGCTCGATGGCCGCGCTGTCGAGGCTCATCGCATCGGCGAAGGCGTCGATCGGCAGGCCATCAAGGAGGTAGCTGTTGTACTTGGGCCCGAGGCCGGCGTAGGAGCCCCAGTTGGCGTCGTTGCGGGACAGCACGTTGACGAACTGGCCGGAGGTGTGGCGCATCAGCTCGGCCAGGTTGCCGTTGGGCGTGGGCAGGCGTTCGATCTCGTCGCTCTTGAGGACGACGATGCGCTGGGTGACGGAGTCCGGGGTCTGGCCGAGCTTGGTGTCGGTGACGACGAGGTCGGCGAGCTGTTCGAGGCTGGTGGCCTCGATAAAACCGCTGAGGGGAAGGTTCGTGATGTCACCAGCCGGGGAAGGCGGGGCGTCGGCGTGGGCGAGCGCGCAAGAAAGAGCGATGACTGGGGTGAGATGCTGCGGCTTCATGGATCCTTCCACGACCTGCCGTGAGTGCACGATTCAACCGGCAACGTTTTTTAACAATATGAGTCCGGAATGTTATAGCGCCATCGCCTGAAGATCAAACGGATACGGCCTTATTTTTGACATTCTGTCAGGGTTTTGCGGCCTTGGTACGGTCTTTGCACATCTACACCTTTCGTCGTAGGTGCGCCGGGGCGTCGGATGGGCATGGATTTGGGTTAGATTCGGGTTTGTCCCCACCCATGGAGTGCTTTGCCGTGACTGCAAGACGTGCGACCGCCCCGGATGCGTCCGACCATCTCACCCCCAGTGGTGAGGGCACCTCGCCGCCCTGGCACCTGGCGGCTTCCGATGCCGAGCGCGTGGTGGCCGAGTTCGAGCACGCGCTGATCTGCCTGTGCGAGGCCTTCGGGCGTTACAACATGCAGGGGCTGGCCGGGGTGTCGGACGAGGCGAGCTTTTCGGGGCAGGACAACATGGTGCTGCACATCATCCAGACCCTCGACCGGCCCAAGAGCCTGTCGGACATCAGCCGCTTCATGAACCGCGATGACCTGGCCAACATCCAGTACAGCGTGCGCAAGCTGCTGAAGGCCGGGCTCATCGAAAAAGCCAGCGACCGCTCGGCCCGCGGTACCACCTACCGCAGTACCGACGCCGGGCGGGCTGTGGTGGCCGATTTCGTTGCTCGTCGACGTGAGCTGGTGCTGGCCCCGGCCGAGGAGATGGAGCAACTGCGCGAGCAGCTCCGTGGCGCCACCAAGGTGATGAGCCACTTCATCGGCCTGTACGACCAGGCCGCGCGGGTGCTCACCACCCGCGGCTAGGTGATCGCCGAACCTGCGCTTCATCGCCAGGATCAGCAGCGCCACCACCAGGATCACCCCGTTGGTGAGCACCAGCGGCAGCGCGCCGCGGCGCAGGCCGTAGACGATCCACAGAGCCACGCCGGCGATCAGCACCGCGTACATCGCCCACGACACGTCCCGCGCGCTTCTGGTCTTCCAGATCTGCCAGGCCTGGGGCACGAAGGCGGCGGTACTGAGGCAGCCGGCGATGGTGCCGATGAGGGTGTCGATGTCCATCGCTCAGAAGAACCGGTCGAAGTGGATGCGCTCGGGCGGCAGACGGTGGGTGACCTGCAGTAGTTGCTGCACCGCCTCGACCATCGGTGGCGGGCCGGCGAGGTAGAACTCGGCCTCCGCGAGCCGCTCGCCCAGCACTGTTTCGGCCAGCTGATGTACCGGGCCCACCGGGCCCTTCCAGCCACCGAGGGCAGCCGCATCGGCGTCGGACACCGCGGCGTGGTAGCGGATCGTCTCGCCGAAGCCAGGCAGGGTGGCCAGATCGGCCTCGCCACACAGGTCGGCCGGGGTGCGCCCGCCGTAGAAGAAATCCACCCGCCGTCCGGCGAGCTGCGGATCGACCGCCACGCCGCGGGCCACCGACAGCATCGGTGCAAGGCCCGAGCCGCCGGCGATGCACACGATGTCCCGCGGGCTGTCACTGCGCAGGTGGGCCAGGCCGTAGGGGCCGTCGAGCCCGACCGAGGCACCGATGGCGAGGCGCTCGAAGAGCGTGGTGGTGGCGCCACCGCCGGCCACCTTGCGAATGCGGAAGTGCCACTCGCCCGCCGCGTTGGGCAGGTTGGCCATGGAGTAGGCGCGCTCCCGGTCGAGGCCGGGCAGGGCCAGCAGGGCGTACTGGCCGGGGCGGAAATCCGCCGGGGAGGGGGTTCGCAGCACGAACTCGCGGATGTCGTGGGTGATCTGCCGGCTGGCGACGAGGGTGGCACTGTGGCGCGCCGGGCGAATCGCCGGTTCGGGTTGGGGATGTAGTCGTAGCTTGAGGTGAACGTCGCCGGCCGGCAGGCTCTGGCAGGCCAGCACGCGGCCTTTGCGCCGGTCGCGGTCGGAGAGGCCCGGCGCCTCGGGCCACAGGTTGGCCACCTCGCCGGCGGTCACCTCGCAGCGGCAGCAGCCGCAGGCGCCCACCCCGCACTCGTAGGGCAGCGCCAGCCCGGCGCGCAGGCCGGCGCGGAGCAGGGTGTCGCCCTCGGCGCAGGCGAAGCTGGCCTCGCCGTCGTTCACGGTGATCACGGACATGCGGCCTCCGTCTCGTCGATGGCGGCATAGACGGCTTCGTCCTTCACCTCGACGCGATACACGCGCAGCGGGATGGTGCAGGGTGCGCCGGCCGGGCGGCCGGTGGCGATTTCGAAGGCGCCCTGGTGGTAGGGGCATTCGACGACGCCATCGTCGCAGTCGATCTCGCCGTCGCACAGGGATGCGTCGCCGTGGGTGCAGGTGTCGTCGGTCACGTAAAAGCGGCCGTCGAGGTTGAACACCGCCAGGGGCGGGCGGTCGGCCAGTTCGATGCGGTGGCAGCCGCCGGCGGGCACGTCGCGGGTGGAGCAGAGGGCTTTCATGGGGATGTCCTTTCGTTTCGTCGTGGGCCGGGCCTAAGCCCGGCCGGCCGGGTTACCACTTCCAGGCGTAGGCGGCGCCGATCCAGTTTTGCGACATGCGCACGTCGACACCGGCGCTGGGGCCGGTGCCCTTCACTTCCTCGCCCAGCACGCGGGCAACCACCACCGACAGCTCGCTGCGGTCGGCAAACGTCCAGGTGCCGCCGGCGGTGACATGGTTCTGAGGCGTGACCGGAGCGAGATAGTCGAGCGTGGCGTTTCTGGCGGTGACGATCTGGGTGCCGTGGCTGAAGCCCGTGCGCAGCTGCAGCGCCGGGGTGGCCTGCCAGCTTGCGCCGATGCGGCTGATGGTCTGGCTGCGCCAGCCAAAGCCGGGCTCGGCAGCGGTGAGGGGGTTGGCGAGCGAATCGATATCGCCCCAGTTCACCCGCATCAGGTCGGCGGCGATCACCACGCCCTCCACCGGCCGCAGGGAGATGCCCACGCCGTAGCGCTCGGGCACGTCGAACTCGCCGCGGTTGGCCAGCAGATTGCGATAGGCGTCGAGCTTGCCCATGCGCATCCGCGCGGCGTACATGGCGCCGAGGGTGACGCGCTCGCTCACCTGGCCGGTCCAGCCGAGCTTGAAGCCGGCGCCCATCGAGGTCTCGGTGCCCTGGCCTTCCTGGCCGGTGGCGTCGGGCACGCCATCCACGCGGAAGCGCTGATAGGCGAGGTCGAGCGACACGCCGACGGCCTGGGTGTCGGAGAGCTTGACCGCGTAGGTGGGCGACACGATCACCTGCATCAGCTTGGCGCCGTCCTTGCCGCTGCCGGGGCCGCCGAGGATGTTGGTGTCGTACTTGGTGGTCACGCCGTTGCCGTACACCGACACGCCGACGGCCTGGCGGCTGTCGAGCATCCGGTTGTAGCCGAACTCGGGGATCGGGATGGCCTTCACGCCGTCGCCGTCGAAGTCGGTGCCGCCGAAAGTGGAGGCGGGCTTGGGCATCACCACCGCGAGGCCCAGGTCGAGCCGGTTGCCCACCAGCGCCATGCCGGCCGGGTTGTTGGCGGCGGCCAGCGCATCCTGGGGCAGGGCGATGGAGGCGCCGCCCATGCCCTGGGCCTTGATGCCGTAGCCGTGGGGCATGGTGCCGTTGGTGGCGAGGGCCGGCAGGCTGGCGGCGAGCGCGGCGGAGAGGAAGGTGAGGCGCAGGGGCAGGCGGGTCATGACAGCAGCTCCGAGATGGGGGAAGTGGCCTGCTCGGGGCCGAGCGCCGCGTAGCCGCCATCCACCGGCAGGTTGCTGCCGGTGATGAAGCGGGCGTGGTCGGAGGCGAGGAACAGCACCGCGTCGGCCACTTCGGCCGGATCTCCGATGCGTCCGAGCATGTGAAAGGGGCGGGCGACGGCATTGACCTTGTCCCGGTCGCCGCCGGAGATCTGGTCGAGGATGCCGGACCATGTCCAGCCCGGCGACACGGCGTTCACCCGGATGCCGTCGGCGGCCAGATCGAGGGCCGCGCTGCGGCTGAGCTGCAGCACCGCGGCCTTGGTGGCGGGGTAGGTCCAGCGCCCGGCCTGGGCCACGCCGGCGCTGGTGGATCCGAAGTTGATCACCGCGCTGCCGCGGGCCATGTGCGGGCGGCAGGCGCGCAGGAACATCGCCGCGCCGAACACATTCACCGCGAAGGCCTTCTCCCAGTCTTCCCGCGGCGAGGCGGGGCCGTTGTCGGCGTAGATGGCGGCCACGTTCACCAGACAGTCGATGCGCCCGAAGGCCTTCACCGTGGTCTGCACGCAGGCGTCGATGTCGGTGTCGCGGCTCACGTCCGTGGCGACGAAGCGGGCGGTTTCGCCGAGTTCGGCCGCGAGGGCACTGCCGCCCTTGATGTCGATGTCGGCGACCACCACCTTCGCCCCTTCGGCCACGAAGGCCCGGGCGATGGCGGCGCCGATGAGGGTGGCGCCGCCGCTGACGATCACCACCTTGTCCTTGAGTCCTCTCATGTCGGTTCCTTGATGTTTTGTCGTTGGGTAGGCGGGAGGTGTCAGCGCACCGGGCCTCAGCCCGGCCTCCTCACGCCTCACCCCTTACGCCTCACTGCCCTGCCGGCCTCAGCCGGCCAGGGCCGGTTCAGCCGGCAGGGCGGCGCCGAGCTTGCCGCGGCAGAACAGCAGCGGCGTACGCTCGCTCCAGCGGAAGCGCAGTACCCGGCCGAGCAGAATCTGGTGGTCGCCGCCGGGATAGACGGCTTCCAGCGCGCATTCAAACTGCGCCGCCGCGCCGGGCAGCAGCGGCGCGCCGCCGGCCCCAGGCGTCACCGCCAGCCCGGCGAACTTGTCGGCCACCGGGCGCCCGAAGCGGTGGCACAGGTCCACCTGGTCGTCGGTCAGCACATTCACCGCAAAGTGGCTGCCCTCGCAGAAGGCGGCCAGGCTGGGCGAGCGGTTGGATAGGCTCCACAGGATCAGCGGCGGGTCCATCGACACCGCGTTGAAGGAGCTGGCGGTGAGGCCGACGGGGCTGCCGTCCGGCGCGACGGTAGTGACGACCGTCACGCCGGTGGCGAAGCTGCCGAGGGCCTTGCGCAGGGCCAGGGGATCGCCGCTGGGGCCATCCCCCGCCCAGCGGGCGGAGTAGGTGTCAGGCTGCACAGCGTTCCTCCGTGCGTTCGGCAACGAAGCGGCGGGCTTCGTCCAGATCGGCGATCCACGGCCAGTAGTTGCGGGGGTTGTCGAAGCAACGCATGAAGGCGTCGGCCACCGGCGGGTGCTGGGAGGCGGCACCGAGCACGGTCATCACCGGCTCGCCCGGCGGGTTGAGCAGGGCGTTGGTGAAGGCGGTGGTGTACATCGCCGATTCATCCCAGAAGGTCTCGAAGGTGTCCTTCATCCAGGCGGCGTCGAAGGCGGCGTTGCCGTTGGCGACGATGCGGGCGACCAGGTGACGCACCATCCGTGCGGCGTTGTTGGAGCCCTGGCCGGCGATGGGGTCGTTGAGCACCGCGGTGTCGCCGATGGCCATTACGCTGGCACCGGAGGGCAGCTGGCCGACGGGCTTGCGCACGGTGGGCGTGAAGGCGCCTTTCAGCCAGGCGTCCTCGTCGGTGAGATCGGCGCCTTCCATATGGTGCAGGTCGTCCGGGGCGAACTCGGCGATCACCTGGCGGGCGATCTCCAGCAGTTCGTGGCCGTCCTTGGCGTCCTGGAAGCGGTCCATCGGGCCGCCGGGGATGGCTTCGAACAGGAAGCTGCGGCACTCGCCGCGGGTGTGGGTGTAGAAGGGCAGCGAGAAGTACTCGCCCACGCCGGCGATGAAGTTGAAGCGCAGCGGGCGGAAGGGCATGCGCTTCCATGGATGGTCGCCGGTGAGCTTGGGGCCGGTGAGGAGCATCGCGGCGAGGTTGCGCGGCGGCGCGCTGTGGACGCTGCGCTCATCGTCCCGGGCGAAGAAGGCGTTGATCTGGCCCTTGCCGGCGGCGACCATCGTGAGGTCGGATTCGGCCGCGATCTTCTCCAGATCGGCCACCGACACGGCCTGGATGATCAGCTTGCCGCCGCGGCGGGGGAATTCCTGCAGCCAGCGGGAGAACTTGGTGCGCTGGTCGAGGGCCTGGCCCTGCAGGTCGCCCAGGCGGCCCTGCACGGTGAGGCCGATGCTGCCGTCGGGGCCGCGGAAATCCACGTGCATGCCTTCGCCGAAGGGGACGAGGTCTTCCCAGAAGTTGAGGCCCAGCTCGCGCTCGGTGGCGAGGGTGGAGTCGAACAGGAAGGCGGTGCTGGGGATGCGGCTGTTGAGCACCTGCTCGGGGCTGCGGTCGGTGTAGAGGGAGACGGAATAGCCCTTGTCGAGGAGGGCGAAACCGAGCAGCAGGCCGGCCTGGCCGCCACCGATGATGGAGATCTTGCGCATGATTGGGTCCTCGGAATCTGTGTGGGTTCAGTCGGCCGCCGGCAGGGTCTTCCAGCCGTCGGCGTGCGGGCTCAGGAGCTTCAGGTGCAGGCGGACGTGGGTGAAACGCCAGCCCTTCCTGCCTTTCTTGAGGCGGCTTTCGTACCAGCCGCCTATCCAGTGGGCCTCGGCCTCCTCGCCGACCCGCGCCAGCTCCCACAGGTACCAGTGGCAGTGGGCGCGGCGGCCGTCGGGGGACGGCTCGACGAGGGGCGAGACCATGTAGTGCAGCGACCAGCGGATGGCCTCGCGGCCGATCCGCGCCAGCTCCGCGGCAATCTCGTCGCGGCCCCGGTAGTGGCCGAAGCCTTCGCACACCCATTCGGCGCGCTTCGCGAACAACGGCCCTAGGATGGCCGGGTCGTTGTTGCGGTCGGCGCCGAGGGCGTAGCGGGCCACCAGGGTGCGGATCGCCTCGATGTCTTCGAGGCGGGTGAGGCGGGCGGCGAGATCGGGCGCGGAGTTCATGGTCTAGTGCGCTTACGCTGCCACGCGGCCGTGCTCGGCGACGAAGCGGGCTTCGTCGAAGCTGTAGGGCACCTTGGGGTCGCCGCCGTAGAGCTCGATGTGCGGCGCCACTTCGGCCAGCGACAGGGCGAGGTTGAACAGCCGCGCGGAGGCCGGCGGCAACTCGCCGAGCGGGAAGGTATCGACGTGGGTGAGGATGTCCGGCAGGCGCGGCAGCATGGCCTCGTAGAAGGCGCGCAGCTCGCCGCGGCTGCTGCGGATGCGGCGCAGCTGGCGTTCGTCCTGGGTGGCCAGCGCCCAGGTGGCAACCAGCGGTTCGAGGACTTCGAAGGACTTGGGCAGGGAAAGGTCGGTCATCGCGGTGTTCCTTACTTGGCGTGCATGTAGGCTTCGAGGGCGTGGTAGCCGTGGCGGATCAGGATCTCGTCGTCCTGCAGGTACATCACCTGCTTGGCGCCGGATTCGAGGGCGGTCTGGGTGTCTTCCATCGTCGCGGTGTCTTCCAGCCAGGCGTTGCGCTGCAGGCACTGGGCGTGCTCCAGCGCCCAGCGCTGGCTGTTGGTCTTGGCCGGGCGGACGTAGTACTTGCCTTCCCACAGGGTCTTGTTGTGGGAGATGGGCCAGAACTGGTGGGTGAACCAGATGCCTTCCGACACATGCAGCAGCAGGTTGGGGAAGAGCACCGACAGCTCGAAGGAGAAGTCGTCGCGGCGGTCGGGGTTCACCGTCGGCGGCAGCATCGAGGCGCCGCGCTGGGCGACCAGCGAGCCGGTGGCGAGGCTGTTGGCGATCTTGGCGACCGGGGTCGGCTCGGCGTTGAGGGACAGGCAGATCGCGGTAGTGCGATGCGGCCCGAACAGCTCCACGTTCTGCAGGCCCGACGAGAACACGTTGGGGAAGGAGCCGGCGTGGATGGTGGCCACGTGGTAGGCCTCGGCGAAGGCATCGTGGGCGACCTTCCAGTTGCAGTCGAGGTAGGTGTGGTAGCTGAAACATTGGGACAGCTCGCCATACGGGAAGCCCGCCAGGTGGGTGCCGATGCCGCCCAGGAACTCGGCCAGCGGGGTGACGTTTTCGGATGGGTCGAGATTGACGAAGATGAAGCCTTCCCACACGTCGGTGTGCACCGGGGTGAGGCCGTTCCTGGCCTTGTCGAAATCGGCCGAGAACTTGTTCTCCTCGGGCACTTGCACGATGCTGCCGTGGGCGTTGTACACCCAGCCGTGGAAGCGGCAGGTGACCACCGCGGCCTTGTTGCGGCCGAAGGTCTCCTCGCCGGTCTCGACCACGACCTTGTTGCCGCGGTGCGAACAGGTGTTGTGGAAGCCGCGGATCTGGCCGTCCTTGCCGCGCATGAGGATCACCGAGGTCTTGGCGAAGGCGAGCTTCTTGACCTTGTAGTCACCGGCCTTGGCGATCTCCTCGACACGGCCGACCTTCAGCCAGCTCTTGAGGAAGACCTTCTGGCGTTCCTGCTCGTAGAACTCCGGCGAGATGCAGGGTTCGACCGGGATCGGGCCGGTGCCGAGATCAGGGTATTTCGCGGCCCATTTCAGGTCGTTGGGGGCATTCATGGGTGTGCTCCTTCAGTTTGGGTGGGTGTGGATGGGAGTTCAGGCGGCGTCGAGGCCGTATTGCTGGCGCACGAGGTGGCCGACGCCGATGCGGTCGAGGATGGGCATCGGGCACTGGAAGGTGACGCGCACCACGCCGGGCAGGCGGCTGATCTCGATGGAGCCGGCGATGGTGGCGCGGTTGAGGATCTCTTCCGGCGACAGGCCGGTGACCTTGGCGGCGCGGTCGACGCCGTTGTGGGTGGCGTCGTTGAGGGTGCGGCCGGTGCCGATGAAGGTGATCGGGCCGTTCTCCTCGATCGTGGCCTGACCGAAGCGCTCGGCCAGGGCCTTCACGGCGGCGCGCTGCTCGCGGTTCATGGGGCGGGCCATGGGCGGCAGGTCGTCGGGGCGCTGGAGGAGGATCGGGCCGTCGATCTCGAGGCCCTTGATGACCTCCACTTTCACTTCGGTGATGCCCGACACGTCGGTGGCGTGGCCGGCCACCTCGCCGTTGCCCTGCTGGGCGTGCATGTCGCCCATGTAGATGCCGGCGCCGGTCACCTTGACCGGACAGATCAGGATCGCCCCGGCGCGCACCGAGTTGGTGTCCATGTGGCCGTCGGTCTTGTGCTGTTCCAACTCGGCCTGGGTCATGGCGTAGGTGTGGGGCGCATCCACCAGGAAGCTGCCGAAATCGCCGGCGTTGTGGGAATCCGGCAGATCCTTCGACGGGGTGGTGCCGATGTTGCCGAGGAAGGGCTGCATGTGGGCCGCGAGGCCGACGATGTCGGCGCGGGCCAGCGACAGGATCGAGTGCTGCTCGGAATGCTCGGGCAGTTTGGCGTTGTCCTTGGCGTGGGCGGCGAGGCGCTCGGCGGCGGCCTTGTCGACGGTGAGGGAGACGTTGTTGTCCTTGTCGAGGACGATCACGTAGCCGTTGGTGAAGCGGAAGGCATTGACCTCGGCGCCGCACACGTCGCAGTGCACCGCGTCTTCGCCGATGCCTTCGATGTGGCTGGGCGGGCTGACGGTGCCGCAGCTCGGGCACAGCTTGGCGACGAAGGGGTCGCCCAGGTAGCGGCCATCCACGAAGGCCATCACGCCCGACGAGGTGGCGAGCGAGGTGACCTCCATGCGCTGGATGTGGATCGCCACCGCGTCGCCCACCTGGGCGCCTTCGACGGCCACCGGCTGGGACACTTCATGCCCGCCTTGGAACTTGGGCGTAATCATCGGGCCCCAGCAGCCCGGCGGCGTGCCGACGCGGATGGTGCCGCCGTCGGCCACCGGGCCGAGCATCTCGTTGCCCGGCCCGACGATGCCGCGGGTGTAGGTGGAGACAACCACCTCGCGTTGTGCGCTTGTTGTGTTCTGGCTCATGGAATTCACTCCTTGCATTGGGGGCTGGGGTTACGCTTGGCTTTGGCCGTGGGGTGGGCGAGATCCTGCAGACCGGAAGCCGATGGCTAATTTTTCAATTCGATTTACACTGTAATTTCACATTTCAGAGCGCCGTACCGTCATCGACGGCATGTGCTGACAAGGCTATCGGTGGGGGTTCGGGGCGTAAATCGGGCGTCGCATCTAAGCGACTAGGTACAAGTGCTTATCGGCCTGAATCACGGCGGGCCGGCGGAGAGATGCCATGCAGGTGGCGACCAACTATCAGGACGTGTTCGATCACGCCAACGACGCGATCTTCATCCACGACGAGGACAGCGGCGCGATCCTCGACGCTAACCGAATGGCGGCCAGCCTCACCGGCTTTCCGGTGGATCTGTTGCGTCGGATGGGGGTGGGCGACATCAGCTCTCGGCGGCGGGGCTGCAGCGGCGCCCGGGCGCTGGCCCACATCCACCGGGCCATCGGTGAAGGCCCGCAGATATTCGAGTGGTGGCTGCGCCGCCCCGACGGCAGCGACCTGCCCACCGAGGTGAACCTCAAGCGCATCATCTCGGATGGTCACCCGCGGGTGATCGCCTTGGTGCGCGACATCCGCGAGCGCAAGGAGGCCGAGGAGCGGCTGGTGGCCCGGGAGGCTTATTACCGGCGCCTGATCGGCAGCATCAGCGACGGCATCGCGATCCTCGACCGTCTCGGCCATGTGCGCTGGGTGGGGCCGTCGATCCGCCAGGTGCTGGGCTTTCGCGAGCGCGAGGTGCGCGGCGTCAACGTGTTCCGGCGCATGGACCACGACGATGCCAACCGGCTGGCGGCGCTCCTCGAGAAAGCCGCGCGGGAGGAGGGCGGTGTCTTCCCCCTCGCCTACCGCATCCAGCACCGGGACGGCAGCTGGCGCCAGCACGAAGGCAGCTGCGTCAATCTGCTGGAGGACCACTGCGTCAATGGTCTGCTGGTCACCTTCCGTGACGTGACCAGCCGCATCGAGGCCGAGGCGCGGGTGCGCCAGCGCGACATGGAGCTGTCGCACATGGCGCGCCTATCGACCACCGGCGAGATGGCGTCGGCGCTGGCCCACGAGCTCAACCAGCCCTTCTTCGCGATCATGAACTTCGTGGGTGGCGCGATCCGCCGCGCCGACGCCGGCCGGCTCGATGAAGCCACCCTGAAGGAGGTGCTCGAGAACACCCGCGTCCAGGCCGAGCGGGCCGGGCGCATCATCCGCACGGTGCGTAACTTCACCCGCAAGAGCGGCTACCACCGGGAGACGGTGGACATCCGCACCATCGTCGAGGAGATCGCGCCCTTCATCGAGATCGAGGCGCGCACCCGGCGCATCCCGGTGCGCTACCGGCTGCTGCGCGAACCGGCGCGGGTGGTGTGCGACTGGGTGCTGATCGAGCAGGTCATCTCCAACCTCGCCCGCAACGGCATCGAGGCGATGGTCGATACCCCGCCGGAGCGCCGCCAGCTGAGCATTGCCACCACGCTCACCGCCGCCGGCACGGTGAACGTGACCATCGAGGACCGTGGCCACGGCCTGCCCAAGGCCAATCCGGATCGCCTGTTCGACGCCTTCTACACCACCAAGAAGGAGGGCCTGGGCATCGGCTTGTCCTTGTGCCGGTCGATCGTCGATTCCCACGGTGGCCACCTGTGGGCCACCCGCGGTAGCGGCGGTGGTGCGAAATTTCACTTCAGCCTGCCGCTGGCTACAGGAGAATCCGGTCATGTCGACCCCGACCGCTAAGCCCGCTGCCACGCCCACCGTGTTCGTCGTGGACGACGACGACGGGGTGCGCGAATCCCTGCGCTGGTTGCTCGAATCGGTGGGCCATCCGGTGCGGGTGTTCCGCAACGGGCGCGAGTTCCTCGACGGCTACGACGCCGACCAGCCGGGCTGTCTGCTGCTCGACGTGCGCATGCCGCTGATGGGCGGCTTCGAGCTGCAGGAGGTGCTGCGCATCGACAATCCGGCGCTGCCCATCCTGTTTCTCACCGGCCACGGTTCGATCCCCATGTCGGTGCGGGCGATGCGCAACGGCGCCTTCGACTTCATCGAAAAGCCGTTCTCGGATCAGGCGCTCCTCGACCGGGTGCAGGACGCGGTCAATCGCGCCGCCGAGCTCCACCGTCAGCAGCGCCATGCCCGATCCATCAACCAGCTGCTGGCCCTGCTGTCGCCCCGCGAGCGCGAGGTGCTGGACCTGCTCATCGACGGTCTGTCGAGCCGCGAGATCGGCACGGAGCTGGGCATCAGCAAGAAGACGGTGGAGGTGCACCGCTGCCGCATCCGCGAGAAGCTGGGTATCGGCAGCGTGGCAGAACTGGTGCGGCTGGTGCTGAAGAACGACGGGCGCTGAGGCGGAGGCCTGGCGGGCGGCTTTCCGCCAGATTTGTCCTACACGCCGATCCGCCGTGTCGGACAGAACAGCGGAATGCCCGCATTTATTCTGGAATCAGCAACACGAATCGGGAAACCCGGTTTCCCGGCCAGAACAAAGACCTCAAGGAGTCCGAAAATGAAAGTCACTGCCGCCACCCTCGCTCTTGCCGGCCTGCTTGCCTTCACCGCCACCGGCTGCGCCGTCACCCGCGAACAATCCACCGTCGGTCAGTATGTGGACGACGCCACCATCACCACCCGTGTGAAGGCCAAGTTCGCCGAGGACTCCACGGTGAGCGCGATGGCCATCAGCGTCGAAACCCTGAAGGGCGTGGTGCAGCTCTCGGGCTTTGCCAAGAGCAACGCTGAACGCAGCAAGGCCGAGGATCTGGCGCGCGCCACCCCGGGCGTCGTGAATATCAAGAACGACATCGTGGTGAAGCCGTAATCGGCGCACCGCTGGTTGAACAGAAAGGGGCGGGAAACCGCCCCTTTCTGTTTGGGCGCCCGACCGCCTGCGAAGGCTGGGGCGCTGCTCAGGGGGTGTTTTCTGCCAGCTCCTGGACGAACTCGAACAACTCGTCCATCTGGAAGGATTTGTCAAAGAACGCCTCTGCGCCCAGGGCCAGACAGCGCGACTTCACGATCGGATGCGCGTGATTGGAAAACACGACGGTCCGAGGCGAACCGAAATCGGTGGCATTGCTCTGGATCGCCCCGAGCACCTTGAGGCCGGTTCCTGCGCGCAGTTCCAGGTCGACGATGGCCAGCTTGGGCCGGGTGGCACGGATCATGGAGATCGCTTCGGACTCACTGGCTGCGGTGCCGACAACCTCGACCCGCTCGATGCCACCCAGCATGCCGGACAGCAGTTCAAGGAGCGCCGGGTTGTCTTCGACAATCACGGTGTTCAGCGATGAAGGGGCGGACGACATACGGATGACTCGATACAGAAATATAAAAAAACGGCTTCGTTGTGTGTTGATATGAACGTGAAAGTCGCCTGCAGACAAGGGGGATGCACGTTCTCAACGCTACCAACTGCAGCGTAGCGCGGCGCGCATCGCGTGTCTGTCGGTGACGTCCTACACTGCGTCGGGCTTTTGGCCCACAGCGTGTGCAGGGTTGCGGGACTTAAGCTCACAGCGATTCCCGATGCTTTGTCGGGGAGATCGACCAGGAGCCGACCGATGCATGCCCTGCCCGGCCAAGTCAGCACTCGTTCGCCAGTTCGATCCGACATCGAGCGCGTGTGAATCATGGATATCGCAGAAGCGCCCCGCCTTGATGCCACCGCACCGTGGCTGGTGGTGATCAATGCCGCCTCCGGCCGTCAGGAGGGCGACGCCATTGCCGGGCTGATCCGCGACACGGTGAGCGCGCACGGCCATCAGGTGAGTGTGCGGCTGGTTACGCACGCGGAGGAGCTTGAGCAGACCGCCCGCCATGCTGCGCAGACGGCGCGGGACCGCAACGGCTTGCTGGTGGCAGTCGGTGGGGATGGCACGCTCAACACCGTCGCTGCGGCGGCGCTGGACGCTGGTGCCGCCTTTTCGGTGATCCCCGGCGGGACGTTCAACTATTTTGGCCGCAGCAACGGGTTTCCGACGGAGCCGGCGGCGGCCGTCCGCGCTGTGTTGAACGGGCGTCTGAGGCCGATCCAGGTCGGGCGGGTCAATGAACGGATTTTCCTGGTCAATGCGAGTCTCGGCTTGTATCCCCAGCTGCTGGAGGATCGAGAGACGTTCAAACGCCAGTGGGGCCGCAGCCGCCCGGCGGCGTGGGGGGCGGCGCTGTTGACCATGCTGGGCAGGCATCGATTGCATCACCTTCATCTGCAATCCCGCGATGTGGACGAAACGCTGCTCGTATCGACGCTTTTCGTCGGCAACAATCGCCTTCAGCTCTCGCATATCGGTCTGCCCGAAGCGGGCAAAGTGGACGACGGACAGCTCGTGGGGCTGGTGCTACGCCCGGTTGGACGCCTGGGGCTGGTCCGCCTGGCGCTGCAAGGGGCACTGGGGCGTCTTGCGGAAGCGGAGGAGGTGGAGCGCCTGGTCTTCCGGCGCTTGAGCGTTGCGCCTGGCCGGTGGTGGCGTCGGCGTCAGGTCAAGGTTGCCATGGACGGCGAGCAGCACCTGATGCGCGCGCCGCTTGTCTTCGAGGTGGCACCGCATCCCCTTTGGCTGGTTGCGCCCGATCCGCCGTACGACGAGGCAAGCGGATGAGCGTCATTCTCCAGATTTCGGACACCCATTTCGGTACCGAGCAGACGGTCGTGGTCGACGCCCTGCGGACGCTTGCACGGCAGGTCGAGCCGGATCTGATCGTCCTTTCGGGCGACGTCACCCAGCGCGCCCGGCCAGACGAATTCGCTGCCGCGGCGGATTTCGTGGCCAGCTTGCCCCCGGTGCCGAAGCTCATCGTGCCGGGCAACCACGACATTCCCTTGTTCAATCTGTTTGACCGCCTGCTCGATCCGTTTCAGGCGTTTCGGCGGTGCTTCGGCCCGGTGCTGGAGGAATCGCGCAGCCTGCCGGATGTCTTCGTGACGGGCGTGAACAGTGTGCGCTCGTGGCGCCACAAGGATGGCAGCCTGCTGCCCGACCAGATCGAGGCGGTGGCAGCGCGGCTGCGGCGTGCCGGGCCCGCGCCGATGCGCATCGTGGTTGTTCATCACCCGCTGGATGTGCACGACGCGGGCGATCTGGGTGACATCGTCGGCGGTGCGCCCGAGGCGGTTCGCGCCTGGGCCCGCGCGGGCGCCGATCTGATCCTGTCGGGTCACGTCCACGTGCCCCTGTGTCGGCCGCTTGCCGTCCGCTACGGCCCGGACGCCGGCGCGTGCTGGGTGGGCGTCGCCGGCACGGCCACATCCAGCCGGATGCGCGGAGGGCACCCCAACTCCGTCAATGTGATCCGGATCGACCGCTTTGCCGGAGACGTGCGGCGGGTGCTGGAGCAACGGGATTTCGACAGGGAGCGGCAGGCATTCCGATTGGTCGCAACACGCGATCTGTCCGATCGCGTGCTGTCGATTATCACGCAATGAGCGCGATGTGCCTCCGGCAATGCTGCAGGTAGCCCCGCTCGTGGCTGGCAAGGGCATCGACGATGGCCTGCCACAGCCACGACGGGGCATCCACTTGCGTGCTGCGGGATGCGCGCAGGATGCCATGCCAGACCTTGCGCTCCGTCGATGTCATCTGGCGGGCATGGGCATCGCCGACAATGCGGCCCAGGTAGGCTCCCATCTCGTCGATGGCGGCCGGAGGCATGCGGTCAGGTTCGATCTTCAGATCCTGCGGCGCCACCTGACGCAGCACCATCGGTCGATCCAGCAGACGGACCGCGATCATCCGCGCGCCGAGTGCAGGGGCGAGGGCGTTGGCCGCCGCGACGACCCGCTCGGCGTTGTCCCGCGGCATTGCCGGTGCGGCGGCGCGGGGTGCTGCCGCTGGCGGTGCATCCTTGATGTCCAGCATGGCCAGCCGGTTCGAGCCATCGGCCCCGTCGATGGACAGCAGCACGATGTACCGGGGCCGACCCAGGCTGCTGCAACCCTTCACCCAGTAGGCTGCGTCGGCAAGGCGCACGATGTCCTTGGGGTGCGCAATCCCGAGGCTTACCGCCAGAGGGCCCAGGATATCGGGTGGGAGCAAGTCGGCAATGGCCCCTCGCTCGCGCTTCGCCAGCGGCCAGAACCGTTTACCGAGCGGAAGCCGGGGCTCCGTGTGCGCCAGGTGTTCGCGTACGAGCTGCTTCCAGCTCCGCCCGTCGGCCTCGCGGAGCAGCGCCTTGATGTTGCGGGGGGCGTCCGGACGCCTGGGGTGCCGGGTGAAGGCGCTCGCGTAACCGTGCAGCAGTGCGTCCACCACCGCGACGCTCACCGCGCCCGGCAGATTGGCGCTGCGGCAGGCGCTGGCGAGCGACAATCCGAGCCGGATAAGGTCGTGGGCGGGGTTGCCGATGACGGCCTGATCGAGATCCCGGATGACGACTTCGATCTGGCCGTCGGTGTCCTTCACGGGGCCCAGGTTGCCCACATGGCAGTCACCGCAGATCCACACGGCGGGGCCGACCGGAATGGCGTCTTCGGCGCTCGCCTCGAGCCAGTCGTAGAAGCGGGACGTATTGCCACGTACGTAGGCGTGCGCCGATTGCGCCATCTTGCGCCACCGACGCTGATTGAGCAGCGGCGGTCGATCCCGAGGTCGGGGGGCGGCTGCCATGATCGCGGCGCTCAGAGCAGCCAGCGTTGCGGTGCCGGCTCGTCGCCTCGTGTGCCAGTGCCGAATACGATGCGATCGCCCTGGAGGTCGAGCTGGGCCACCGGAATGGCGATCTCGCCGGCAAGGCTGGCGTCCCGGTCGTAGGTCGAGATCAGGGCGAAGCTGCTCCCGGCGTCGGTGCCGCGGATGATTGCGGTGAGGCGCCCGAGTGGTGTCCCGCGGGTCGAGTAAACATCACGCCCGATGGCGTGGGTGTCGATGGCCGGTGAACGCCCGTCAGCCATCGCCGCGGACACGAACTCCAGGCCGGGCTGACGCGTCTGGGACAGGCTCTTCGCCGTGATCGCGCCCGCGGCGAAGGCAGCAAGGACCATACCGCACAACAGCCCCAGCAGGGCAGGGCGGTGACTGAGACGTTGCAGGCGGCGGAACGTGTGCATGATGACTCCCTATTTCGCGTGTGCAGTGGCATGACAGACTGCTTCGAGCACATGATGTGCCGGTCCGAGCCCTGTCGCCAGTCGTTCGAAGCCGATTGGCGCGTAGGCGTAGTCCTACGTTTTTGCGCTTGGGTGTAGGACGAGTCCTGCATCAATGTCAGACGGTGAAGATGGCCCGTCAAGCGTGCGTCCGATAAAATGAAGGCATTGAATCGTGGAGAACTCTCATGCTGCGTCTGGCCATTGTTGACGATCACAAGATCGTACGGGCGGGTTTCCGGGAAATGCTCTCCGACGAGCTCGGCATCCGCGTCGAGTTTGAGGCAGCCAGCGGCGAGGAGGCGATGCAGAAATTGCGCGAGACGCCGTGCGACGTGCTCCTCCTGGATCTGTCGCTTCCGGGGCAGAGCGGCGTCGACGTGCTGCGCGCGGTACGGCAGCGCTACGAATCCCTCAAGGTGCTGGTGCTCAGCGGGTTTCCCGAGGAGCGCTATGCCCTGCCGATGATCCGCAATGGCGCCAACGGCTACCTG
Organism: Zoogloea sp.; assembly: GCA_041917255.1. Lineage (GTDB taxonomy): Bacteria > Pseudomonadota > Gammaproteobacteria > Burkholderiales > Rhodocyclaceae > Zoogloea. The sequence goes on from JAYRYA010000003.1 coordinate 92,888, forward strand.
TGCAAGGATTGCGAGCGGGATGAACTCATCAAGGCGATCCGCACCGTCGCCCAGGGGCGCCGCTACGTGTCGGCGCGCACCGCCGAGTTGATGGCGGACGATCTGGCCGGCGCCGGTACGTCCCTGCCCCACGAGAGCCTGTCGGAGCGCGAGCTGCAGGTTTTTCTGCGCCTGGCCAAGGGCGAATCGGTGTCGGGTATCGCCGACGTGCTCAACCTCAGCGTCAAGACGGTAAGCACCTACCGCTCCCGGTTGCTCGAGAAGATCGATGTGGCGAGCAACGCCGAACTGGCGGCCTACGCCCTACGACATGGTCTGATCGTGGACTGACTCGGGCGGCGGCGGCCCCTCGCGCAGCGGCATCCGTGCATCGATGCGGGTGCCCTGGCCGGGCGCCGAGACGAGGGCGAAATCCCCTTCGAACATCTGGACGCGGTGCTTCATGCCGGCAAGTCCGTGCCGGTTCAGCGTGGGGCTGACAGGATCGAAACCATTGCCGTCGTCCTCGATCCACAGGTGGATGTCGCCGTCCGTGACCTCCAGGCCCAGCTCCAGATGGTGTGCGTCGGCGTACTTGCGGATGTTGGTGACGGCTTCCTGCACGATGCGGAACAGCGCAAGCGCCTGCTGTTCGGGACAATGGATGTCCTTGTCCGGCAGCTTGAGGGTGAGGTCGTATTCGGCGCGGAGGTCGTCGGACATGGCCCGCAACGCCTCCACGAGGCCAAGACCCTGAAGCAGGGGAGGGCGCAGGTCGTCGATGATCCGCCGTTTGATGGTGATGCCGGAGCCGATGGTGTCGATCAGGCGCCGGAAGCGTGCCTGGATGTCGGGCCCGCTGTTGGCACCGAGGCTGCGCAGCAGCCAGCTTGCGTCCATCTTGGCAGCGGTGAGCAGGGCGCCCAGCTCGTCGTGCATCTCGCGGGCGAGCCGTGCCTTCTCTGCCTCGCGCGCGTCGGTGAGGTAACTGGCCAGATCCGATAGCTCACGCGTGCGTTGCACCACGGTGGATTCGAGCACATCGTTTTCGTGCTTGAGCAGCTCGGCAATTCGGTTGCGCAGCGCAGCCTGCCGCTGCTGGACCGCGAAAAGCGCGATGATGAGGCCGAGGGCGCCAATGGCCAGGGCGGTGAGGGTGCGCTGGATGTTCTTGAAACGTCGCACCGACTCGTCGATGAGCTGCCGGTTGCGCTCTTCGAGGCGCGCGCGCAGGGCATCGATCGAGAAACGGATCTGATCCATGTACGCCTTGCCCGGGCCGGTCTGATTGCTCGAGACGGAAGTGGGTGGCCGGCCGAGCTTGATGGCGTCGGCAAGCAATTCCCGCTTGAGGGCCACAAGCCCCTTGAGCATCTCGAATTCGGCTTGCTCGGGGCTGCCGTCCGGGTAGTCGCGACTCATCTTGTCGAGCAGCGGCACGATTTCCCGCTCACTCCAGTGATAGGGTTCGAGATAGACCGGATTGAGGTTGGAGGCCAGATATCCGCGGACACCGGTCTCGGCGTTGAGCGTCGTGACGAGCAGGGCGTTCAGACGATCGATCTGCGCCTTATAGACTTGCGAACTGCGCATCGCCTCGACACCGAACTCGGAGTTCAGTCTGCCTAGCGCGAGCAGGCTGATGACGACCAGGCATCCGGTGGTGATGAGAAGGTAGGACCACAGCTTGTGCGGAACAAGGCGAATGAGCTGCTGGCGCAGTGAGCGTCTTTCAGGGAGCGGAGACATGGGTCGCTAAGGTGTCGAGCAGGCGGGTGAGTTTGCCAGACTTGCCGACCGTCGGGTCTTCGGCGCTGGATGTCGGCGGGGGCAGACGCAAGCACGCGGGAGCTGCGATCAGCGCAACTCCCGCATGGATGGCGTGGGTCGGTCAGGTTCGGCCGCGCAGGGCGTTGATGATGAAGCTGACGACGGCAAGCACCAGAAAGATGAAGAACAGGATCTTGGCGATCTCGACGGCGCCCGCTGCAATCCCGCCAAAACCGAAGACGGCGGCGATCAGGGCGATCACGAAAAACACCACAGCGTAATGAAGCATGATGGTCTCCCGGTGAGGTTGGCGGATCAGCGAGGTGCTTCGTTTGCCTGGTTGGCGACGGCACGACGCACCCTGTCGAGCTTGCGACCCGACCGGAGCTTGCGCATGTCGGTTTCGTCGTCGATCCATTCGTTCCAGCCGCTGCGGGCTTCTCCGCGGCGGGCGGTGCGGGGGGTACGAGCGGGAAATTCGATGTTGATGCGCTTCATGGCCTGCTCCTGTGCTGATCCTGTGGGGCAGTCTGGGCGGCGGTCCGTTGGCCCTCACTGCATGATTTCACTTTAGGGCCGTGCGCAGGGTGAGGCAGTCGGTGCGGGCCGAATGCTGTGTGGGAATTGTCTGACGCGCTGCGTGCAGGCGGTCGGGCCGCTCAATTCGGGCGCATGACCATCGCCGAGAACGCCTCGGCTTCCATGGGCCGGCACGTCAGGTAGCCCTGGATTTCGTGACACCCGATGCCCGCGAGGTAGGCGCGCTGTGCGATGGTCTCGACGCCCTCGGCGATCACGGTGAGGCGCAGGGACTGGCCCATGCGCACGATTGCTTCTGCAATTGCGCGGCCTTCCTCGTCCTCGGGGATGTCCTTCACGAACGATCGATCAACCTTGAGCTTGCTGACCTGAAAGCGACGAAGGTAGGCGAGGCTGGAGTAACCGGTGCCGAAATCGTCAATGGCCACCGAAATGCCGAGCGAGCGCACGTGGGCGATCAGCTCTGCAAACCGGGCGGCATCGGCCATCGCGGTGGATTCCGTGAGTTCCAGCTCGATGAGTTCGGCGGCGACGCCGGTGTCGCGCAGGATGGCGACGAGCGTGCGGGGAAAATCGCTGCGGTACAACTGGACGGCAGAGACATTGACGGCGATCTTCGTCGGTCGGCCGGCTTCCACCAGCGCGCGGGCGTGCCTGCAGGCGGCGTGCAGGGCCCATTCCCCGATGGGGAGGATCAGCCCGGTCTCTTCGGCGAGGGGAATGAACTCGGCGGGGCTGACGTTACCGAACTGGGCCGACTGCCAGCGCATCAGGGCTTCCGCCCCGGTCATCCGATTGTCGAGCAGTGCGTACTGGGGCTGGAAGACGAGGCGGAGTTCTCCGCTGGGCAAGGCATGCCTCAGCGCGGTGATGCGGGCGAGACGTTGGGCCGAATCCCGGTTCATGGCCTCGTCGAAGAAGCTGAAGCCGCCACGGCCGGCTGCCTTGGCGTGGTACATCGCCATGTCGGCCTTCTTCATCAGGGTGTCGAAGTTGTCGCCATCGATGGGGGTGACCGCGATGCCGAGGGTGCCGGTGGACGTGAGGTCATGGCCGCCGATGTCGAACGGGGCTTCGAGGCTATGGCAGATCTTCTCGGCCAATGCGGCAAAGAGCTGGGGCGACCCATCGCCTTCGACGAGGATGATGAACTCGTCGCCGCCGAGTCGGCTGATGGTGTCGCTGCGCCGAAGGCAGGTCGAGAGTCGGCGGGTGACCGCGATCAGCAGCTCATCGCCGGTGGCGTGACCGAGGGTGTCGTTGATGTGCTTGAAGTGGTCGAGATCGAGGAAATACATCGCCAGCGCGCCCTGCCCGCGCTGGACGCGGAAGTGCATCTGCTCGAAGCGGTCCCGCAGCAGCACCCGGTTGGGCAGTCCGGTGAGCGTGTCGTGATGGGCCATGTACTGGATGCGCGCTTCCGCCGCCTTGCGGGCGCTGATGTCGCTGAAGGCCGCCACGTAGTGGGCGATGCTGAGGTCGGGGTGGCGCACCACGCGGATGGTCAGCCAGGCCGGGTAGGTCTGGCCGTCCTTTCGTCGGTCCGTGATCTCGCCCTCCCAGTGGTCGTGGGCGTCGAGGGCAGCCTGAATGCTGGCGTAGAACGCGGGCTCGTGCGTACCGCAGGTGAGGATCGCCGGCGCCTGGCCAATGCTCTCGTCCGGGCCATAACCGGTGGTGGCCGTGAAGGCGGTGTTGATGCTCTCGATCCGGTTGTTGGCATCGATCACCATCAGCGCCTCGCTGATGTGGTTGAACACCAGCTGGGACAGTTCCAGTTGCGCCTGTTGCTCCTTCTCGGCGGTCACGTCGCTGAACACCCAGATCGAGCCTTCGTGGGGCGCGCGAATGTCGAGCGGGCGTCCGGAGAGCTGGACCCACAGGGAACGGCCATCCTTGCGTACCAGCCGGGTATAGCGTTCGCTGCAGCCGCCGGAGGCGAGATCGTCGTAGAGTCGCGCGCCGACGTCCTCGAAGTCGGCGTGGGAGGGGTAGAGGATCTCCGTGCTGCGCCCGATCAGCGCCGTTGGTGTGTCGTAACCGAAGATCGACGCCATGTGGTTGTTCACATCGACCATCTGCCGATCCCGGACGTAGGCGATGCCCACGTTGGCGTTGTCGAAGATGGCGCGCTGGCGTTGCAGCAGATGGCGGATGCGAGCCTCGCCGGTTTTCAGGGAGGTGATGTCAGCGACGGTCAGCACGCAGCCGCCGTCGGGCATCGGATAACGTGCGAGCTCGAGGGTTTCACCCACAGCAGTGGCATGCTCGATACGCAGGTTTCCCGCCGGGGAGGGGGCGCACAGTCTGGCGGCCGCGACGCTGTGGGTGACGACATCGTCGAGCGTGGCCGCCGTCGTCATGGGGGGTGGCAGGTGCAGCAACTGGAAGAACCGCAGATTCCACGCCACCAGTCTTCCATCTGCGTCGAACACGCCAATGCCCTGATCGATGGTATCGAGGGTGGCCTGCAGCAGTTGCGACTTGCGGGCCAACTCGCGTTGGCGCAGGCGGGCCTCCTCGGCCTTCAGGTCGGTGACGTCCGCGTAGACACCGACCAGGCAGCCATCCTCCATGCGTCGCTCGCGGATCTGCAACGCAAGGCCGGAAGGCAGGGTGAGCTCAAAGCGTTCCCGACCGGGGCGGTCGGCTGCCAGGTGGGTCAGCACCGGGTCGTCCGGCGTGGTCTTCAGGCTGCGCTCCAGGAGCGCTGTGAACAGCTGGCCGGCGATCTGACCATTCAGCCCCCACAGGCGGCGGAATGCTTCGTTACACAGCAGGATCCGCCCTTCCGGATCGAACAGCGCAAAGCCGTCGGAGATGTTGTCCACCGCCGCTTCAAGCTGCTCGCGCGCGGTGGTCGCCTGGGCGGTCGCCTCGCTGAGGGTGTCGAGTGCAGTGGTGAGCGCTTCCGTGCGTTGGCGGATCTGCGCTTCGAGCATGAAGGTTGTCTGGAGGAGCGCGAAATCCCGGTCTTCTCCGTGGAGATTGTGTTCCACCTGATAGACGAGCGCGTCAATGATCCTGTCGCGTCGTTCGATCTCCTGGCGCAGCCCGACGGTATCGTCTGGCGCGCAGCGGATGTCTTTGTCGGCAGTCACGCGACACGCTCCTGTCCGAAGCAGATGCCGGTGAACGTCTGGTTGATGTGCAGCCCCTGGAACTGTTCGCCAAAGGTGCTGAACCCGATCACGCGGTTGGCCGTCAGCAGGGCGTTGACGGGTGTCACGATATCCCTGCGTCGGCACTCAAGACGGCGGAGCACGCAATCGCAACCAAGGATCAGCGCCGGCTCGCCGACGTGCGCCCACACCTCGGCGAGCGTTGCATCCAGGTTTCCCGCCAGATCTTCGCCGCGCGCGATCTTGAGCACGATGCCGCGGTCGATGGCGCAGAAAAAGGTGAGGCTTCCGTCGGGGTTGGCGCGCAGGATGGACCGTACGAAATCCGTTCCGCCGATGCGGACCACGACAGGATGGGCAGCGAACACCTCGGGCGTCAGCATGTCGATGGTGAGGCCGAGCAGGTGGGCGTATTCGCCGGCGGCCGGACACCCGTTGATCTCGGTGACGATCCGCCGTTCGGGGATGGCGCCGGTGACCACCAGTCGGGCGTCCGTTGCGCTGAAATGCTGGGTGTGAAAGACGCGGATGGGGCGACGGGCATGAGCCACGAGGAGCACCGCCGCGTCGCGGATCGCCTTTCCGTTGAACATCACGTGCGTCTGCGCGAAGCGCAGCCCGTCGCCGGCCGAGCCGCCCGACAGCGGAATGCGCCCCAGGCCGTCGTGGAAGGCCCGGGCGACGATCTCCTCACGGGTGCACAGGCCGTCCACCAGCATCAGGGCAAAGCAGTCGTCCGGGCCGCGCAGGGGGTATCGCGCTCGCAGGCGGGTGCGTAGATCCTGCGCGAAGGCGGCCATCCGACGCGCGTCGAGGTGACTCAGGTTTTCCAGTACGCCCACCTCGAACGCCAGCTCCTGCGCGCCGAAGTGCACGCCGACGATGCTGTCGTCCTGGTAGCCGTCAGGTCCGATCTCGCCGGCCGTCGTACAGCCGATCATCGGCGCGGCGCCCAGCGCAGCGCCCAGTGACGAGGCGGCAGCCGCCGGATCGAAACCCCGTGAGGCGAAGACGATGGAGATGCCGCCAGGCTCGGCGCGCAACTGCTCAGCCAGTTCGGCGGCAGCCTGTTCCGGCGTGGCTGCGCGACTGCTCCCCGTGCGGATATGCCCGCCTGCTTCGCTGCCGGTGACGCTGTCGTTCATGCGTTTCCTCCGCGGTGCCCGCTCTGTCCGCTCAGCGCCGAGTTCGCCGCATGCAGAACGCAGGGTCGATGTTGTGAACGATACCGGCAGCGTTGCTGCCCGACTTTAACCCGATTTTCAAAGTACCGCTCCGAGTGGGTCCTGGGGCGCGGTCATCGATGTGGGGGTTTCGTGCCGACAGCGTATTGTCCATTAATTGGACACCCTGTCCATTGTTCACAGATCGGCGGCGAATTCCACTCAAGTTCGGGTTTTGTCAGGCTGCACCGCGGCGGGCATGACGACCCGTCGCCGCGGCAGGCATCGGCGGCGATTCTCCGGCCGTCGAGATGGGTGTAAGTTGTCCAGGCCGCCGGGATGGCCCGGTGAAGCGCGGCGAGCAGGTCGGAAACGGCAGCCCGTCGCGATCGATCAGGACACCCGAGTCATGGATACCGACCCCTTCGAGCCACTACCCGCCACGATGCGCGCAATGGTGCTGCATCGCCCACGGACGCCCCTTGTGCTGGAAACCCGTCCGGTACCCCTGCCTGGGCCGGGGCAGGTGCTGCTGAAAGTGGAAGCCTGCGGTGTCTGCCGCACCGACCTGCATCTGATCGACGGTGAGCTGCCCGATCCCTGCCTGCCGGTGGTTCCGGGACATGAGATCGTCGGGCGGGTCGTGGCCCTGGGGGCGCGGGTGGGCGGTCTGGTCGGGGGGCAGCGCATCGGCGTGCCGTGGCTGGGTTGGACCTGCGGTACCTGCCGCTTCTGCACGAGCGGGCGGGAGAACCTCTGTGACCACGCCCGTTTTACCGGCTACCAGATCGATGGCGGCTACGCCGAATATACGGTGGCCGATGCGCGCTACTGCTTTCCCCTGGCGCAAGGCTCTGCCCGGCCTTCGGCCCTGGAGCTCGCCCCGCTGTTGTGCGCCGGCCTGATCGGCTACCGCGCGCTACGCCTCGCCGGCGACACCCGGCGGGTCGGCATCTACGGCTTTGGCGCGGCGGCCCACATCGTGGCCCAGGTGCTGCGCCACCAGGGGCGGCCCTTCTACGCCTTCACCCGGCCGGGCGACGTGGATAGCCAGGATTTCGCCCGCCAGCTGGGCGCCGCCTGGGTGGGCGACGCCAGCCAGCGCCCACCGGACCGCCTCGATTCCGCGTTGATCTTCGCCCCCGCCGGCCCGCTGGTGCCGGCTGCGCTTGCGAATCTGGAGAAGGGCGGCGTGGTGGTGTGCGCGGGCATCCACATGAGCGACATTCCGGCATTTCCGTATGCCGAGCTGTGGGGCGAGCGGATGATCCGTTCGGTGGCCAACCTGACCCGCCAGGACGGCATCGACTTCCTCGACCTCGCGCCCCGCGTGCCGGTACACACCGCGGTGACGCGATTTGCGCTGGCCGACGCCAACCTCGCCCTGGACACCCTGCGCAGTGGCGCGCTCCTGGGGGCGGCGGTGCTGGCGATGGCGTGAATCAAGCCGCGTCCCGCAGCGCCTTGGCGAGATCCTGCAACGCGGTGCGCAGCCCCTCTTCGATCACCGGATGATAGAAGGGCGCAGCGAGCGCGTCCGCCACGGTGTCGCCGCGCTGGATCGCCCAGGCGAGCAGGTGTGCCAGGTGCTCCGCGTCGGGCCCGAAGAGCTCGGCGCCAAGCAGGCGGCCGTCCGCGCGGCCGGCGTAAACCCGCATCTCACCCAGGTTGCGGCCCATCGTCCTGGCCCGTCCCTGATCGGCAAACGACACCGCGCCGTGCGCGAAGGCCACGCCGCGGCGGGTGAGGTCGGCATGGCTGGCGCCCGCGATCGCCATCTGCGGGTCGGAAAAGACAATCGTCAGCGGTGTGCGGCGCGCTGCCGCGCGCACGTCGGGGTAGCGGCCCGCGTTGTCGCCAGCGATGCGCCCTTCGTCCGCAGCTTCGTGGAGGACGGGACGATCGTCGTCGGCGTCGCCAGCGATGAAGACCGGCGTGTCGCCGATGCGCCCGGTGGTTGCGTCGAAAGCCGGTTGGCCCCGGGCATCGAGCGGGATGCCGGCCTTGTCCAGGTCGAGCCCGGAGAGCGCCGGCCGGCGCCCCGCGGCGGCGAGCACGAAGCGAAAGTGTTCGCTGCGCGCGTGGCCGTGGCTATTCCGCCACGTCACCACGACGCCGTCCCGGTCTCGCGCCACGTCGGGCTCACCCACATTGCCGCTGTAGGGCAGGGTCGTGTCGATCCAGGCAGAAACGGCGGCCTGGAGCGCGGGGTCGGTCAAGGGGCCGACCCGTTGGCTGCGCCCGAAAAGCCGCACCCGGACACCAAGCCGGTGCAGGGCCTGCGCCAGTTCCAGCCCGACCACGCCGGTGCCGATCACGGCAACCGATTCCGGCAGGGTGTCCCAGTCGAACACGTCATCATTCACCACCAGACGGTCGCCCAGACGTTCGCGCCAACCTGCGGGCACCGCGGGTGTGGCCCCGGTGGCGATGACGATCCGCGCCGCCTCGACGCGCGTGTCGGCAACCTTCAGGCGGCCGGGCGCCTCGAAGCGGGCCTGCCCCTCCAGCTTGTGGGCCTCGGGCCAGCGGTCCACCGTGTCGAGCACAAAGCCGACGAAGCGGTCCCGTTCGCGGCGTACCCGTGCCATCACCGCGGCGCCGTCCACCTTGATGCCGGTGACGGTGATGCCGAAGCGCTCGCCGGTAGCCACCGCGTGGGCGTGCTCGGCAGCCGCGATGAGCAACTTGCTCGGCATGCAGCCCACGCGCGCGCAGGTCGTGCCGTACGGGCCTTGTTCGATCACCACCACGCGGTCGGTGTGTTTGCGGGCCGCCTTGTAGGCGCTCATGCCGGCGGAACCGGCGCCGATGATCGCGACATCGACCTTGAGGGAATTCATGGGTGGATCTCCGGTGGAGCGGCGGAGGCTTCCCGCCGGGTCTGCACGTACAGCACGCAGGCGCCATACAGAAAGATCTGCGCCGACGCGTAGCACCACACCAGCACAGCGGCCAGCGAGCCCGCGGCGCCATAGGCCGACGCAACGCCCGCGTGGGTAAGGTAGGCAGCGATCAGGTAACGGCCAATTGCAAACAGCACCGTCACGACCAGGGCGGCCGGCAGGGCGTCGAGCCATCGTGGCTGGCCCGGCGCCAGGCGCGCCAGGAGCAGCGCGAACAGGGACGCACTGAAGGCGTTCATCAAGGTGAGGTCGACGAAACCGGCGGCGATGTCGAGTCCTGGCATGTCCTGACCCAGCCAGGCCACCGCTGCGTGCATCGCCGCCTCGGCGAGCAGGGTCACACCCAGCAGGAAGCCGACGCCGAGGGCAAGCGCCAGCCCGTTCAGACGGCCTGCGATCAAGGCCATGGTGGCCGAACGGGTGTCGGGACGCACGTTCCAGATCGATGCGAGCGCTGCCTTGAGTTCCAGAAACGTCACGCTCGCCCCCAGAAGCGTGCTGCCCATTGCGATCCATGCCGCCGCGCCGCTGGCCTGGAGCCGTTCGAGCGCATTGCGGGTCATGGTGGCAATCACCTGCGCTTCCTCAGCGCCGAGCACGCGCTGGATGTATTCGCCGATGGCGTTCTGGGCTGTGGCGGTTCCCAGCAGTACTGCCAGCCCCGCGGTGATGACGACCAGCAAAGGTGCCAGCGAGAACACCGTGTAGAACGCCAGCGCAGCCCCGTGGCGGGGTGCGTCGCGCTCGACGAACACCTTTGCCGCCGGCCAGAGGGCGGCCGGCAGGGTCGCGAGGCGGGAGGGCCGAGCGAGCGGCCTCGTCTCGTGGGAGGTTGATGAAACGGTCTCGGTCATGACGCTCAAGCCTCTTGATCAGGCCAACGCCGACGCGTCGGCCCTGCTCCCCCATTATGGGCGGCCGGGTAGCCGGCGCCATCGGGCCATGCCGACCCCTGCGTAGGACTTGTCCTGCGCTCCGCCCGGGCTGTGGGCGCTGTCCTACGTGCGGGCTCGTGTCAGTCCGACAGCCGCGCCGGGCCGCTCAGGCTGAAATAGCGGAAAGGACAACAAGAAACGAGCAACGCGATGGTCAGCGGTTACGGTTCCAGATCGACACTATCAACAAGATCGGGAATACGTAGGACCACTTCACCGGGCGTAAGTTGAGTAAACGTTGTCAGCAGTGTTTCGTCCGCGGTGACCGAATAGCCCATGGACCAGTTGCGGAACAATCTTGGGCCGGCGAAGGGTGTGGAGAGTATTTCAGAGAACTGATGGTGGCGATCATCCTGGCGGAGTTTCCTTACCAGGTTGAGCACGACATCCTCGGCGCCTTCGATGTACTGGAAAAAGCGCCAGCCGTCGAACACCAGAATGCCGGTGATGTTGTCGCGTCGATTGTTCTTGCGGGAGGCCTGGACGATTTCATACACCCGGGTCAGGCTGACCTCCGGGCGAATGCAACTGAGATAGGCGTACTGGTAGAGGTTTTCCATGTTCTTCTTGGCGGACGCAGTGAATCCGGCGCCAATCTAGCGTGTCTCGAAACGCCTGGAAACGTCAAAAGACATTGCGGAGAGAAAGCGTTTCTGATCGATACAGCAGCTTGTCCAGAAAGTGGACAGTGGCCCGGTTTTCAGGGGGGTAACATGAGCGAAACATCGTGTGCAGCGTGCCCGCTGAGGGCGCAGGGCGGTTTCACGCAGGTCAGCGATGCGGAACTGGCCTTCATCGAAAAATTCCGCCGGCAGGAATCCACCGTGGGCACCGGAGAGGCGATCCTGCGCGAAGGCGAATCGTCGAATCTGCTATTCACCTTGCGCGCCGGCTGGGCGTTCCGCTTCCGGAGCCTCCCCGACGGGCGTCGTCAGATCCTCAACTTCCTGCTCCCTGGCGACTTCATCGGGCTCCAGGCGGAGCTGTCGGGTCAGGTGCCCCACGGCGTCGAGGCGCTGACGCCGGTTCGTCTGTGCGTCTTCCCCCGCGACGAGCTGTGGGATCTCTACCGCGGTTTTCCGGGGCTCGCCTACGACCTCACCTGGCTCAGTGCCCACGAGGAGCTGATCGTCGACGAGAACCTGCTCGGCGTTGGCCAGCGCAGCGCGATGGAGCGCATCGCGATGCTGCTGGTCCATCTCTACAAACGTGCGCGCAGCGTGGGCGAGGGGGATGAAAACGGCGTCAACTTTCCCCTCAACCAGCAACACATCGCGGACGCCCTGGGCCTGTCCCTGGTGCACACCAACAAGTCCCTGCGGCGTCTGCACGCCTACGGGTTGCACGAGCTATCTGCCAATCGTCTGCGCATCCTCAAGGTCGAAGCGCTGCAGCGGCTGGCAGACTATTACGCGTTGCCGTTGCGGGCGCGTCCCCTCATCTGATCACCGAGATGCACCCTCCCCATGAAGACATTCCGTTGCAGCCAATGTGACCACCCGGTCTACTTCGAGAACACCGTTTGCGCCGCCTGCGGGACGGCGCTGGGCTACCTGCCCTCGGAGGTGGCCATGGCCGCCTTCGAAGCCACATCGGAAGGGCCCTGGAAGGCGCTGGGGGCTGGCGTTGAGGGGCAGTGGAAGCCCTGCGCCAATTACGCCGGCCCGCAAGTGTGTAACTGGATGGTGCCCGCCGACGATCCATCGGCACTGTGTTCGTGCTGCCGGCAGACCGAGGTCATCCCCGATCTCGACAAACCCGACAACGCCCTCTACTGGGCACGGCTTGAGGCGGCCAAACGGCGCCTCTACTACGCCCTCGACACCCAGGGCCTGGATCGTCCCGGCCTCGAAGAGGATCCGGAGCACGGGCTGCGCTTCCAGTTTCTAGAGGCTGTCGAAGGCGGCGAGCCGGTACTCACCGGCCACGACAGCGGCTGCATCACCGTGAACATCGCCGAGGCCGACGACGCCGAACGCGAGGCCCGCCGCACGGCGATGGGCGAGCCTTACCGCAGCCTGCTGGGGCACTTCCGCCACGAGATCGGGCACTACTACTGGGATGCGCTGGTCGCTCAGGGCGGCTGGCTCGAGCCTTACCGCGCCCTTTTCGGCGATGAGCGCGTCGACTACGCCGAGGCGCTCGAGAAGCACTACAAGGATGGGCCGCGACAGGATTGGCCGGCGCACTTCATCAGCGCCTACGCTGCATCCCACCCCTGGGAGGACTGGGCCGAAACCTGGGCCCATTACCTGCATGTGGTCGATGCGCTGGAAACCGCCGACCATTGGGGGCTCCACCTGGATGGTGCCGCCGACGGCCCGGCTGGCGCCGACCCCGGTGCGTCGGTCGACAAGCCCTTCCGCGAGCGCCTGCTGTGCGCCTGGCTGCCGCTTTCGCGATTCCTGAACAGCATGAGCCGCAGCCTCGGCCACGGCGACAGCTATCCCTTCGTCCTGCCCGACCCGGTTCTCGACAAGCTGGCCTTCGTCGACCAGGTGGTCCGCAGCGCGCGTGGCATGACCTGGCGCGACTGGCCACCTGCACCGCGGGAATGAGCACCCAATTCAAGTCTTGACGGCCCGGCGGCGCCAAACGCGAGGATGTGATGAAACCCCTCTCCCTGTTTTCCCAGCACCTGTGGCGCCGCTTCTGGGCCATCGCGTCTCCCTACTGGCGGGGCGAGCAGCGCCTGCGTGCCTGGGGCCTGCTCCTTGTGCTGGTGCTGCTCATGCTGGCCGAAACCCGTCTCGCGGTCATGCTGAACGCCCAGACCGGCGAGTTCACATCGGCCCTTGCGGGGGGAGACAGGGACCGCTTCTGGACCGCGATCCGCACCTGCCTGGTGGTGCTCGCGGTGTTCGTTCCGGTGCACGCCCTTTACTACTATGCCCGCGACTACATGGGCATCCACTGGCGGAGGTGGCTCACCTACAGCCTGCTCGGCCGATATTTCTCGCGGCGCCGATACTACCGGCTGGGCATCAGCGACGAGATCGACAACCCCGATCAACGGATTGCCGAAGACGTGAATGTCTTCACCCAGCGCTCGCTTTATTTCCTGCTGATCTTCATCGGGTCGATCATGCAGCTGGTGGCCTTCAGCAATGTGCTGTGGTCGATCTCGCCAAAGCTGGTGTATTTCCTGGCCGCGTACGCCACCATCGGCACCGCGCTGGCGGTCGGCGTGTTCGGCATGCCGCTGATGCGGCTCAACTTTCTGCAGTTGCGGCGCGAAGCCAACCTGCGTTACGGCCTCGTGCGGGTGCGCGAGAACGCCGAATCCATTGCTTTCTATGGCGGTGAGGCGCCCGAGCTACAGCAGATCAAGGGCACGTTTGCGGCAGCCTACGCCAATTACCGCAGGCTCATCCGCAAGCAGTTCGGGCTCAACCTCTTCCAACAGGGCTACAGCCAGCTCACCCTGGTCTTGCCGAGCATCATCATTGCGGATTCCGTCCTGTCAGGCGAGGTCGAGGTCGGGCGGGCGATCCAGGCGGCCGGTGCGTTTGCGCTGGTGCTCAGCGCGGTGTCGTTGATCGTCGAGAACTTCGAGAGTCTCAGCCGCTTCACCGCCGGCATCGACCGGCTCGATACGCTGGCGCGGGCCCTCGAGTCGGAGCCGGGGGCTGGCCCGTCGGCGCGCCGCATCCGCAGCAGCGACGGGCCCACCCTCGCCGCCCGCAGCGTCACCGTCGAGACTCCCCAGGGCGAGCAGACGCTGGTGACCAACCTCAGCTTCGAGCTGCCCGCGGGGGGCGGCTTGCTCATTGTTGGCCCCAGCGGCTGTGGCAAGAGTTCGCTACTGCGGGCGATTTCCGGCCTCTGGAACAGCGGAGAGGGCGAAATCCAGCGCCCGCCCGACACCGACACCCTGTTCCTGCCCCAGCGGCCTTACATGCAGATCGGCAGCCTGCGCAGCCAGTTGCTCTACCCTCGACCGGATCGCGCCGTGGACGACGCCAGCCTCGCAGAGGCCTTGCAGAACGTGCAACTGGGCGGGCTGATCGAACGTTGCGGCGGGCTCGACCAGGAACTCGACTGGTCGCGGGTGCTCTCCATTGGCGAGCAGCAGCGGCTGGCCTTTGCACGGCTGCTCCTCATCAATCCCCGGGTTGCGATTCTCGACGAGGCCACCAGCGCCCTCGACAGCGCCAACGAAGCCGTCCTCTACCGGCGCCTTCGCGAACGCAATACCACCATCGTGAGCATCGCCCACAGGGAATCCCTGCTTGCCTACCACACCCAAGTGCTCGAACTCACCGGCGGCGGTGGCTGGCGCCTGCTGACGCCCGACGAGTTCAGGCGACGACAGAACGCGGAGACGCCGGAGCGGGAGGCGGTGATTGCCTGAGCCGAGCCGGCCCGGACGCTGCCGACCCACTCCACGATTCCACCCCCCGATGGCCTGCCCGATCCACTGAATCGGGCAGGCCATTTCCGTTTTCAGGATTCCCACACGGCCGTCAGCGCATTCTCACATTCCATTCGGATGTGGCCGACTGCCCGGAAAAATGCGTACCGCTAAAGTAGAACCATGCAGAAACAACTGCATCACCGCGAAAAGGGCAGCAGCCCGCAATCGCAGATCAACTCAAAAGGAGAAGCACCATGAACCGCGACATCATCGAAGGCAACTGGAAGCAACTCAAGGGCAAGCTCAAGGAGCAGTGGGGCAAGCTCACCGACGACGACATCGACGTGATCGAAGGCAAGCGCGAAGCGCTCGCCGGCAAGATCCAGGAACGCTACGGCATCACCAAGGACGAGGCCGAAAAGCACGTCAAGGAATGGGAAAAGAAGTTCGACGCCTGATCGTCGCGCCCTGACCTCAACCTGAACCCAGGAGAACCGCCATGCTGCACTACGCCGTCGTCTTCTTCGTGATCGCGCTGATCGCCGCCGTTTTCGGCTTTGGCGGGATCGCCGCGGGTGCGGTGGGAATCGCGAAGACCCTTTTCTTCATCTTCCTGATTCTCGCCATCGTGAGTTTCATCATCACCGGCGCACGCGTTAAGGTATAAGCCCGCCGCCAGCCGAGTAAAGTCGGGGGCAGACCGAAAGGTCTGCCCCCGACTTTTTGCGTGCCCGGCGGGTTGCGTCCGGGCATCCAGGACAGACCTCAGGGCTTGGCCGGGGTCTCCCTGCGTTTGGTGAGGAGCGTGGCGCAGGGCGTGTCTTCCGCACCGCCGGTCTCGATGAGCGGAAGCAGGGCCAGCGGCGGGGAAATGAGACCCAAGGCCACGGCACCGGCGATCCGCGAGCCCAGCGGGATCGGCTCGGGACGGACCACCGGCGCCGCAAACGTGCCGCCGAGATACAGTGGCCCGCGCAGGGCCAGCAGGCTTCCGTCCTTCGGTTCCGTCCGCAGATGCAGGTCGAACTGCTCGTCGCGCAGGCTGATGGCGCCCTGACCGACCACCCGGCTGCGGGTCGTGTCGAGCACGAGGGTGCGCGGCTTGAGCACGCCGCCGCTGGCCGTCATGTCGCCCACCAGGCAGCGGATGTCCTCCTTCTGCCCCCCCGACAGCCAGGTAATCAAGGCATTGGCCACGTCAAGATTGGCCAGCCGCACCAGCAGGCGGTTGGTGCTGCCGCCGGTCATCGCGACCGACACCTCGCCATCGGCGCTGCCGAGCAGCTCGGCTACCGACTGGCCGCGCATGGCGAGGCGTGCCTGGCCACCTACAAGCCCCGAGGTGAAGTTGCGCGATTCGGTGCCGGGCATGAGTTCGCGCAGCTGTAGCCGGGTGGCGCGCACATCCAGCACGGCCCTGGCAGGCTGACTGCGGGCGTCAAGTTCCAGCCGCCCATCCACCTTGCCCTTGGCCAGCCCCAGCCGCAGGGGCGCCAGGGTGACGCGACGGTCGTCGATGCGCAGATGACCTTCGGCGGCCTCCAGGGGCAGACCCGTGTTACGGAGGTCGTCGATGGTGAAATCCACATCCACATTGGCCGCCGCGATCTTCTCGAAACCAAGGGCGCGGGACGGCAGCACCTTGCCCGGCCGAGGCGCGATCTCCTGCCCCGACGTGGCGCGGGCGCCGATGAAGCCCGACAGATCCGACAGATCCATGCGACGCGAGCGCAGCCGCCCTTCCAGCCGCTGGGGCTGGGTGCCGCGATCCACCTGGAAGGTGCCGCGCAGGTCGCTCGAACCGACCAGGCCGTCCAGATCGTCAAACTGCCAGCGTTGGCCGCTGTGCACCAGATGTCCGGCGATGCGATAGGGCGGAGTGGCGGGCAGCGGCACGCCCGTCAGCGGATAGAGCGGCGCCAGGCTTGGGCCGGCGAGGGTGAAACGGATGTCCAGCCCGTCAAGGTCCGGCAGGTTTGCGGCGCTGCCGGCCACGCTGAAGCGGGTGGCGCCGATGCTGCCGCCGGCCTCCACCGGATAGGGCTTCGCGCCGTCGAGATAGCCCTCGACGCTGCCCGCCTTGCCGCGGATGTCGAGGGCCTCGCCCTGCCACCGCCCGGTGGCGCTGAAGCGCAGTCCGCCGCCCGCATCGTCGCTGGCGACGCGCAACTGCACGTCGGTCCGCCGCGACGGCAGACGGGCGGAGAGCACGCTGTCGCGGATGCGGATCGCGCCCAGGCGCAGCACGGGCGCGCTGCCGCCGGAGTCCCCGCCGAGCAGCCAGTTACCTTTGCCGTTGGCGCCTTCTTCCAGCTGAATGTCGGCGCCGTCCAGTTCGATGCTGTCCAGCACCCACTCACCTCTCAGCAGGGCGGGCAGGTCCAAGGTAAAGCTGAGCCGGCCGACAGCCGCCAGATGCGCTGCCTTGCCGCCTTCAATATTTGAAAGGGACAGCCCGTCGGCGCTGAAGCTCGGTCGCAGGCTCCAGGGCCGGACAGACAATGGCCCGCCGATCCGGAAAGCCCGCTCCAGGCGGTCGCTCACGATGTGCTCGATAGGCCGGCGCAGCAGGTTCCAGTCGAACAGGGCGACGCCGAGGCCGACAACGGCCACGGCCGCCGCAGCGGCGCGCAGGCGCCGTTGGCGGCGTGTGGAAGGTGGATTCGACATAGGTGGATATCGCTGAAATACGGGTATGGCACACATCTTAGGCAGGCCCGGGTCTTGTCGATGTCGGTGCCGGACGAGCCCGATGTGGGATTCCTCCTTCAGTATGGCATGGCACAACCCGCCAAGCGGCGCGACTGGCGGGGTCGATCCGCCGCGCGGGCTGTGCCCCCCTCCCACGTGGCCGCCGGTCGATTCCTACATCGCATTCGGCGCTTGTCGGACATAACGCGCTCCGCGCCCTGCATAAAGTGGAGCCATGGAAACGCAGACGTCAGCAAGCAAACGACCGAAGCGATTCCTCAAACCCCAAACTCAAGGAGAACGCCATGAAAAAGCCGGTTACCCGAATCCTCGTCGCCAGCATGCTGGCCCTTGCCACCGCCTCCTCGGTGTATGCCGCCGACAAGATGCACACCGAGAAGCATGACAAGTCGGCCGCCGCGCAGTATGTCGATGACGCCTCGATCACCGCCAACATCAAGGCCAAGCATGCCGAAGACAAGTCGGTCCGGGTCACCGCGATCGGCGTCGAAACCAAGAACGGAGTGGTCCAGCTTTCCGGCTTCACCCCGTCCAACACCGAAAAGGTGCGCGCCGAAGAGATCGCCAAGTCGGTGGCCGGTGTGAAGTCCGTCAAGAACGACATCATCGTTCGCGCCAACTGAGACTGACCTGAGCCCGCCCGGCAACGCCGCTGGCTGCGGGCCTGATTCCCTCACGCTTGATAGGAGAAGATCATGAACACCATCGAATCCACCACCTCCAGCACCTCCACCCCGGGCAGCCTGCGCCAGGTTGCCAGCGAGCTTCAGGACAACGCGCGCGACGCCATCCCGGGCGTCCGCCGTCAGGTCGATGCGGCGGCCGAAGCCACCCGCGACGCCGCCTCCAGCCTGATCGACAACCTGCGCTCTGCCGCCAAGGACGCGGCCGGTGTGCTGCGCCGCGACGCGCACCACTCGAAGGACGTCGCCGAGCGTTACATCGGAAGCAACCCGTGGCGCGCCGCCGCCATCATCGGCGCGGCCGGTCTGCTGCTGGGCGCGGCGCTGACCCGCCGCCGCTAAGCCGGCCGTGCATGACCCGCAGGCGCCGGCCCGGCAGGTGCCGCGGCCGGCGCACCAGGACAACAACAGGAGCCCCAAGATGAATCACCGAACCCTTCCCCTCGCGCTGGCCCTCGTCCTCGGCCTGGGCGCCTGCACCACGATGACCGACACCCAACGCAATACCGGGCTGGGTGCCTTGGGTGGCGCGGTTGGCGGCGCACTCATCGGCAAGGCCACCGGAAGCGACAAGGTTGGGCGCGACGCGGCCATCGGGGCCGGTCTGGGTGCCCTGGGCAGCTACGTCTGGACGCAGCGCATGGAGGCCCAGCGTCAGGCCATGAGCCAGGCCACCGCCGGCACCGGTGTCGAGATCAGCCGCACCGCCGACAACCAGCTCAAGCTCGAGATTCCCAGCGACATCTCCTTCGACGTGGGCCGCAGCGACATCAAGCCCGACATGCGCCCGATCCTCGCCCGCTTTGCCCAGACCTTGAAGGACAATCCCGCCACCTCCATCCGCATCGTCGGCCACACCGACAGCACCGGCGGCGAAGCCGTGAATCGCCCCCTGTCGCTGGATCGCGCCATGAGTGCCCGGGATTTCCTGGTGGATCGCGGGGTTGCCGCGTCGCGAGTCGGGGTTGCAGGGCGCGGCGAGCAGGAACCCATTGCCAGCAACGCCACCGAAGCGGGTCGGGCCAAGAATCGCCGGATCGAGATCTTCGTGGGCGAGCCCGGCAGCTGAGCCAGCGAACAGGAGGGACCGAACCATGCGTGGCACCCGCCATCATCCCGCGGAGCCCTTCTGGGCGCCCCCTGGTCGCTGGGACTGGACAGTGGCCCTGTCCTTTGCCGGGACCGCCGTCCTCAGTGTCGGCATGCTCTTCTCGACCCTCGTCTTCGGCCAGCCCGAAGACCAGCGCTGCGCCGCCGACACCGCGCGCCTGCACCGGATGCTCGGCCCCGCCGCGTGGCATGTGGCCGACCAGTGCCTCCCCGCGCTCGCTGGCCGTCACTGACGCGCTTCGCTCACTTCCGATATCCCATGCCGGCAGCTCCATCGCGAGCTGCTTTTTTCTTTGGCGCCGTCGCGCGTGCGTAAGACCAGACCTACGCAAATTCCGGATGTCGCCTGACGGCTCGGAAGATCAGCAATCTCTAAACTAGAACCAAGAAATATGGCGTTGCACATCCGTCCAGCGGATGCGTCCCGCGCCATACCAGACGGACAGGACTCAGGAAGACGCTGCCATGGATGCCCACACCCCCACACCCCTCAGGGTGGTCTTGATCGAAGATTCGGCCGTATTGCGTGACTTGCTCTCGGCCATGCTCGGTGGAATAGACCACCTCCAGATCGTCGGCACGGCCGACAACGAAGCCGACGGACTGCTGGTGCTCAAGCGCGAAAGGCCGCACCTCGTCATCGTCGATCTCGAACTCCGGAACGGCACCGGCCTGGGCGTGCTCGCTGCCCTCCACGCCACGCCCGAGCGCTTCGGCGCCCCACGCGCAGTGGTGTTCTCGAACCACTCCCACGCCGTGGTTCAGGCCAAGTGCCGGATGCTTGGCGCGGTCGGCTTCTTCGACAAGTCCTTCCAGATGGACGAACTACTGAATTTCATCGAAGGCG
This sequence comes from Zoogloea sp., assembly GCA_041917255.1. Taxonomy (GTDB): domain Bacteria; phylum Pseudomonadota; class Gammaproteobacteria; order Burkholderiales; family Rhodocyclaceae; genus Zoogloea. The sequence goes on from JAYRYA010000003.1 coordinate 113,012, forward strand.
AAGCCGGTGCCCGTGCCCTGGCGCTCGTCTGAGCACAGCCGTCGCCGCCACACCGATAGGATTCGTCCGACATCACGCCGCTGCCCCGTCCGACATCGAGAAACCCGCCCTGGGGCCACCATGGAAGCATGACGGTGGCGAGCACTTCAGTGGCGCAGCCCAGGGGCTCGGATGACCGTCGATAATCCCTGCAAACCTCGACTCATCAGGAGAATGTCATGGCCAAGGAAACCCTCAGCGATTCCGCCTTCCTCACCGATGTGAAGACCCTGCGCGCCCGCGCCCGCAAGCAGATCGAAGACGGCGCCGTCACGCCCGACTACGCTCTCGACCCCGATCAGGCGATCCACCTCCTCAACAACGCCCTCGCGACCGAACTGGTCTGTGTGCTCCGCTATCGCCAGCACGCCATCGCCGCCACGGGCATCCACTCCGAGCCCATCGCCGCCGAGTTCCTGGTGCATTCCAACGAAGAGCTGGCCCACGCCGATCTGCTCGCCAAGCGCATTGTTCAGCTGGGCGGCACCCCGATGATGGACCCGGCCGGTCTCACCGACCGCAGCCACGCCGAATACGTCGCCTGCGACAACCTCAAGCAGATGATCCGCGAGAACCTGATCGCAGAACGCATCGCCATCGAAAGTTACCGCGAACTGATCCGCTACTTCGGCGACAAGGATTCCACCACCCGCTCGATGCTCGAAGGCATCCTCGCCACCGAGGAAGAGCACGCCGACGAGCTGGCCGACCTGCTCGAATGATCGCCGCCGCGCTGGCCCGGCCCTACAACAAGCCCGATGCGATGTTGATCGTCAGGGCCAGCAAGGTGGTGTTGAAGGCATACGCCAGCGTGCAATGCACCAGGCCCAGCCGCCGCATTGCACGCGACGTGAAGGACACGTCGGCCGTCTGGGCCGACGTCCCGATCACCGCCGCGAAATACACGAAATCCCAGTAATCCGGCGCATCCTCGCCGGGAAACTGCAGCCCGCCGCTGCGCTGTGCCGATTGATCGCGGTAGTAGTCGTGGGCGTAATGCAGCGCAAACATCAGGTGGATGAAGGCCCACGCCGTCACGATCGTGAGCGCCGACAAAGCCAGCCGGCCATTGCGCAAGGCCGCATCGGCTCCCTTCACGTGGGTCAGCTCCAGCACGATCGCCGCCAGGCAGGCCACCGTGGCCACGATCACCCCGCCCAGCACCACAAACTTCCCCTCATCCTCCTGGATCGCCCGGCGCCGCATGCTCGAATGGGTCGCCCGCGCCATCATCGCCCCCGCCAGCCCCAGATACAGCAACGCGCCAACGTTCCACGCCAGCAGCAATCGCGTGGTCTCCCGGCCATCGAGTACGTCCGGGCTGAAGAGATAGGTCAGCACCCCGCACAACATCGAACCATAGAGCCGCGGCCGCGCAAGGATCAGCCGTAAGAGCCGGTTGCGACGGTGCCGGGGCGGCGGTGGAGGTGGGCTGGTGGTCGGATTCATCGGCCGATCATAGCGCCTTGGCCTGCATCTCGGGCCAAGGGGCGGCACGCGCCATGTCGCGGCAACCGAATGCCATTTCGGGTGTCTCCGTCGTGAGGCACAATCCCGGCATATCGATGAGGCATCCGCCGGCCATCCGGGCGCGGCGTGCAATCCCTGGAGCCGCCGTGATGGCCCGCTACAAGCACATCCTCTCCAACCCGCCCGTCCCCGGCGCGGACGACATCTTTACCGACCGGGAGGCCGCGCGCGACGTGCTGCGCGGCTTCTTCGACGAACTCCTCGCCCGCCCCTTCGCCCCCTCCCGGCCGCTCATCAAGGCGTTCCACGGCGTGGGCGGGGCCGGCAAGTCGGCCCTGTGCAAGAAGGCGGTCGATGACTATCGCGCCGACATGTCGGACCAGGGCGGCTACCCCCTCGCCTTCGCCCACGTCGATCTGGACAACGACCGCATCACCCCCGCCTATCCGGTCTTCGATCTGTTTGCGGGCCGCCTGCGCCCCGCGCTCAAGGATGCCGGCTGTGCCCTGCCGCTGTTCGACCTGTACTGCCTCGCGTGGCATGGCAGCAGCCTTGGCGACGGCCGCGTCAGCGCCGAAGAGGTGCAGGATTTTCTTGGCACCCAGCAGAAAGCTGCCGAAGTGGCGAGTTCGTTCTGGGCATCGCTCGGCGAGCTTGCCACGACGTTCAAGGCCGTGGACCTCGTCCGCAAGGCCGCCATCGCCTTCCGCGCCGAACGGCAAGCCAAGCGCTACGCCCAGCGCTTTCCCGGCCTGGAGCTGACCGAACTCCGCGAGGCCGACTTCAAGCGGCACGCCGCCGAAGTGCTCGCGGTTGATCTGCTGGATTTCCTCACCGAACAGGGCGAGCGCAATGGCCACCCCCGCGCCGTGTGCATCACTCTCGACGGCTTCGAGCGCATCCAGTCGGCCGCCTGCGCCGGCGACGCCCAATGGGCGCTGCAGGAGCTGTGCAGCCGGCTTGCCGTGCACGATCCGCAGCCCCGCTGTGGTTTCGCGCTGTTCGGCCGCAACCGCCTGCAGTGGCGCGAACTCTACGACCAGCGCGACGATGCCCCGGAAGACACCTGGGACGCCCTGCTGGAACAGCACCTCGTGGGCGGCCTCGGCGAAGACGACGCCCGTCACTTCCTCAACCAGGCCGAAGCCTGGTACGCCGCCCACCCCGCCGACCCCCACTGCGCTGCCATCCTCCCCATCGTGCACCGGGAGCGCGAGGCCATCCTCGACGCCGCCGAAGAGTCCGCCGGCGAGCACCCGGAGCGCATCTTTCACCTCTACTCCCTCGATCTGGCCCTGCGCCAGATCGGCAGCCACCACCGCCACTTCGACGCCGCCAAGCACCTGGGGCGCGGCCACAAGGATCTGCAGCAGCGCTTCCTGCGCTACATGGACGAGGGTCGGCGCAGCGCCATGCAGGCGCTCGCCCTGGCCCTCACCTTCGACGAAGCCGTGTTCCGTCTGCTGGTTGAAAGGCACGCGATCAAGGACATGCCGATCCAGGGCTTCCACGATCTTGTCGGCCCCGGCAACGGCCATGTGCTGCCCACGGGCACGGGCTACCGCTTCCACGGCAAGATGCAGGAAGCCCTGCTCGCCCACCTCCACGACCAGCCTAACGGTTCGCAGAAGGCGGCAACGATCATCGAGATCCTCGTCGATCACTACGCCGGGCAACTGGCGGAGGCGGTCGAAGGTCAGGACGCCGCTGCGATGAAGGAGGCTTTCACCCGCGCAGCCGGGATTCTCCTGACTCACGCGGAAGCGGGCCTGCTCGACGTTGCGGTGTTCCAACCTGCTTTCTTCGCGCTGGACAGGGCGCTTCCCGAGCGGCTGTTGGCCCGTGCTCGCCTCGCAGGGTGGATCCGTGCCGCAGCGATCCTGGGCACGCGGAGGGCGGGAGAGGATGAAGACACACTCTTGGCGCGCAACAACATCGCTCAGTGGACCGGTCAGAATGGTGACGCGGGCAAGGCGCTGGCACTGTTTGAGGCGTTGCAGCCCGATGTGTGGCGAGTGCTTGGCCCCGAGCATCCAGACACCCTCACCACGCGCCACAACATCGCCGCCTGGAGGGGAGAGTGCGGCGACGTACGTAAGGCGCTGGAGGAGTTTGAGGCGTTGCAGCCAGATCGGGAGCGGGTGCTCGGCCCTGACCATCCGGACACCCTCAAGACGCGCCACAACATCGCCTCTTTAAACGGCCGGTGCGGCGACGTAGGTAGGGCGCTGGCGCTGTTCGAGGCGCTATTGCCCGACCAGCAGCGGGTGCTCGGCTCTGAGCATCCGGACACCTTTATTGTGCGTAACAATATTGCCACTTGGACCGGCGAGTGCGGGGATGCGGGCAGGGCGCTGGCACTGTTCGAGGCGCTATTGCTCGACCAGCAGCGGGTGCTCGGCTCCGAGCATCCTGACACCCTTACCGTGCGTAACAATATTGCCACTCGGACCGGCGAGTGCGGGGATGTGGTCAGTGCACTGGCGCTGTTCGAGGCTCTGTTGCTTGACCAAGAGCGAGTGCTTGGCCCTAGTCATCCGGACACCCTCAGGACGCGCAATAATATTGCTGGTTGGATCGGCCACTACGGAGACGCGGGCACAGCGCTAGCGCTGTTTGAGGCACTGATGCGCGACCAAGAGCGGGTGCTCGGCTCTGATCATCCGGGTACGCTCAGGACGCGCAACAACATCGCTCACTGGACCGGTCAGAGCGGTGATGTGGGCAAGGCGCTGGCGCTGTGCGGGGCGCTACTGCCCGACCAGCAGCGGGTGCTCGGCCCCGATCATCCGGACACCCTCAAGACACGCAACAACATCGCCGGCTGGACTGGCGAGCGCGGCGATGCGGCCAAGGCGCTAGCGCTATTTGAGGCATTGCTGTCAGACCAGGAGCGGGTGCTTGGCTCAGACCATCCGGACGTACTCAACACGCGCCTCAATATCGCCGGCTTGACAGGCCGGCACGGCGATGTGGCTTGCGCTCTGATGTTGTTCCAGACGCTGCTGCCCGACCTGCAGCGGGTGCTCGGCCCCGACCATCCGTACACCCGTTCAACAGCAGCTTGGATTGCCCATCTGCAGCAACGCCTGCACCCCAACCCCCAAACCACCTCCAACCCGCCCGGCCAAACCACTTCTCCCCCCCGCAACGCCCCCTGCCCCTGCGGTTCCGGCAAGCGCTTCAAGCACTGCCACGGGTTGCGTGGGTGAATGATCGGCGGGCTGGCGGTGTCGTTTGCCCCGCCGTTCCCCTGCGCCTGCCCGCGGCCTGTGCTGCGGGAGCGGCTTCGGTGGCCCGTCCGTGCGCTCCGTCTGTAGGTCGGACTTCAGTCCGACAGCATGGCTTGGGTGGGTGTTGGTGTCGGACTGAAGTCCGACCTGCAGGGTGGGCGGTGAGGGAGCGTGAGGGGCGGGTGGAGGCGCAGCCCACCTGCGCCGCTCCCGATGCCTCACGCCCGTCTCCAAGCCCCGCCCGCCTATCCCAAAGCCCCACGCGACCCTCTCCCGGATAGGCGCGTCATGCCCGGAGTCCCGCGCTTGGGGCAAAAAGTCCCAGGTCTGGGGCTTGGGGATACAGGGGGTGTGTCGTCCGGATAGTCGCCCTCGGTCTTTTTGTCTCTCGCGTGGGGCAAAAAGACCCAGCCTTGGGGCTTTTCGAGTGACGTGCCCTATCCGGGCGACACAAGGTCGGTGTCCCAAAGTCTCTCGCCTGGGGCTTTGGGAGTGAGGCATCCATTCCCGGAGTGCCAGGTTTGGGGCTTTGAGCGGGTCGGCCGGGGCTTGGGGAAGGTCGGGCCGGGCCAGGGGATTGTGCTGCCGGTCCGGGAGCAGGGCCGGCGGGATGTCGGGCGCCTGCCCCGGAGCGCCGGGGTGGCCCCGCCGGTGGGCGAGGCGCAGGCGGCGGGCGGCGATCAGGCCGCGGGTTTGCCGGGGTCGCGGGGCTTGCGGGAGAGGCGGACCTGCATGGCTTCCTTGAGGGAATCCAGCGCGGTGCCCTTGCCGGCGATCTTGGCGAAGCGGTAGCCGTCGAGGGCGGCGCTCATGATGTCGCTGCCCAGGGCCAGCTCGGTGTCGTCGGCGCGGTCGGTGAGGGTGCGCAGGCGCTGCAGGCGCGGGCGCAGGGCGTCGAGGGCGGCCAGATCGAGGCGGTATTCCTCCAGCGAGAAATCGCCTGGCACCATGCCGGGGTTCTGGCGCAGCACCATCTCGGTCTGGCGGCAGAAAACCTCGGACTTGTCGCCCATCTTGAGGGCCTGGTGGCGCTGCTCGGGGCTGAGCACGATGAGCCGGTCGAGCTTGGCCTCGAGCATGTCCAGGGCGCTGTCGATGGCGTTCAGGTCGGCGGGGCTGAATTCGATGGATACAAGGTTCTGGTTCATAAGATGTCTCCTGGATGTGGATGAAATGCCTCGGCGGTGCCCTTGGCGTGAGTTGATTGTCATTGACGGGTGGTGATGGTATCCCAATTCAATTCCCTTGATATGCCTTTTGGGCGTCGCGGGCAGGCTGCCGCCCACGTGCCGCGGCGATCCCCTCACCGGCCGGCGAGACCGCAATCCGCGCCTGCCATCGCTCAACCCGGAAACCCCGCCCCGGATGTGTTAAAAACCCGCCTTCCCCCGCGTTTCCGTCTGTCCGATGTCGCTCCCGCCCGTCCTGCTGCGCACCCTCGACCGTCTTCGCCCGCTGCTCGCCCGCCTGCGTCGGCCCACGGGGCGGGAGGTGGGGCGAGGGGCGCTGGGCGTGGTGCTGGCTTTCGTGCTGTGGGTGCTGGTGCTGATCCCCTTCACGCCGGGCATCGGCGACATCCGCAAGGCCAAGCTGGAGCAGCCAGCGCGGGTGCTGTCGGCGGATGGCAAGGAGCTGGCGGTGTTCAAGTGGGCCAACCGGGAATGGGTGGGGCTGGCCGACATCTCGCCGCAGGTGACGGCCGCGCTGATCGCCACCGAGGACCACCGCTTCTACGCGCATCACGGCATCGACTTCTACCGCCTGGGCGGGGCGATGCTGCGCACCTTCTCGGGCGACAAGCAGGGCGGCTCGACGCTCACCCAGCAGCTCGCCCGCAATCTGTTCCCCGACGAAGTGGGGCGGGCCCGCTCGATCAACCGCAAGCTGAAGGAGGCGATCACCGCGCTCAAGATCGAGGCGGTGTACTCGAAGGACGAGATCCTCGAGACCTACCTCAACACCGTGCCCTTCCTCTACAACGCCTGGGGCATCGAGATGGCGGCGCGCACCTACTTCGACAAGCCGGCGCGCCGGCTGGACGTGCTGGAGGCCGCCACCCTGGTGGGGATGCTCAAGGGCAACAGCTACTACAACCCGGTCATCAACCCCGAGCGCGCCGTGGCCCGCCGCAACACCGTGCTGGCCCAGATGGTGAAGCGCGGCAAGCTCGACGAGGCCCGGCTGGACGCCCTCCAGAAGAAGCCCCTGCGCATCGACTTCGAGCGCCAGCTGGAAGCCCCCGGCCCGGCCCCCCACTTTGCCCAGCAGATGCGCAAGTGGCTGATCGGCTGGGCCGACCGCAACGACTACAACATCTACGCCGACGGGCTGGTGGTGCGCACCACCCTCGACGCGCGCCTGCAGGCCCAGGCCACCCAGGCGGTGATCCGCCGGGGCAACCAGCTGCAGGGGCTGGCCGACCGGGCCTGGGCCGGGCGCACGGGCTGGGCCGGCAGCCCCGAGCTTGTCTCGGCCTTCATCCGTGAAACCAAGGAATTCCGCGCCGCCGTGGCTGCGGGCCAGACGCCGGAGGAGGCCGAGGCCCGCCTCGCCGCCGACAAGGCCTTCGTCGACGCCCTGCGCCGCGACAAGACCCGCGTGCAGGTGGGCTTTGTCGCCATCGACCCCCGCGGCGGCCAGATCCGCGCCTGGGTGGGCAGCCGGGATTTCGTGCAGGACCCCTTCGACCACGTCCAGCAGGCCCGCCGCCAGCCCGGCTCCACCTTCAAGCCCTTCGTGTATGGCGCGGCCTTCGACAAGGGCATGCGCCCCGACGACACCCTGATCGACCAGCCGGTGGACATCCCCCTCCCCAACGGCGAGCGCTGGCAGCCCACCGATGAGGCGCCCCCCAGCGGCAAGCCGATGACCTTGCGCGACGGGCTGGTGTATTCCCGCAACCGCATCACCGCCCAGCTGGTGGAGCAGGTGGGGGCGGATCGGGTCGCCAAGCTCGCCAAGGCGATGGGCGTGCGCCAGAGCCCGCTGGAGGCGGTGCCGTCCCTGGCCCTGGGCACCAGCCCGGTCACGCTGCGCGAGATGGTCGCCGCCTACACCACCATCGCCAGCGGCGGCGAATACCGCGAGCCGATGTTCGTCACCCGCATCGAGGACCGGGACGGCAAGGTGCTGGCCGAATTCGCGCCGGCCGAGGTGGAGACGGCCCTCGACCCCGCCGCGGCCTGGACGCTGCTGGACGTGATGCGCGGCGTGGTGGACCGGGGCACCGGCGTGGCGATCCGCAACCAGTTCGGTCTTGCCGCCGACCTCGCCGGCAAGACCGGCACCACCCAGGACAACACCGACGGCTGGTTCATCCTGATGCACCCGCAGCTGGTGGGCGGCGCGTGGGTGGGCTTCAACGACAACCGGATCACCCTGCGCAGCGACTACTGGGGCCAGGGCGCGAAGAGCGCGCTGCCGATCGTGGGCGACGCCTTCCACTACGCCCTGCGCAACCGGCTGGTGGATGGCAAGGCGCGCTTCGTGTCGAAGGAGACGCCGGGCTTGTTCCGGCGCGGCTGGAACTGGGTGACCGGGCTGTTCGCCCCCGCCGAGCCCGAGGCGCCGCCCCCCGAGCCCCGCCGCAGCCGTCGCCCGGCCCGGCCGGAAACACCGCCACCCGCGCCCGAGGCACCCGCAACGCCCGTCGCGCCGGCCCCCGACTGGACGCCGCCCGTGCCGGGGCCCGACGAACCCGTGCCGGCGCGCCCGGCAGGCTGATCGCCTATCATCGCTGCTTCCCCCTTGCCGAGATGCCCATGACCGACGACGACCGCGACGCCCAGGCGGCGCGCTTCCGCCGCAGCGACGCCGAAAAGAACGCCCGCGTGGCTTCGGTGCGCGCGCGCCTGAATGCCGGCGAGGTGCCACGGCGGCCAGCCGGCGGTGGCCCGACCGGCTGGCTTGGCCCGGCGCTCTTCTGGACGCTGCTGCTGGCCCTCGCCGTGGCCGGCGCCAGCCTGTGGTTCGAGCGCCAGCGGGGCGACACCGCGCTGCACGTGCTCGCCGGCGAACGGCTGGCGCTGCGCCGGGGCAGCAGCGGCAGCTACCGGGTGCCGGGCGAGGTGGCGTCGCGGCCGGTGAGCTTCATCGTCGATACCGGCGCCAGCCTCACCTCGATCCCCGCCCGGCTGGGCAACGAGCTGGGCATTCGCGAATGCCCGGCGGTGGGCTTCGACACCAGCCGGGCCGACGAGCCGGGCTGTTGTCGCCGCCAGACCTTCCACACCGCCAGCGGCACCACCGAGGGCTGTGTGGCCCGGGTGCCTTCGATCCGCTTCGGCGGCTTCGAGGTGCGCAACGCCCAGGTGGCGGTGATGCCCGCGCTGGGCGATCAGGCGCTGCTGGGGATGAACGTGTTGCGCCACTTCAACCTGGTGCAGCAGGGCGGCACCCTCAGCATCGGACCGGGCGCAGAGTGACAGCCGCACGCTATCCGCTGGCCATCGTCGGTGCCGGGGCGCTGGGCCTGCACTTTGCGGCCCGGCTGGCGAAGGTCGGGCCTGTGGCGGTGATCGCCCGCAGCGGCGAGCGGGCCGCCGAGCTGAGGAAGGGCGTGACGGTGGGCGGCGAGCTGTTCGTCCCCGAAGCCTTCGGGCCGCACGACGCGCCGGGCGCCGACTGGGTGATCGTGCTGGTGAAGACCGGCGACACCCGCGACGCGGCGCTCACCGCCCGGGCGATGGCGCCCAGGGGCGTGGTGTCGCTGCAGAACGGGCTGGTGGACGACCCGCTGCGCGAGGCCTGCAACGGCGTGCTGGCGGGGCAGGGCATCACCACCGAAGGGGCGTTTCGCGACGGCAGCGCAGTGCAGCCTTCCGGTGAAGGCGACACCCTGCTGCCGCCGGGCTTCGAGCCGGTGGCCGAGCTGCTCGCCGCGGCCGGGCTGCGCGCGCGGGTCGAGGCGGACATCGCCGCGGCGCGCCTCGCCAAACTGCTGGTGAATGTGGCGATCAACCCGCTGGCGGCGATCTTCCGGGTGCGTAACGGCGAGCTGCTGGCGCCGCCCCACCGGGCCTTGCTCGACGCGCTGGTGGCCGAGGCCTGGCCTGTGCTGCGGGCCGAAGGCCTGCTGCTTGACGAGGCTGCCGCCCGGGGCCGGGTCGAGGCGGTGGCCACCGCCACCGGCGCCAACCGGGCGAGCATGCTGCAGGACGTGCTGGCCGGCCGGAAGACCGAGATCGACGCGATCACCGGCGTGCTGCTGGCGCTGGCCGACCGCCACGGCCTGCCCGCGCCCACCCATCAGGCGGTATTCACGCTGGTGAAGCGGCTCGAAGGCTGAGCGGGGCGGGCGTTCAGTCTCCGCTGAGGGACTGGAGTCGCTGACCGCAGTCGGTGAGCAGGCGGCGGATCCAGCGGTGGGCCGGCGAGGCGTGATTGCGCTCGTGCCACAGCTGGTAGAAGCGCATCGGCGGAAAGCGGATCGGCGAGGCGACGATGGCCAGCGGCAGCAGGTTGGCGTAGAAGCGCGCGAAATGCCGGGTGGTGGTGAAGATCATGTCGGTGCCGGGCAACAGGTGCGGCGCCGACATGAAGGACTGCACCTCCACGCGCTCGTCACGGCTGATCTTGCTGGCGGCCAGCACGGTGTCGATCACGCCGCGCTGGGTGATGGCATACGGCATGGGTACCACGTGGGCCGCGCGCAGGAAGTCGTCCATCGTCAGGCCGCGCGTGGCGAGCGGATGGCGCGCCGACATCAGGCACACGATCTCGTCTTCCATCAGCATCGACAGGTGCATCCGCGACGGTGGTTCGGGCCAGTTGCCGATCACCACATCCAGTTCGCCCTCGGCCAGGGAGCGTTCGAAATCGAAGCTCGGGCCCAGCGCCTGCACCGACAGGCTCACCTGGGGTGCCTCCCGGCGCAGGCGCTCCACGACCGCCGCGATGAACACCGGTGCCAGGTAATCCGGCGTGCCGATCCGGAAGGCGGTGCGGCTGGTGGCCGGGTCAAACTGCTCCGGCGCACAGGTCATGCTGTCGATTTCGGCCAGGGCGCTCTTCGCGTGGGAGAGCAGGGCCAGCGCCCGCTCGGTGGGCACCATGCCATTCTTCTCGCGCACCAGCAGCGGATCGCCCAGCAGCGTGCGCAGGCGCTTGAGGGCGAGGCTCACCGCCGGCTGGGTCTGGTTGAGCCGGTGGGCCACCCGCGACACGCTGCGCTCGCTGACGAGCAGGCAGAAAACCCGCAGCAGGGCGGTGTCGAGCTGGTCTTCGGGGCGGGTGCGGGTCGTCATGGCCGGGTTCTCCGCGCGAGGTGTCGCGTGCTTGATATAAGCAAAACGGTATAAGCGTTATTAGCTCATGTCCATTTAATTATTGTTGCTGTGCACTAAACTCAATTCAACATCGCTGCCAGGAGATTGCTTCATGGGACGTCTGACCACGCACGTACTGGATACCGCATCCGGCAAACCCGGCGCCGGCATCCGGGTGAGCATCATCCGCATCGACGGCGAACGCCGCGAGCTGGGCGCCACCGTCACCAACCATGACGGCCGCTGCGATGTGCCGCTGCTCGAAGGTGCGGCGCTGGTGCCGGGCAGCTACGAGCTGGTGTTTGGCGTTGGCGATTACTTCCGCGCCGCTGGCGTCGAGCTGCCGGAGCCGCCCTTCCTCGACGAGGTGGTGCTGCGCTTTGGCGTGGCCGACGCGGACGCCCACTACCACGTGCCGCTGCTGGTTTCCCCGTGGAGCTACTCCACCTACCGGGGCAGCTGAGCCCAGCCCGCCCCCGCAAGGACGACGCGCCATGGAAACCTACCTGCTCGACTGGGCCAACCTGCTGCTGCGCTGGCTCCACCTGATCACCGGGATCGCCTGGATCGGCGCGTCCTTCTACTTCGTGATGCTCGACAACTCCCTGCGTCCGCCGAAGAAGGCCGCCGACGGCGAGCGCGGCGTGCATGGCGAGCTGTGGGCGGTGCATGGCGGCGGCTTCTACTGCAGCCAGAAATTCCTCACCGGGCCGCGGGGCGAACCCCTCACCGAGGATCTCCACTGGTCCAAGTGGGAGGCCTACACCACCTGGCTGTCTGGCATGAGCCTGCTGGTGGTGATGTACTGGATCGGCGCTTCCACCTACCTCATCGACCCACGGGTGATGACCCTGAGCCAGGGCGCCGCGGTGGGCATCTCGGTGGCCTTCCTGGCGGCGGGCTGGCTGTTCTACGACACCCTGTGCAAGGCGCTGTTCGGCCGCGACGGGCTGCTGGCGGTGATCGTCTTCGTCTTCGTGGTGCTGGCCGACTGGCTGCTGCACCAGGTCTTCTCGGCCCGCGGCGCCTACATCCACGTGGGAGCGATGCTCGGCACGATGATGGTGGCCAACGTGTTCTTCCACATCATCCCCGGCCAACGGCGCATGGTCGCGCAGATTCGCGCCGGCCAGCCGGTGGACCCGCGCCCCGGCCAGATCGGCAAGCAGCGCTCGGTGCACAACACCTACTTCACGCTGCCGGTGCTGTTCATCATGATCAGCAACCACTACCCGATGACCTATTCCCACGCCAACGGCTGGCTGGTGCTGGTGGTGATGATGCTGGCCGGCGTGCTGATCCGGCAGTTCTTCGTGCTGCGTCACCGGGGCCAGGTGAAGTGGTGGCTGCCCGCTGCCGGCGTGGGGCTGGTCGCCACCCTGATCGTGTTGATGGCGCCCAAGGCGGTGGATGCCGGCGGCGAGCAGGTGAGCGTGGATGCCGTGCGTCAGGTGGTTGCACAGCGCTGCCTGGCCTGTCACAGCGAACAGCCGACCCAGCCGGGCTTAGCCCAGCCGCCCAAGGGCGTGGTACTGGAGACGCCGGCGCAGATCGAGCAGCACGCCGCCAAGATGGCCGAGACCGTGGCGAGCGGCTACATGCCCCTGGGCAACCTCACCGGCATCACCGACGCCGAGCGCCAGCTGATCGCACGCTGGCACGCCCAGCAAAGCAGGCCACAACCTTCCCGCTGATTCCGATCGCGCTTCCACCATGTCCGACATCCGGTTCCCCGATTCCGCCCCGAACGCCCTGGCTGCCCTCTCGGCCTTGCCCCAGGCCGACTTCATCGCCCGCCTTGGCGACATCTTCGAGCATTCCCCGTGGGTGCCCGAGCGGGCCTGGGCCGCGCGCCCCTTCGCCAGCATCGACATGCTGCACGAAGCGATGGTCGCCATCGTGGATGCGGCCAGCGAGGCGGAGCAGCTCGCGCTGATCTGTGCCCACCCGGAGCTGGCCGGTAAGGAGGCCGCCGCCGGCACCCTCACCGCCCATTCCACCGGCGAGCAGCGCGGCGCGGGGCTCGATCAATGCACCCCCGACGAGATCGTCCGCCTGCGCAGCCTCAACGCCGAATACCGCGCCCGCTTCGGCTTTCCCTTCGTGATCGCGGTGAAGGGCCTGACCCGCAACCACATCATGGACGCCCTCGAGGCGCGCCTCGCCAACGACCGCCCGACGGAGTTCCGCGCCTGCCTCGCGCAGATCGCCCGCATCGCCCGCTTCCGCCTCGATGCGCTGCTGGGAGCCGCGTCGTGAGCACGGCTTACCCGCGCGACCTGATCGGTTACGGCCGCAACCCGCCCCACGCCGACTGGCCGGGCGGCGCGCGTATCGCGGTGCAGTTCGTCCTCAACTACGAGGAGGGTGGGGAAAACTGCGTGCTCCACGGCGACGCCGGCAGCGAGCAGTTCCTGTCCGAGCTGTTCAACCCGGCCAGCTATCCGTATCGCCACCTGTCGATGGAAGGCATCTACAAGTACGGCTCGCGGGTGGGCGTATGGCGCATCCTGCGCGAGTTCGAGCGCCGCGGCCTGCCGCTCACGGTGTTCGGCGTGGCGATGGCGCTGGAGCGGCACCCGGAAGTCACCGCCGCCTTCTGCGAGCTGGGCCACGAGATCGCCTGCCACGGCTGGCGCTGGATCCACTACCAGAACGTGGACGAAGCCACCGAGCGCGAGCACATGCGCATCGCCATGGAGATCATCCAGGGCCTCACCGGCGAGCCGCCGCTGGGCTGGTACACCGGCCGGGATTCGCCCAACACCCGGCGCCTCGTCGCCGACCACGGCGGCTTTCTGTACGACTCGGATTACTACGGCGACGACCTGCCCTTCTGGACGTCGGTGACGAAGACCGACGGCAGCACCGTGCCGCATCTGGTGGTGCCCTACACCCTCGACACCAACGACATGCGCTTCGCGCTGCCTCAGGGCTTTTCCCACGGCGACGAGTTCTTCGACTACCTCCGCGACGCCTTCGACGTGATGTACGCCGAGGGCGACGAGCGTCCGGCGATGCTGTCGGTGGGCATGCACTGCCGCCTGCTGGGCCGGCCGGGACGCTTCCGCGCCCTGCAGCGCTTTCTCGATCACATCGAACGCCACGACCGGGTGTGGGTGTGCCGACGCGTGGACATCGCCCGCCACTGGATCGCCCGCCACCCCCATCGCCCCCAGCCCTGACCGCGCACAAGGAAACCGCAACATGGCCAGCCTTCCCGGAACCCCCGTCTTCGCCCCGCCCGCCGACCTGCCCGAATGGGCTGCGCGGGCGGTCAACCTTGCCAACCCGCGCCTGGGTGCCCGGGCGCTGGGCGCATCGGACGACTTCTTCGCTGAGGTGGGGCGGATGCTCAACCCCGATCCCGCCGCCTTCGTGCCCGGCAAGTACGACACCAACGGCAAATGGATGGACGGCTGGGAATCGCGCCGCAAGCGCGTCGCCGGCCATGACTGGGCGCTGGTGAAGCTCGGCGTGAAGGGCGTGATCCGCGGTTTCGACGTGGATACCAGCCACTTCACCGGCAATTACCCACCGGCGGTTTCCATCGAGGCCACGGTGTCGGACACCGACGACGTGGCCGCCCTGCAGGCCGCGGCTTGGACCGAGATCCTCCCCGCCACCCCGCTCGGCCCCAACAGCCATCACCTGCTCGAATGCGCCAGCGGCGACCCCTGGACGCACCTGCGGGTGAACATCTACCCGGATGGCGGCATCGCCCGCCTGCGCGTGTATGGCCGCCCGGTGAGCGCGCTGGAAAGCCTGGCCGGCGATGCACTGGTCGATCTGGTGGCGATGGAGAACGGCGGCCGCGCGGTGTCGTGGAACGACGCCAGCTTCGGCTCCAGCGTTGCGGCCCTGCTGTTGCCCGGCCGTGGCATCAACATGGGCGACGGCTGGGAAACCCGCCGCCGCCGCGAACCCGGCAACGACTGGTGCGTGCTCGAGCTGGGTGCTCCCGGCACCATCGAGAAGATCGAAGTGGATACTGCCTTCTTCAAGGGTAACTACCCGGACCGCTGCTCGGTCCAGGCGGCCTGCGTCGTCGGGGGCACCGACGGCTCGATCACCACCCAGAGCATGTTCTGGCAGACCCTGTTGCCGGAGCAGAAGCTGTCGATGGACGCGGTGCACAGCTTCGCCGAAGAGATCGCCCAACTCGGCACGATCACGCACGTTCGCTTCAACATCTTCCCCGATGGCGGCGTGTCGCGCTTGCGCCTGTGGGGCCGGCCGGCGCGCTGAGGGGGCTGTCGTGAAACCCCCGGTCCTGCGCCCCGAGCCGCTCACCCGCGAGGCCTTCGCCCCCTTCGGCGAGGTCATCGAGGCCAGCGACGCGGCGCGCCATTTCACCATCAACGGCGGCAACACCGAGCGCTACTACGATCTGGCCGACATCGACGCCGGCCCTGATGGCCGGGTGATCGTGTCGATCTTCCGCGGCCAGCCGCGCAGCCTGCCCTTTGTGGTGGCGATGATGGAACGCCACCCCTTGGGCACCCAGGCCTTCGTGCCCCTGAACGGCCGGCCGTATCTGGTCGTGGTGGCGCCGGCCGGGCCCGCGCCCGCGGTGGCCGACCTGCGCCTTTTTGTGGCCCGGGGCGACCAGGGCGTCAATTACGGCCGGGGCGTGTGGCATCACCCGCTGCTCGCTCTCGACACGATCTCCGATTTTCTCGTCATTGACCGTAGCGGCAACGCGCCGAACTGCGACGAAGTCACCCTCGACCTTCCCGGGCTGATCTCCCAGCCCGTCTGAGCGCACCCCGCGCTCGTCCTGCCATCGGCCCCGGTTGCGTAACGGGGCGTTCTCCCGGAGATGGCCCGGTTTCAGCGATGCCCGAACTTGGTGTCGGATGCAGACAATGAATGCGCGTTAAGAGAAGTTAACGGCTTTTATAGGCATTTTTAGCGCATTTAAAGGCATTTTTCGGCATGGCATGTTTCTAGCTTTTCCTTTCCTGCAAGCGCAGGGCTGTGGCCGCTGAAGTCCTCTTCCGGTGCAGCCCCTGTTCAACCCCGGTGTCGCCGGCAACGGTTGTGGCGGCCCAAACAGGTAAAGGAAAAGACATGTCGAACCTTGCGCACAAAGATGCCGCCCCCGTGGCGGACGCGGTCGACGAGAAGCTGCCTGGCGGACGGCTGTTCGCCCTCGGCATGCAGCATGTGCTGGTGATGTACGCGGGCGCGGTGGCCGTGCCGCTGATCGTCGGGCGGGCCCTCAAGCTGAGCCCCGAGCAGGTGGCGATGCTGATCTCCGCCGACCTCTTCTGCTGCGGGCTGGTCACCCTGATCCAGTCCCTCGGCCTGGGACGTTTCTTCGGCATCCGCCTGCCGGTGATGATGGGTGTCACCTTCGCCGCTGTCGGGCCGATGGTGGCGATGGCCAACGCCCAGGGCGGGCCGGAAGGCGCCCGGGCGATCTTCGGTGCGATCATCGGCGCCGGCATCCTCTCCATTGCCATCGCGCCGGTGATGAGCCGGCTGCTGCGCTTCTTCCCGCCGGTGGTGACCGGCACCATCATCGCGATCATCGGCATCAGCCTGATGCGCGTGGGCATCGGCTGGGCGATGGGCGGCCCGGCGCCCCAGGCCCAGAGCGTGGACGTGCCCAAGCTGGTGGCGATGGTGGACAAGGCACGTGCCGATGCGGCTACCGCCGCGGCCAGCCTGCCACCCGGCGCCAGCGCGCCGGATCTCAAGCTGCCCGGTCCCGTCCCGATGAAGGACAACCCCAGCTACGGCGCCCTCGACAACATGGGCGTGGCGGCCTTCGTGCTGGCGGCCATCCTGCTGCTGGTGCGCTACGCCCGGGGCTTTGTGGCCAACATCTCGGTACTGCTGGGCATCATCATCGGCTGCGGGGTGGCGGCGGCGATGGGCAAGATGACCTTCGAAAAGGTCGCCAAGGCCCAGTGGTTCGACGTGGTCACGCCCTTCTCCTTCGGTGTGCCGACCTTCGACCCGCTGATGATCCTCACCATGACGCTGGTGATGATCGTCGTGATGATCGAATCGACGGGGATGTTCCTGGCATTGTCGGAGATCACCGGCCGCCGCATCACCCACCGCGACCTGTCGGCGGGCCTGCGCACCGATGGTCTCGGCACGCTGCTCGGCGGCATCTTCAGCACCTTCCCGTACACCAGCTTCTCCCAGAACGTCGGCCTCGTCGGCGTGACCGGGGTGAAGAGCCGCTGGGTGTGCGTGGCGGCGGGCCTGATCATGCTGGTGCTCGGCCTGCTGCCCAAGATGGCTGCGCTGGTGGAGTCGGTGCCCACCTTCGTGCTCGGCGGCGCCGGGCTGGTGATGTTCGGGATGGTCGCCGCGACGGGCATCCGCATCCTCGCCAACGTCGATTTCAAGGGCAACCGCAACAACCTCTACATCGTCGCCATCTCCATCGGCTTCGGGATGATCCCCCTCGTCGCGCCGCGCTGGACCCAGCAGATGGCCCACGGCCTGCACCCCTTGCTGGAGTCCGGAATCCTCCTGACCTCCATCGCCGCGGTGCTCCTCAACCTCTACTTCAACGGCGGCGAAGCCGACGAGCGCGGCGCCATCGAGGCCGCCCGCGCGGCCGAAGCCCACTGAACACCCTCCAATCCTCAGGGAGCACAACCATGAAGACCATCCAGACCCTTGCCCTCTTCGCCCTTGCCGGCAGCGCTAGCCTCGCCCATGCAGCCACCTGGAGCGACAGCTTCCTCGGCTACCGCTACGGCACCCAGTTCCACGAGCCGAGCAACACCAAGGACGTGCGCAAGCATGTGCTGCAGTACAGCCAGGCCAGCGGCTACTCGGTGGGCCAGAACTTCGTGAATCTGGACATCCTCCAGTCCGACAAGAACGACCCGAGCAGCGGCGGCGACACCGGCGCCACCGAGTTCTACCTCACCTACCGCCACCAGCTGCACCTGGGCAAGCTGCTGGAGCGCGACCTCTCCTTCGGCCCGGTCAAGGAAGTCGCCTTCACCGCGGGTTTCGACCTCAACACCAAGAACACCACCTTCGCGCCCCGCAAGCGTCTGCTGGTGGCCGGCCCGACGCTGAAGTTCAAGGTGCCCAACAACGGCTTCTTCGACCTGAGCCTGCTCGCCGGCAAGGAGTGGAACCACTGCGGGCTGGCCAGCTGCACCGACCACGAGCATGCCTTCGACAACCAGTGGATTCTCAGCGCGGCGTGGGGCCTGCCTTTTCAGGCTGGCCCGGTGCCGCTCAAGTTTCAGGGCTTCATCAACTACAACACCGACAAGGGCAAGGACTACGCCGGCGTGAAGACCGAGGCCGAAACCCTGATGCGCACCTCGCTGATGGTGGATGTGGGGCAGCTGGCCGCCGGGCGCAAGAACACCCTGCTGATGGGCGTGGGTTACGAGATGTGGCTCAACAAGTTCGGCAACCACGCCACCGCGGCGGGTGTGACCAAGCCGGGCATCAACACCTACGCGCCGACCTTCCAGATGGAATGGCACTTCTGAGCCGACCGCGCTGCTGGCTGGCCTGCCCGGAACGGGGCGGGCAAGCCGATGCTGTTCAACCCGGTGTGCGGGCCGGGCGCGTCAGCCACTTGAGCAAGGTGGCGAAGAGGTGGTCCGGGTCGACGGGTTTGGCGATGAAATCGTTCATGCCCGCCTCGAAGCAGCGGACTTTATCTTCGGCAAAGGCGTTGGCGGTCATGGCCACGATGGGGATGCCGGCCCCGCCGGGTAGCGCACGGATCGCCCGGGTGGCGCCGGGGCCGTCCATCACGGGCATCTGCATGTCCATCAGGATCAGGTCGTAGGCGTTGCGCCGGGCGAGCTCGATGGCCTGCTGGCCGTCCTCGGCAATATCCACCCGCAGGCGCAGATCCTCCAGCAGGCACAAAGTCACCTCCCGGTTGATCTCCTCGTCCTCCACGACCAGGATGTGGCGCCCGGCATGATCGCGCAGCAGGATCTCCTCGGCGGAGCCGCCATCGGTCCGGGCCGGTTCGGCCACGCGCCCGCCCTTTTTCAGGCGGGCGGTGAACCAGAAGCGGCTCCCTGACCCAGCGTGCTGTCCACCCCGGCGTCGCCGCCCATCAGCTGCGCAAAGCGGCGGGTGATCGCCAGCCCCAGCCCGGTGCCGCCGTAGCGGCGGGTGGTGGAGTTGTCGGCCTGCTCGAAGTTGGAGAACAGCCGCGCGGCCACCTCCGGCGCGAGCCCGATCCCGGTGTCCTCCACCTCGAAGCGCACCAGCACGCTGTCGGGTGCCTCCTCAACCGGGAAGGCACGCAGGGTGATGCTGCCGGTATCGGTGAATTTCACCGCATTGGTGGCGTAGTTGAGCAGCGCCTGCTGGAGGCGGATGGGGTCGCCCCTCAGTGAGTCGGGCACGCCCCGGGTGTCGACGAGCAGGCGCAGCTTTTTGGTTTGGGTCTGGCTGTAGAGCATCGACGAGACGTTGGCGATGATCGCACCCACGTTCACCTCGGCGTCGTCGAGGGTGAACTTGCCCGCTTCGATCTTGGAGAGATCGAGGATCGCGTCGATGACCTCCAGCAGGTGCTGGCCGGCGACGTTGATCTTGTCGAGGCGTTCGGCCTGACGGGCGGTCACGCCATCGCGGCGCAGCAGGTGGGCCATGCCGATGATGGCGTTCATCGGGGTGCGGATCTCGTGGCTCATGTTGGCCAGAAAAGCGCTCTTGGCGATGCTGGCGGCTTCGGCGACCTCGGCCTTGTGGCGTTCGGCGAGGTTGCGCAGGATCAGCACGAAATGGATGTCGTCCGGTTCGGACATCCGCGACACGGCGAGCTCTGCTGCGAAGTGCTGACCGCTCTTGCGGCAGGCCTGGACTTCCAGTGCCTGGCCGACCCGTTTGCCCAGATCCGGGTGCTGCCCGTCCTGAGCGCCGGCCTTGAGGTCGATCAGGCTGGCGGCCTGCATGCCGATCAGTTCGCCGCGCCCGTAGCCCAGCATGTCCTCGGCGGCGGCGTTGGCCAAGACGATGCGCCCGGCCCGGTCGGTGGTCAGCATGCCTTCATTGATGCTCTCGATGACTGCCCGGAAGCGCGCCTCGTTGCGGGCTGCGGCCAGCAGCGCCTGGCTGCCGGTGGTCTGGAGGGTGTCGATCGAGGCGGCCAGTTCGTCTACCTCGTCACGGGTGGGGCCCGGCCGGAGCAACGGCGCGAAGGGTTTGCCCCGGGTCGCATCGCGCAGATCGTCGGCGGTGACGGCCCTCAGCTGGCGGGCGATGGCCACCAGCCGGCGGGTGACCACCGCCTGATAGACCAGCACCAGCACCACCGTCACCAGCAGGATCACCAGCGCGTTGCTGGAGAAGGTGGCCACCCACACCCTGGCCATTTCGGCCCGGTCGTCCCGCAGATCCTTGATGAGGATGAGTCTGCCCAGATCGTGGGTCTTGTCTCCCTCGGCGTAGATGAGCCGCCGGACGTGCTCGTGGGTGTCGGCAGAAAGATCGGTCCGCCCGAAGTGCAGCGGCTGCTGGCCCTTGAGTTCGAGGCGCGCGGCCGAGATGTCCGGCAAGCGCGTGAAGCCGCCCATCTGCAGATCGATCTGATCGCGGTCGAAGGCCCAGGCGCTCTTGGCCAGGGACGGGGTGATGAAAGCGGCCAGGGATTCGAGCTGGGCCTCGATGTGCTTGATCCGCTGCTGGTAGGCGTAGATGGATTCGCCGATGGACACCGCCAGCATCCCGATGCCACCCACCAGCAGCGCCCACAGCATGAGGCGCCGTGCCACCCGACTGGTCAGCCCGAGACAGTCGTGGGCGGGCGTCTCGGGTGGGGGCGGGTGACGATGGGTCATGGCCCTATTTTAGTAGATGCCCGACAGGATGCGGTTGTAGGTGCCGTCGGCCTTGATGTCCCGCAGTGCCTGGCCGACGCGTGGCGCCAGCGCCTGATGCTTCTTGTGAAGATAGAGGTACATGTCCACGTCCTTGAGGGGCGGCGACACCGGCGCAACGGACGATAGCCCCAGACTGCGGGTGAGCTGAACGCCGTCGGCGCGGGTGTACAGCACCAGGTCGACGCGGCCGTCCTCGAGCATCCGGAACATCTGCTCGGGCTTGTCCACCTTATTGACCGCCCGGGCGCTGCCGGTGTTGGCCTCGAACATCTTCCAGCCGTTGATGAAGGCGACCCGGTAGGGCTTGAGGCTGTCCCAGCCGTTGTCGAGGGTGATGGTGGCATCCCTGGCGAAGGCCACGAAGCTGATCCGCACGAAGGGCTCGGGCACCTGCACCAGATTGGCATACTGGGTGCCCAGACCGCCGACACGCAGACCCTCGCCGTCCACCTCGCCCAGATTGGCGGCGATGAGGGAGCGTTCGGAGGGCAGGCTCACGATCCGGACGTCCCCCCCGACGCGGTGGAAGCTCTCGGCGGCGATCCGCTCCAGGGCCTTGCGGTCAAGGGGCGTGTTGTTGGTGCTGATGGTGAGGGGGGCGTTGTCGGCTACGCCCGGGCCCGGCAGGAGGGTCAGGCAGGCGGCGACAAGGCCGCCGAGGAGGATACGGATGGACATGGTGCGCAGGTAGATGGAAGCAGGTGTGCGTTGAACCGAGGGCACGCAGGCGGAGGGCATCATCATCCTTGCCCCTGCGCACCGGTCAGGAATTACGGCAAGAAGGGCTGTCCCTGAAGTCCGATGTTTGCTCACGTCAACCCGGGGACTCCCTCGTCATGGTGGGCAGCTGGCCGCGGCGCTTTTCGTGGGCACCGACATGAGGTGCCCGCGCAGGTTGCGGATGATCAGCCGGCCGCAGTGTTGGCGAACGATGATCGCGCGCTCCATCCGCTCGGTGCCGCCTTCGTCGTAGCGAATGGTGCGCTGAGCGGGCGGTGTCGGCGCCACCACCCCGGCGGGCCTGGCGTCGAGCAGAGCCATCTCGATGGACTCGGCCACCAGCCGGGCGCATTCATCCTTCAGCCGCTCGCCACCACCGGCAAGCCAGTCGCTGCGAGGCTCAGTGCCCTTTGCCGGGTCGGAGACCACCCGGACGATGCCTTGATAGACGCCCTGCGGCCCGGCGGGGGCACCCCGGAAGGTGATGAGATTGTCGAGCACGATGGCCTTCTCGTCCTGGGTGAGGGCGAACATCGGCGCGCTCTCCACAATCAGTTCACCCTCGTCGGCGGCCATCGGACTTGCACGACGGTGCACCCGCTGGCGCAGCTCCCGGTGGCCGAAAGCGTCGAGCACTCCGCGGTAGGGCGCCACCACCGCGTTGGCAGCGGCGAGCAGCTTCTCGCGCTGGGCCTTGCGGGCCGAATCGACGAGCAGGCTGTGGGCGAGGATGGCGACGACGAGGCCGCCCGCGTTGGGGGCGGGGTACATCATGGCCGTGCCGGCCATGCCGTCTTCGTCGAGGCTGGCGACGCCGATGAACTGCACCGGCGCTTCCGCGGGGAGTTGCAGCGACCAGCGGGGCAGGGATTCGTCGGCAAGGCCGCTGCTGGCGAGCGTCATCAGCGTCAATGCGGCCAGCCAGCGTTGTCGC
Organism: Zoogloea sp.; assembly: GCA_041917255.1. GTDB lineage: Bacteria > Pseudomonadota > Gammaproteobacteria > Burkholderiales > Rhodocyclaceae > Zoogloea. Next base: position 135,516 of record JAYRYA010000003.1, read on the forward strand.
CAGGATCGGCGCCGGTTCATTTTGAGGTGCTCGGCGTGGCCCCGCTGCTGGCAAAGGGCTTCAGGAACTGGTCGCGCCCGATTTCGATGGCCTGGAAGAAGGCGTTGGTGAGGCCGGGGTAGGCCGGGGGCTCGTCCCATACCTTGTCGGCGCTCTTGATGACGGCCACGGGCAGATACCATTCGTAGGCATTGGTCTTGAGATTGACCATGTAGCCGTTACCGTTGAAGGTGGCCTTGGGGTCGCTGGTGGGCACGTAGCTGGCGTAGTTGCGGGTGAAGCCGACAGTGGTGACCTGGATCATCACGAGGTGGTCGATCTGGTGCTGCTGGCCCAGGCCGCGGAAGTCCTTGCGCGGGGCATCGGGGGCCTGGCTGTTGAAGTCAGGCAGGGTGTCGAGCTTCACTTCGCCCTCGATCACCTTCACGTCGGCGCCACGCTTTTTCAGGAGGGCGGCAATCTCCTCGCGCAGGGGCAGGGCGTCGCTGGCCGAGAGGGTCTTCGTCTGGGTGGTGAGGGCTGAGTTGGTTGCAGCGGCGGTGGCGTAGCACAGCAGGCAGTCGGCGCCGGGGAAGTAGGTATCCGGCGCGGGCAGCGGTGCCATGGCGACACCGATGCGACCACCCTGAGCGCTGGCGGCAGTTTCGGAAAGGGCGATGGGATTCTGCGGAGCAGTCGCACAACCGGAGAGGATGGCGACGGCAATCGCCGCGTGGCATAAGCGGGCGTTCATTTCTTGCTCCCTGACGTGTTCTCGTAGTTGGCTGGTCAGCACCGGAAACCACCGGCCCGGCCGGTGTCCGGGCCAACCACTTTGAATATACCAACTGCCAGGGAGCGCGCCAGGGCTGAATGCCGGTTGTTTGGCCCAGGTCAACTTTCGGCGCCGATGCGCAGGCCCGTCTTCTTGAGGATGGCGCTGGAGAACAACACGTCATGGCTTCGGCAGGCCGGGCCGAGGAGGGCGGCGATCTCGTCGATGTGGGCGAGCACGGTGGCGCGGTCGTGGCCGTGCACCATCGCGAACAGGTTGTAGGGCCAGTCGGGCAGGGCGCGGGGGCGCTCATAGCAGTGGGTGACGAAATCCAGCCGCCCGATGGCTTCGCCCAGTTCGGCGATACGCGCGTCGTCCACGTCCCATACCGACATGCCATTGGCGGTGTAGCCGATGGCGTAATGGTTGGGCACTGCGCCGATGCGGCGGATGCGGCCCGAGTCGAGCATCGCGGCGAGGCGGCGCTTCACCTCGTCGGCGCCAACGCCGAGCTGTTCTGCGAGCAGGTCGTAGGGCCGCGGCACCAGCGGCAGGCCGGCCTGGGTGGCGATGATGAGGCGGCGGTCGAGGTCGTCGGGCGGAGGGGCGGAAGTCATGCCTTGAGCCTCATGTCCACAAAGAACTCCCGCAGTTTGGGAAAGGCGAAGACCGGCAGTCCGGTGGCGGCTTCGATGCGCCGGGTGGCGTCGGGGATGCCGTCGGGGGTTTCGGTGGCGAGCACGAACCACATGTTGAGGCGGTGCTCGCGGCGGTAGTTGTGAGCGACCTCGGGCAGGGCGTTGACCAGCTCGGTGACTGCGGCGAAGCGGTCTTCCGGCACCGCCAGCGCGGCCAGCACGAAGCGGCCGCCCAGGCGTTCGATCTGGAACATCGGGCCGAAGCGGGTGAGCACCCTGGCGGCGAGCAGGCGTTCGAGGCGGGCGAGGAGATCGGCCTCGGTGGTGCCGAGGGATTCTGCCACTTCCCGGTAAGGCTCGTCGGAAATCGGAAAGCCGCCCTGCAGCGCGTTGATGATGCGGCGGTCGAGTTCGTCGAGGGCCGCGGGCGAGGGGCGGGCCGTCATGCGGCGAGTCCCGGAAGGGGCTTGCCCACGCGGGGTGGCGGGGCGGCGTCGGGGGCGCGGTAGCGGGCGCCGCACTGCTTGTAGCAGTCGGTGGAGAACAGCACCGCGGCGGGCAGACTGGCCAGGCCGACGGCGTCGGCGATCTCGTCGCGGCGGGCTTCCACCGCGTCGCGGCTGTGGCCATGGATCATGCAGAACAGGGTGTAGGGCCAGTCGGGCCCGGGGCTCTTTCGACGGTAACACAGGCTCACGCCGTCCTGCCCGGCAAGCAGGTGGCCCAGGCGACTGACGTCCGATTCCGGCGCCGCCCACACGCACATGGCGTTGGCCCGGTAGCCCAGCTCACGATGCCGCACCACCACGCCGAAGCGGCGCAGCAGGCCTTCATCCTGCCAGTCGGCAAGGGTGGCGAGCACATCGCCCTCGACCATTCCCGCCGCGTCGGCTACGGCGCGGAAAGGGCGCGCCTGCCACTGCAGCCCGTCGTGGAGGGCGTGGATCAGGCGCCATTCGGCGGGGTCGAGTTTGCGCCGGGCCACGCGCGGGCCCACCGCGTGGCGGGTGCGCCGGCCGCTGGCGAGATCGAAGCCCAGGTCGATGTGGTATTCCTCGACCAGCGGCAGGCTGATGGGCGGGCAGCCGGTGGCAGCGCCCATGGTGCCCAGGAGGTCGGCCAGCTCGGCCTCGCTCGCGGCGTTGGCGACGAACCACAGGTTGTAACGGTGCTCGCGCCGGTAGTTGTGATTGACGCCGGCAAAGGCGCTGACGATGGCCGCCACCCGAGGCAGGTCGGCCGTCGGCACGGCCATCGCGGCGAGGGTGCTGGCGCCGATGCGGTTGGGGGCGAATACCGGGCCGACGCGGCTGATCTTGCCGTCGTTGCGCAGGGCGGCGAGCTGGGCGAGCACGTCGGATGCCGCGCAGCCGAGCTGGGCACCGATGGCTGACCAGGGCTCGGCCACCAGCGGAAAGCCGCGCTGGAAGTCGTTGAGGAGGCGGAATTCGAGGTCGGTGGTGTTCATCTCAGAACCCGATGCGCTGGGCGCGGGAGGTGAAGAAGATGCCGGAGGGCGCGTCGGCGGCAAGCTCGCGGCGCACCGCGAAGCTGGCGGTATCCACCACGCTGACCCGGTTGCTGTCCCGGGCAGACAGCCACACCTCGTCGCCGCGGGGCGTGAATTCCATGTGCAGCACGGCCTTGCCCGGGCTGAAGGTGTGGATCACGCGCTTCTCGACGGTGTCGATCACCTGCACCCACTCGTTGTCCGGGAAGGCGAAGTTGACCCACACCTGGCGCCCGTCGGGGCGCGCCATCACGAACACCGGCTGACCTTTCACGGCCACGCGGCCGGTCTCCTTCCAGCTGGCGGCGTCGGCGACGAGCACCTCGTGGCGGCCGATGGCGGGCAGCCAGGCCTGGCCGGCGGCCAGGGACCAGCCGCGCAGGTGGGGCATCTTGAATACCGGCAGCTTTTCTTCGCCGCGGCCATAGCCAGCGAGGATCTTCTTCGCGCCGGCCTCGGGTTTCCACAGGTCGAGGAGCGAGACGCCGTCCTCGCCGAACAGCCCGGCCAGGAAGTAGCGGCCGTCAGGGGTGACGAGGCCGTCGTAGGGCTGGTGGCCGGCCGGGTAGCGGGTGGTGACGGGCTTCTTCGGATCGGAGAAGTCGGTGACGCGGATCTCGTCGGCGTCGAAGAGGGCATACACGAAGCGCTGGCCGGAGATGTCGGCCAGGCCCACCACGCGGGAGAACTTGCCCGGGGCGTATTCGGCGGGCACGTCGGCGACGAGCTCCAGCGTATCGGCGTCGAAGGCCTTGATGCCGCCGGGTTCGTAGTTCTGGGCGACCACCAGCCGGCCATCCTGCGACACCGAGCCGCCGATGGAATTGCCGGCCTGGATCACCCGCCGGTCGATGCGCCGGGCGAGCAGATCGACCTTGGTGAGCCCGCCGTCTCGGCCGAACACGTAGGCGTAGCGGGCGTCCCGCGAGAAGGCCACGTGGGCGTGGGAGAGGTCGCCGAGGCCCTCGACGGTGCCGAGGATGCTGTCGTGGCTGTGCTCGACCACCTTCACGCGGCCGGCGGCGCGTTCGATGACGACGCCCAGGTCGCCGGTGCCGCGCACGGCGTCGGCGGGCAGGCTGCTGCAGCCGGCAAGGGCCAGGCTGGCGAGGAGGGCTGCGGTGAGTTGCTTGAGGGCGCGCATGATCAGTCCAGGGGCGGGAAGCCTTGCTTGAGGCGGGCGACGATCCAGCCGGCTTCGGCTTCGGTCACGAAGCGCTGCCAGCCGGGCATGGCGGTTCCGGGGCGGCCGTGGAGGATGGTGGCGACGAGGGAGTCGTCCGGCCAGTCGGCCAGCCGCGCCGGGGTGAGGGCCGGGCCGAGGCCGCCGGCGAGGCGCATGCCGTGGCACGAGCCGCAGTCCTGGCGCACCAGATGCACCAGCGCCTGCTGGCGGGCCGGGTCGGGCTGGGGCGGTTCGGCGGACTGGGCGGTGCTCACCGCCAGGGCGGTGAGGCCCAGCAGCACGGCCACATGGATCAGCAGCGGACGGTCCATCGGACACTCCTTCAGGTAACGCCGCCACAGTAGGTCGACCGGCCAGCAGGGTCATTGATGGGCATCAAGTGGGCCGGCGCGGGTGGCTGGGGCGAATTTCGTTATCCTTCGGAGTCCGCCCGACCGACCTTCCGGCCCATGTCCCAGACCCTTGCCGCGCCTGCCCACAGCGAAATCCTGATCAAGAAAAGCCGCTTCATCGGCTGCGTCGAGCCGATGGCCGACCGGGCCGCGGCCCAGCGTCGGGTGGCCGAGCTGCGCGCTGCGCATCCGGGTTCGGCCCACGTGTGCTGGGCGCTGCTGGCGGGAGGTCAGTCGGCGGCGGTGGATGACGGCGAGCCGGGCGGCACGGCGGGGCGGCCGATGCTCGACGTGCTGCGCCACCAGGATCTGGACGGCGTGCTGGCGACGGTGGTGCGCTACTACGGCGGGGTGAAGCTGGGCGCCGGCGGGCTGGTGCGGGCTTACACCGACGCGGTGGCCCAGGCCCTGCTGATGGCCGCCAAGGTTGCGATCGTGCGCCAGCGGACGCTTGCCTGTGCGGTGCCCTATGCGCTGGAAGGGCTGCTGCGTCGCGAGCTGGAGCAGGCTGGCGCCGAGGTGGCGGAGGTGGTCCATGCCGACGAGGTGAGCTTCCGCTTCAGTCTGCCTGAAACGGCTGCCGACGCCCTGAAGGCGCGGCTGGGCGAGGCTGCCCACGGGCGGTTGAGGTGGATCGCCGACGAAGGCTGAAAACGACAAAGGCGGAGCCTCGGCTCCGCCTTTCGTCCTGCCGGGCGCAGGTCAGCCCTTCAGAATCCAGCCCACGACGTCCTTCAGGTCGCCGTCGCTGATCTTTTCCGCGGGGTTGGGCGGCATGGGGATCGGACCCCACACGCCGGCGCCGCCCTTGCGGACCTTGTCGGTGAGTTTTGCGACGGCGTCGCCCTGGCCCTTGTACTTGGCGGCCACGTCCTTGAAGGCCGGGCCGACGAGCTTCTTGTCCATGGCGTGGCAGGCCATGCAGCCGGCCTTCTGGGCGGCCGCGGCCGGGTCGCCGGCGAGGGCGCTGCCGCTGGCAAGGGTGCCGAGCAGGGCGGCGAGAATCAGCGAGTATTTCATTTCACTCTCCTTCTTGGCGGAAAGCCGCCGGCCGGGAGAACCGGGCCGGCGGCGCTCAGCGACGATCAGTAAACGTCGTGCTGGGTGTTATGCAGGTTGAAGTGGCCGGTCGGCGTGACGATGCGCGGATCCTTGATGACGGTCTTGAGCTGCAGGGTCTTGTCATCCACGACCACGATGGCCGATTCCTTGTTCTTGGCGCTCCACACCGAGAACCACACTTCGTCGCCCGCCTTGTTGTACTCAGGCTGCACCACGCGCTTGGCGCCGTCGTCCTTCAGGCCGGCCCATTCGCCGATCGGGAGGGTCTTGTAGCCGGCGGCCAGGTTGTTGATGTCAAACACGGCCACCGACTGGGACAGCTTCGGATCCGGGTTGAGCGGGGTGTCGGAATACAGGTGCTTGGACTTCGGGTGGCTCTTGATGAACAGCGCGCCGCCGCCCGGGCCCTTGATCGACTCGACCATCTTCCAGGCGTACTGCGGGTGCTTGACCGGGTCGGTGCCGATCAGGGCGATGGTGTCGTCGCCCAGGTGACCGGTGGACCACACGGGGCCGTACTTCGGATGGATGAAGTTGGCGCCGCGGCCCGGGTGCGGGATCTTGCCCACTTCGATCAGGCCGGCCAGCTTGCCTTCCTTCAGGTCGATCGCGCCAATCTTGTTGGACTGGTTGGCGGCGACCATGAAGTAGCGCTTGGAGCTGTCGAGGCCGCCGTCGTGCAGGAACTTGGCAACCGGGATTTCCTTGGTGGTGATGGCGTTGATGTCGGTGTAGTTGACCATCAGCGTCTTGCCGGTCTCTTTCACGTTCACCACGAACTCGGGCTTGTAGTGGGAGGCCACGATGGAGGCGACGCGCGGCTCGGGGTGGAACTCCTGGTCATCCACGGTCATGCCGCGGGTGGCCATGATCTTGAGCGGCTCGAGGGTGTCGCCCTTCATGATCACGTACTGGGGCGGCCAGTAGGAGCCGGCGACGGCCAGCTTGTCTTCATAGCCCTTGAACTTGGAGGTTTCCACCGAGCGGGCTTCGAGACCGGTACGGATCTCGGCGACGTTGTCGGGTTTCTCCATCCACAGGTCGATCATGTTGATCTTGGCGTCGCGGCCGATCACGAACAGGTAGCGGCCGGAGGCGGAGACGCGGGAGATGTGCACCGCGTAGCCGGTCTTGACGATGTTGATGATCTTCTTGGTGTCGCCGTCGATGAGTGCAACTTCACCCGTGTCGCGCAGGGTGGTCGAGAAGATGTTCTCGATGTTGTAGTTGTTCATCTTCTTCTTCGGCCGCTGTTCCGGCGGCACGATGACCTTCCAGGTCGCCTTCATGTCCTTCAGGCCGAATTCCGGCGGCTGCGGCGGGGTCTGCTGGACGTAGCGGGCCATCAGGTCCACTTCGTCGTCGGACAGCTCACCGGAGGTGCCCCAGTTGGGCATGCCGGCGGGAGAGCCGTACTTGATGAAGACCTTCAGGTAATCGGTGCCGGCGGCGAGGGTTTTCTCGGGAGTCAGCGGCTTGCCGGTGGCGCCCTTGCGCAGCACGCCGTGACAGCCGGCACAGCGTTCGAAGTAGATCTGCCGGGCCTTGTCGAACTCCGCCTTGCTCATCGGCGGGGCCTTCGGATTGATATCCTGGTACATCTCGACATTGGCCAGCGGCGAGCCGGCCGACTGATACTTGGCCTCGGGGGCGTTGGTGGTGGTCTTGGCCTCTTCGGCGAAAGCCTGCGACATGGCCAGCGGCAGCAGGGCCGCCGCGATTGCTCCGGTTTTCCACATTCTCATCGTGCATCTCCCTTGAAATGAGCTCAACGAGCGGACAGTCCCGCTTCCCATTCAGGTTGCGCCAGGGGGCTATACCCCTTCCTTGATAGCGGTCAAGTTCGAGAACGTGACTCGGCTGATAGATTCCGGTCGTCATGATTCCCGGGAGTTTCGCCATGCCGCCGCCCGTCACCGCCAGTCTGGAAATGCCAGCCGCCGGCGCATTGCGCGCCTTCCTCCACCAGGTGCTGGGTGGGCCCGCTGGTTTTGCGCCGGATGCCGCGCGGCCCCTCGCCATGCCGACCGGCGGATCGGGCCGGGTGGCCCTCGTCGGGGCCGGCCCGGGCGATCCGGAGCTGCTGACCCTGCGCGCCGCGCGCCTGATCGCCAGCGCCGATGTGCTGGTGGTCGATCATCTGGTGGGCGACGGCATCCTCGATCTGGCCCGGCCGGACGCCGAGTGCATCTACGTGGGCAAGGAGGCCGGCCACCACACCCTGCCCCAGGAAGACATCAACCGCCTGCTGGTGCGGCTTGCCCGGGAGGGCCGGCAGGTGGTGCGGCTGAAGGGCGGCGACCCGTTCATCTTCGGGCGCGGCGGCGAGGAGCTGGAAGAACTGCTGGAAGCCGGCGTGCCCTTCGAGGTGGTGCCGGGCATCACCGCCGCCTGCGGGGCCGGCGCGTATGCGGGGATTCCCCTGACCCACCGGGATCACGCCCAGTCGGTGGTGTTCGCCACCGGCCACCGCCGGGCCGGCGAATCGGCGCTCGACTGGGTGGCCCTCGCCCGGCCCAACCAAACCGCGGTGATCTACATGGGCGTAGGCATGCTGCAGGCCCACTGCGCGGCCTTGATCGAGCACGGTCGCGGCGCCGACACGCCCGCGGCGCTGGTGGAAAACGGCACTCGCGCCAACCAGCGGGTGGTCACCGGCACCCTGACGACCCTGCCCGACGTGGCCGCCGCCGCCGGCATCCGCCCGCCGGCGCTGCTGATCGTGGGCGAAGTGGTGGCCCTGGCCGACAAGCTGGCGTGGTTCAACCGGGCCCAGGCGACGGTCTGAGCGGCGTTCCTTGAGCCCCTGCAGGTCGGACTTCAGTCCGACATCGCTGGTTGTTCAGGCGGGGTTTGTCGGACTGAAGTCCGACCTACACTAGGCGGGCGCCGGTGCAGACTTGGTAGTCCGACCCCCAGGCGTGGCAGTCGGACGTGCAGGGCTGAAGCGTCAGGCTGCGGCGGTGAGGAAGCGCACATCCACCGGGCAGGCCACCAGCGGAGCGGAATCCACCAGCACGGCTTTCAGGTGCGGCGTCTGCATGTGGGCGTCGATGGCGGCCTGGCTGGCCCATTCCTCGACGAAGGTGAAGTCGGTGGCGTCGGCGGTGTTGTTGAGCAGCTCGTAGCGGATGCAGCCTTCTTCCCTGCGGGTCGGCGCCAGCATGCCCAGCAGCAGGGTGCGCAGGGCGTCGATGGTGTCGGGCTTGGCGGTGAAGCGGGCGATGATGTGGATGCTCATGGTGTTCTCCGGAAGGGTTATGGTTTTGGGCCGGCTATTCTAGCCCGGGCGTCCGCGTTGTCATCCGGCGCGGCGGCATGACGTGACAGAATGCGGCTGTTATCCGCATCGCTCGAAAGCGCCCCATGTCCGTTCATTCCCTTGCTGTCCATCACCATCCGTCCGCGCGCCCCAATGGCCGGCCGCCGCTGCTGTTCGTCCACGGCGCCTACACCAACGCCCAATGCTGGCAGCTGCACTTCGTGCCCTTCTTCAATGAACGGGGTTTCGACTGCTATGCGCTGGATCTGTCCGGCCACGGCGAGAGCAGCGGGCACGATCGCATCGATGACTTCGGCCTCGACGACTACGCCGACGACGTGGCCCGGGCGGTGGCGGGGCTGCCGGCGCTGCCGGTGCTGATCGGCCATTCGATGGGCACCCAGGTGGTGGAGCGCTACCTCACCAGCGGCGGCCAGGCGGCGGGCGTCGTGCTGATGGCGCCGGTGCCGCCTTCGGGCACCGGTGGTTCGGCCAGCCGGCTGGCGCTGACCCGGCCGGATTTCTTCGAGGAGCTGCCCAACGCGGTGTCGGGCCGGCCGACGGAGGCGACCTTCCAGGTGATGACCGATATCTACTTCTCGCCGGAGATGCCCCACCAGGAGCTGGTGGAGTTTTTGCCGATGATGGAGCGCGAATCGGACCGGGCGGTGGCCGAGATGGTGGCGCTGCCCTTCCTGCGCACCGGGCGTCGGCCGGCGATACCGGCGCTGGTGATGGGCGGCGGGGTGGATGCGGTGTTCCCGCCGTCGATGCTGTTCTTCACCACTCTGGCGTGGCGGGCGACGTCGGTCACGGTGCCCGATTGCGGGCACATGCTGATGCTGGATCGCCCCTGGCCGCAAGCGGCGGAAGCCCTGGCGGGCTGGCTGGAGACGACGTTTCAGGCCCGGTCGAGCATCACGTAACGTTTCTCGACGCGCTCGATCACCTCGAAGGTGCCGATGAAACCGGCGGGTATGATGCCCGCGTCGCCGGGCCCGAACTCCCGGGCGTTGCCGGCGGTATCGACGATGCGCAGCCGCCCGCTCACCACCTGGAAGAACTCGTGGCGCCCCGGATGGAAGGCGATCCGCCACGCGCCGGGCTCGCAGGCCCAGTCGCCGATCGACAGGGCGCCATCCTCGGCAGCGTAGCGTTCGGCGGTGAGGCGCAGCGGCGGCGAACCGATCGCCCGGCCAAGGGCGGGGCGGTCTTCGACAGGTTCGGGGGCAGGGTCGGAAAAATGAATGACGGACGGCGGCATGACGAAGCGGAATCCGGTGGGCAGAATCGGAAAGCCGCGGAGTTTACGCCTTTGCCGCCGACATGGCGCAGCGGGTGGATTCGCTTACAAAAAAGAGGGGCGATCGGGCGATCCGGCCCCAAGCCGACATCCTGTAGGTCGGACTTCAGTCCGACAAACGCCGCACGATTGACGAGTGGTGTCGGACTGAAGTCCGACCTACAGGCTTGCGCCAAGCAAGACGGTGGCCGAGAAGCCGTCGCGAGATCGGGCCGCGCAGCAGGCTTATCGGCTGCTGTCTAGAAGAGTTCGACGTCGTCGCCTTTGTCCTTCATCTCGGCCTTGTAGTGCTCCAGGGCTTCCTTCACCGGCATGCCCTGCATCACCGCGTTGAACATCTCGAGCTCTTCGCGGGTGGAATACTTGGCGCGGATCTTCTCCTGCAGCGCAACCCATTCGAAGGGGTTGTAGAGCTTGCGCTGGTCGGTGACGAGGCTGCCGAGGGCTTCCAGGCTGTGGGACACGTGGGCCAGGCGCTGACTCAGCTTGTCGTAGAACTGGAAGGCGATGATCGAGCGCTGGACGCGGCCGGCGACTTCGCTGGCGTGGCCGATCAGGGTGGACTTGAGATCGGCGGTGGCGGGGTTGTCGGGCAGGGATTCGAGGGCCTGGCCCATCATCCGCATGTAGCCGGCCATCGAAGTGAAGGAGTCGGTGAGCACTTCCACCGAGCTGTTGCCTTCCTTCATCGCCGAATCGATCTGGCCGACGGCCAGCTCGAGCATCAGCACGGTTTCGCGGACCTGGCTCCAGTCCAGGTCGGGGGTGAGGGCGCTGCTGCCGCGCCGTTCTTCAGCGGTCATGAGGGGCTCCGTACATCGTGGACGATGTGCGGTTTTCGGCACGGTATCGAAAAGCTTTAGGGCGGACATGCCGCCGTCGTGGCGGCCGGTGCGATACCCTCAGCCGCCGATGAAGACTGGCTCCGGCTCCAGCTCGACGCCGAAGCGGGCGCGCACGTCGGTCCGCACCGCTTCGCTCGCGGCGCGCACGTCGCTGCCTTGGGCGCCACCGTGATTGACCAGTACCAGTGCTTGCCGCTCATAGCAGCCCACCGGGCCGAGGCGCTTGCCCTTCCAGCCAGCCTGCTCGATGAGCCAGCCGGCGGCGAGCTTCTGGCTGCCGTCGGGCTGGGGGTAGTGGGGCAGCGTGGGGAAGTCGGCGGCGAGGCGGACGTAAGCCTCGGCCGAGACCACCGGGTTCTTGAAGAAGCTGCCGGCGTTGCCGATCTCGGCCGGGTCGGGCAGCTTGCGACGGCGGATCGCGATGACCGCGTCCGACACCTGCAGCGGCGTCGGGTTGGCGATGCCGAGGGCGTCGAGTTCACGGGCCACGTCGGCATAGTTGGTGCGCGGCTGCCATTTTTTGGGCAGACGGAAGGTGACGGCGGCGATGAGATAACGCCCGGCGCCGGCCTGCTTGAAGAAGCTGTCCCGGTAGCCGAAGTGGCAGTCGCGCTTGTCGAAGCCGACCGTTTTGCCGGTTTCCAGGTCGTAGGCGCGCAGGCTGTAGCAATGCTCGGCCATCTCGATGCCGTAGGCGCCAATGTTTTGTACCGGCGCGGCGCCCACGGTGCCGGGGATCAGCGAGAGGTTCTCCAGCCCCGGCCAGCCCATCTCCAGCGTCCAGCGCACGAAATCGTGCCAGTTCTCCCCACCGCCCGCGCGGATGTAGAAGGCGTCGGCGTCTTCCTGGACGCGGCTCTTGCCGTGGAAGGCGACTTTCAGCACAAGGCCGGGGAAGTCGCCGGCGAGCACCAGATTGGAGCCGCCGCCCAGCACGAAGCGTTGCAGGCCGGCGACGCGCGGGTCGTCGAGCACCGCGCGGAGCTGGTCCGCCGAATCGACCGCGGCAAACCACGCGGCTCGGGCCGGCAGGCGCAGGGTGTTGAGGGCGTCGAGGGCGACGTCCTGCTGGAGCAGGTCGGGGGTGGTCATTGGCGGATTTCGGCGAAGTCGGGCGGCGGCGGCAGATCAGGCGTGCGCCGGGCCGGGTTGATGTCGAGCCCGCCGCGGCGGGTGTAGCGTGCCCACACCGACAGGCTGGCGGGCCGGCACTGGTGCATCACGTCCATGAAGATGCGCTCGACGCATTGCTCGTGGAACTCGTTGTGCTGGCGGAAGGACACGATGTAACGCAGCAGGCCCTCGCGGTCGATGGGCGCGCCGCGGTAGCGCAGCACCACCATCGCCCAGTCCGGCTGGCCGGTGACAAGGCAGTTGGACTTGAGGAGGTGCGAATACAGTGTCTCGCTCACTTCCGGCAGGCTGGCGTCGGCGCGGAGCAGGCCGGGTGCGGGGGAATACTGGTCGATGGCGATGTCCAGCTCGTCCAGCAGCGTGCCCTTGGGGTAGCCCATCGGGCGCTGGGGGCGGGTGGACAGGGGCTCGACCCTTACCGCAACCGGCGCGCCGGCGGCGGCCGACAGATCGGCGGTGAGCCGCGCGGCGAGCTCATCGGCGCTTGCGAGCTGGGTCTGGTTGAAGGAGTTGAGGTAGAGCTTGAACGACTTGGATTCGACCAGGTTGGGCGAATCGGCCGGCACGCGGAACTGCGCCAGTGCCACCACCGGCTTGCCCTTGGGGTCGAGCCACGAGACTTCGTAGGCGTTCCACAGGTCTTCGCCGACGAAGGGAAGGCGGCCTGGGGCCACGCCGATCTCGTCGCGCTTGCCCTGACGGGCGATGGGGAATAGCAATTCGGGCGCGTAGTGCTCGGCGTAGGCGACAGGCTTGCCCAGCGGCGAGGCGTTGGGGTGGGCGGGAATGCGATCAGACATGGTCGTGATCAGGGCTTGCGCAGGGCGGCGAGGAGCTTCTGGCCGGCACGTCCATCGACCGTGTGGCCGAGCCGCTGCTGTTCGCTGCGGATCGCCGCGCGGCTGGCGTCGCCGAGCATGCCATCGACGCTGCCTATGGCGTAGCCCTTGGCGATCAGCAGGGTTTGTAGCTCCCGGCGCTCGGAGCGGGAGAGGCCGGCGTCGTCGGTGGGCCACGGGGTGGCGAAGGCGCCGCCGCCCTTGAGGCGGTCGGCCAGGTGGGCGATGGCCAGCGCGTAGCTCTCGGCGGCGTTGTAGCCGAAGATCACGTCGAAGTTGCGGAACACGATGAAGGCCGGGCCCTTTGGACCGGCGGGCAGCAGCAGGCCGGCGGAATCGGGGCCAATGAGCGGGCTGCCGTCGATGCGCGTGACGCCGCGCGCCGCCCAGCTGGACAGCGCCTGCTTGTTCTTGCGGCCGGCGCTGCTGGCGTCGAAGCCAGCGGGCAGGCGCACCTCGTAGCCCCAGGGTTCGCCTTCGCGCCAGCCGGCTTTACGCAGGAAGTTGGCGGTAGAGGCGAGGGCGTCGGGGATGCTGCCGACCAGATCGCGGCGGCCGTCGCCGTCGTAATCCACCGCCAGACGCAGGAAGGTGGAGGGCATGAACTGGGTGTGGCCGAAGGCGCCGGCCCAGGAGCCGACGAGCTGCTCGGCCTTCACATCGCCGGCGTCGACGATCTTCAGGGCGTCGAAGAATTCGCCGCGGAAATAGGCCTGCCGGCGACCGTAGCACGACAGCGTGGACAGCGAGGTGAGCAGTGGCCGCGCGCCGAAGTTGCGGCCGAAGTTGCTCTCCACGCCCCACACGGCGACCACCGTGGCCGGGTCGACCTTGTAGCGCGCAGATACGTTGGCGAGCACCTCGGCCCACTGAGTCTGCATCGCGCGGCCGTCGGCGACGCGCTCATCGTCCACCAGGCCGGCGAGGTAATCCCAGATCGGGGTGCGGAACTCGGGCTGGTAGTCGAGGAAGTCGAGCACCTTCATGTCGGGCGCGAGGCTGGCGGTGAGGCGGTCGTAGCTGGCGCCGGAGATGCCACGGGCGGCGGCGTCGGTCTTGAGCCCGGCCACGCAGGGGGCGAAGCGGGCGGGGTCCGGCGCGTCGGCGGCGTGGGCGGTGCAGGCTGCGAGGGCGGTGGCGAGGGCGGCGAAGGTGGATTTCATCAGCGTATGAAGGATTGCATCAGGGCAAAGAAACGCCCGTAGAACTCGGCGTCGGTGACGGTTTCTTCGCCCACCTTGACCAGGGATTCGTTGTTGCCACCGAAAGGCAGCGACAGGGAGCCGATGCCGGTGACGCTGAGGCCGGTGCTGGCTGCGTTGGCCTTGAGCTCTTCGCGCAGCTGGCGGACGTTGGCGAACACCACCGAGCCGTCGCCCTCGGCGAGGCACGACAGGCTGAAGGTGAGCTGGATCTGGGTCTCGCGGTTGGGCTGGAAGAACTTGCGGGCACGCACCTGATCCGGCTTGGTCTCGTCGATCAGGTAGCCCTGGCTGAGCAGCGCCCGGCGACCCGCTTCGCAAGCGGGCCCGGGACTGATTTCGAAGGACTGCTCGAAGGGCGAATCCGGCGTGAAGTGCTCGAGCTTGTAGCTGTCGTCCTTCTTTTTCGACGAGAAGACGCTGCACGCCGACAGGGCAAAAATCAGCAACAGCAAGGGAATGCGGTGGAACATCCGGAGGCTTTCAAGAAATGCGGGGGCGGCGGGCGCCTGGGCTGCGGCTCAGTGCGCTTCGTCCCAGTTGGCGCCAACGCCCACTTCGGCAACCAGCGGCACCGAAAGTTGCGCCACGCCGGCCATCAGCTTGGGCAGCTGGTCGCGGATCAGCGCCACTTCGTCGTCGGGCACCTCGAGCACCAGTTCGTCGTGGACCTGCAGGATCAGCTTGCTCTTCACGCCGGCTTCACGCAGCCACGCGGAGGTGGCGATCATCGCCATCTTGATGAGGTCGGCGGCGGTGCCCTGCATGGGCGCGTTGATTGCGGCGCGCTCGGCGGCCTGGCGGCGGCCGACCTGCTGGGCGCGGATTTCGGGCAGGTGCAGGCGGCGGCCGAAGACGGTTTCCACATAGCCGTTGGCCTTGGCCTCGGCGCGGGTCCGGTCCATGTAGGCGGCGACGCCGGGGTAGCGCGCGAAGTAGCGGTCGATGTAGTTGGCGGCGGCGGCGCGCTCGATGCCCAGGTTCTTGGCAAGGCCGTGGGCGCTCATGCCGTAGATCAGCCCGAAGTTGATCACCTTGGCGTAGCGGCGCTGCTCGCTGGTGACCTCCAGCGGGGTGACGCCGAAGATCTCGCCAGCGGTGGCGCGGTGCACGTCCTCGCCGTGGGCAAACGCGTCGAGCAGGCCCTTGTCGCCTGAGAGGTGCGCCATGATGCGCAGCTCGATCTGGGAGTAGTCGGCCGAGACGATCTTGTGGCCGGCCGGGGCGATGAAGGCGGCGCGGATGCGGCGGCCCTCCGGCGTGCGGATCGGGATGTTCTGCAGGTTGGGCTCGGTGCTGGCGAGGCGCCCGGTGACGGCCACGGCCTGGCTGAAGCTGGTGTGCACGCGGCCGGTGCGGCGGTTCACCATCAGCGGCAGCTTGTCGGTGTAGGTGTTCTTGAGCTTGGCGAGGCTGCGGTGCTCTAGCAGCAGCTTGGGCAGCGGATAGTCCTCGGCGAGCTGGGAGAGCACGTCTTCGTCGGTGGACGGCTGGCCGGTGGCGGTCTTCTTGACCACCGGCAGGCCCAGCTTGGTGAACAGGATCTCGCCAAGTTGCTTGGGTGAGCCCAGGTTGAAGGGCTGGCCGGCCAGCTCATGGGCCTGTAGTTCGAGCTCGTGCAGGCGGCGGCCGAGTTCCTCGGAGTGCTGGGCGAGCAGGAAGTCGTCGATCAGCACACCGTTGCGTTCCATCTCGAAGAGCACCCGGGCGGTGGGCAGCTCCACGTCGCGGTAGAGCGCGGCGAGGGCCGGTTCGGCGGCCAGCTGGGCGGCCAGCGCGTGGTGCAGGCGCAGGGTGATGTCGGCGTCTTCGGCGGCGTACTCGGTGGCGCGGGCCAGCTCGACCTCGCCGAAGCCGATCTGCTTGGCGCCCTTGCCGCAGACTTCGGCGTAGGTCAGCGTCTTGATGCCCAGGTGGCGGCTGGCCAGGGAATCCATGTCGTGGGACTTGTCGCTCTCGAGGATGTAGGACTCGAGCAGGGTGTCTTCCGCGATGCCGGCAAGCGCGATGCCGTGGTTGGCGAGGATATGGGCGTCGTACTTGAGGTTCTGGCCGAGCTTGCGGTGGGCGTCGGATTCGAGCCAGGGCTTGAGCCTGGCGAGCACCTCGGTGAGTGGCAGCTGGGCCGGCGCGTCGGCGTAGCCGTGGGCGAGGGGCAGGTAGGCGGCTTCGCCGGGGGCGGTGGCGAAGGACATGCCGACGAGCGTGGCGACCATCGGGTCGAGGCCGGTGGTTTCGGTGTCGAAGGCGGTGAGCCCGGCGGCGGAAATCCTGGCCAGCCACGCGTCGAAGGCTTCCCAGTCGAGGAGCGTCTCGTAAGCGGTGCGGTGGGCGCCGGGTTCGGCGGCGGGCGCGGGCGTGGCGGTTTCGCCGACGCTGGCGGCTGCGGCACGGGGAGCGCTGGCGCCGTCTTCGAGCTCCTTCAGCCAGCCCTTGAACTCCATGCGTCGGTAGATGGCGGCAAGCGCCGCCTTGTCGTCGTCGCGGGCGGGCAGGTCGGCCGGGCCGACGGGCAGCGGCAGATCGGTGACGACGGTGACGAGCTTGCGGCCCAGGGGCAGGAAGTCCAGGTGCTTGCGCAGGTTCTCGCCGACCTTGCCACCCACCTTGTCGGCGTTGGCGATCAGGTTGTCGAGGGTGCCGTATTCGGTGAGCCACTTGACGGCCGTCTTGGGCCCGCACTTCTCGACGCCGGGCACGTTATCCACGGTGTCGCCGACGAGCGCCAGGTAATCGATGATGCGTTCGGGCGGCACACCGAACTTGGCGATCACGCCGTCGGAATCCAGCACTTCCTCGCTCATGGTGTTGACCCAGCGCACGCCGGGCTGGACGAGCTGGGTGAGATCCTTGTCGCCCGTCGAGATGACGACCTCCCAGCCGGCCTCGACGGCCTGGCGGGTGAGGGTGCCGATCACGTCGTCGGCCTCGACGCCTTCCTCGACCAGCAGCGGCCAGCCTTCGGCCTTGACCGCCTCGTGGAGCGGCTCGATCTGCGCGCGCAGGTCGTCGGGCATCGGCGGGCGGTGGGATTTGTAGTCGGGAAACCAGTCGTCGCGGAAGGTCTTGCCCTTGGCGTCGAAGATGCAGGCGCGATACTCCGCCTTGTAGTCGGATTCGAGCCGACGTAGCATGGACAGCACGCCGCGCACGGCACCGGTCGGTTCACCTGCCGAATTGCGCAGGTCGGGCAGGGCGTGGAAGGCGCGGTACAGGTAGCTGGATCCGTCGACGAGCAACAAGGTAGGCATGGGCATGCGGGCTGACGAGGCATCGCGCCCCTCGCCCTTTACTCCTGACAAGACAATGACTGCAAAAGACAAACTCCCGAAGGAAATCCCCACCACTGCGGCGCAGAACTTCACCGCCCGGGAGTCGTGGCGAATTTTCGGGATTATGGCAGAGTTCGTCGAGGCCACTGAGCGCCTCAAGCCGATCCGCCCTGCGGTGTCGATCTTCGGCAGCGCCCGCACCAAGCCCGATCATCCCTACTACGAGAAGACCGAGCGCATCGCCCGGCTGTTGTCGGACGCCGGCTTCTCGGTGATCTCCGGCGGCGGCCCCGGCATCATGGAGGCCGCCAACAAGGGCGCCTACTTCGGCAAGTCGCCCAGCGTGGGCCTCAACATCCAGCTGCCGATGGAGCAGCAGGCCAACCCGTATCAGGACATCTCCCAGACTTTCCAGCACTTCTTCGCGCGCAAGTTCATGTTCGTGAAGTTCGCGGTGGCCTACGTGGTGATGCCCGGCGGCTTCGGCACGCTCGACGAGCTCCTCGAGGCGATGACCCTGATCCAGACCGGAAAGAGCCGCAAGATCCCGGTGATCCTGGTCGAATCGGCCTTCTGGAGCGGGCTGCTCGACTGGTTCAAGGACCGGCTGGTGGACGAGAAGATGATCAACCCCGACGATCTGAACCTCGTCCAGGTGATCGACGAACCCGAGAAGGTCGTCGATGCGATCTTCAACCATTACCAGAGCCGCGGCTTCCTGCCGCTGCCCGAAGAACACGAGCTGATGCTCAACCTGTAAGCCCATCGCCTGCCGGAGGCCAAGGCCGGCGGGTTACAATCGCGGCATAGCCAGGAGATAGCCATGCCCCGCGTCAAAGAATTCGCCGCCCTGCTGCTCGCCGTCACGGCGTCGGCCTGGGCTCAGCAGCAACCCCCGAAACTCGAACCCTTGCCCGAACCGCCGCCCCCGCCGCCGGGCATGGAGCTTGACGCCGAACAGGAACCCCAGGTCACCATCCTGAAAAAGGGTGAGGACACGGTGGAGGAGTTCCGTGTGAATGGCCAGCTCTACATGGTCAAGGTCACCCCGCCCCACGGCGTGCCCTATTACCTCTACGACGACGTGGGCAACGGCGACTTTACCCGTCGCGATGCTCAGGACGCCGGGGTGCGTGTGCCCAAGTGGGTCATCAAGCGCTGGTGAGCGCCGCCAGTTACCGACGAATGCGCAGGGCGATCGCCCTGCGCTTTTTTTGTGCAGCGATCAGGGGCGTAGCGCCGGATGCTTGAGGGCGTGGGCCGTCTCCAGCGTAAAATGACGGGCCTGCATCTCGTCCCGTGCCAGGCCCAGTTCGCCGTCCCGATAGGCCATTGCCAGGGTCTGGACGGCTTCCGGGTGATCCTGCTCGGCCGCTTCGGTGTAGAGGCGCAGGGCCTCGCGTTCGTCGTGGGGCACGCCGTCGCCCGCCCGGTAGGCATTGGCGAGCATGAACTGGGCGGCGGGTACACCTTGCTCCGCCGCCACCAGGAACCACCGCGCCGCCTTGATCGCATCCTGCCCCACGCCGTAACCGTTGCGGTGCGCGATCCCCAGATGGAAGGCTGCGCCCGCATGGCCGGCTTCCGCGGCAGCGCCCAGCCACAGCGCCCCGCGGGCGGGGTCGCGGGGGACGCCGGGGGCGCCGTCCATCAAGGTCTTACCGAGCACGAAAGCGGCGTCGGCGTCGCCGGCCTGGGCGGCGAGGCTGAGCCAGACCTGGGCCTCGGCAGCGGATTCTTCGTTACCCAGCAGGGCTTCGCCCAGCGCACGGCGGGCGAGGGGCGTGTTGCCTTCGGCCAGCGTCCGCAGCCGCTCCAGCGCGGCGGGCTGCCTGCCCGGGCCGGCCAGCACCTGGAGCTGACGCGGGTCGGCCGGCAGGCTGTCGCGCGGCGTGGTTGCGCTCCAGGCCAGGGCGGCGGCCAGGGTCATGCCGGCGGCGAGGACGCCGCCGATCCGGCCCCGCCTACTTCGAAAGATCGATCGCATAGAGCGCCAGATTCTTGCCGCTGCCGTCGTCGGCCTGGGCGAGGGTGACGTTGGTCAGCCCCGCCGCCGTGGCCAGGGCGAGCTTGCCCTGGGCGGAATGGAAGACCACCGGGCCGGCCGTGGCGACCTTGCTGAAGCGCCAGCTGCGGTCCGCGCCGTTGGCAGCGCGGGTGACGGTCTTGATCGTCTTGATGTACGCGATCAGCACGTCCCGGTTGGCGTCCGGCGACGCGTAAAGGGTCTTGCTGCCGTCCAGGCCCGGGAAACCGCCGCCGCCGCTCGCCCGGTAGTTGTTGGTGGCGACGATGAACTCCTTCGCCGGGTCGATGGCGGCGCCCTTGTACTGGAGGTTGACGATGCGGCTGCCGACGGCCTGGGTGACGTCGATCTCGTAGCTGATGTCGGGGCTGGTGAACATGTCGAAGTTGTAGCCCGGGAAGCTGCTGACCAGCTCCTGCGGGGTCGTCTTCGTCGGGTCGATCCGGTTGAAGCGCTTGGCTGCGGTTTCGAGCCAGTTCCGGAGGTCGGCGCCGGTCACCTTCACCGCATAGACGGTGTTCGGGTAGAGGTAGAGGTCGGCGGCGTTGTTGATGGCCACGTTGCCCTGGGCCACGTCGGTGTAGTCCGACCCGCCGGCGAAGCCGCTCTTGAAGGGTGCGCTCACCGACAGGACGGGCAGGCTGGCGTATTGGGGCAGGTTGGCCGCCACGTAGCGGGCCACGTAGTCGGCCTGGGCCTGGTTCACCAGCTCGATTGCGCCCGGATCGCCCACGTCGGCGAAGTAGGACGACATCTCGAAGTCGGTGCTGCCGATCGGCGTCTTCACGTAGTCGATGGTGGCCTGGTGTTCGGCGGCGATGGCGGCGGCGACAGAGGGAGTGACCGCTACGTAGGACTTGTCGGCGTTCTGGGCCGAGCGCGCCTGGACGACTGTCTTGGTCTTGTCGACGGTCCATTTGCTGCCGTCGTAGGCGAGGCCGAGCTGGATCACGCCCAGGTGCTTGCCCCAGTAGTTGGCCATCACGGTGGGCACGCCATTCACGGTGCCGGCAACCTTGTCCACCCCGGGCAGGTTGAACTGCGCCACGGTGCTCGTGGCGTTGGGGAAGACCTGGTGTGAGTGACCGATGAGCATGGCGTCCACGCCCGCCACGCTGGACAAGTGGTAGCTGCCGTTTTCCATGGTCGGCGAGTAGGCGCTGTTGTCGAGGCCGCCGTGGGAGATCACCACCACCAGATCGGCGCCTTTGGCGCGCATCTCGGGGATGTACTTCTCGGCGGCCTCCTTGACGCCGGTGGTGTAGACCTTGCCGTCCAGCCAGCGCTTGTCCCAGCTCATGATGGTCGGCGGCGTGAAGCCGATGATGCCGACCTTGACGATGCCGGTCACGGCGCTGCCGTCGGGCCCGGTGGCGGTGACGGTCTTGTCGATGATCGCGTAGGGCTGGAACAGGGGCTGGCCGGTCTTCACACTGTGGACGTTGGCCAGCACCAGCGGGAAGTTCGGGCCCTTGCAGACGGGCTGGTCGGCCGGCTCGGCCATGCCGGCGATGCTGAAGCGGTTGCCGGTCACCTGGCTCAGGAAGGGAAGGCCATAGTTGAACTCGTGGTTGCCGATGCCGCCGCCGTCGTAGCCGGTGGCGTTCATCACCTTGTACATGGCCAGCGTCTCGCTGCAGGCGAGGGGTTTGACGGTGGCCTGGTAGTCCGACAGGGCGGTGCCCTGGATGGTGTCGCCGTTGTCGATCAGCAGGGTGTTGGGA
This sequence comes from Zoogloea sp., assembly GCA_041917255.1. GTDB lineage: Bacteria > Pseudomonadota > Gammaproteobacteria > Burkholderiales > Rhodocyclaceae > Zoogloea. The sequence continues at coordinate 156,665 of JAYRYA010000003.1, forward strand.
AACTCCTGGCGGGCGGCGGCGATGAGGGTCGCGGTGCGCTCGAAGCCCAGCGACGTGTCCTCGGTGAGCTTGAAGTAGTCATAGCTCATCACGTTGGTGTGAAGGTCGGTGGTCTCCAGCAGGGCCAGCGTGGCGGTCGAGCCGGTGGGCACATTGGGGGCGTTGCTGCCGCTGCTGCCGCAGCCGGCAAGGAGGAGGATGGCTGCGGCGCAGGCGCCGAGCTGGAACGAAGGAGCGGACATGACTTACCCGGCACGTGATGTGGTGCCGGGAAGTATCCCCAGGGGGGATTGCCGGGGCGTGACGCGGATGTTGCCGGTCAGGGACAATCCGGCAACATTCCGCTTACAGGCAGTGAAAGCGTCTGAAGGCCCGGGTTACGGTGCCTCGCACAGGCAGTGCAGGTAGGCGTGGCCCGGGTCGTTCCACAGGGTCAGACCCTGGAGTTCGGTGCGCAGGCGGGCGACGGTCTGCTCCACCAGCGAGCGGCTGCCGGGCTGGACGCCATCGGCCTCCTCGCCGTTGTCGAGCAGCTTGGCCAGCAACTGGTCGCGGGGCGAAAGAGGCTTCTCGACATAGCTCACGTCGTAATCGGTGAGCCCGGCGCGGGCGGCGGCGGCCTTGAGGGCGGCGTCGAGCCCGCCGAGCTTGTCCACCAGGCCCTTGTCCTTCGCCTGGCTGCCCATCCACACGCGGCCCTGGGCCACCTGATCGACGGCCTCCGGACTCATCTTGCGGGCTTCGCCCACCACGGTGAGGAAGCGCTTGTAGCCGTGCTCGATGCTTGCCTGCAGGAGCTTGCCGATCTGCGGGTCGAGGGGCCGGCGCGGGTCGAGGCCGGCGGCCAGCGGCGTGGTGCCGATGCCGTCGACGGTGAGCCCCAGCTTGGCCATCGGGCCGGACAGATCCGGCAGCATCGCGAAGATGCCGATGGAGCCGGTGAGGGTGGTCGGGCTGGCCCACACTTCGTCGGCGGCCATGGCGATCCAGTAGCCGCCCGAGGCTGCCACCGATCCCATCGACACCACCACGGGCTTGCCGGCCTTGCGGGTGAGGGCCAGCTCGCGGCGGATCACTTCGGACGCGGTGGCGCTGCCGCCGGGGCTGTCGATGCGCAGCACCACGGCCTTGATGGCGTCGTCCTCGCGGGCCTGACGGATCAGGCCGGCGACCGAGTCGCCACCCACCACGCCCGGCGGCTGTTCGCCGTCGACGATCGCCCCTTGGGCCACCACCACGCCAACCCGTGCGGCCGGATGGGGCGTTTCCTCGCGCACGCGGCCGATGTAAGTGGCGAGATCCACATGCTTGAAGCCCTTGCCGTCGGCGGCCGGGCCCACCACCTGGCGTACGAAGTCGCGCCATTCGTCGGCGCTCTTCAAACCATCCACGAAGCCGTTGTCGAGCGCCATCCGCGCAGCGTCGCCTTCGGCTGCGGCCAGCAGTTCGGGCGCCTCGCCCACGTAGCGGGCAATCTGCGCGCCAGCTTTGGGGCGTGCCGCGGCGATGCCGGCCTGATAGGCTTTCCAGGCAACGTCGAGATACTCGCGGGTGGCTTCGCGATCCTCCTCCGACATGTCGCTGCGCGTATAGGGCTCGACGAAGGACTTGTAGGTGCCCACCCGGAAAACCTGCATCTTCACGCCGATCTGGTCGAAGAGGCCCTTGAAGTAGGTGGGGTAGCGCCCGAAGCCGGTGAGCAGCACGTAGCCGTCGGGGTTGAGGAAAACCTCATCGGCCTGGGCTGCGAGGTGATACTGGGTCTGGTTGAAGTTCTTGCCCCAGGCGAACACCTTCTTGCCGGACTTGCGGAAGTCGGCCACCGCAGCGGCAATCTCTTCCAGCTTGGAAAGCCCGGCGCCAGCCAGGCTGTCTGGTTCGAGGATCAGCACCGTGATGCGCGGGTCGGTGGCCGCGTGACGGATGGCATCCACCACGTCGCGCAGCAGCACCTGACGAATGCCGTCGCCGCCTTGCAGCACGCTCATCGGGCTGCGCACGCTACGCTGTTCGACCAGGGTGCCATTGGGGGCAATGACCAGCGCTGCTTCGCTCGGCAGCGGCTCGATCTGGCTCGACCACCAGCTCCCGAGGATCACTGCCACCACCGCCAGGAACAACAGGTTGAGGCTCGCCCGGCGCAGCCGATCCACCCCACGCCAGATACCCGACCAAACCCTTCTCACGACCCCCGGCCGCGTACTGCGATCCATCCTGCTCTCCAATGTTTGCCTGTGATGCTGCCTGCGGTTGCCCGCAAGGTTTCGGCGCCCCGCCAATCCGGTAGAATCCGCCCATGTTTGCCAATCCCCCGCCCGACCAGATCCGTCGCCTCCTGCAGGAGGTCAAGACCATTGCCGTCGTCGGCCTGTCGCCGCGCGTCGAACGCCCGAGTTACCGGGTGTCCCGCGCGATGCAGGGCTTCGGCTATCGCATCGTACCGGTTCGTCCGGCAGTTTCGGAGGTGCTCGGCGAAAAAGCCTATGCGCGCCTGTCCGACATGCCTTTCGTGCCCGATCTCGTGGATGTCTTTCGCGCATCCGACGAAGTCGGCCCGATCGTGGACGAATGCATCGCCCTCGGCGTCAGGCGCCTCTGGCTGCAGGACGGGGTGATCAACGAAGAAGCCGCCACGCGGGCGCAAGCTGCCGGCATGACGGTGGTGATGGATCGCTGCGTCTGGCGGGATTACCTGGATTTTATCCCATGAGCAGAAAGCTCGCCTTCACCAAAATGCAGGGTCTCGGCAACGACTTCGTGATGATCGACGCCGTGCGCCAGCCCATCCAGCTCACCGAAGACCAGGTGCGCCACCTCGCCGACCGGCATTTCGGCGTCGGCTGCGATCAGCTGCTGGTGGTCGAGCCGGCCCAGACGCCCGGCGTCGACTTCCGCTACCGCATCTTCAACGCCGACGGTGGCGAGGTCGAGCAATGCGGCAACGGCGCCCGCTGTTTTGCCCGCTTCGTGTTCGACCAGGGCCTCACCGACAAGCGCGAGATCCGCGTCGAAACCAAGAAAGGCATCATCGCGCCGCGCCTCGAGGCCGACGGCAACGTGACCGTCGACATGGGCGTGCCGGTGCTGAACCCCGCGGATGTGCCCTTCGTCAGCGATTCCGATGCCTACGTGCAGCCCCTCGACGTGGCCGGCACCTGCGTGGCGATCACCGCCGTCAGCATGGGCAACCCCCACGCGGTGCAGGTGGTGGCCGACGTGGACACCGCGCCGGTGGCCGAGCAGGGCCCGCTCATCGAGCATCACCCGCGCTTTCCGGCACGGGTGAATGCAGGCTTCCTCCAGGTGGTGGGCGAACATCGGGTGCGTCTGCGCGTCTTCGAACGCGGCGCCGGTGAAACCCTCGCCTGCGGCACCGGCGCCTGCGCGGCGGTGGTGGCGGGCATCCTGCGTGGCCTGGTCGCCTCACCGGTGGCCGTCGAAACCCGCGGCGGCGAACTCACCATCGCCTGGAACGGTGTCGGCACGCCGGTCCTGATGACCGGTCCGGCCGTCACCGTCTTCTCCGGCGAACTCACGCTCCCCTGATCCTCACCCCCACCCGGCCCACGCCATGAAAGCTTCCGACGTCATCCAGTTCCTGCAGGCCAACCCCGATTTCTTCGACGACAACGCCAGCCTGCTGACCGACCTGACGGTGACCCATCCCCACAACGGCCAGGCGATCTCGCTCATCGAACGGCAGATGCTCGCCCTGCGCGAACGCATCGCCCAGCTCGAGAACAAGTTCGCCGAGCTGCTCGAGTTCGGCGAAGAGAACGACGCCATCGGCGAGAAGGTGCATCGCCTCACCCTGTCGCTCCTGGAGGCAGAGGATTTCGAATCCATCCGCCAGGCCATCTACACCCACCTGCAGGAGGACTTCACCGTGCCCCACGTGGCCTTCCGGGTGTGGAACAGCGTGCTGTCGCGCAGCGGCCCCGAGTTCCTGCCGGTGGGCGAGGAGGTGCGCTTCTTCACTGGCGATCTCACCGGCCCGTATTGCGGTACGCCGACCATCCGCGAAGTCATCAACTGGTTCGGCGCCGCCGGCCGGCAGGTCAAATCCGTGGCCCTGGTGCCCTTGCGCCGCGACGAGAAGACCTTTGGCCTCCTGGCCATGGGCAGCGAAGATCCCGAGCGCTTCTATCCGGCGATGGGCACGCTCTACGTCACCCGCATTGGCGAGATGGTTTCAGCCTCCCTCGTCCGCCAGCTCGGCTGAGGGGCGCATAAAGTTACTGCGCAGGCCGATCTTGCGTCTGCGATGCTCGCCGTACTCATGTACGGCTGCGCTTCTCGACGCAACCTCGACCTGCTCGCTACGCTTTCTGCACCCCTCAGATGTCTGGCGATGCGTGCGGTGCGTTTCCCCCTAATTCCCAATTCCCAATTCCCAATTCCCACATCCCCATGGCCGATCTCATACTCAAACCCGGTAAGGAACGCTCCGTGATGCGTCGTCACCCCTGGATCTTCGCCGGTTCGGTGGATCGGCTGGAGGGGCGGGCGCGGGCCGGGGATACGGTCCTCGTCAAGGATGCCGACGGCAGGCCGCTGGCGCGCGCGGCGTGGTCGCCCGAATCGCAGATCCGCGCGCGGGTGTGGACCTTCGACTGCGAGCAGTCCATCGACCACGCCTTCATCAAGCGCGCGGTAGCCGCGTCGGTGGCCCGGCGGGCGGCCCATCCTTGGCTGGTCGGCCAGGACGGCGTTCGCCTGATCCACGGCGAATCCGACGGCCTGCCCGGCGTTATCGCCGACCGCTACGGCCCGGTGGTGGTGGTCCAGCTCACCAGCGCGGGGGCCGACAAATGGCGAGACGCCATCGTCGCCGGGCTGGTCCAGGCCACCGGCTGCAGCGCGGTGTACGAGCGATCGGATTCCGACGTGCGCAAGCTCGAAGGCCTCGGCCCGGTGAGCGGGCTGGTGTTCGGCGAGATGCCCGAGCAGCTCACCATCGTCGAGAACGGCGTGCGCATGGAAGTGGACGTGGCCGGCGGACATAAGACCGGTTTCTACCTCGACCAGCGCGACAACCGCCTGCTCACCGGCCAGCTGGCCGCCGGGCGCGATGTGCTCAACTGTTTCTGTTACACCGGTGGCTTCTCGCTGCAGGCGCTGGCGGGCGGCGCGACGCGCGTCATCTCCATCGACTCGTCTGGGCCGGCGCTTGCCACCGCTGCGCGTAACGTGGCGCTCAATCCCCAGCTCGATGCCAGCCGCGCCGAATGGCGCGAAGATGACGTCTTCCAGGCCCTGCGCACTCTCAAGACCGAAGGCCGCAAGTTCGACCTGATCGTGCTCGATCCACCCAAGTTCGCGCCGTCTGCGGCCCACGCCGACCGGGCCGCCCGCGCCTACAAGGACATCAACCTGCTGGGCTTTCGGCTGCTCAACCCGGGCGGCATTCTGATGACCTATTCCTGTTCGGGTGGAATCGGGCTCGAGCTATTCCAGAAGATTGTGGCAGGTGCAGCGGCAGATGTTGGCGTCGAGGCGCGCATCCTGCATCGCCTGTCCGCCGCGCCCGATCACCCCGTGGGCCTGGCCGTTCCGGAGGGCGAATACCTCAAGGGCCTGGCCTGCCAAGTGTGAATTAGTCCATGGAAAACGCAGTTTTTCGCGGTTTCTGAAGACAGGGGTATGTATTCTCCAGGCATTGAATGGTTAAATGATGTTACGCATCACTCAGCCAGACGTACTTTGGAGAACTGCATGAACACCCCGCTGCCCCCTGACCCTGCCGGATCGCTTGCGTCCGGCGACTCGACCGGGAACACGGGGCCCATTGTGTCGCGTGAAAAGCGCGTGGCCGCCTTGCACCTTGCCCGTTACAACCTGCGTTATCTCGTGCGTCTGTACGGGGCTTTCGATGGCGATCTGCTGTTGCCCATCGTCCTGGGGGAAGTGGGGCTCTACAACATGGGCGGCCTTGCGCTGTCTGACGGGGCCGGCGTTCCAAGCTGTTGCACGAATGAAGACACCTTCGACAGGTTGGCGCTACGCCCGTGCAATGCCTTCTCGATCAGCTCGTCCACCGGCATCCCTCGGGAAACCGTGCGACGCAAGGTCAGTCATCTGATTCAACACGGCTACATCGACCGCGACTCGAAGGGCGGCCTGACGATCACCGCCAAGGCGGTCGGTTTGTGTTTGAAACCATTTGACGAGGAAAACCAGAGCGACTTCCTCACCACCGCGAGCCGTATCGAGGCCGTGATGGCGAGCGCCAAGGTGCCCCGACCGTCAGCCTGATCTGTGCCATGCCCGCGTGCCGGTGGCGATGCGGGTCAGCCCTCTTCCCACAGCGCGCCGCTGCCGCCCGGCGCCTTCAGCCCGAAGTGCTGCCAGATCGACGCGGTGGCCATCCGCCCCCGCGGCGTGCGCTGCAGGTAGCCCTGCTGGATGAGGTAGGGCTCCAGCACGTCTTCGATGGTGTCGGACGACTCGCCGATCGCCGCTGCCAGGTTGTCCAGCCCCACCGGGCCGCCGCCAAACTTCTCTAGCATCGCGCCCAGCAGCTTGCGGTCCATCAGATCCAGGCCCAGGTGATCCACGTCGAGCATCGTCAGCGCCGCATCCGCCACCGCGGCGGTGATGCGGCCGTCGGCGCGCACCTCGGCGTAGTCGCGCACCCTGCGTAGCAGGCGGTTGGCGATGCGTGGCGTGCCGCGGGCGCGTCGGGCGATCTCGAAGGCGCCGGTGTCATCGATCTCCACGTCCAGCAGGCGTGACGAGCGGCTGACGATGTAGGCGAGTTCCTGGGCAGTGTAGAACTCCAGCCGCGACACGATCCCGAAGCGGTCGCGCAGCGGGTTGGTGAGCATGCCCGCGCGGGTGGTGGCGCCCACCAGCGTGAAGGGCGGCAGATCCAGCTTCACCGAGCGCGCCGCCGGCCCCTCGCCGATCATGATGTCGATCTGGAAATCCTCCAGCGCCGGGTAGAGGATTTCCTCCACCACCGGACTCAGGCGGTGGATCTCGTCGATGAACAGCACGTCGTGGGGTTCGAGGTTGGTGAGCAGCGCCGCCAGATCGCCGGCACGCTCCAGCACCGGGCCGGAGGTCTGGCGCAGATTGACGCCCATCTCGGCCGCCACGATGTGCGCGAGGGTCGTCTTGCCCAAACCTGGCGGGCCGAACAGCAGCACGTGATCGAGCGCCTCGCCGCGTTTGCGCGCAGCCTGGATGAAGATCTCCAGTTGGTCGCGGATTTTCTGCTGGCCCACGTAGTCGGCCAGCCGCTTGGGGCGCAGGGCGCGTTCGAGCGCTTCTTCCTGGTGGCTGGCCTTGGCCGCGCCGATCAGCCGGGCGGTGGCGTCGGGCTGGCCGCCCTTGATGGCATCGGTCTCGATCATTGTGCTTCGTCCGTGGTGACCGGGGAAAGGGCGGCGTCGTGGGCCGTCCACTCCCGGAACAGGGCCTGGCCCAGGGCGAGGAAGGTGGGGCCGAGGAACAAACCGATGAAACCAAAGGCCAGCACGCCGCCAAAGGCGCCCAGGGCGATCAGCAGGATCGGCAGGCTGGCGGTGCGGCTGATGAGGAAGGGCTTGAGGAAGTTATCCACCGAGCTGACCGCCAGCGCGCCCCACAGCACCATGAAGATCGCCCAGCCGCTCTCGCCCTGCTGGTACAGCCAGAACGCCGCGCCGCCCCAGATCAGCGGCGGGCCGACCGGCACCAGCGACAGGAAGAAGGTGCCCGCCGCCAGCAGCAGCGCGCCGGGCACGCCTGCGATCACGAAACCCACCAGCGCCACCAGCGCCTGCGCCGCCGCGGTACCGACGATCCCGATCATCACCGCCTTCACGGTGTTGGCGGCCAGTTCGAGCAGCTGGTGACCCAGCTCGCCGCCCAGCCGCTCGGAGCCGGTTTCCAGCTGGTCGTAGATGTGCGCGCCATCCCGGTAGAAGAAGAATCCGATGAACAGCACGAGGGTGATCTGCAGCAGCCCCTGGCCCAGCACGCCGCCCAGCCCGAGGGCAAACTTGCGGGCCGGCTCGACCGCCTGCAGCGCCAGCTTGCGCATTTCCTGCTGACTGTGGGTGAGCTTGCGCACGTAAGCGTCCAGGTCGTAGCCCACGACGGGAATCTGCTTCACCCAGGCCGGCGGGCGCCCGTCGGATTCCTCGATGGCGGTGCGGGCCCAATCGACTGCCTCCATCGCCGCATCGGTGAGCGACGCCGCCAGCCCGATCATCGGCAGCAGCAGCACCGCGGTGAGCAGCAGGGTCATCGAGATCGCCGCCAGCCCATCGCGCCGGCCCATCCGACGGTACAGCGAGCGGTACAGCGGCCAGGTGGTGATGCACACCGTCCCGGCAAACAGGATCGCCGCAAAGAAAGGGCTGAGCACGAAGGCGCAGCCAAGAAGCAAAAGGGCCGTGATGGCCACCTGGGCGGTGCGACGGGGAGCCATGGGGAGGTCTCGGGTTGGGGTGGGGGGATTATCGCCGAATCGGCGGGCGCCAAGCGTCCGGTGCGTCGGGCGGTTTCAGACGCCGGGCTTCCGTCTCACATAAACCGTCTTCTCCACCGTCGCCACCACTTCGCCCTGGCGGTTGATCACGTCCACCGTGAACACCGGCTCGAACTTGTCGCCACCGGCGGTAGCCTGGCGGATGGTTTCGATCTGATCGGGCGTGACGCGGAAGGTGGCGCGCACGGTGCCGCGGCCGGGGAGCTTGTAGTCGATGCTGGAGGCCTTGTCCCACACCACGTAGCTGCGGCCGAGCTGGTGCATGATGAGGAGCGCGAAGAACGGGTCGGTCATCGCGTACAGCGAGCCGCCGAAGTGGGTGCCCATGTAGTTGCGGTTGAGCAGCCCGAGGCGCATCCGCACGACCGCTTCGGTGTAGTCGGGCGACAGGCGCTCCACATGGATGCCGGCGCCGATGAAGGGCGGCCACAGGTTCATCAGCATGCGCAGCGTGCCGGCGCCGAGCTTCACGTTGCGCATGAAGCCCTGCTTGAGTTTGACGCTCATGCCTTCGACAGCCCTTTGAGCGCCTGACGGATGCCGTCCGATACGCCGACGCCGTCGGGCAGCTGCTTGACCGCGCCGAGGGCCTCCTTCTCGTTGTAGCCGAGGGCCAGCAGCGCATTGACGATGTCGGCCCGGTCGTCGCCGGGCATTGCGGCAGCCTGGGCGGCGAGGCCGGGCAGGGCCTTGGGCAGCTTGTCGCGCAGCTCCAGCAGCAGGCGCTCGGCGGTCTTCTTGCCGATGCCGGGGATCTTGATGAGGCGGCCGGATTCCTGCAGCGCGATGGCCTGGGCGAGGTCGGTGACCGACAGCCCGGAGAGCACTGCCAGCGCGGTCCGGGCACCGATGCCGGCCACCTTCAGGAGCTGGCGGAAGGTGGCGCGCTCGTCCTCACTGGCAAAACCGTACAGAAAATGGCCGTCCTCGCGCACCGCCAGGTGGGTGGCGAGGCTGACCGTCTGGCCGGTGGCGGGCAGGCCGTAGAAGGTGCTCATGGGTACTTCGAGCTCGTAGCCGACGCCATTCACGTCGATGAGGATCTGCGGCGGGTTCTTCTCGGCCAGGCGGCCGGTGATGCGTCCGATCATGGGGGCTTTCGTTCAGGAGAAATCGGCGGCCCGGAAGGCCGGCAGGCCTTCGGCCTGGGCCGCGAGACCGGCGAGGTGCGGGTAGTCGCTGGCATCCACCAGGCCCGGCGCGGTGTGGTGGGTGAAGCGCCAGGCGACGGCCACGGTAATGTCGGCCTGGGTGGGGCGGTCGCCGCATAGCCAGTCGTCCTGGCCCACGTGGCGGTCGATGAGGGCGTAGGTGTCGCGGATCTGGCCGGTGACGCGGTCGATCCAGTCGGGGTAGCGGCAGTCCTCGGGGCGCACCTTGGTCTCGTAGTAGCGCTGGACGCTCTTCTCGGCGGCGGCGAGGCCCCAGCTGGTGAGCTGCAGGCAGCGCTGCAGGTGCGCCGGGGCGGTGGGCAGCAGGGTGTTGCCGGGGGCGGCGGTGCGCTCGAACCAGTCGATGATGACGCTGCTGTCCACCATCACCCCGCCGTCGTCCAGCACCAGCGTGGGCGCCTTGACCAGCGGATTGAGGGCGTGGAACGCGTCGAAGTTGCGAAACACCGACAGGGACTGGTGCTCGAAGGGCACGCCGAGCATGCGGGCGCTGATGAAGGTGCGGCGGACGAAGGGCGAATCGAGCATTCCGACGAGTTTCATGGCGTGGCTCCGGTGGTGGATTGGGTGCAGCGGGCGGCGGTGGCGCGCAGGCGGGCGAGGACGGCGTCGGCTTCGTCGCGGCTGTTGACCGGGATGCGGGCCTCGTGGCCGCTGCCCAGGTTGCCGCCGCCGAAGTAGACCCGCAGCTCGTCGGCCCGCAGGTCGACATACTGAACGATACCCAGATTGATGAAACGCTGGGTGCCGTTGTCGGGGGGGAGGGCGAACAGGCAGAAGGCGGTGGAGCCCGCCGGGGTCGGCTGCGGATCGGCCGCGGCGGCGGGCAGGGCCAGGGCGGCGGCGAGAAGCCGGGCCAGGGGCGGGGCGAAACGGTGCGGCGTCACGGCGCTGATCCGCCAAAGAAGTGGGCGAGATCGTGAAGGCTGCGGGCTACCGGCACGTCGGCGGCGCGCACGTCGTCGGCGGGCTGGAGGAGATCGGGCACCATCACCACGCGCGCGCCCGCGGCCAGCCCGCCGCGCACGCCGGCGTTGGAGTCCTCCAGCACCAGGCAATCTTCGATGGGTACGCCCAGCCGTTTGGCGGCGGCGAGGTAGATGTCCGGCGCCGGTTTGCCGCGTTCGACTTCGTCGCCGCACACCATGCCATGCACCCGCGGCAGCAGGCCGACGGCGGCGAGCTTGGGTTCGGCCCGGGCGCGGCGGGTGGAGGTGGCCACCACGCGGCCCAGGGCGAGGCGGTCGAGCTGGTCGAACAGCTCGGCGGCGCCGCCCTTGGCCGGGATGCGGCCTTCCAGGATGGCTGCCTCGTAGATTCGTCCGAAGGCTTCGTACAGCGCCGCGGTGGGGTAGTCGTCACCCAGGTGGCGGCGGATCACCGCCGGGCCGTCCTTCGAGTTGAGGCCTACCATCGCGAGGCCCACCTCGTAGCGCCATTCGAGGCCCAGTTCGGCAGCGGCTTCGGCCACCGTGGCCAGGGCGACCCGCTCGCTGTCGAGGAGCAGGCCGTCCATGTCGAAAATGACACCGTGGATGTCGGTGGAGGCAAAAGGCAGTATCAGATTCATTGAACGGCTCCCGGCCAGCGTCCGAACGCCAGCGTGGCGGCGAGGACGAGGCCGTGCAGGTGGGCGGCGGCGATGGTCAGTTTGATGGCCGGTGCGAGCGCGGCGGGCTGGTCGGCGTGGGCGAGCAAATGACGCGCAGCGCGGAAGGAGAGGATCAGCGTCATCGCCGCGGCGGCCGCGCCCTGAGGCAGCTGGTCGCGGCCGACCATCAGCACCAGCCAGCCGTAGGCGACGATCAGCGCGCCCAGGAAGGCCCACTTGGCGCTGTGGGGGCCGAGGCGCACGACCAGGGTGCGCTTGCCGGCCACTGCGTCGCCGCGCAGGTCGGGAAACGCGTTGATGAACAGGATCGCCGCCACCAGCAGGGCGTAGGAGAGCCCGGCCTTGAGCGGCGCCAACGCAAATCCGCCGCGCTGGACGAAATCGGTGCCGATCACCACGATCAGCCAGCCGGCGGCCACGGCCAGCTCGCCCAGCCCGCGGGACACCAGCGCCAGCGGCGGCGCAGTGTAGGCCCAGCCAAGGGTGAGCCCGGCAAGGCCGATGAGAATCAGTCCCGGACCGGTCTGCCACGCCAGCCATAGCCCGGCCGGTACCACCGCCACCAGCAGCGCCCAGCCCAGGCGGCCGGTTTCGGTTTCGGAGAGCACACCGTTCTGGATGAAACGGCTGCCACCGGTGAAGGGGAACAGGCGCTCGGTGTTGGCCGCGTCGGCGCCGCTCCTGGCGTCGTAGAAATCGTTGAGCACGTTGATGCCGGCGTGGGCGATGAGTGCAAAGAGCAGGGCGACGAGCGCCTTGCCGCGGTCGATGGCGACGCCGCTGCCGTGGGCCACCGCCAGCCCGATGAGGCAGGCACACAGCGTCACCCCGAGAAAGGCCGGGCGCGTCGCGAGCAGGCAGGCCACGAGCGGCCGGTCGCGCAGCGCAGGCGTGGGTTCGGCGGGGGCGGGGGAGGGCAGCATCGGCAGGCAGATGTGACGCAATGCGCAATCCTGCGATGCGCCGTGACACCGGTCAAGGTGGATGCGATCACGGGTATCCGCCGCGGATTCGAATCGGTTAGCATCCCTGGCTGACTTCGTCCCCGCGCTGCCCATCTTGACCGCCACTGCCCACGTCCCCGTTGCCCGCCTGTATGGTGGGCTGATGCTTGTGCTCGCCGTCGTCGCCTTGTCGGCGTGGTTCGCGCCCTATCCGCTCGACCGGGCGGTGGCGGGGGGGCTGCTGGCGGTCTATGGGGTCGCGGTGGCGGTTCGTCCGGCCCTGTGGCTGGTGCTGCTGCCGGCCCTGTGGCCGGTGGTGGATCTGGCGCCGTGGGGCGGGCATATCCACTTTACCGAAAGTGACGCGCTGGCCCTCGTCACCCTGGCCGCCCTCGGGCTGCGGGAGGCCTTTGCGCCGCCGGCACCGACCCTCGCCGGACGGGCTCCGATCAAGCTGCGGGCCGGTGCGCTGGGGCTGTTCGGGCTGCTGGCGGCGAGCGTGGCCATCGCCGGGCTGCGCGGTGGCCTGCCGTTGCCGGCGCTGGATGCGGGTGCGCTGATTGGCTACAACACGCCGGTCAATGCGCTGCGGGTGGGTAAGGGTTTCCTGTTCGCGTTTGCGCTGATTCCGTTTCTGCACCTGGCAGTGCGGCGCGATGGCGACGCCGCCCTGGATCGCCTGACCCTCGGCCTGACCCTCGGCTTCGCCACCTGCGCCCTCGCCGCCGTATGGGAGCGCGTGGCGTTTCCCGGACTCACCAATTTCGCTTCCGACTACCGTACGTCGGCCTTGTTCTGGGAGATGCATGTGGGCGGCGCGGCGCTGGATGCGTGGCTGATGCTCAGTTTCCCGTTTGCGGTGCTCGTCTTCCGGCGCGCCCCCGGCGTGGTGGGCAGGGCGCTGGCGCTGCTGGTGGTCGGGATTGGCATCTACGCGATGTTCACCACCTTCTCGCGAATCGTCTATGGCGCGCTGTTCGTGTCGATGGCAGTGCTCGGCGTGGCCAGCCTGGGCAGGTCGGGCACGCCGCCGCCGGCGGATCGGCCACGGCGTCATCCGGCGGTGCTGGCCGCGCTGGTGGCGGTGGTGCTGGCAGGCGGGATGCTGACCTTTCCCGAAGGCGGCTACCGGGCCCTGTTGGCGTTCACCGGACTCGCCCTGTTGGTCTGGCCGGCGGGGGCTGCGCTGGCGGGGATGCGGGCAGGTGGTTTCGCGCTCGGGCTGATCGGTGGGCTGGTGATTGCGGCAGCTTGCGCCGCCGCGATGCTGGCGCTGCCAAAGGGCATCTATCTGGCCTACAGCGGCCTGTGGGCGCTGGCCGCGCTGCTCATCGTGCTGCGCATCCGCGGGCTGGCGGTGGGTGCGGCCGCGGTGCTGGCGCCGCTGGTGGGCCTTGCGCTGGCGACGGTGCTGGTCAGCGCCTTCTGGAGCGCCCCGACGCGCTTCATGGGCAGCCTGGGCGGCGCGTTGCTTGTGATCGCCGTGCTGGCCCGTCAGGCCTTGGGCCGCACGCCACTGTGGCAGCCTCGTCTACAGGATCTGCAAGGCCTGCTGATCGTGCTGGTGGCCGGCGGCATGGTGGTCACCACCCTCGGCGGCTATTACATGGGCGCCCGCTTGTCGAATACGGGTTTCGATGCCGGCACGCGCTTCCAGCACACCGCTCGCAGCCTGAGTCTGGTGGATGGGCCGCTGGATGCGGCGGTCGGGCTCGGGCTTGGCCGCTATCCCGAAGCGTATTTCTGGAAGGTGGCCGACCCCGCCACGCCAGGTTCGCTGGCCCTCATCAATGCCGAGCACGGCCGCGCGATGCGCCTGGGCGGCCCGCGCCAGGGGCGCAGTATCGACGAGGTCGTGCTGCTCACCCAGCGACTGCCGGTGGATACCGTCACGCCGCTGCGCCTGCACTTCAAGGCCCGCAGCGAAGTGGATACCCAGATGATCGTGCAGGTCTGCCGCAAGCACCTGCTGTATGCCAATCCCTGTGCGAGCGGGCAGGTGCGCCTGTCGGGCGGTAAAGGCTGGATCAGCGTCGACAGCCAGCTCAACGACCGCGGGCTGGCCGTGGTGGGCAGCCTGCCGCGGACGACGGTGCTGACCTTCGGCACCACGTCGTCCACGCCCATCGACCTGGACGACATCGAGCTGGTCGACGGCCTGCAGCGGCCGCTCGTGGTCAACGGCGATTTCGAACAGGGCGGCGCCCACTGGTTCTTCAGCTCCGACCGGAATCACCTGCCCTGGCACGCCAAGAATCTCTTCGTGCATGCCTTCCTGGAGCAGGGGTTGCTGGGCGCCGTGGCGGTGCTGTTGATCCTCGTTGGCGGGCTGCTGCGCCTGGCCCGCGCGCCCACCCGCCTGCAAGCCCATGCGCCCACGCTGCTGGCAGCGCTGGTGGGGCTGGCGACGGTGGGCATGGTCGATAGCCTGCTCGACATGCCGCGGATCACCGTCTTCCTGCTGCTGCTGGCCTGGTTAGCCCTCAACCTGCGCCTGCCGCCGGCGCGCTGATCGCCCTTTGCCCGACCGTTGCCCATCGCCATGAACGTCCGAACCACGCTCCTCGCCATCCTGCTGTCGGCGCCGGCCCTGCCGGCCGCTGCGGCGACCATCCTCGTCGGGCCCGGCGAATCCGTCACCCGCATCGCCGACGCCGCGCGTCTCGCCAAGGATGGCGACACCGTGCTGATCCGCCCCGGCACCTACAAGGGCGATGTGGCGGTGTGGGCCCAGAAATCCCTGACCATCCGCGGTTTCGGCGGCCGCCCGGTGCTAGACGCCGACGGCCGCGACGCCGCCGGCAAGGGCATCTGGGTGTTCGTCAATGGCAACTACAAGGTCGAGAACATCGAATTCCGCGGCGCTCGTGTGGCCGACGGCAACGGCGCTGGCATCCGCTTCGAGCTGGGCAGCCTGGAAGTGCGCGACTGCGTCTTCGAGGACAACCAGAACGGCCTCATCACCGCCAACTTCGACACCGCCGAGCTGCGCATCTACAACAGCGTCTTCAGCCGTGCCCCGCGCGAGCCGGGTCGGTTGCACCACCTGCTTTACGTGGGGCGCATCAAGTCCTTCGTGCTGGAAGGCAGCCGCTTCCATCAGGGCTATCAGGGGCACCTGGTCAAGAGCCGGGCAGGGCGCAACGAGATCCGGAACAACCTGCTGGTGGACGGTCCGGGCGGGATGGCGTCGTACGAACTGGAGTTTCCGGAAGGCGGCGTGGCGGTGGTGGTGGGCAACGTGATCGCCCAGAGCGCCGACAGTCCCAACCCGATCGTCGTGGCCTACGGCGCCGAAAGGAGCCGCTGGGCTGAGAACCGCCTGCTGATGGCCCACAACACGCTCATCAACGCGGGTTGGCGACCGGCCTGGTTTACCCGGGCGTGGTCGGACAAGCTGCCGCCGGATACCCAGATCGTCACCCGCAACAATCTCACCGTGGGGCTGGGGGGCTTCAGTCTGTCGCTGCCCGGCGATCACAAGGGTAACTTCCCCCTGCCCGGCGGGGCGATCGATCCGGAATCCCTGGATTTCACGCCGCCGGCTTTTCTGCGGGGGCGGGTCGATAAACCTGACGGTCCGCTGGGTGAAGTGCTCACGCCGACAGCAGAATTCGCCCTCCCGATCGGCACACAACCGCTTGCGCCGCCTGCCGAATGGGTGCCAGGGGCGTTTCAAAGCAGCGGGATGGTGACCCGCCAGCCGACGGGCCGCTGACCCGCCTCAGGCCCGGCGCAGTGCAACGTGCTGGGTGATGAAGCGCTCGGCGTCGGTCCGGAAGCGTTCATCGGGTGTGCTCGAGATCCAGTGTTTGATGAGCCCGCCAACGAACAGGAAGGTGTCGTAGGCGAGCATCTCCGGGTCGGCAGGCAGGCGTAGCTGACCTTTGACGGCGGCCCGGCGGTAGGCGTCGGTGAGCATTCCGAGGAAATCCATCTGCCCGGCCGTGCAGCCGCGCATCGAGCTGAACTCGCCCACGTATTCGCACTTGAACGAGAGGATTTCGAAGGTCTCGCGGGTCTGTGTCTGATCCACCAGGATGCGGATGATCTCCTGCAGGGCGTGCTCGATGCCGCCGAGCGGGTCGTTGGCTTCGGCGTCGAACACCACGCGGTCGAGGAAGGGCAGCACGGCATCCTCGCGCATCGCGAAGAACAGGTCGGTCTTGTTCTTGAAGTGCCAATACACCGCGCCGCGGGTCACCCCGGCGGCGGCAGCGATTTTTTCGAGGCTGGTACTGCCGACCCCGCATTCCAGAAAGACCCGGCGGGCCGCCTCGATGATCTGGCGGCGCGTCGCTTCGGCTTCTTCCTTGGTCTTACGAACCATATTTCATGAGTCCCATCGAAGAATGATGTGGAGGGCTATTTACATACATTCATGTTTGTATAAAACTATGCCCCAATACAAACCATAAATCCAGCCCTGGAGTCGATCTTGAGCGCGAATCCCCTCCCCCAGCAGCCCTTTTCGTCCCGTCTCGCCCTGCCAGCCTTGGCGGTTTCCCTTGTACTGCTCAGCGCATGTTCCGGCAAGGAACAAAGCGCGGGTGGCCCACCTGCCGGCGGCATGCCGCCGATGCCGGTGACCGCCGTCGAGATGCAGCCCACCCGTGCCGAGACCAGCGTCGAGGCGGTCGCTCAGACCGAAGGGGCGCGGGAAGTGGAAGTGCGCGCCCGGGTCGGCGGCATCCTCATGAAGCGCGTCTATGAAGAAGGCGCCACCGTGAAGGCCGGCCAGACCCTCTTCCAGATCGATCGCGAGCCCCTCGACGTTGCTGTCGCCCAGGCCAAGGCCCAGCTGGCCGAAGCCAAGGCCAAGGTCGACCAGACCCAGCGCGAGGCCGCCCGCCTCAAGGCGCTCCTGGCACAGCAGGCCATCAGCCAGCGCGAATACGACACCGCCAGCTCCGACAACAGCGTGGCCCAGGCGGCGGTGCAGGCGGCCCAGGCTGCCCTGCGCCAGGCCGAGCTGAACCTTTCCTACGCCAACGTCACCGCGCCGGTTTCCGGCGTGACCGGCCGTGCCCAGGTTTCGGAAGGCACGCTGGTCGCCAGCGGCGCCGGCACCCTGCTGACCACCATCGTCCAGGTGAACCCGATCTGGGTGCGCTTCTCGGTGTCCGACACCGAACTCGCCAACGCCTCGCCCGACGGCAGTTTCAACCCCAAGGCGATCCGTGGTGTCGAAGTCGTGCTGCCCGATGGCAGCACCTACGCCCAGCGCGGCCGGCTCAACTTTGCCGCCAGCCAGATCGACCCGAAGCTCGGCACCCTGCAGTTCCGCGGCGAATTTGCAAACCCGGACGGCAAGCTGCTGCCCGGCCAGTTCGTCAAGGCGCGCCTGATCACCGGCGAGCGTGAGGGCGTGTTCAAGGTGCCCCAGGCGGCCGTGATGCAGACCGATGGCGGCCCGGTGGTGATGACCGTCGGCCCCGAGAACAAGGTGGCCCCGCGCCCGGTCAAGACCGGCCAGTGGAGCGGCAAGGATTGGGTCATCCTCAGCGGCCTGAAGGCCGGCGACAAGGTGATCGTGGACAACCTCATCAAGCTCCGTCCGGGCGCCACCGTGGCTCCGCACGGGCCGGGCGAAGGCCCGGGTGCCGGCGCCAAGCCGGGTGCCGCGCCGGCCGCTGCGCCGGCGAAGGGTTGAGGGGGCGCCATCCATGTCACGTTTCTTCATCAGTCGTCCGATCTTCGCATCGGTCATCTCGATCGTCATCGTGATCGCCGGTCTCATGGCCTCGCTCACGCTGCCGGTCGCCCAGTACCCCGAGATCACGCCGCCGACGGTCATCATCACCGCCACTTTCCCCGGCGCCAACGCCGAAACCCTGTCCAAATCCGTTGCCGCGCCCATCGAAGAGCAGTTGTCGGGCGTGGAAGGGCTGATCTATTACAACTCCACCAGCAATTCGGCGGGCGTGGTCACCATCACGGCCACCTTCGAGGTGGGCACCAACCCCGATACTGCACTGATCGCCGTCAATAACCGGGTCAAGGTGGCCGAACCGCGCCTGCCCGACGACGTGCGCCGCACCGGCGTGCTGGTGCAGAAGCGCTCCAACAACATCCTGATGTTCGCGGCCCTGCGCTCGCCCGAAGGCACCCACGACGCGTTGTTCCTCTCCAACTACGTGAACACCAACGTGGTCGAGGAAATCCGCCGGATCCCCGGCGTGGGCGACGCCCAGCAGTTCGACCCGATCTACGCCATGCGTCTGTGGCTCAAGCCCGACGTGATGGCCAAGCTCGGCGTCACCACCTCCGAGGTGGCCGCCGCGATCCGGGTGCAGAACACCCAGAACGCCGCTGGCAAGATCGGTGCCGAGCCGATGGTCAATGGCCAGCAGCTCACCTACACCGTGACCGCCAAGGGCCGCCTGCTCACCACCGAGGAGTTCGGCAACATCATCCTGCGGGCCGACGGCCCCAACGGGGTGGTGCGCGTGCGTGATGTGGCGCGTATCGAACTGGGCGCCGACAGCTACGACCGCAGCACTACGGTCAATGGTGCGCCGGTGTCCGGCATGGGGATCTACCTGCAGTCCGGTGCCAACGCCCTCAACACCGCCAAGATGGTGCGTGCGCGTCTTGACGAGATGCAGAAGCGTTTCCCGAAGGGCGTCGAGTACATCATCCCCTACGACACCACCCGCTTCATCCAGGAATCCGCCAAGGAAGTGCTGAAGACGCTCGGCGAGGCGGTCATCCTGGTCATTGCGGTGGTCTACCTCTTCCTGCAGAACTGGCGCGCCACCTTGATCCCCATCATCGCGGTGCCGGTGTCGCTGATCGGCACCTTTGCGGGCATGTGGTTGTTCGGCTTCTCGATCAACACCCTCACCCTGTTCGCGATGGTGCTGGCCATCGGTATCGTGGTGGATGACGCCATCGTCGTGCTCGAGAACGTCGAGCGGTTGATGAACGAGCAGAAGCTATCCCCCAAGGACGCCGCCATCGAAGCGATGCGCGAAGTCTCCGGGGCGGTGATCGCCATCGTGCTGGTGCTGTGCGCGGTGTTCGTGCCGGTGGCCTTCCTGGGGGGCATCGCCGGCGTGCTGTACAAGCAGTTTGCCGTCACCGTGGCGGTGGCGGTGGTGATCTCCGGCATCGTCGCGCTGACCCTCACCCCGGCCCTGTGCGCCCTGTTGCTCAAGCCGACCCACGAGGAGAAGCCGCTGTTCCGGCCCTTCAACCGGCTCTTCGAGCGCTTCACCAACAGCTATACCAGCACCGTGGGCCTGACCCTGCGCCACGGCATCATCGGCACCCTGGTGTTCCTGCTGACCATCGGCGCCGCGGTGTTCCTGCTGCGTACCGTGCCGGGCAGCTTCGTGCCGGCCGAAGACCAGGGCTACCTGTTCGGGTTTGTCACCCTCACCGATGGCGCGTCGGCCAAGCGGACCGAAGTCGCCACCGATCAGATGCGCCAGCGCATCGCCTCGGATGACATCGAGAACATCTTCTTCGTGAAGGGCGTCGACTTCATCACCGGCAACAACCGGCCCAGCGTCGCCACCACCTTCATCATCTTCAAGCCGTGGGAGGAGCGCAACGTCACCACCGAGGCCATGGCCGGCAAGTTCACCGGCCTGGGCATGACCCTGCCCGACGGCATGGGCCTGGTGTTCAACCCGCCCCCGATCCAGGGTCTCGGCACCGCCGGCGGCTTTGAGGTGTACCTGCAGAACCGAGCCGACGGCGACGCCCGCACCCTGGCTAACGTCACGGGTCAGTTCGTCGAAGCCCTCAAGAAGCGACCGGAACTCGCCGGCATCAACAGCTTCTTCCGGGTGAGCGCGCCGCAGCTGTACGTCGAGGTGGACGAGCCCAAGGCCATGTCGATGGGCATCTCGCTGGATTCCATCTACGCCACCCTGCAGGCCACCACCGGTACGCTGTACGTCAATGACTTCAACCGCGGCGGCAAGACCTACAAGGTCCAGCTGCAGGCCGAGTCGACCTACCGCACCAAGCCCGAAGACATCCTGAAGTCCTACGTCAAGACGGCCACGGGCGCGATGGTGCCGCTCTCCGCGGTGGCCTCCGTCAAGACCATCACCGGCCCCGAGATGATCGAGCGCTTCAACGGTTTCGTCGCCGCCAAGGTGATGGGCGGCGCGGCACCGGGCTACAGCTCGGGCGACGCCATCAAGGCCGTCGAGGAAGTCTCTGCCGAAGTGCTGCCGGAAGGCTTCCGCACCGAATGGGTCGGCCAGGCCTTCCAGGAAAAGCGCACCGGCAACGCGTCGGTGATCGCCTTCACCTTCGGTATCGTGATGGTCTTCCTGATCCTCGCGGCGCAGTACGAAAAGTGGTCGCTGCCGTTGGCGGTGATCATGGCGGTGCCCTTCGCCATGTTCGGTGCCCTGCTGTCGGTGCTCCTGCGCGGCATGCCCAACGACATCTACTTCCAGATCGGTCTGGTGGTGCTGATCGGGCTGGCGGCCAAGAACGCGATCCTGATCGTGGAGTTCGCCGCCCAGAAGCAGGCCGAGGGCATGGGCGTGGTCGACGCCGCGATCGAGGCTGCCCGGCTGCGTTTCCGCCCCATCGTGATGACGTCGCTGGCCTTCGTGCTCGGTGTGCTGCCGCTCGCCATCTCCACCGGCGCGGGCGCGGCTGCGCGCCGCTCCATGGGGACCGGCGTGGTGGGCGGGATGCTTGCCGCCACCTTCATCGCCACCATCTTCATCCCCCTGTTCTTCAAGTGGTTGAGTCGCGGCAAGGTCCGCCATCCGGCAGGCAACCTGCCCCACGCGCACACCGACGAGGTGAAGCAATGATCCGCACCCTTCCTGCCCTGCTGGCGCTGGGCTTTGCCGGCGCCATGACGGGCTGCGCCATCGGCCCCGACTACGTCCGACCCGACGCCCGCGTCCAGCTGCCCGATCAATACGCCGCGGCGCCGCTGTCTGCTGCGCCGGCGGTGGCCAGCAACTGGTGGACCCTGTTCGGCGACGCCACTCTCGACGATCTCGTCCGCCAGGCCCTGGCCAGCAGCCCGGACGCCCTGATCGCCGCTGCCCGCATCGAAGAGGCCGACGCCGTGCTGCGTCAGGTGGATGCGGCGCTGCTGCCCCAGGTGGATGGCAGCGTGGCCGGCACCCGCAACCGGATCAGCCAGACAACCGCCACGCCCATCCCTTCCACCGCGCCGATCACCCGCAGCAATGTGCGGATGGCGCTTGCCACCTCCTTCGAACTGGACGTGTGGGGCAAGCTCCGGCGCGCTTCCGAAGCGGCCCGGGCTCAGGCTCTGGGCACCCGCTACGCCAGCGACACGGTGTCCCTCAGCCTCGCTTCGTCGGTGGTGCAGGCCTACCTCAGCCTGCGCGCGCTGGACGCCCAGATCCTGGTCAATACCGATTCGGTCACCAGCCAGGCGAAGAGCACCCAACTCACCCGCACCCGCTTCGAGGGCGGCATCGCCTCGCAGCTGGACGTGCAGCAGGCCGAAGGCCAGCTCGCCACCTACACCGCGGCCCAGGTCCAGCTCGAGAAGAACCGCGCGCTGGCCGAAAATCTGCTCGGTCTGTTGGTGGGCCAACCTGGTCTGAAGGTGGCTTCGGCCGATCTGCGCAGCCTGCCGGTGCCGCCGGTGCCGCCCGCCGGCCTGCCCTCGGCGCTGCTGGAAAGCCGCCCGGACGTGCGCAAGGCCGAAACCGACCTGATCGCCGCCAACGCCAAGATCGGCGTCGCCAAGGCCGCGCTGTTCCCGAGCATCACCCTCACCGGCAACTTCGGCCGCGAGAGCAAGGACCTGTCCCAGCTGTTCAGTGCCCCGTCGGCCATCTGGTCGCTGGGCGCCGGCATCACCCAGCCGATCTTCGAAGGTGGCCGTCTGCGCGCCCAGGTGGATCAGGTGAGCGCCCAGCAGGTCCAGACCCTCGAAACCTACCGCAAGACGGTGCAGACCGCCTTCCGCGAGGTGAACGACGCGCTCGTCACCGTGCGCCAGAACGCCGAAGCCGAAGACGCCTACGGCAAGGCCATGAACGCCGCCCAGCGCGCCCTCAAGCTCGCCCAGGCCCGCTACGACGGCGGCTATTCGCCCTACCTCGAGGTGCTCACCGCGCAGCGTACCGCCAACGATGCCACCCTCGCCTGGGTGCAGAACCGTCAGGCGCGCCTTGCGGCGTCGGTGGATCTGTTCAAGGCCCTTGGGGGCGGCTGGAAGGGAAGCTGAGCACCCGCTGGCTGTCTGCGGGGCGATGTACACGCCACGCCAACACCTTGAAGGCGCAGCTCCCTAACCATGGTGTCCACGACGCAGTGGAGGTACCCATCCGCCTGGAAGTGTGCAAAGCACCGCGACTGTCACGGTGGACTGGCCCGCCGCCCTGGCGGCAGCCTGGGGCGCCTGGATGCCGTCGGTGGTGCCTCTCAACGTGCGCGCACGCGTCCGGTGCCGATCGCCACGCCCGCTCAGCGGCTTGGTTCGATTCGGTGCGCCCGGCCGCTTGGATGGCGCTGTTTCGCCCGCGTATCCCGGGGCAGGCGGCAGCCACTGCCCGATTCACAGGGTTTTAACGGGGCGCGTTTAGCCTGCGTGGCAGTTCAACTTCTGCCGACTGCAAATGCGCCCCACCTCCCTCAAGACCCCGCTGCGCACCGTCGCTGCGTCCCTGTGCGCCCTCTCCCTTGCCGCCTGTGGCGGCAGCAGCAATCATGGTGAGCCCCTCGACCTGAGCATCCTGCACATCAACGATCACCACTCGCACCTGGATGCCGAGACCACCGCGCTCACCCTCAAGGACGCCGCTGGCACCAGCCGTTCGGTGACGGTGGACCTGGGCGGCTTCGCCCGCGTCACCGCCGCCATCGAGCAGCTCGCCGCCGGCAAGGCCAACGTGCTCAAGCTCCACGCGGGCGACGCCATTACCGGCGACCTGTACTTCACCCAGAGCGAAGGCCAGGCCGACGCGGTGCTGATGAACACCGTGTGTTTCGATGCCTTCACCCTTGGCAACCACGAATTCGACAGCGCCGACGCGGGCCTCGTGAAGTTCATCGACTACCTGCACGCCGGCAGCTGCCAGACGCCGGTGCTGTCGGCCAATGTCCGTCCGGCGGCTGGCTCGCCGCTGGCCGCGCGGATCGCCGACTCCACCATCATCGTGCGCAGCGGTCAGGCGGTGGGCTTGATCGGCCTCACCGTCAAGGACAAGACCCAGTTCGCCTCGCGCCCCGATGCCACCACAACCTTCCTCGACGAAACCACCGCCGCGCAGGCCGCCATCGACGCCCTGCGCGCCCGCGGGGTGAACAAGATCGTGCTGATGTCCCACCTGGGCTACGACGCCGACAAGGCCATCGCACCCAGACTCTCGGGCGTGGACGTGATCGTTGGCGGCGATTCCCACACCCTGCTCGGCCCCGACAGCATGAAGGACTTCGGCCTCACGCCCGCTGGCGCCTATCCCACCGCGAGCACCGACAAGGACGGCCGCCCGGTGTGCATCGCCCAGGCCTGGCAATACGCCTACGCCGTGGGCGCGCTCGACGTGAGCTTCGACGCCGATGGCGTGGTGACCCGTTGCACCGGCAAGCCCCAGGTGCTCGTCGGCGACACCTACAAGGTGGGTGGCGCGGCCGTCGCCGCGGCCGATGCCAGCGCCTACCGCAGCCAGCTCGACGCCTCCGGCGTGTTCCGCACCACCACGCCCTCAGCCGCCGCCACCGCGGCGCTGGCGCCTTTCAAGGCCGCCAAGGACGCCCTCGGCACCCAGGTGGCCGGTACTGCCGCCGACAACCTGTGCCTGCGCCGCGTGCCCGGCACCAAGCGCGACACCAGCCGCTCCAGCCTCGGCGACGTCTGCAACAAGGACGCCACCGTGATCGCCCAGGGCGGCGACATCCAGCAGCTCGTGGCCGACGCCTTCCTGGCCCAGGGCCAGCGCTTCGGTGGCGCCGACATCAGCCTGCAGAACGCCGGCGGCGTGCGCGTCGATCTGGCTGCCGGCAACCTCACCGTCGGCCGCATCTACACCCTGCTGCCCTTCAAGAACACCCTCTACCGCCTGGTGCTCACCGGCGCGCAGGTCAAGTCGGCGCTGGAAGACGGCGTGGATTCGGTGATGAACGGCACCGGCACCGGCGCGTACCCCTACACTGGCGGCCTGCGCTTCCGGGTGGACATGAACCAGACCAAGGGCAACCGGGTGAGCAACCTGGAAATCCGCAACGCCAGCGGCGCGTGGGCCGCCCTCGACCCGGCCGCCAGCTACAAGCTCATCACCAACAACTTCACCGCCGAAGGCGGCGACAAGTACGACACCTTCAAGACCATCCCCGCCGCCCAGCGCGAAGACACCTTCCTCGACTACGCCGACTCCTTCCTGCAATACGTGCGCAGCAAGGGCGCGCTGACCAAGCCGGTGGCGGCGGAGCGGAGCACGCAGGGGTATATCGAGACGCCGTGATGGGCCGGGTGGCCGGATTGTGTCGGGCTTGAGGGGCTGCCCGACCCGGCCGCGGCGGTCGTTCCTGCCGGTCGGCCCACAGCCGGCCGCGCGGTTCATCTATGATCGTCTTGTGCGCCGCAGCGGAGGCCCGCTCCATCCCTGTCGGGTGATCCGCGCGTGCGGCGCCGCTGGAGCCCCGACTTCAACCATGAAATGCATTCTCGACGCGTGGCATGCCCACCATCCGGAGCTGCTGCGCTTTGTCGCCGCCCGTGTCGCCGATCCGCAGGAGGCGCATGACCTGGTGCAGGAGGTCTTTCTCCGGGCCACGCGGCTCGACAAGGGCCTGTGTGGCGTCGAGAATCGTCGTGCCTGGCTTTTCCAGGTGGCCAGGAATCTGCTGATCGACCGTTACCGGACGGCCCGGGACGAGATACCGCTGGACGACGAACCGGCTCTCGCGGGCGTGGCGGACGATCTGGCGCCGGTGGAGGCGCTTTCCCAATGCCTGCCGCGGGTGCTCGGTGAGCTGTCGCCCGAGGACCGGGAGGCCATCACCCTGTGCGATATCCAAGGGCTCTCCCAACAAGCGCTGGCCGATCGGCTGGGGCTGTCGTTGCCGGCCGCGAAATCCCGGGTCCAGCGGGCGCGGCGGCGACTGCGCGAGCAGATGGTGCGCGCCTGCCAGGTGCAGTTCGACGAGCTTGGGCACGTCTGCTGCTTTGTGCCGCGTCCTCCGGCGGGCGGATAGTTTCACCCGGGCCTGCATCCTTTGGCGCACGCCGTCGTCTCCTGAAGTGAGAGCGAACTTCGAGGAGCGTCAAATGGCCCTGCAACCCACACTGGAAAACCCTGATCGACGCCCTGTGCTGCCCTGGCTGGCAGGGATCGGTGCGGTGTCGGCGCTCTGGCTGGCCGCCTACGCCCACCTGACGGAATTCGCCGACGGGATACTGGCCGTCGTGGGGCTGACGCGCCACACGGCGCTGGGCGAGGCCGTGCATTTCTTCTGCTACGACGCCCCCAAGGTGTTGCTGCTGCTCACCGGCATCGTCTTCGTCATGGGCGTCGTCCAGACCTTCTTCGCGCCGGAGCGCACGCGGGCGCTGCTGGCGGGCCGACGCGTCGGGGTGGGCAATGCGCTGGCCGCGCTGCTCGGCATCGTCACGCCCTTCTGCTCGTGTTCGGCGGTGCCGCTGTTCATCGGCTTCCTCTCCGCCGGCGTGCCGCTGGGCGTCACCTTCTCTTTCCTCATCTCGGCGCCGATGGTCAATGAAGTGGCGCTCGTACTGCTCTTCGGAATATTCGGCTGGAAGGTCGCCTTCCTCTACCTCGGCCTGGGGCTGGCGGTGGCCATCGTGGCGGGGCTGGTGATCGGTCAGTTGCGCATGGAAGCGCATCTGGAGGACTGGGTCCGGCAGATGCAGAACGGTCAGTCCGCCAGCTATGTGGCGGAAGCGCTGGACTGGGTGGCACGCTTCGACGCCGGCCGCGAGCACGTCCGGAGCATCGTCGGCAAAGTCTGGCCCTACGTGCTGGCGGGGATCGGGCTGGGGGCCGGCATCCACGGCTACGTGCCGGAGGATTTCATGGCGTCCTTCATGGGCAAGGATGTGTGGTGGGCCGTGCCCGCCGCGGTATTGCTCGGGGTGCCGATGTACACCAACGCAGCCGGCATCATTCCCATCGTCGAGGCCTTGCTGGGCAAAGGTGCCGCGCTGGGCACCGTGCTGGCCTTCATGATGGCGGTGATCGCCCTGTCTGCGCCCGAGATGATCATCCTGCGCAAGGTGCTCAAGCCACGGCTCATTGCCACCTTCGCAGGGGTGGTGGCGGCGGGCATCCTGCTGGTGGGCTATGTGTTCAATCTGGTTCTGTAAGCGGAAGGGAGCATCGAATGAAGAGCGTCAAAGTGCTGGGTACGGGCTGCGCCAACTGTCGCAACACCGTCGCGCTGATCGAGGCCGTCGCCAAGGCCCGCGGCGCGGAAATCACCCTCGAAAAGGTCGAAGACCTGCCCGCCATCATGGGCTATGGCGTGATGTCGACGCCCGGCGTGGTGATCGACGGGCAGGTGGTTCATGCGGGCGGCGTGCCGAGCCGGAGCAAGGTCGAAGGCTGGTTCTGAACGCCCGCGTGGTGAGGCGCGGTCAGGCTTTCCTGCTCCGGGGCGCCGCCTTGCGCTTCTTGTCCTTTTCGCCCTTGGCCGCGCTCTTGGGGGCGGGCTTGCTGGCGTTGTCGGCCTGGTCGAGCCACAGCAGGGCATCCACGTAGGACACGAAGCGCTTGAGGTAGCCGGGCGAAACATCGCGCATCAGCTTGAGGGATTGCAGCGCCAGCAGGTGGGAGTTGAGCGGGCCGGCGTTTTCCGGGGCCTGGGCGAGGGCTTCGGCGAGCTGCTGTTCGACCTTGAGTTCGGCCCAGATCTTCTCGAAGTAGGCGAGGGAGCTGGTGTCGGCAGGGGCGTCGGCGTCGTCCGCGGGGCTGGCCGGGGTGCCGGGGGCGTCGGCCCGCTTGCGCTGGTCGAGCTGGGTGACGAGGTCGGCGAGCAGGGGGGCACGCCGGCTGGCCTCCAGCCGGGCGATGCGCTGGCGCAACTGGGCGAAGTGGCTGCTGGCGTGGAGCGCGGTGAGTTCGTCGGCGGCGTCGGGGAACTCGCCGCAGGCGAGGGCGAGGAGGGCGTCGGCCTCGCCGCGGGCTTTGCCAAGGCAGGCGGTGTAGTCGGCCAGCCGCGTGGCGAGGCGGGCGTCGCCCTGCGGGTGGCTGCTGCGCCGGGCGAGCGCTTCCAGATAGCGCAGCCGCACCGGGTCGATCTGCGCGGCCCCCGCGGCGCGCAGGGCGGCGAGGGCGGCGGCGGGATCGTTGGCCGGTGCCGGACTCATTTGCCTTCGGTGACGGCCTTGCCGGAGCGGGGCACCGGGGCCATCTCGACGCGGCGGTTGCGGGCGCGGCCTTCGGCGTCGGCGTTGGAGGCGACGGGCTGCTCGGGGCCGAAGGCGGCGGCGAAGATCGAGGCGGCCGGCACGCCTTCGTCGATCATCGTGCGGGTGACGGTGAGGGCGCGCTGGGCGGAGAGTTCCCAGTTGTCGGCAAACTTGCGGTTGCTGTCGCGCACCGGGCGGTCGTCGGTGAAACCGCTCACCATCAGTATCTCGTCGCGGGTGCCCAGGTAGGCGGCGAGCGGCGCGGCGAGGCTCTTCAGCAGTTGCCGGCCTTCGGGCTGAAGCTCGTCGGAGTTGAGGGCGAAGAGCACGCTGCCGCTGATGCCGATGCGCCCGTTATCCAGGGTGACGCGGCCGGAGGCGAGCGGGCCGGCGAGGGCCTTCTCGAGCGTCACGCGGCGCTGTTCTTCCTGCTGGCGTTTGTGCACCTCGGCCTCGAGGCTGCTGGCGAGCTCCAGCTGCACGCCCAGCACGCCCACCAGAATCAGCACGAAGGCGCCCAGCAGGCCGGACATCAGGTCGCCGAAGACGGCCCAGACCGGCGTGCTGTGCTCGATGTTGTCGTCGAGGCTTTCCATCTCAGTTGTCGGCCGCCAGCGTCGCCTGGCGGCTGGAGAGCTGCTGCAGGTTCTCGACGATCTGCTTCTGCGACATCACCGACAGGTCGATGATCTCCCGCGCCTGGGCCACGTAGTAGGCGAGCTGCTCGTCGCTGCGGGCGACGGATTTTTCCAGCGAGCCTTCGACGCGCTGCAGGGTTTCCATCAGCTTGTCGCTGGATTCGCTGAACAGCTCGACCGCCAGGCCGAAGGCTTCGCCCAGGCTGGCCACCTCGACGGCGCCGCTGCTGAGGTGGGTGGCGGCCTGGGCGATCTTCACGGACTCGCGGTCCACCTGGGCCTCGAAGCGCTTGCCGATGCCTTCGAGCAGGCTGGCCGAGGAGGCCACCAGGGCGTCGATGCCGCCGCGCTGTTCGGTGGAGGCGTGGTTGATGGCGTCGAGCAGCGTGGCCAGGGTTTCCATGATGCGGCTGCGCTCTTCGAGCAAGGTGTTGTCCCGGGCCATGCTGGCGGTGAGTTCCTGGCGCAGCTGCTGGATGACTGCGGCGGCGGCGCGGGGGGCTTCGGCGGCAGTCTCCATCAGGCGGGTGACCTCGCCGATGGTCTGGCTGGCCTGGGCGCGGGCGTCGGCGCTCATGGCGCGGGCGGTGTCGCCGAGGGTCTGGCAGATCTGTTCCTGCTGGGCCAGGGTGCGCTCGCCCACGCTCTGCCATTCGGCCTTGAGGGTGGCGGCGAGGGCTTCCACCGAGGCGGTCATGGCGGCCAGGCGCTGGGTGTCGGCGGCGGCCAGCTCGCCCTGCAGCGTGGTCTGGGAATCCTTGAGGGTGGCGAGGAGCGTGGCGGCGCCGGCTTCGAAGCGCGTCGCGAAGGCCGCCAGCGCGTCGCGGGTCTCGCGGGTGAGCGTGTCGGTGCTGTGTTCGTGGGCGGCGAGGGCGGCGGTCCAGGTGTCGGTGACGCTGCCCACCGCGCTGCCGAAGCGGGCCGCGAGGCCGTCGAGCTGGGTTTCGACGCTGCCGGCGAGTTGTTCGTGGAGCGTGCGGGTGTCGCTGTGGGTGGCGGCAAGGGCCGTGGCCAGCTCGGCTTGCAGGGCGGCGTGGGTCGCGCCGACGCTCGCCAGCAGCGCGGCAGAGCGAGTCTCGAAGGTGTCGGCGTAAGTCTGGAGGGCGGTCTGCAGTTGCTGGTGAAGGCGGTCGTTGCCGGCTTCGTGGCGGGCGAGGGTGGTGGCCCAGCCGTCGGTGACCTGGGCGATGCTGCTGCCGAAGCGCTCGGAAAGGCCGTCGAGCTGGGTCTGCACGGTGTCGGCCACGCGGCTGTGGAGGGCGCTGGTCTCGCGGGCGATGCCGCTCATGGTGGCCTCGACCACCGGCTGGATGGTGGATCCGGCAATGCGTGCACTCTCGGTAAGGCTGTCGCGCAGGGATTGATCCACCGATGTGGCGAGCCCGGTGTAGATGCGCGTCGCTTCCTGGTAGTGGCTTTGCTGGTTGGCGAGGAGCTGGTCGGCAAGCTGCTGGTTGTGGCGTTCGAGCGTGGCCATCATTGTCTGCAGGGTGCTCACCATCTCGGGCAGGGCCTGGGCCTGGGCCTGCAGGGCGCGGTAGGTTTCCTCGCGCCGGTGGCTGAGGGAGAAGCCGCGCAACACGCTGGCGATGCGTGCGTCCAGCAGCCGCCCGGCGGCCAGCCGGTCGCGCCGCAGGAGCGCCGAGATCAGGCCCAGCAGGGTGGACGCTGCCACGCCCGCCACCGAGGTGCCGAAGGCCACGCCCAGACCTTTCACCGGGGCGGCCAGCGCAGCGCGGATGGTGTGCAGGTCGGTGGTGCTCTCCAGCGCGATCACCGCACCGTTGAGGGTGACGACCATGCCCAGAAAGGTGCCGAGCATGCCCAGCAGCACCAGCATCCCCACCAGATAAGGCGTCATTGCCGGGCCGGGCAGGGCCACGCGCTCGCCCTCGATGCGCAGGCGCACGGCGTTCTGCAGCGACGGATCGACGCCGGCCAGCCAGTTGTCGAGGCTGGGGAGGTTGTCGGGGATCGCCGCGAGGGCCTTGGTGAGGCTGTCGGTGGCGGCGGAAAAGCGGCGCAGCTCAACGGCACCGGCCACGTAGACAAGGCCGATGATGACGGTCATGGCGAGGGCCAGCGGGCTGCCGCCGATATAGCCGACGCCCACCCAGCCCACCGCAACCAGGCCGATGAAAAAGGCCGTCCAGCAAATCTTCTTGTTCATGCTTACTTTGTCACCTCATTGCCCAGGGCTTCCAGCAGCCCTGCGACCGGCTGCAGGCGGAGGTCCAGCTCTGCCAGCAGTACGGTCTTCATGTCCTTGCAGAAAGCGGCCAGCCAGCCGCCGGGTTGCAGCCATTGGTCCGGGCTGTCGGCCTCGCCGGCGTCGGCTCGGGCCGCCCGGGCCGCCCGGTGCGCCTGGTGCAGGCGCTCGAAATGCTTGGCCAGCGCCACCGGCACGCTGGTGAGCAGGGTGCGCTCCCGCGGGCCGAGGGCCTGTTCCATCACCCCATCCACCTGGGCCAGCTGCTTGTGGGCCGGCGTCAGGGCCGCCAGCGCGGCGCGGCTGCTTGCGCGCAGCGGCGTGATGGCGGCGCCCATGTCGCGCTGGTGGGCCAGGTAATACCGGTGGTAGGGCAGGAAGTCCGCCGCGCCCTCGACCGACGGGTGCCAGTCCGGCCGGGGCAGCTTGACCCGCGCCTTGCCCGGCGTGGTGAGGCCATCGAGGGCGATGGACTCTTCCAGCCCGGCGCGCACACGGGCGAATTCGTCGCGCAGCGTGGTTGCGGCGGGCGAGGGCGCCTGCGCCGCCCGCGGCACCGGGGCGATGCTGCTGCCCATCACCGAGAACAGCGCGATGGCGTCGGTGAAGTCCAGCCACAGGCCCAGCCGGTCGGCAAAGGTCTGGCGCGATTCCGGCGCCTCCGCCACGGCCAGATCGGCAAGTACACGGATGAGCCTGGCGCTATGCGAACTTGTGCGGGGCGACCCTTGTGTCATGCCTGCGACCGACTTCCGACTGCAAAAAAAGGGGCCAAGGCTACTACAAACTGGCGCGGGGGTCAGCGGAGCCGAAAGGCCGCGGGGCGGGCCCTCGGCGCAGACGGCAGGGCCCGACGGCGGCACAGCCGCGCCAGACAAGGCTCGCAGCCCGGCGGTGGGGTCAGCCGTGGCTGAAGCCGAGGATGATGATCGTCCCGGTGGCGGCGCTGCTGGCAGCGGCAGCGGGGCCGTCGAAGTCGTCCGCGGCCGTCACGCGGGCCTCGATCTGGTCGATCGGGGCGCCGTTCTCCGCGAGGTAGACCTGGATGGCGCGGACCCGCCGGCCAAGCAGGACCGGGTTATAGCCGGCCTTGGGGCGCAGGGCGAAGCCGGTCACCTTCACCACGGTGCCGCGATGCCGCTGCAGCATGATGCCGACGCGGGAGAGAAAGCGGGCGTAGTTTGGCTGCAGGTGGTCTCCCTTGCCGACGAAGGCGGCGTTGGTGTCGATCACGACGTCGGTGGTCGGCTTGCCCTCTGGGGAGAGATCCGATTGGATGGTCAGGCTCAGCGCGGCTTCGCGTCCGAAGCGCTCGAGCCGGCTGGCGGGCGCCTCTTCATCGGCTTGAACGTCGGCAGTGGGTGGCGCCGCCGGGGCGGGGGTGGTCGCAACCCAGGTGAGCCCGAAGGCCATCAGCCGCAGTGCCAGGGCCACTTGGCGCACGGGCCGGCGGCAGAGGCATCGATCATGGGCCATGGCCTTCATTCCTTGGTACGGATGGTGCTGTCCCACAGGCTGCGCAGGCTGGCCATCAGCAATGGTGAATGCCGCTGGGCATGGGAAGCGTATACGGCGATCACCGTGCCGTAGTCGAAATCCACGTACAGGCTGGTGCCGTAGGCGCCGATCAGCGCAGTGCGACGTCCTTTTCCCGGGTGGGCAAAACGGTATTGCCAGCTGGTGTCGGGGCCGAGCATCCGGATCGCGTCGGGGGTGGGGAGCGCCGGGTCGGCCGGGCTGGCGAGGGTGTCGGCAAACCAGCGCGGTGCCACGGCCCGCCGCCCCGGCGGGTTGCGGGCGTCGAGCAGCCCCTGGCCGAAGGCCGCGAAGTCTTCGAGGCTCAGGGCGAGGCCGTCGGAGAGGGGGGTGCCGGCGGGGTCGGTGGCCCAGAAGACAGGATTGCGGGCCCGGATGGTGGACAGCAGGTCGCACAGGATGTCGGGCGCGGGCTTCTTCCAGGCCTTTTCGGTGGCCCACAGCAGGAGGGCGCCTTCGGGGCCGCGAAGGTCGCTGCCGGGATTGCCGGCCACCCGCGGCCAGGCGCTGCGCCGGACAAGCCAAGGCCGCACGCCTCCGCTGCTGCCGGTCGGCATCCAGCCGCCTTCCCGCTGCCACTGGCGGATCTCGGTGTCGGACCATTGCAGGCCGGTGCGTCCGTCGAGCAGGCGCTGAATGGAGAGCTTGGCCAGTTCGCGGCTGGCGGCCAGTTCTGGGATCAGTCGCGGAATCGCCTTGTCACGGGTGAAGCGCCCTTCGGCACTGGCCCTGGCCAGCTGCGTGACGAGCAGTGGGCGCGTCGCTTCGAGGAGGAGTCGTGGCTGGGCGGGGTCGAAGCCGCTGCGACGGTAGTCCAGCAGCACCTGCCCGTGCTGCAGAATGAGCACGCCGTCGGCGTCGATGCGGTTTTCCAGGAGGTGGTGGAGGGTGCGCTCGGTGCCGTCGGCGGGGTCGATGGCGGTGCGTCGGTCGGGGTCGATCGGGCGCCGGGCGCGGGTTCGCGCGGGGGCGTCCGGGGGGGGCGTCAGGGCAATCCCACCCATGAAGCGCGGCGCCTGACCCAGCCCGAAGCGGAGCGTGCCGGGGTCGAGCCAGTTGCTTGCATTGACGACGGCGCCGGCGGGCCCCGGGGGCGGGAGGTGACGGGTCTGGGTGCAGGCCGCGTCGGCGAGTGCAGTCGCCGGGATCAGGCTGGCTGCGAGGATGAGGTACGTGCGGCGCACGGCAATCCCCTAGACGTGAGGGCGATAGGAGGACGGCTTGGCGAAGCGCTCGGTAGCCATCCGGGTCAGATCATTCAGATTGCCGGCCGCCGCGGCGACCTCGCGCAGCCATCTGCTGTCGTTGTGCTGGCCGATGACCAGGGCGCGCAGCTGTTCGAGCTGTTTCCGGCTACCGAGGTCATCGGCGTCGGCGGTCAGGGCATCGATCAATTCGAGCAGCGCATCCCCCAGCGGGACGCGCCGCCGTCGCACAGGATCGGCCAGGGTGGCACCAAAGCCGTAGCGGCTGGCCTGGAACTTGTTGTAGCGGGCGACCAGGGCCTGGCTGGGCGGATCGATGGCCGGGCGCGAGCGCAGCAGGTGGCGGGCCAGGCATTGGGCGAAGGCGGCCAGCTCGACCGCCCGGTCCACGTTGAGCGGGGTGTCGCAGACGCGGACTTCCACGGTGCCGTATTCGGGTTTGGGGCGCACATCCCAGTAGAGATCCTTGATGCTCTCGGCCACGCCGCAGGCCTGCAGCAGGGCCATGTGATCGAGGAAGGCGGCCCAGTCGGCCACGTCCGGTGACTGGCCGGAGAGTGGAAAGGCCGACACCGCGTTGAGCCGGGCCGAGTCGAAGCCGGTGTCGGTGGCGTCGATGAAGGGCGAGGACGCGGACAAGGCGATGAAGTGGGGCACGAACTGGTTGAGGGCGTGGGTCAGCCAGATCGCGTCGTCGCCGGACGCGACGCCGATGTGAATGTGCTGCCCGAACACGGTGAACTGCTTGCTGAGATAGCCGTAGCGGTTGTTCAGCGCGGCGAAGCGCTCGCCCGGGCTGATCCGCCGCTCGGGCCAGCGGTGGAAGGGGTGGGTGCCACCGCCGCACACCGCGATGTTGTTGAGCCTGCAGTGGGCAACCAGCACTTCCCGCAGGCCGTCCAGGTCGGCTGCAATGGCTGCGGTATCGACACGGGGGCGGGAGTTCACCTCGATCATGCTCTCGGTGATCTCCAGCTTGACCTCGCCAAAACGGTCGTCGTAGCGCAGACCGGCGAGCAGGTCGGTGGCGGCGCGGGTGAGGTCGTAGTCGCGCAGGGACACCAGCTGGAGTTCGAGTTCGACACCCAGTGTCAGCGGGCGGCTGGACGAAAAGGAGAGGTGCGCGAGGTCGCTCATCGGGCGGGTTCCGGTCGGGCGGGTTCGGTCTCGCCGGCGTGCTGGAGGGCGCGTTTGCACAGCTGGGGCCCGACGAACTCCATCATGGCGGCGGCGATGAGGGGGAGCAGCAGGGCCTGGCTGCCGACTTCGGGGTAGAGGCCGGCGAGCTCGGCCGCCATGAAGATGGCCGTTGCGGACAGCGGCTGGATGCCGATGCCCACCAGCCGACGTTTATCGAGGGGCAGATCGTGGCGGACGGTGCTCACCACACCGACGAACTTGGCTAGGCCGCGCACCAGGATGAGCCCCAGCGCCTGGATGCAGGTCGTCCAGTCCAGCTCGCCCAGGGGCAGCATGGCGCCGGTGACCACGAACAGCAGGATGGCCAGGATCCAGTGGCCCTGGGGTAGCCCGGTGTAGGCGAGGGTCTTGTCCCGGTCGGCCATGTTGAGCGCTGCGCCCATCATGAACAGGGTCAGGAACACCGGCACCGCAAGCGTGCGGGCCGTGCCGATGGCCATCAACGCGGTTGCCACGAGGATGAATACCTGGGCCACAGACCCCCGCGGCTGGCGGGCGGCAATGAACAGCGCCAGACGCGCGCACAGCAGACCGATCAGGATGCCGCCGCACACGACCCACACGGGGTGGGCAAGGGCGTTGAGCCAGTCGCCGGCGTGCTCGGCGTGGAGGATCCCGAGCACGGCGGCGAAGACCACGAAGGAGAGGGCGCAGCTGATCGCCGTGAGCAGCAGGGTGCGCTGGGTGACCTGCCCCTGGGCGCGGTTCTCCTCGGCGGTGAGCAGCACGACCGCCGGCGCCGAGGCCATGGTGATGGCCGCCGTCGCCGCGCTCCAGCCTGGAGAGAGGCCGACGGCCAGCAACGCGAAGATGAAGATGGTGACGAAGGCGAGCCCGGATTCGGCCGCCGCGCTCACCAGCAGCCCGCGGTTGGCGCGCAGCCACTGCAGGTCGAGGTGGCGTCCCGTCTCCATCAGCAGCAGGCCCAGGGCCGTGTCCGCCAGCGGTTTGGCCATCGCGATGGTCTCCCGGTCGAGCCAGCCCAGGGCGCCGGGGCCCGTGATCGCGCCGGCCAGCACATAGCCGACGATGCGCGACAGGCCGAGCGTCCGGAACAGTGTTTCGCCAACGATCAGGCCGCCGACCAGGAGCAGCGAGAACAGGATCAGCGGGTCGAGCTGATCGGGGAAGGGGGGCAGGAAGATCAGGCTGTCCTGGAGCGCTTCCCAGCCCTGGCGTAGTGGCGTACTCATCGGGATGGGGCACCGTTGGCGGGTTGTCGGGCACCTGCCGGGGGCAGGCGCGCCTCGCCGGCGGCAACGACGGCGGCCTGGGTGCACAGGGGGCCCAGCAACTGCATCAGCACGATGGCGCCCATCAAGGTGCCCGAGAGCGCGGGACCGACTCCACCTTCAAGTGGGCCGGCGTCGCCGAGCAGGACGAGGGCCACGCTGGACATGGGCAGCAGCCCGATGGCCGTGAAGCGTGCTTCCCTGGCGTCGATGCCGAGGCGGCGCCCCATCAGGTGGAGGGCGGCCCAGCGGGCACCGAAGCGCGTCAGCGCATAAGCCGTGGCAGCTGCTGCGTATTCCACGAGCAGTCCGATCTCGAGTGCCGCCCCGGCCAGCACGAAGGTCACCACCAGGAAAACCCGCGCGTCGGACGAGATGCGGATGGCCAGCACGGCCTTGCGTCGGTCGGCGAGGCGCGTGCCGATGCCGAACGTGAGCAACGTCAGGAGTGGCGACATCTCGAGGCTGAGGGGCAGCCCCGTGCCGACCACGATGAGACCCAGCAGCATGAGGTGCTGATGTTCCGTCTGCGGGCCAAGCCGGACGGCTGCGGCGCAGGCGGTAAAGGCCAGCCCGGCACCCAGCAGCAGGGACAGGAGCACGTGGCCCGCGGCCAGCGCGTAGCCGGGCGTCAGCTCGGTGGCCCCGGTGGCCGCGAGCATCGGCAGGATCACGCTGACGGCGGCGAAGGCCACGCACCCGTTAAGGGCAACCAGGCCAAACAGACGTCGGGTGAAGGGGCCGTCAGCGCCCGTGTCTCGGGTGGTGGCGATGGTGATCGCCGGCGAGGTGGAGGCGGCGATGGCGGCGCCGAACAGCCCGCCGGCAATGCCGAACCCCAGGAAGTACATCAGGGTGGTGATCGTCGCAAAGACTGCGCCCGTCTCGGCGAGGCTGAGGAGTACCAGCCGGCGGTCGATGCCGCGGCGCGTGAGCGGGAAATGGTGGCCCAGTTCGAACAGGATCAGGCCGATCCCCGGGTAGATGAAAAACTGTGCCGCGTCGAGAATGTAGGGGTCGATCCAGTGCAGCCCGCTGTTGC
This sequence comes from Zoogloea sp., assembly GCA_041917255.1. Lineage (GTDB taxonomy): Bacteria > Pseudomonadota > Gammaproteobacteria > Burkholderiales > Rhodocyclaceae > Zoogloea. The sequence continues at coordinate 193,268 of JAYRYA010000003.1, forward strand.
CGATCAGTACCCCGAAAAGCACGTAACCGGTTGTGCGCGGGAGCCTGCACGCGCGGCGGCTGATCTCGCCGCTGGCCAGACCGCCAAGGAGCAGCAGGCCGAACAGCAGCAGCGGAGAGGCTTCGCGGGCATAGAACTGGATCGACATGGGTGAAGTGGGCCTCGGTCCGCCTTGTCGCCAGCGCTGCCGGCGAACGACGGATCTTGTTTCTGGAACGGGTGCCGGGCGGGATGTCTGTGGCAATCGCCAGCACCATCACAAGGCGGTTTGAAATTTAGTTTGGTGTAAATATAATTGACGACAATGAATTCTGCAAACACGAATCCTGCCATGCCCGCCCCATTCAATGAGCTGCCGATGGACGCCATGGCCCTGGTGGTGCTCAAGCAGTTCCGGGTGATCTACGGGTCGGTGCGCCAGCACTTCCGGGATGTCGAGCTGCGCTGCGGGGTGTCCGGGTCGCAGCTGTGGCTGATCCACGAGATTGCGCGAACGCCCGGCTGCGGGGTGTCTGAGCTGGCCAGCCGGTTATCGATCCACCAATCCACCTGCAGCCAGCTGGTCGAGAAGCTCATCGCCAAGGGGCTGGTGAGCAAGGTGCGCAAGCCGGATGACCAGCGTCGCGTCGGCCTGCACCTGCGGGACGAGGCCGCGCAGGTGCTGGCCCTGGCCCCCGGGCCGTTCGAGGGCGTGTTGCCACAGGCGTTGCAGGGGCTGCCCTCCGAGGTTCTGACGCAACTGCACCGGAATCTCGCGCAGGTGGTGGCCAATCTCACCGATAGGGATGAGCTGTCGGCGGAACGTCCGTTGTCCGATCTATAGTTCGAGGGGCAAGTGCCCCGGGAGGAGGCATCATGGCTCGCAACCCCACAATCAGGATTGGCCTGTCGGCGCGGCTGTTTCATCCCCAGAACGGCGCGACCGGGCTCCAGTCGAAGACGCTGCAGGTCCTGGAGCAGTCCATCGCCCACTGGATCATGTCCCGCAATGTGCTGGTCCTGATGGTCCCGTCCATCCTCAAGGATGGGCCGATCCATCGCAGCGACATCCGGCTGCGGGATTACGCGGATTTCCTCGACGGGCTCGTCCTCCAGGGCGGGGCCGACGTCAGCCCCGAAGCCTACGGCGAGCAACCGCTCCAGTCGGAGTGGGCCGGTGATCGGGTGCGGGACGCTTACGAGATGGAGCTGCTGCACGAGTTCGTCGAGGCAGGCAAGCCGGTCCTGGGGATCTGTCGCGGCATGCAGCTGATCAACGTCGCCTTCGGGGGCTCGCTCTATCAGGACATCCCGAGCCAGTTCGGTGCCGGGGCGATGCATCAGGCCGACGCCTACGATCTGCACAGCCACGGGGTGGTGTTCACCGAAGGCGGTCAGTTTGCCCGGTGGTTCGGCACGCCGGGGGGCGGGGAGGTGGTTTCGATCCATCACCAGTGCGTTCGCGCCCTGGGGCGCGATCTGGTCGTCGAGGCCACTGCCCCCGAGGACGGGATGATCGAGGCGATCCGGCACATCGGCCACCGTTTCGTGGTCGGGGTGCAATGGCACCCCGAGTTCCACGCCGCCGGGGCGACACGCCTGCTCGACTGCGCCCCGCTGCTCGATGCCTTCCACCAGGCGGCGCGCAACGCGCGCTAGGTGTGAAGAGTCAAGACGTTGTTTCCGTTCCCTGGTAGCCGAGAGCTGGGGGTTTGGCAGCCGATGCCGTGGTGGGGTCGATGCCAGTTATAGAAGTGATTCCAGAGCGGCACGGCCGCACGGCGCTGGTCTGAG